>NZ_JBNAFZ010000003.1:9234-568183 GCF_049800935.1 Microbulbifer sp. S227A | reverse complement strand
TAAAGCAGTTCCAGTTTACGTAGAAGCATATCCGGCCTCGCAAAAGTAGTTCCAGCATTCTTGCGGGGTGTAGAGGTCACAGATTTCACTGAGGGCTTCGAACAACCCTGTGAATGAGCGCGCTCCAATGCGTCTCAGGTGGGCTTTGAGTTTCGAGAAGGCCATCTCGATTGGGTTCAGGTCCGGGCTGTAGGGCGGCAGAAAGAGGAACCAGCAGCCGTGTTCGCCCAGAAGCGCCTCGGCCTCCTTGTTGCGGTGCGTGGCCAGGTTGTCGAGGATGACGGCGGTGCCGGGTTCGATCTCGGGGATCAGCACGTCGCGGATGTAAGCGACAAAGGCGGGGCCGTCCATCGCCCCTTTAATGACCCATGGCGCGATCAGGTCGGATGGCCCCAGTCCGGCGATCAAGGTCTGGGTTCCCCATGACCCAAACGGCGCAGATGCCGTCAATCTCGTCCCGCGCAGGGAGCGCCCCCGGAGGCGTGTCAGGTTCGTTTTGACGGAGGTTTCGTCAAGAAAGACAACGCGTTCAGGCATCGCGCTGATCGCCGGAACACGATGGGCAAACCAATCCGCCCTTGCGCGTCTTACCTTTGCGCGCTTGCGTTCATCCGCAATGAGGCTCTTTTTTTGTACGAGTATCCCAGCCGCCTGAGCGCTTGATCGATACCAGAGACTGATGCGCTCACATCATGTGCATCGGCCAAGGCCCCCTGCAATTCCCTGAGCGTGATGTCCGGGTCCTGATGGATCAGCTCGATGAGAAAATCGAGGTGCGGAGCCAACCGCCCATGACCGGTATTGCGCGGGTTGTCGGCGGGTGTCAGGCGCAATCCGCGTTTGAGCCTTTGAGACAAACGCGAGGCGGAGGCCGCCGAAATCATCAGACGGCGCGCAATCTCGCGGCCCGTAAGGCCTTGAGCAAAGAGCACCTCAAAACGGGCACGAATATCGGCGGAAAGCGGGTTAGGCATGAACTGATCCTCCTGAACAGGATGAATCAGAAAACTCACCTCATGGGAACCCCCTTTGATTCAACAAAAGCTGGAACTGCTTTAGCCAAATTTAAACGGTGTCTTCGGTTTTGATGGGGGCACCCCGCCCAGCAGGACAAAAGGCGCTCAGCGGGCCGCTCAGCGCGTCACCCAAAAAGGAGGGGCAGCGCGTTTCTGCGCCGCCCCTTGAACTTGTCCTGATCCCTTCGGTCAGGCGACACGCGCCTTCATGGATTTCAGGTCCGTGATCACCCTGGGCGCGGTTTCCTTGCGAAGAAATCGCAGGCTGGAAGTTTTCCAGCAACGCTCAAGCCACTTGTTTAGCTCGTCTTCCCCGGCCCTGCCGCGCGTGTATTCCTGCCAGAGCGTCCGGATGAACTCGATCTGGCCAATGGTGGCCATGCCGGGCCGGTCGCCATAGCTGCGCCCCTTTGGCGTGACCGGATCAAAGCCCAAATAGGCGAAAAATGCCAGGAGCGCCTCAAAGCCATCCGTGTCCAGTTCGGTCAGGCTGGCCACCCCGCCGATCTGCACGAGGGCGGCGCGGTATTGCTCCTCGGTCAGCCGCTGTTTCGCCCTGGCGACAAAGACCAATTTTTGCTGATTACGCGTGATCTGCATGGTGTTCTCCTTTCCCTTCGTCTGTTGCGTCCTCGCCCTGCCCATCCGCGATGAAATGCAGGGCTTGTGCGGTGAAATACGCCACTGACGGGGCTTCCTGCCGATCAAAGCGATCATACGCAATTGCATCCACAATCCGCGCGGGCATGATAGAGCGCCCGCTGCAACTCCTCGACCCGGTTGT
Organism: Microbulbifer sp. S227A; assembly: GCF_049800935.1. NCBI lineage: Bacteria > Pseudomonadati > Pseudomonadota > Gammaproteobacteria > Cellvibrionales > Microbulbiferaceae > Microbulbifer > Microbulbifer sp. S227A. Next base: position 566,383 of record NZ_JBNAFZ010000003.1, on the reverse strand, counting down.
ACTGGTCCTGACATTCCAGAGGGTCAACCTGAACGATGCAGCGGGTGCCAGGCTGAATAGTCATCGCACTTCCTCCCGGTTCCGCAATTCGTCCAATCTCGTAGACAACCGGTCAGCTGGGCTCTCACGCGACAGGGCACAACCGATCAGTTCAAGAACACAGGACAGATCGTCCGTGACGATCTCTTCGCTCGCCCGAGCCAGATAGCGGACAGCACCCGCCGCAAGCGCACCCCAGAGAACAACGTCCTGGACTTGATCACCCAAGTCAGACAGTTCGGCTTGTGACAAAACGATCATTGCAACCTTCCCTTTCGGCCTTCGGCATCGGTAATCTTGGCAGTTTCCAAGACCGAACGCAGGGCATTGCGAACCATTTCCGCTCGCATAGCGTCGTTTCTCAGCCCGGCCACAAGCTCGGCCAACTCCCGGCCGTCTTCGGGCGTCGCCTTGGCCTTCGAGAGCAGTTTCTCGATCTCCAGGGCGTAGTTGTATGCGATGGTCGGAAATTCACCGGCCCGCGCCAACCATTCCCGCGTGGTCTCGATCTCCGACGCCTTCATGGTGACAGTCACCTTCATTTCGCGATCCTGCCTCATCGGCCCGCCTTTCCCAATTCGAGGAATTCCATTGCGGCCTTTACGTCTTCAAGGCATGGCCTGGAACCGCCGGACATGTCATTTGCCGTGACCAGCACTTCCGATACATCACCCAACCCACCAAACCGCTTGGCCATTCGTGCAAGCTCCAATTTCCTGTAAGCGCCTTGTGTGCGTTTTGGGGGCAATTCCATTAGCGTTGCACCATGCATGGAGACTTGTGCCTGAAGCTGTGAAGCCTGCACGAACACGCAACAAGGTGTGGTTTTTGTCCTGACCATCCTGTAATGCAGACACGCTGAGAACCTCCTTGTGAGGGTTTCGGACACCCAAATTAGGAGGCAACCAAGGGGGTTGTCGTGACCGAGGATTTTGCAGAGCGCCTAAGGACGTTGCGAGAAGGTCAGGGACTGACCGTGCAAGAGATGGCTAATCGGACAGGCGTTCCGAAAAGGTCACTTGAAAAATATATGCTGCGAACCGAAGCAAATACGCCCGGCCTCGACGCGCTAGTGAAGCTATCAAAAGGGCTTTCGATATCACTTCATTGGTTAGTATTTGGCGGCAAATCGACTGGTCAAAACGCCGGAAGGCTCGTGAGGCAGAGCGCTCGCGCCGCATCGCTACAAGCCTTCCAGACGATTCTGGAAGAGTTCCAAAGCCAAGGTTCGGCCATCTTCTCCGAAGGTACAATACTTGGACTTTCGCCGGAGGAATGGGCGGCGGAGATCGGTTGGGACGCTGGGGAGCGGGCCGGAGCAATCACATCTCGGGGAACGTCAAACGACACCTTGCGCATCGCTGACATTACACTGGAACAGGGTCTGGCGAGTTCGCGATTGCGTGCGTCATTGTCCGATCAGAACTCCCCAAATCCGGAATTCAATCTGAACGAAAAGTCAGGCGGCTAAAGTAGTGCGTCACAATCTTAACTAATTGTCTGGCTCTTAATGTCGTGGGTGGTGCGGTGTCTGCCGCACGACGCTTTTCGATCCGCATTGATTTTATTGAAAAAAATCTCCGGAGCGTTTTCCTATTTTGGCAAAAAAGCCCACGAAAACGCCCCAAACTGTCAAAACCCCTGCAATTCGCCACCAACTAACCCATTGATTTTATTGATTCGGGTATTTTGCAGGGTGTCAAAACCAATTGTTCGCGCTCACTGGGGGCGCTGCCCCCGCCGCCCTGCGGGCGTCTCCCCCGGAGTATTTGACCAAAGATGAAGCCCCCCGGGGATGTGGGTGGCGGCGTGGGTCGGAGGGAAAAAAGGGGCCGATCCGATCTGGATCAGCCCCTTCAACGTTTGCGATCGGCCGGGACCGGCTGGATCAGCCCACCAGTTCGAGACCGGAGAAGAAATAGGCGATTTCGACCGCGGCGGTTTCGGGAGCGTCCGAACCGTGGACCGAGTTTTCACCCACCGACTCGGCGAATTCGGCGCGAATCGTGCCGGGGGCCGCGTCTGCCGGGTTGGTGGCGCCCATGATTTCGCGGTTCTTGGTGATGGCGCTTTCGCCTTCCAGGACCTGAACGACCACCGGGGCCGACGACATGAAGTCGCACAGCTCGTCGTAGAACGGGCGTTCCTTGTGGACTTCGTAGAACACGCCGGCCTGGGCCTTGGTCATGTGGATACGTTTCTGTGCGACGATGCGCAGACCGGCGTCTTCGAACTTGGCGTTGATCTTGCCGGTCAGGTTGCGGCGGGTGGCGTCGGGCTTGATGATCGAAAAGGTGCGTTCCAGTGCCATCGGGCATCTCCTTGCAATTCGGCCGCGCGAGCGTCGACCGGGTAATGGATGGCGCGCGCCTAGCATGGGCTGGCGGGTTTGAAAAGGCGCGTTGGCGGTCTGTGGCGCGCATTTTGGCGACTGTGGCCCGGGTGGCTTCAGCCCGCGTCGGGCAGCGGGTCGATCCGGTCGCACCGGCGGACATAGAGCGCCGCCAGCAGGCCCAGACCGCTGATCAGCGACATCAGGCCCAGCACCGCGAACGGGGCGTTGCCCGTGGTCACGATTGCGCCGGTGCTGCTGGTGAGGATGGCCCCGAGCCCGACCGCCAGCGCGCCGGACAGGCCCGATGCCGTTCCCGCCAGGTTTGGGCGTACCGATAGCAGTCCGGCGCTTGCATTAGCGATGGTGAGGCCGTTGCCAAAGCCAACCGCGACCGCAGCGCCGAAGAAGACCCACAGGCTGCCCTGGCCGAACAGGAACAGCGCGAGGCCGATCAATGGCCCGGCGGTTGCGGCGCTGCGCCCCCACAGGATCAGTGTCATCAACCCGGTGCGGGCCGCCATGCGCCCGGTGACGAAGTTTCCGGCCATGAATCCGGTGGTGATGATCCCGATTCCGAGGCCGAGCATCGCCGGGCTGAGATCGAACCAGGCGGAGGCGACCAGCGGGGCACCGGTGATAAAGGTGAAAAAACCGCCGACAGAGAAGGCGATGCAAAGGCTGTAGCCCCAGAAGCGGCGTGACTTCAGCAGGAACGGATAATCGTGCAGTTGCTGGCCGAACCGGGTCGTGCGGTTGCCATTGGTTTCGCCGAGATCGACCCACAGCAGGGCAAGGATCGCGATCCCAAGGAGGGAGAACAGGGCAAAGCCGGCGCGCCAGCCCCACAGCATGTGCAGCGCGCCGCCCAGCACCGGAGCCAGCATCGGGGCGAGCGCCATCGACATCGCGACATAGCCCATCAGGCTCGCGGCCTTGTTGGGGGGATGCATGTCGCGGATGATGGCGCGTGACAGGACCTGTCCCGACGCAATGGCCCCCTGCACCAGCCGGCAGACCAGGAACAGGCGGAACTCCTGCGCCAGCAGGCACCCGAGCGAGGCCAGCACAAAAATGCCCACCGACACGAGAAGCACCGGGCGGCGTCCGTACCGGTCGGAGAGTGGCCCGATCAGCAGCTGCACCACCGCGGTGATCGCGAGATAGCCCGAGATCGCAAGGTTCACATAGCCGTAGGACACTCCGAATTCCTCGGCCATCTGCGCCAGCGATGGCAGGATCATGTTCAGGGTGACCACCGACACCCCGGTCAGGATCACGAGGGTAAACAGGTGCGGGGGGCTTTGCGCGGGACGCATGTGGATCTCGGCATCATCTGGGGGCGGAACATTGCTGCGCTAACACGTCGCGGACAGGCTGGCCATAGGCTCCCGGCCTCTGCTATGAGCCGCGTCATGTTACGCATCAATGATATCACCTATGCGGTCGAGGGACGCCCGCTGTTCGAGGCGGCCAGCGCCACAATTCCATCTGGTCACAAGGTCGGCATGGTCGGACGCAACGGCGCTGGCAAGACCACGCTGTTCCGGTTGATCCGGGGCGAGCTGGTGCTGGAAAGCGGCTCGATCAGCCTGCCCGCACAGGCCCGCATCGGCGGTGTCGCGCAGGAAGTGCCGGGCAACGAGGTGTCGTTGCTGGACACGGTGCTGGCGGCCGATACCGAGCGCGCGGCGCTGTTGGCCGAGGCGGAAACCGCCACCGATCCCGGACGAATCGCCGAGGTTCAGACCCGGCTCACGGATATCGATGCCTGGTCCGCCGAGGCGCGGGCCTCGTCGATCCTGCGCGGGCTTGGTTTTGACAACCAGGAACAGCAGATGCCATGCAGCGCCTTTTCCGGTGGATGGCGGATGCGGGTGGCGCTGGCGGCGGTGCTGTTTTCCGAGCCCGATTATTTGCTGCTGGACGAACCGACCAACTATCTCGATCTGGAAGGGGCGCTGTGGCTGGAGAGCTACCTGGCGCGCTATCCGCATACGGTGATCATCATCAGCCACGACCGCGAATTGCTGAACCGGGCGGTGGGGGGGATCCTGCATCTCGAGAACCGCGGGCTGACCTATTATACCGGTAATTACGACCAGTTCGCCCGCCAGCGCGCCGCCAACCGCGCGGTGCAGGCGGCGGCGGCCAAGAAACAGGATGCGCGGCGGGCGCATCTGCAGGCCTTTGTCGATCGGTTCAAGGCCAAGGCGAGCAAGGCGAAACAGGCGCAGAGCCGGGTCAAGATGCTGGAAAAAATGGAAACCATCCGCGCGCCCGAAGATGCGGCCCGCACGGTGTTTTCCTTTCCCGAACCCGAGGAATTGTCACCGCCGATCATTGCCACCGAAGGCGTCAAGGTCGGCTATGGCGATACCGTGGTGCTGCGCAACCTGAACTTGCGCATCGACCAGGATGACCGCATCGCGTTGCTGGGCAAGAACGGCCAGGGCAAATCCACCCTTGCAAAAATGCTGAGCGACCGGTTGGCCCCGATGGAAGGCCGCATGAGCAGTTCCGGCAAGCTGCGCATCGGCTTTTTCGCCCAGCACCAGGTTGACGAGCTGCGGGTTGATGAAACGCCATTGCAACACCTGCTGCGCGAACGCCCCGCCGAGGGGCAATCCAGGTTGCGCGCCCGGCTGGCCGGATTCGGGTTGGGCGCGGATCAGGCGGATACAGAAGTCGGGCGCCTGTCGGGCGGGCAAAAGGCGCGCCTGTCGCTGCTTCTGGCCACCCTGCCCGCGCCGCATCTGCTGATCCTGGACGAACCGACCAACCATCTGGACATCGAGAGCCGCGAGGCGCTGGTCGAGGCGCTGACCGCCTATTCCGGCGCGGTGATCCTGGTCAGCCATGACATGCACCTGCTGTCATTGGTCGCGGATCGCCTGTGGCTGGTGTCCCAGGGCACCGTGACCCCCTATGAGGGCGATCTGGCGTCCTATCGCGACCTGCTCTTGGCGCGGGACAAGCCGGCGCGCCAAACCGCCGATGCCAAGCCCAAACCCAAGCGCCCGTCACGCGATGCCATCCTTGCGTTGCGCGCCGAGGCCCGCAAAAGCGAGGAACGGGTGCAGAAGCTGAACGTCATGCGCGACAAGCTTGCCGCGAAACTGGCCGATCCCGCCCTGTATGATGACGGCAAAAAAGGCGAGGCCGAAGTCTGGCAGCGCAAATATGCCGAAGTGATGGACGGGCTTGACCGCGCCGAGGCCCTGTGGTTGAGCGCGCTTGAAAAACTCGAACGGGCGGAGGCCTGAGCATGGATACCGCGTTTCTGATTACCGCCTTTGTCACGCTGTTTGTGGTGATCGACCCGATTGGCCTGGCACCGCTGTTCATTGCGATGACCCAGGACACCAGCGCGCAAAAGCGGCGGGCCATCGGCATTCGCGCCTGCGTGATCTCGATCGCCATCCTGACGGTGTTTGCCGCCTTTGGCGAAGCGGTTCTGAGCTTTATCGGCATCTCGATGCCCGCCTTTCGCGTCGCCGGGGGGATTTTGCTGTTTCTGACCGCGCTGGACATGCTGTTTGAACGGCGCACCAAGCGCCGCGAGGGACAGGCCGAGGAAGACGAAGGGCCCGACCCGTCGGTCTTTCCGCTGGCGATTCCGCTGATCGCCGGTCCGGGGTCGATTGCAACGGTGATCCTGCTGGCCGGGCAGAAACCGGGGTTCGAGGGGCTTGCCGTGGTGATCGGCATCATGATCGCCGTGGTCGCGCTGGTGTTTCTGCTATTCCTGCTCAGCGACGTGCTCGCCAGGGCGCTCGGCAAGACCGGGATCGTCGTTGTCACCCGCCTGCTGGGCATGTTGCTCGCGGCGCTGGCAACCCAGTTCGTGCTCGACGGGCTGCGCAATTTCGGCTTTGCCGCCTAGCAAGCGCGCGCAGGCTGCCTATATGCTGGGGGTGATCTGCGAAAGGTGTCCATGTCGTCGTTTGAAATTGGCAATGCGCTCTACCTGGTCCTGCTGCTGATCATGGTGCTGACCTGGTATGTCGCCCAGAACCGCCAGTCGCTGGGCCGTGTCGTACAGCAGGCATTGGCCTGGGGGTTGATCTTTGTCGGTGTCATCGCGGCCATCGGCGTCTGGGATGACATCCGCCAAACCCTGCGCCCGACACAAAGCGTCATCACCGCAACCGGGCAGATCGAAGTGCCGCGCGCGCCCGACGGGCATTATTATCTGACCTTGCGGATCAATGGTGAACCCATAGATTTCCTTGTCGATACCGGTGCCTCCGAAATGGTCCTGACCGCCGGCGATGCCGACCGGGTCGGGCTGTCCTTGGACGAGCTGGTCTTTTCAGGGCGTGCCATGACCGCAAATGGCGAGGTCCGCACCGCGCTCGCCCGGCTCGACAGCGTGGCGCTTGGCGACCATCGCGACCTTGATGTGACCGCATGGGTCAATGAGGGTGAAATGGAGCAATCCCTGCTGGGCATGGCCTATCTGCGCCGCTGGAGCCGGATCGAGATCAGTGACAACGCGCTGGTTCTGACCCGCTAACGCCATGCGGCGCACGTGAAAAATCGCCTTGGCCCGCGCCCGCAATGATGCATAGATGGTCCTGACGCTGACCAACGCCGGGGCGCGGCATGGAACATTACCTCGTCTACATCGCCTTGGCGATGCTGCTTTACTGCATGTACTCGGCCCGGATCGGGGCGCTTGGCATCACCATGCCCATGGTCAGCCTTGCCCTTGGCGTGCTGATCGGGAGCGGCGGGACCGCGCTCGATCTCGAAGCGGCCACCACTTTTCACCACCTGGCCGAGATCACCCTGGCGCTGCTGCTCTTTGCCGATGCCACCAGCCTGCGGCGCGACACGTTGAGAAAGATCGGCCAGCGCACACAGCGGATGCTGCTGATCGGCCTGCCCTTTGCCATTGCCATCGGCGCGCTCCTGAATTGGCTGATCCTGACCGACTGGCCCTTCTGGGAGGTCTGCCTGCTCGCCGCGCTGCTGGCCCCGACCGATGCAGCACTTGGACAATCCATCCGCTCCAATGACAGCATCCCGCAGGATTATCGCGACGCGATGAATGCCGAAAGCGGGCTGAATGACGGGCTGGCCCTGCCCTTCGTGATCTTTTTCGCCGGGCTGGCGGTGGGAGAGTCCGGGTCCGCCGTGGGCGACGGATCTCTGGTGATGCTTGTTGCCCGTGAAATCGGCATCGGCGCGGCGGTCGGGCTGCTCGGCGGGATTGTCATCGGCAGGCTGCGCAACCACGTGATGGAACGCGGCTTGATGGATCCGGAACTGGGCCAGGTCGCGGTTCTGGTGCTCGTCGGGTTCATATATTTTGCCGCCGAACATCTGCACGGCAACGCCTTTGTCGCGGTGTTCGTTGCGGGATTGGCCTATGCCAATTCGGTCAAGACATCGACCCTGCCGGCCCGGCACTTCCTCGAAGGCGATGGCCAGTTCCTTGCCATGCTCAGTTTCTTCTTCATTGGCGTGCTGTTCGTTCCCGAAGCCCTGGATTACCTAACCGGCGCCGGGCTGGTGGTGATCCTGCTGTCACTGCTGCTGGTGCGCCCAGTTGCCATCTGGCTGTCGCTGCTGGGCACCGCGACCGGCGCCAATGAACGGCTGTTCTATGGCTGGTTCGGACCGCGCGGGCTGGCCACCGCGTTGTTCGCGGTTTTTGTCGCCATGGATTTCGAAGGCATCGTGATGGTCCACCAGATCGTTGCGATCGCCATCACGGCGGTGCTGATCTCGGCCTTTGCGCATGGGTTCACCGCGAAATACGCATCGCCATTGTTCCGGCTCGACGGGCCCGGCGGCAAATAGCCCGCACACCTCTCAGCGTTCGGCCTTTTTCTCCCAACGGCCCGATTCTTCGGACCAATACTGCGCCGCGCAACCGGCCCCGGTCAGTGCCTTCCATTGATCGCGCGCCCGTTGCACCGCCGCCGGATCGTTGCCGTCAAACAGGATGCAGGCCCGCTCCAGATCGGTCACGTCCTGCGGCTCGATGTCGGCCCCGTCGATCGTCATCAGGCAATCGGGCGCATTCGCGGCCCCGCCGGTGGTCAGCAATATCGGCTGCTCCGCATCATGCGGCCCGCCGACGATCCCGTGTGGCAGAAATCCGTCATCCGGGCGCAACCAGAGCTGTTCATCCAGCCAGTTCATGCGCGTGCTGTCGGTGCCGCGCACGGCGACACGCCACCCGGCCTGCCGCGCCTTGCCCAGCAGCACCGGCAAGGTGTATTCCAGCGGCTGGCGCGTGAGGTGATAGAAATAGGCCGCCCCCATCACGTCACGGCCATCGGATCGTAATCGCCAAGAGTCCAGACATGCCCCTCGGGATCGCGCAGGGAAAAGCTGCTGCCGCCATAGGGTTGCGCCGCCAGCGGCATCACGATCTCGGCCCCGGCGGCCAGCGCGCGGTCATGACGCGCGGCGACATCCGCGACCACCGCATAGATCGACGTGGTGACAGCGCCCACCATGCCGGGCGCGACCAGCAACGCGTCAAACTCTCCGTCCCCCGGTGGGCCGAACATCATCAACCCGCTGCCCAGAGCGATCTGCGCATGGACGATCTGACCGGCCTCGTCGCGATGGACCGCGTGTTCCCGCAACCCGAGAACACCGGTCAGAAAGGCCAGCGCGGCCTCGCAATCACGGTAACGGGTGGCGGGGATGAGCATGGTCTCGGCGGCTCCTGATCACTCCGGGGTTTCGAACTTATCCTGCACCAGCCGGTTCAATGCCGCAACGCCCCAGCCGGTCGCGCCCTTGGGGGCAAAATCGGTCTCGGCCTTGACCGAGGCGACACCGGCAATGTCCAGGTGGATCCAGGGGGTCTCGTCCTTGACAAACCGCGCGAGGAACTGGGCCGCGGTGATCGACCCGGCGGGCCGCCCGCCGGTGTTCTTGATATCGGCGATACGCGACTTGATAAGTTCGTCATAGGATTTGCCCAGGGGCATCCGCCACGCGCCTTCGCCCTCTGCCGCGGCGGATTTGAGGAACGCGTTGCAGAGCGCGTCATCGTTGGAAAACACCCCGGCATTGTCATGGCCCAGCCCGATGATGATCGCCCCGGTCAGGGTGGCGAGATCGATCATGCCTGCCGGTTTGAACCGCTCCTGCGCGTACCACAGTACGTCGCAGAGAACCAGGCGACCCTCGGCATCGGTATTGATGACCTCGACCGTGGTGCCCTTCATCGAGGTGATGACATCGCCGGGCCGCGTGGCGGTGCCCGATGGCATGTTTTCCACCAGCCCGACCAGCCCGACCACATTGGCCCTGGCCTTGCGCAAGGCAAGCGCGCGCATGGTTCCGGCAACGACCCCCGCGCCGCCCATGTCCATGGTCATGTCTTCCATGCCACCTGCCGGTTTCAACGAGATGCCGCCCGTGTCAAACACCACGCCCTTGCCAACCAGCGCCAGCGGCGCATCGCCGTCCTTGCCACCGTCCCATTGCATCACCACGACCTTGGAGGGGCTGGCCGAGCCCTGTCCGACGCTGAGCAGGGTGCGCATCCCGAGTTCTTCGAGCGCGTCCTCTTCTAGGACCTCGACCTTGAGGCCAAGCGCCTGCATCTCGGCCAGACGATCGGCAAACTCGGTTGTGGTTAGCACATTCGCCGGCTCGTTCACCAGGTCGCGGGTCATATGCGCGCCCTCGGCCACCGCCAGCAGCGGCGCCGCGGCGGCAGAGATTTCGTCTGCCTTGCCGTGATGGATCGTCACCGCGCCGGCTTGCCCCGGCGTTTCGTCGTCAGTGGATTTGTGCCGGTCAAAGCGGTAATCGCGCAGCGCGATCCCAAGCGCGAGTTCCGCCGCCTTGGGGTTGCCGCCGGCCATCACGCAAAGGGGTTTGTCCCCCTTCAGCTTGGCCAGCGCCGCGCCGGCCTTGCGCAGCTCGATGGCGGGGGCCTTGCGATCGAGCACCAGAACATCCAGCGCCTCGGCCGCCATGCCCGTCGGCCAGGCCAGCGAAATCACCTGGCCCGACCTGACCTTGGAAAACCGCTCGCTCTCCACCAGCCGCGCCAGCGCCCCCTTGGTCAGCCGGTTGGCCCGCCGCGCCGCCGGGTCAAGCTTGCCATCCGGCGTCACGATAATTGCGACCCGCCCCTCGGCGGCCCCCATCACGTCGATATCGGTGGTTTCGAATGCAATCGGCGTCAATCGGCTCATCTTCGGACTCTCCCATCTGGTGTTGCGGCTACAGGTAACGCGGGTGGCACAGGTTGACCAGATAGCAGTTTCCGCCACCATCGAATTGCATTAGGGTCGCGCTCACGAATTTTGCAGTCGAGCTGGGAGAGCGCGGTGTCACGATACGACAGATACGTCCTGTCGCAGTACCTGGTGTTGTTCGGCTTTTTCTCGCTGATTCTGGTGGCGGTGTTCTGGATAAACCGGGCGGTGGTGTTGTTTGACCGTCTGATCGGCGACGGGCAATCGGCGCTGGTATTCTTTGAGTTCACGGCGCTGACCCTGCCCAACCTGATCCGCATGGTGTTGCCGATGGCGGCCTTTGCGGCATCGGTCTATGTTACCAACCGGCTGAATTCCGAGAGCGAATTGACGGTCATGCAGGCCACGGGATCAAGCCCCTGGCAACTGGCCCGCCCGGCGCTGGTCTTTGGGCTAATCACCGCCCTGATGATGAGCATCCTCACCCATGTCCTGTTGCCGGCCTCGACCAAGCAACTGGCGATCCGCGAGGCCGAGGTTGCCCGCAACGTCACCGCCCGGCTGTTGACCGAGGGCAGTTTCCTGCACCCTGCCGACGGCGTCACCTTTTACATCCGCCAGATCGATCCGGACGGGCGGCTGAACGACGTGTTCCTGTCGGATCAGCGCGATCCGGCGCAAAGCGTGACCTATACCGGGGCCGAGGCGTTTCTTGTCCGCGACGGCGCGCGCGCCAACCTGATCATGGTCGACGGCATGGCACAGCGGCTGGACACCGCATCCCAGACGCTATCGACCACGGTTTTCGCGGATTTCTCGTTTGATATCAGTTCGCTCATCAACAAGAGCGATAATCGCACCCGCAACATCCGCGCCATCCCGACGCTGGAGTTGATACGCGCGCCCGCGGACATCACCGAGAATGACGGTTACTCCCCCGGTCAGATCGCCGAAGAGCTGCACCTGCGCTTTGCCCGCGCGCTGATCTGTGTGGCGGTGACGCTGATCGGGTTCTCGACCCTGCTGCTGGGCGGGTTCTCGCGCTTTGGCGTCTGGCGGCAGGCGCTGCTGGCCTTTGTGCTGCTGGTCTTTCTCGAAGTGTTGCGCGGCGTGGTCTCCGATCCGGTTCTGGAAAATGCCAGCCGCTGGCCGCTCATCTACCTGCCCACCGGTGTCGGGCTGGCGGTCGCGGTGCTGTTCCTGCGGCTGGCCGCGCGGCCCCGCCTGCGGCGCATCCGCCCGAACCCCGCCCCCGAGGTCACGCCATGATCCTCGATCGGTATTTTGCCAAGCGCTTTCTCGTCAGCTTTGCGATGATCGGCGCGGTGTTCCTGACCCTGATCATGCTGATCGACCTGATCGAACAGCTGCGCAAGTTCGAAGGCGTCGAGGTCAGCTTTGGGCAATTGTTCCGCCTGATGTTGCTGAACGCGCCGGCGGCGATCAATGAAATCCTGCCATTACTGATGATCCTGTCGACCATCGTGCTGTTCATCGGCCTCGCGCGCAGCAGCGAGCTCGTGGTGACCCGCGCGGCGGGACGTTCCGGCATCCGGGCGCTTGCGGCCCCGGTCCTGATGGCAATGGTCATCGGCGGGCTTGCGGTCAGCACGCTGAACCCGATCGTCGCCGCGACCTCAAACCGATACCAGCAATTGTCCGACACCTACCGTACGGGCGGACCGTCGGCGCTGTCGCTCAGCGGCGAGGGGCTGTGGCTGCGCCAGGGGGCGTTTCAGGGGCAATCGGTGATTCACGCCACCGGCTATGGCGGCGGCGAAGACGCGCTGGTGCTGTTTGACGTGACCATCCTGACCTATGCGCGGAACGGCGGACCGGTGCGGCGGCTGCAAGCCAAGAGCGCCACCCTGACCAAGGACGAGTGGACCCTGGGAGACGTCAAGGTCTGGCCGCTGGTTGCCGGGCTGAACCCGGAATCCAACGCCGCCACCCATGACGTCCTGCGCATTCCCACCACCCTCACCGAAGAGCGGATTCGCGACAGTATCGGCAAGCCCACCGGCATTTCGATCTATGACCTGCCCGAGACCATCCGCGAACTGAAGCGCGCCGGGTTCTCGACCAAACGCCAGGAGGTCTGGTTGCAGGCCGAATTGGCGCGCCCCCTGTTCCTGGTGGCGATGGTGCTGGTGGGGGCGGCCTTTACCATGCGCCACACGCGCTTTGGCGGCACCGGCATCGCGGTGCTGGCCTCGGTCCTTCTGGGTTTCGGGCTGTACTTCGTGCGAAACTTTGCGCAAATACTTGGTGAGAATGGCCAGATCCCCGTAACGCTGGCCGCCTGGGCACCGCCGATCGCGTCGATTCTGCTCACCCTCGGGTTACTCTTGTACGCGGAAGACGGATGACGCAGACCATCGGCACCCTATTCAAAAGCCTCCTGCTGGCAACAGCGGTCTGGCCCGCCCTGCCCGCGCTGGCGCAGCAGGCCCCGGCCAGTGTCACCGAAGAGGCACGCCCCGCGATGCTGGTGGCGGACAGCGTGTTCATCACCCCCGACCGGCAGCTTGTCGCCGAGGGCAATGTCGAGGCCTTCCAGGGCACCATGCGGCTGCGGGCCAGGCGGATCACCTATGACCGCGAAACCGGCACCCTGTCGATCGAAGGGCCGATCCGCATCGATGACGGCGACGAAGCGGTGATTCTCGCCGATGCGGCGCAAATCGATTCGGATTTCCAGAACGGCCTGCTGACCGGCGCGCGCATGGTGCTGGACGAGCAGTTGCAGCTGGCCGCGCTTCAGATGAACCGGGTCAGCGGGCGCTATACGCAACTGTTCAAAACAGCCGTCACCTCGTGCCATGTCTGCGAGGACGGACGCCCGCCGCTCTGGCAGATCCGCGCACGCAAGGTGATTCACGACCAGACCGAGAAACAGCTCTATTTCGAGGATGCACAGTTTCGCATCCTTGACGTGCCGGTGATGTACCTGCCCCGGTTCCGCCTGCCCGATCCGACGCTTGACCGCGGGCGCGGCTTTCTGATCCCGTCGGTGCGCACCACGACACAGCTGAGCACCGGGATACGGCTGCCCTATTTCATCCCCTGGGGCGACTCGCGGGATATCACGCTCGCGCCCTATATTTCATCGCGCACCCGGACATTGGACTATCGCTATCGGCAGGCCTTCCGCCACGGCCGGATCAGCTTTGAGGGGGCCTATACCCGCGATGACATCCAGCCGGGCGATTCGCGCGGCTACCTGTTCGGCTATGGCAGCTTTGAACTGCCCCGCGATTTCGAACTCACCTTTGACCTGGCGCTGGTTTCGGACGATGCCTACCTGTCGGAATACGACCTGCCGGATCTCGACCGCCTACGCAGCGAAATCGCCCTGACCCGCGTAAAACGCGACAGCGCCTTTCAGATCGACCTGATCCACTATCAATCCCTGCGCGAGGATGACGACGAAACCACGCCGAGCCGGTTTGCCGACATATTCTATGAACGCCGGTATTTCCCCAAGGGGATCGGCGGCGAATTGTGGCTGAACTTTGAAGGGCACGGCCACGAGCGGGTCTCAAGCGTCGATATCGACGGGCGCGATGTGCTGCGCGCCACGGCGGGAATCAACTGGCGGCGCACCTGGATCGCCGGCAACGGGTTGCGCACGGATTGGCGCATGGGCGTGACCGGTGACATCTTCAAGATCTATCAGGACAGCACCTATCCCGACGACATCATCCGCACGACACCACATGCCGCGCTGACACTCAGCTATCCGATGAGCAAGAGCATGGGCAATGGCGTCACCCATTATCTCGGCCCGGTGGTTCAGCTTGGCTGGAGCGACGTGCATGGCGAAGACCCGCCCAATGACGAAAGCCGCTTCGTGGAATTCGACCAGGGCAACCTGCTGTCCCTGTCGCGCTTTCCCGCCCCCGACCGGCGCGAGGACGGGGCGGCGCTTGTCTATGGCCTGAACTGGTCGCGCTATGCACCGTCGGGCTGGCAGGCCTGGGCCACCATTGGCCAGGTGTTCCGCAAGACGGCGGATGACTCCTTTACCAATACGTCGGGCCTGTCGGGCACCTCGTCTTCGATCCTGCTGGCCGGTCAGCTCCGTCACGAAAACGGGCTGGTGCTTACCGGGCGGGGATTGCTCGACAACTCGCTCAGCATGAACAAGGCGGAATTCCGCGGCAGCTGGCGCAATCAGCGCGTGGACCTGGCGGGCACCTACCTGTGGCTGGGCACCGATCCGGAAGAGGACCGCGATGCGCCGCTCTCAGAGATCTGGTTCGATGGCACCTATGCGATCAATCCCAGCTGGTCGGCGGGGGCGACGGTGCGCTATGACATATCCGACAACCGTGCGACCCGCGCCGGATTGGGCGTGGTGTATCGCAATGAATGTGTAACGGTCGATCTTTCGATCAGTCGCGACTATACCTCGTCCTCGAGTATTGAGCCAGTGACCGATTTTGGCTTTAGTATCTCGCTACGCGGCTTTGCCGTCGACAGCGGAACCGAAAAATATAGGCGATCATGCAGTTGAACCTCACTTTCCGATTCTCGTCCGTGGCCCATGGGCTGCGCTCCGGTTTTCTCGCCGCGCTGGCCCTGTCGGCGACCACGGGCATCGCCGCCGCCCAGGGGCTGTTTGCTCCGGTGATCACGGTGAACGACCAGGTGATCACCCGCTATGAGCTCGAGCAGCGCGCCGAGTTTATCAGGCTTCTGGGGATCGCGGGCAATCCCGACCAATTGTCCCGCGAGGCGTTGATCGAGGATCGGCTGAAGCTGCAAGCCGCCAAATCCTACGATCTCGAGGTGACCCCCGAACAGGTGCAGGCCGGTATCGAAGAGCTGTCGTCGCGCACCGACCTGTCTCCGGAAGAATTCGTCAAGGCGCTGGAAGAGGGCGGCGTTTCGGTCGAGACCCTGCGCGACTTTGCCAAGGTCAACGTCGCCTGGCGCGAATTGATCCGTGGCCTGTTCCTGTCCCGCGCACGGCCCAGCGAAGCCGAGATCGACCGGGCCATCGGCAGCGGTGGCGGTGGCGGCGGGTTGCGTGTCCTGCTCTCGGAAATCGTGATCCCGGTCACGCCGCAGACCCAGGATCAGGTCGACGAACTGGCCGCGCAACTGGCGCAGATCAGTAGTTTTTCCGCCTTTTCCGAGGCCGCTGGAAAGTATTCGGCGACCCAGACCCGCACCAATGGCGGCCGCATGGACTGGGTCGAACTCAGCGCCCTGCCCCCCGGCCTGCGCCCGCTGATCCTCGACCTGACCCCCGGCGAGGTCAGCGATCCGATCCCCCTGTCCGAAGCGGTGGCCCTGTTTCAGATGCGCGATATCAAGGAAAGCGCCGTGTCCACACCGCGCTATTCCAAGATCGACTATGCGCTGTATTACCTGCCCGGCGGCCGGACCCCCGAGGCGCTTGGTCAGGCGGCGCGGATCGCCAATGACATCGACACCTGTGACGATCTCTATGGGATCGCCCGGAACCAGCCCCCGTCACAGCTGGAACGGCTGAGCCAGGCCCCCTCGGAGATCCCCCGCGATGTTGCTGTCGAGCTGGCCAAGCTGGACGAGGGAGAGGTCTCGACCGCGCTGACCCGTTCGAACGGTCAGACGCTCGTGCTGCTGATGATGTGCGGGCGCACCGCCCAGGCCAACGAAGAAGCCACCCGCGAGCAGGTCGCGCAATCGCTGGTCCAGCAGCGGCTGACGGCCTATGCCGACAGCTATCTCGACCAGCTTCAGGCCGACGCGATCATCGTCGAAAAATGACCGCGCCCATCGCGCTGACCTGTGGGGATCCCGCCGGGATCGGCCCGGAACTCGCCGTCAGGGCGTGGCGGATGCTTGGCCCGGACTGTGTGTTCTTCTGGATCGGCGACCCGCGCCATCTTCCTGCGGGCACCCCGATCATCGAGATTGACCGGGCCGAACAGGCCACCGCCGCCAGCGCCAAGGGGCTGCCGGTCCTGCCACACCGCTTTGCCGCCGCCGCGACCCCCGGACAGCCGAATCTGGCCAATGCCGCCGGGGTGATTGAGGTAATCGAACGCGCCGTGGCGCTGGTGACATCCGGCGCAGCCAGTGCAATCTGCACCGCGCCGATCAGCAAGAAGGTCCTGATCGACGGCGCGGCCTTTGCCTATCCCGGCCATACCGAATTCCTTGCCGCCCTCGCCGGGTGTGACCGTGTCGTGATGATGCTGGCAAGCGAACGCCTGCGTGTGGTGCCGGCCACCATTCACATCGCGCTGGCCGATGTGCCGGGCGCGCTGAGCCCCGAATTGCTGGGCGACACCATCCGGATCACGGCGGACGGGCTGCGCCAGCAATTCGGCATTGCCCATCCGCGCATCGCGGTGGCTGGCCTCAACCCCCATGCGGGGGAAGGCGGCGCGATGGGGCACGAAGAACTCGACTGGATCGCACCGTTGCTGCGCGACCTTGCCCAAGACGACATGACGCTTACCGGCCCCCACCCGGCGGACACGCTGTTTCACGCGACGGCGCGGGAACGCTATGACGCGGCGGTCGCGATGTATCACGACCAGGCACTGATCCCGATCAAGACGCTGGATTTCGATCTCGGGGTCAACATCACGCTCGGCCTGCCCTTTATCCGCACCTCGCCCGACCACGGCACGGCGTTTGACATCGCGGGACAGGACCGGGCAAATCCCGGCAGCCTGGTCGAGGCATTGAAAGCCGCGCGGACAATGGCGCGGCGATCGGCGGCGGCGGGCAGCGAGACGATCAGGGACAACGCGAAATGAGTGCCATCGACAACCTGCCCCCCCTGCGCGAGGTGATCGCCGCGCATCAGCTGTCGGCGCGCAAATCGCTGGGCCAGAACTTTCTGCTGGATCTCAACCTGACGGCCAAGATCGCACGGCAGGCCGGTGATCTGACGGGCTGCGATGTTCTGGAAATCGGGCCCGGCCCTGGCGGGCTGACCCGTGGCTTGCTGTCCGAAGGCGCGCGCCGGGTGCTTGCGGTGGAAAAGGACAGCCGCTGTATCCCCGCCCTGTCAGAGATCGCCGCGGCCTATCCCGGGCGGCTCGAGGTGCTCGAAGGCGATGCGCTCGAAATTGACCCGTTGGCCCACCTGACGCCGCCGATCCGGGTGGCGGCCAACCTGCCGTATAACGTGGGGACGGAACTGCTCGTGCGCTGGCTGACGCCGCCGCAATGGCCACCGTTCTGGCAAAGCCTGACGCTGATGTTCCAGCGTGAAGTGGCCGAGCGGATCGTGGCGCAGCCCGGCAGCAAGGCCTATGGCCGGCTGGCCATTCTCGCGCAATGGCGCGCCGAGGCCCGCATCGCCCTGAGCCTGCCCCCGGGTGCCTTTACCCCGCCCCCCAAGGTTTCAAGTGCGGTGGTCCACCTGACCGCCCTGCCCGAACCGCGTTACCCTGCCAGGGCAAAAACCCTGGAACGGGTCGTCGCCGCCGCGTTCAACCAGCGGCGCAAGATGCTGCGAGCCGCGCTGCGCGGGCTGGCCCCGGATATCGAAGATCGGCTGCTTTCGGTCGGTTTGCGCCCCACGGATCGGGCCGAACAGGTGCCGCTGGAAGGGTTCTGCGCGCTGGCGCGCGCGCTCGACGGCTGAGGATCGGGAGGAATCGCCCGCCGCGCAGGTTCGGCGCGGCGTATGGGCGCACTATTCGGCGGCTTCCGGGCTACTGCCGTCGGGCTTCTCCGCTGTCTCGGACTTGGCCTTGGACGTGGTCCTCTTGCTGGCGCTTGTGCTCTTCTTGGCCGGCGCATCCGCATCCTTTGGCGTTTCCGACTTGGTCGACGGTTTGCGCGTACGCGGCTTGCGGGCCGGTTTTTTCGGCTTGCTTTCGGGCGTTTCCACCAGGCCGCTCTCGTCGCTCTCGCCGTTGCTCAGGTCAAGCACATCCGGCTGCGGCGCGGCACCGGGATCGGGCTGCTGCTGCGGAGCCGCTTCGGGCTGGGGGGCCTGGGCCGCTGCTGCCGCCGCCTCGCGCTCCTGACGTTCGGCACGCTCGCGGTCGCGTTCCGCCTGTCGCTCGCGATTCTGGCGTTCCTGCTCTTCACGGCGGTTTTCCATTTCCCGCTGGGCCTCGCTCAGAAGGCGCAGGTAATGCTCGGCATGTTGCTGGAAATTCTCGGTTGCCACGCGATCATTGGACAGCTGCGCATCCCGCGCCAGCTGGTTGTATTTCTCGATGATCTGCTGTGGTGTACCGCGGACTTTGCCTTCCGGGCCGGAACTGTCGAAAACCCGGTTGATGACATTTCCACCACCTTGCGACCGATTGCGGTTGGACTTTGACCGCGAACGTGATTTGGACGATCTCATATGCTTAGTGTCAGCCTTGTACTCGCTGTCTTTTGATCCGCTTCACGCCTCGTGCGTTCAAGTAAAATACCGGATCACCGACTTTTTGGGCTTGGCGTTGCACGCGTGCTCGCAGAGCATCTGTCGGGGCAACACCCTTGAGTAACCATGTCCGGCTGTCGCAGACAAGTCTTTCCGAACATTTTTCGCGCAAATTTGCCTAAAACCGGGTTTTTCGGCCTCAGTTTACGGTTAACTCACGCGGCAGACGCCCGAATGACCCGTGGGCGACCATCAAGGTCATGAATCACGCCGGCCTCGTTCAACCCCGCACCAGTCAGCAGCGCAATCACCGCATCCGCCTGTGTCGGGCCAATCTCGAGCAGCAACCGTCCGCCCGGGCTCAGGTGGTGCGCCGCACGCGCGGCAATCACCCGATAGGCCCCCAGACCGTCGCCGCCATCGGTCAGCGCCATCTCGGGTTCATGCCGGCGCACCTCGTCCTGCAATCCGGGCATCTCGTCCCGCGCGATATAGGGCGGGTTCGACACGATCAGGTCAAACCGGCCGGTTACGGTCTCGAACCAGTCCGAACGCAGGATTTCGGCGCGAGATTGCACATTGTGCAGCACCGCGTTGGCGCTGGCCTGCAAACAGGCCGCCTCGCTCAGGTCCACCCCCAGCCCGGTGGCCTGTACCGTCTCGGCCAGCAGCGTCACCAGGATACAGCCCGACCCGACGCCGAGATCGAGAACCCGCGCAAAGGGCTCGGACAGCGCAGCCTCGATCAGCGTTTCGGTTTCCGGCCTTGGATCAAGCACTTCGCCGCTGACCTTAAAGCGCCTGCCATAGAATTCCCGTTCGCCAACCAGATGCGAGACCGGCACCCGGATGGCGCGCAGCGCGATCAGCTGATCATAGCGTTCGCCAATATCGGGGGCGAGATCCTCGGGCGCGATCAGGGTCACACGCGCCGCCTCGATACGCGCCGCATGGGCCAGCAGAACGCGCGCATCCCGTGCCGGTTCCGCAACCCCCGCGGCGCGCAGGCGGGCGGTTGCCGCCACCATGGCCTGTGCCGCGGTCGTCATGCGCCCATCTCGGCAAGCATCCGCGCCTGATCGTCGGTGGTCAGCGCGTCGATCACCTCGTCAAGATCGCCCTGCATCACCTGGTCAAGCTTGTAGAGCGTCAGGTTGATGCGGTGGTCCGTCATGCGGCCCTGCGGGAAGTTATAGGTACGGATGCGTTCCGACCGGTCGCCGCTGCCCACCTGTGCGGCGCGGTTGGCCGAGCGTTCGCTGTCAACCCGCTGGCGTTCCATGTCATAGAGCCGCGTCTTGAGCACCTGCATGGCGATCTCGCGGTTGCGGTGCTGGCTTTTCTCGGAACTGGTCACCACGATCCCGGTTGGCAGATGGGTGATACGCACGGCGGAGTCGGTGGTATTCACATGCTGCCCGCCCGCGCCGGAACTGCGCATGGTGTCGATGCGCAGGTCATTGGCGTCAATCTGGATGTCCACATCCTCGGCCTCGGGCAATACCGCCACGGTCGCCGCAGAGGTATGGATGCGCCCGCCGCTTTCGGTTGTCGGCACCCGCTGGACCCGGTGCACACCGCTTTCGTATTTCATGCGGGCGAATACGTTGGTTCCCTTGATATGCGCCACGACTTCCTTGATCCCGCCGAGTTCGGTGGCCTGTTCTTCGATGATGTCAAAGCCCCAGCCGCGCGTCTCGGCATAGCGTTGGTACATCCGCAGCAGGTCGGCGGCGAACAATGCCGCCTCATCCCCGCCCGTGCCCGGGCGGATCTCGAGCATCGCGGGCCGGGCATCGGCCTCATCGCGGGGCAGCAGGCTGAGTTGCAGCGCATGTTCCGCCTCGGGCAGACGGGCGCGCAACAGCGGCAATTCCTCTTCTGCCAGCTCTCTCATGTCCGGATCGGCCAGCATCGTCTCGGCCTCGGCCAGCTCGGCGCACAGGCGGCGATAGGCGTCGATCTGTTCGACCACGGGGCGCAGATCGGAATATTCCTTGGCCAGCGTGGCGATGTCGCCACCGCTCGAGCCATCGGCCATCGCGGCTTCAAGGAACTGAAACCGTTGCGTGATCTGTTCTAGGCGTTCTTCAGGGACCATCTGCGGGGTTTCTTATATCAGGGGTCTTTGGTCAAGGGGCAGCCTGTGATAGGATCCGTCCATGCGAGCTGTTTTCCTGCTGATCCTGCTTGCGGGCGCGTCTCCCGCTCTTGCCGATGTCACCGGACCGGGCGGCAAGGTGCAGGATTGCTATTGCACCGACAAGAGCGGCGCGCGGGTGGATCTGGGCGAAACCATATGTTTGCAGGTGGACGGGCGCATGTTCATGGCCCAGTGCCAGATGTCTCTGAACGTGCCGATGTGGCGCGAGGTCAGCGAAGGCTGTCTGTCATCACGGTTGCAGAGCATCGATCCAACCCTCGACACGGGCCCGGTTCACACCCAGATCTGATTTGCCGAACCGCGCGCGGCCATGGATTTCGAGCCGTTCCCCCACTTGCCGGGCGGTCGTGTAATCCGGAAACCCGAATACCACGGACCGGGTGACATAAGTGACCATCCCTTCGCCGACCGACCCGAACAGCGGCTTGGTATGGGTTGTCGCGCCAGCAATCCGGTCAAGCCGCGCCAGGCCATCGCCGCCGGTATCGACCACCCGGATCACCCCATTGGCAAAATCTGCGGCCCGCGGTGCGTCGGGCATCCGATGCCACTTGCCCGGATCGCTCGGGGCAAGCCGCACATAGCCCATCGCCACCACAACAAGCGTCACGCCCAGCCACAGGATCACCATCATGCGTCTCATTCCAATCTCTCGAACCCCGTGCCTCAGCGCCGGGTGACGCCGGGCAGCACGCAGAGCAGTTCGAACAACAGGTTCGCCCCTGTCAGCGCGGTGTTTCCCGATGCGTCATAGGGCGGCGAAACCTCCACTAGGTCACAGCCGACGATATTGAGACCCGCCAGCGACCAGATCAGTTCCATCGCCTGATGGGTGGACAAGCCGCCGATCTCGGGCGTGCCGGTCCCGGGCGCAAAGGACGGATCGAGGCTGTCGATATCATAGGTCACATAGGTCGGCCTGTCACCGATGTCGCGCCGGATCTCGTCGCCCAGGGTGCCGAGCGAACGGTGCCAGAGATCGCGCGCCAGGAACTGCTGAAAGCCCCAGCCCTGCGCCTCGACAAAATCCGAAGCCGCGTAACCGCTGCCACGCAGGCCGATCTGATAGGTCTTGTCAGGCTGGATCAACCCTTCCTCATAGGCGCGGCGGAAAACCGTGCCATGGGTCTCGCGCTCGCCGAACATCTCGTCATTCACATCCGCGTGGGCATCCACATGAACCAGCGCCACCGGGCCGTGTTTGCGTGCGATCGAACGCAGGATCGGCAAGCTGATCGAATGATCCCCGCCCATCGCAACCGGGATCACGTCATGCATGAGGATCTGATCGTAACTTTCTGATATTATTCTCAGACTATCGCTCAGAGAAAAGGTGTTTATGGCCAGATCCCCGATATCGGCGATTTGCAGGCTTTCGAACGGCGCCGCGCCGGTGGCCATGTTATAGGGGCGGATCATCGCGCTTTCCGAGCGGATTTGCTTGGGACCGAAACGGGTGCCCGACCGCCACGAGGTGCCGATATCCATGGGAACACCGAGCACCGCCACATCCAGCCCCGCGAACCGGTTCGCCGTCGGCAGGCGCATGAAAGTGTTCGGCCCCGAGAACCGGGCGAGATCATTGCCGCTGATCGGTTGGTTCTTGCCGCTCATGCCAGCTTGCTCCAGCCCAGCAGGCACAGGATCTCGGTCGCGATATGCGCCCCCGCGATGGCGGTGGCACCGGTGGTGTCAAATGGCGGGCTGACCTCGACCACGTCCCCGCCCTTGATGTTGATGCCGGCAATCTCGCGCAGGATCACCGCCGCCTGCGCACTGCTCAGCCCACCCCAGACCGGGGTGCCGGTGCCCGGTGCAAATGCCGGGTCAAGCGCGTCAATGTCAAAGCTGAGATAGGTGGGATGATCGCCCAGGATCGATTTGATCCGCGCCGCGACCGCCTTGGGGCCGATCTCGTGTACTTTGCGGGCGTCAATGATGTTCACCCCCAGCGTGTCGTCATTCACCGTGCGAATACCCACCTGGACCGAGCGCACCGGATCGACCAGACCGGATTTCACCGCCTTGTAGAACATGGTGCCATGATCGATCCGGCCCATGTCGTCATCGGGCCAGGTGTCGGTATGAGCGTCGAATTGCAACAGCGACATCGGGCCGTATTTCTCGGCATAGGCCTTGAGGATCGGAAAGCTGATATAGTGATCGCCCCCCAGCGTGACCGACGCCACATCGGCCGCAAGGATGCCCCGGATATGCGCCGTCAGCCGGTCCGGAAAGGCCGGGACATCCGCATAATCAAAGGCCAGGTCGCCATAATCGATGATCGCGAGATCGCTGAGCACGTCGATGGGCCAGCCATAGGGCGGATCAAAGGCCTGCAAGGTGCTGGCCTCGCGGATCGCGCGCGGGCCAAGCCGGGTGCCGGGCCGGTTGGTCACAGCCTGGTCAAACGGCACACCGGTCACCGCCACATCAACGCCGGCAAGGTCCTTGCCATAGCGCCGCCGCAGAAAAGACGTCGCGCCGCCAAAGGCATTCTCGAACGACAACCCGCGCAGATCATCGCGGGTAAAGGCCTGATCCACTTGCGATTTCGCGTCTTCCAGCGCCATTTACGCGGCCTCCGTCAGGCACAGGGGCTGGGCCCGCTCTACGAGCCGCGCAAAGAATGACGCCCCCACCGGCGCCACCGCATCGTTGAAATCATAGGCCGGATGATGCAGCCCGGCGCTGTCTCCCTGTCCGAGGAACAGGTAGGCTCCGGGCCGCTCTTGCAGCATATAGGCGAAATCCTCGGCCCCCATCTCGCGCCCGGCCTCGGCCACAACACGGCCATCGCCCGAGATTTCACGGGCAATATCCGCGGCAAAACCGGCCTTGTCAGGATCGTTGATCGTCGCCGGATAGCCAATCTCGTATCGCAGCACCGCCGTGACGCCATAGCTTGCCGCCTGCCCGGCGACGATGGTGGCCATGCGCTCTTGAACCATCTGCTGCACCCGCGGGTCAAAGGTGCGCACCGTACCGTTGATATAGGCGGTGTCGGGGATGACATTGTCGACCGTCCCGGCGTGAATCTGCGTCACCGAGACCACCAGATCATCCAGCGCGTAGTGGTTGCGGCTCACGATGGTCTGGATCGCCTGCGCGATGCCACAGGCCGCCATCACCGGGTCGCGGGATTCATGCGGCATCGCCCCATGCCCGCCGACACCCTGAATGTTGATATGGAACGTGTCCACCGCCGCCATCAGCGGTCCGGGCGTGGTGCAAAAACACCCCTCATCGAACCCCGGCGCATTGTGCAGCGCATAGACCTGGGAAATCCCGTAGCGATCCATGATACCGTCCTGCACCATGATCTCGGCACCGCCGCCGGACTCTTCCGCCGGCTGAAAAATCAGCGCGACCCGCCCCGCGAAATTGCGGGTTTCCGCCAGGTAACGCCCCGCCCCGAGCAGCATCGTGGTATGTCCGTCATGACCACAGGCATGCATCTTGCCCGCGTGGGTGCTGGCATAATCAAGCCCGGTTTCCTCGCTGATCGGCAAGGCGTCGAAATCCGCCCGCAGGCCGATGGTCGGCCCCGGTTCGCTGCCCTCGATCACCGCGACGATGCCGGTCTGCGCAATGCCGTCCTCGATCGAATCCACCCCGAATTCGCGCAGCCGTTCAACAATGTACGCAGCCGTCTTGGGGCAATCGAAACCCAGCTCCGGAATGCTGTGCAGGTGCCGCCGCCATTCTGTCATGTCGGCAGAGAAATCGGCGATGCGGTTGACGACGGGCATGGGCTGGACTCCTGTCTCACGGAATGGATGATGCATCTGACACAGGAACAAAGGCCGCCGCAATGCCCGATGACACGTTGATCCATGACCAGACCGCCGGAATAGAACGGTTGCTGGAAATCATGCGCCGCCTGCGCGATCCCAAGACCGGGTGCCCCTGGGATATCGAACAGGATTTCGCGTCAATCGCGCCCTATACGATCGAAGAAGCCTATGAGGTCGCCGACACGATCGACCGGGGCGCCTGGGACGAGATGCAGGGCGAACTGGGCGACCTGCTGCTTCAGACGGTCTATCACACGCAGATGGGCCAGGAGGCCGGGCATTTTGATTTTCAGTCGGTCGTGCGGGCGATCTCAGACAAGATGGTGGCGCGCCATCCGCATGTGTTTGGCGATGACTCGCGCGACAAATCCGCGGAACAGCAAACCGCCGACTGGGAGGCGATCAAGGCCGCCGAGCGTGCGGACAAGGCACAGCGGGGTGCGCTTGACGGGGTTGCCGTGGGGTTGCCCGCCCTGCTGCGGGCCTACAAGCTGCAAAAGCGCGCCGCCCGCGTGGGGTTCGACTGGCCCGATGCATCGCATGTGCTGGACAAGATCGCCGAGGAATGTGCCGAGTTGACCGAGGCGCGCGACACACAGGATGCCGGGCATGTGGAAGAAGAGTTCGGCGACCTGCTCTTTGTGATGGCCAATCTGGCCCGTCACCTGGGCATCGAACCCGAAGCCGCCCTGCGCCGCGCCAATGCCAAGTTCATCCGCCGTTTTCAGGGGGTCGAGGCCTTGCTGGCCGAGCGCGGCAAGACCCCGGCGGACAGTGATCTCGCCGAGATGGACGCGCTCTGGGACCTGGTCAAGACGCGCGAGCGGGCGGTACGAAACTGATCCCCGGCATATCCGCCAGCCGCAACAGGTCCGCATCATAGCGCGCCCCAAGCGCTTGCCGCTCGGCCTCGGGAAAAGCGGCAAACCCGGTCTTGCCCACCCTGCCCGCATGGTCCTGCACGATCTTCTGCCAGGCCCTGCGCGGCAAGGTCTCTCCGGCCCTGTAACGGACCTGCAAGGCCTCAAGTGCCGCGTCGGTCGCGCTCTGGTTCACCGTGCGCCCCGGTTCCGACAGCGCCGCCGCGTCAAGCCCCGGAACCAGCCGCGCCAGCAATGCGCAACTGCTGCCCCGTGCTTCGTAGGGCAGAACCGTCAACCGCAGCGGCCCCAGGGTTTCGCGCATTTCCGCGATCAATTCCGGCCAGCCCCGGTCCATCGCCATGAAATGCGGCACGATCTCGGAAAACGGCGCAACCGCGTTGTCTTCGGCCCGCTTGCGATAGGCGGACACGTAGAGATCCGCATAAGAGCGCACCACGTAGAGCAGATGATCCGGCGGCCCATCCAGCGCCCGCGCCAGCGACAGCAACCGCTTGCGCGCGGCGGGAAAGAACTGGCCATGATAGAAATGCAGCATCGGCCCCGGAATATTCTCTTCCGACAGGATCAGCCCGCGATCCTCCGCCGGGCTGAGTCCGGTCAGCACCGCACGTGTCTGCTGCGCGAATTGCGGGATGCGCTTGTCACCGTGGCGGCGGCGCGGCAGCGGCAAACGCAGCCTGCCCCCCGGCACCCCGTCCCGCCCCGGATAGGCGATGTCAAAGCCGTGACGGTCCAGAACCGCGCGGTTTTCGTGCAGGCAGAGCTGGAAGGAACTGGTGCCGGTGCGGTGCGCGCCCGCGTGGATCAGGACAGGTTTGGTCATGGGCGCGAATTTGGGCGAACCCGCGCCGGCGTGCAATCGGCTTCTGGACAAATTCCGGTGGCCTTGTCACTCTCGCCCTTCGAGCAAATGCATGAGGCTGACATGGGCGCGCGCAAGATCATCATCGACACGGACCCCGGACAGGACGACGCCGTTGCGATCCTGCTTGCGCTGGCCAGCCCGGAGGAAATCGAGGTCATGGGGCTCACCGCTGTTGCGGGCAACGTGCCCTTGTCCCTGACCGCCAGGAATGCCCGAATCGTCTGTGAACTGGCCGGGCGGCCCGATGTCGCGGTTCATGCGGGCTGTGACCGTCCCCTCGGCCGCCGCCTCGTGACCGCCGAGCATGTGCATGGCGAAACCGGGTTGAACGGCCCGGTGCTGCCCGATCCGACAATGCCCTTGCAACAGGAACACGGGGTCGATTTCATCATCCGCGCCTTGCGTGAACAAGAGCCGGGCACGGTCACGCTCTGCCCGCTGGGACCACTCACCAATATCGCCATGGCGCTGGTCAAGGCCCCCGACATTGCCGACCGCATCGCGGAAATCGTGCTCATGGGCGGGGCCTATTTCGAGGTCGGCAACATCACCCCGGCGGCCGAGTTCAACATCTATGTCGACCCGCAGGCCGCTGATATCGTGTTCAAATCCGGTGCTCCGATCACTGTGATGCCGCTGGATGTCACGCACAAGGCGCTGGTCACACGGCAACGCAACGACGCGTTTCGCGCCATTGGCACCCCGGTTGGCACCGCGGTGGCCGAGATGACTGATTTCTTTGAACGCTTTGACAAGGAAAAATACGCCAGCGAGGGCGCGCCGCTGCACGACCCCTGTGTCACGGCCTATCTGATCCGGCCCGATCTGTTCACCGGTCGCCATGTGAATGTCGAGATCGAGACCTGTTCCGAGCTGACAATTGGCATGACCGTCGCCGATTGGTGGGGCGTCACCGACCGCGCGCCCAATGCGATGTTCATGGGGGATGTGGACGCTGACGGTTTTTTTGATCTCCTGACCGAACGCCTTGCGCGGCTGTGAGCCGCGCAGGTCCTGAAACGCCGCCAGCACAGAATTGAAAGCAGGCCCATGAGCGCATCTCTCCACCTTGCCAAGCCCGATGACCTGGACCGTCTGACCACGCTTGTCGCGGCCTTTCACGCGGAACAGGGGATCGAGCAATCCGACGCCGCCCGGTGTGCCGGGCTTGCGCCGCTGCTGGACGGCATCCCGCACGGCGCCGCCTATCTGATCGGCCCGGCCCGCGCCCCCATCGGCTATGTGATCATCACCTTTGGCTGGTCCGTGGAATTCGGCGGCATGGACGGGTTCATCGACGAAATTTACCTGCGCCCGCCGGTGCGCCGGCGCGGCATTGCGACCGAGGTGCTGATCAGCCTGCCCAAGGCGCTGGCCGAAGCCGGCGTCAAGGGGCTGCATCTTGAGGTCGACCGCGAGGACGAAAGCGCGCAAAAACTCTATGCCCGCGCCGGTTTCCGGGCGCGCGCGCGCTACATGCTGATGTCGCGGCATTTGTGATCCCGGGCAGATCCGGACGGCAAATTCTGCTATCCTGTGGGCCAAACGCGGCCGCGCCGCGTCAACCGACAGGAGGAAACCTCATGCCAAAAGGATATCTCGTCGCGCATATACGGGTCCACGACAAGGACAGGTTCGCAGAGTTCAGTTCGATGTCCGGCCCTGCCATCGCCGATCATGGCGGCCGTGTCCTGGTTCGCAACCCAACGATCGATCACCGTGAGGGGGCCGCGCAAGGCAGATGCATCGTGATCGAGTTCGACAGTATCGAGCAGGCCCGCAAATTCTATGACAGCGACGCCTACACGGCGGCGCGCGCGATACGTGAATTGGCGGCAGAAACCGATTTGTTGCTGGTCGAAGGGGTCTAGGCCAGCGCGATCCGGAACGCCCCCGCTCAGAGCTTCATTTCGAAAAACACCAGAATCCCCTCGGCGATCTCGGGAATGGGTTGATAGGCGTCGCGGCGCACAAAGCCGAGGTCGTCATATAGCCCCTGCGCGGCGGTCAGCAGCCGGCCGGTATCCATCAGGATGCGCCGAAATCCCATGTCGCGGCAATCGTCGATCAATTGCAGCATCAAGGCCCGCCCGGCCCCGGTCCCGCGCGCCTCGGGGGCGACATAGACCCGCTTGATCTCGGCATCGCCCGGCGCAATCGTCTGGATGGCACCGCACCCCAGCGGCACGCCATCGACCTTCAAGAGTCGCATCTGTCCGTGCGGCGGGCGGTTCTCGGCTTCTGCCCTGTCCAGTACCGCGCGGTACTTGTCCCGGGGGTAAAACGCGAGAACGACCTGCCGATCCGGGTCCGGCAGGTCGAGAAGCACGTCCCGATAATCCCAGGCCAGCCGCCGGAACGCCGCCATGTCATCGGCACCTTGCGGCGTGACGATCTCGACCGGCCCGGTCACCGCATCAGCCGCGCAGGATCGAGCGGCCCGCGTATTCGGCGACTTCGCCCAGGGCTTCCTCGATACGGATCAGCTGGTTGTACTTGGCCAACCGGTCCGAACGGGCCAGCGACCCGGTCTTGATCTGCCCGCAATTGGTGGCAACGGCGAGGTCGGCAATGGTGGCATCCTCGGTCTCGCCCGAGCGGTGGCTCATCACGTTGGTATAGCGCGCGCGATGCGCCATATCGACGGCACGCAGGGTCTCGGTCAGGCTGCCGATCTGGTTGACCTTGACCAGCATCGAGTTGGCGCAGCCCCTCGCAATGCCCTCGGCCAGCCGCGCCGGGTTGGTCACGAACAGGTCATCCCCCACCAACTGCACCTTGTCGCCAAGCGCCTCGGTCAGCGCCTTCCAGCCGTCCCAGTCGTCCTCGCCCATGCCATCTTCGATCGAGATGATCGGATAGTCCTTGACCAGCGCCGCCAGGTAATCGGCATTCTCTTCGCTGCTCAGGGTCTTGCCCTCGCCCGCCAGAACGTATTTGCCATCCTTGAAATACTCGGTCGCCGCGCAATCCAGCGCCAGATAGATGTCTTCACCCGGCTTGAAACCGGCCTTTTCGATGGATTTCAGCACGAAATCGAGCGCCTCGCGGGTGCTCCCGAGTTCCGGGGCAAAGCCGCCTTCATCGCCCAGCCCGGTGGACATGCCCGCCGCCGACAGCTCTTTTTTCAGCGTGTGGAACACTTCCGAGCCCATGCGCACCGCTTCGCGGATATTGCTCGCGCTGACCGGCATGATCATGAATTCCTGGATGTCGATCGGGTTGTCGGCATGTTCGCCGCCATTGATGATATTCATCATCGGCACCGGCAACATGCGCGCCGAAGTCCCGCCGACATAGCGGAACAGCGGCTGCGTGGTGAAATCCGCCGCCGCCTTGGCCACTGCGAGGCTGACGCCAAGGATGGCGTTCGCACCCAGGCGGCCCTTGTTCTCGGTCCCGTCCAGCTCGATCATCGCGGTGTCGATGGCCACCTGTTCGGTGGCGTCAAAGCCCACCAGCTCCTCGGCGATCTCGCCATTCACCGCCGCAACCGCTTCGAGCACGCCCTTGCCCATGTAACGCGACTTGTCACCGTCGCGCCGCTCGACCGCCTCGTAGGCACCGGTCGAGGCCCCCGACGGAACCGCCGCGCGTCCCATGGTGCCGTCTTCCAGAATGACGTCCACTTCGACGGTCGGGTTGCCCCGGCTGTCCAGGATCTCGCGGGCATGGATGTCGATAATCGTGCTCATGTCGGTCTGTCCCTCAGATAGATTTGGGCGTTTCATACCCTCGCGTTGTCGCAAGGGAAAGAGACCTTTGCCGCACCAGGCGCAGTTTGCGTTCACGCCAGAGCGTGTAAATGCCCGATCCGACGATGATCGTCGCCCCGATCAGCATCGGCATATCCGGGGTTTCATGGAACACCGCCATGCCGATCACCAGCGCAAAGATCAGGCGGCTATAGCGGAACGGCGTCACAAACGACACCTCGCCGATCCGCATCGCCGCGACGATGGCATAATAGGACGCAACCCCCATCACCACCGCGCCAAGGATTAGCCCCCAATGGGACGCCTCGGGCATGACCAGCCCACGCGGGCTGTAGAAGGACAGCAGCAACGCCGCCGGGATCAGCGTCATGAAGGCAAGAAAGCTGAGCTGGAAGGACGAGGTGGCGCGCGGCACGTTGCGCGTGGCCAGATCCCGCAGGGCCAGCCCGACCACACCCATCACCGCAAAGAGCGACAGTGGATCGAACGCGTCCATGCCGGGCCGGATGATCAGCAGTACCCCGACAAACCCGGCGAGGATCGCGCTCCAGCGCCGCCAGCCGACCGGTTCATGAAAGAACAGCGCCGCACCCAGCGTCACCGCCAGCGGCGTCGCCTGAAGGATCGCCGAGGCCGAGGACAGCGGAGTCAGCGCAATCGCCGTGACAAACCCCACCGTGCCGATCAACTCGCCAAGATTGCGCACCAGCACTGTCCGGCTCAGGGCGGCGCGTGGAAACAGGATCTCGCGGCGCAACAAGGTCAGCGTGCCAAAGACACAGGCCCCGCCCACCCCGAGAATGCCGATAATCTGCCAGGTCGGGAACACGCCGGCCAGCAGCTTGACAAACATGTCCTCGACCGCAAAGCCAAGCATCGCCAGCGTCATCAACGCCGCACCGCGCAGATTTTCCATCGGTTTCTCTTTCGGGAATCAGGGTTGTCCCTTGGCTGTGTCCGAAATTGGCCGCTTGCGCAAGGTCGGGTTGCACAGGGCGCATGGCAGACTTGCAAAACCGGCGCAGGATTGTGGCGGGTCCGGCGGGCTGCTAGGCAGGCCCATATGCCTGCCACCCTGCCCCTGACCCAAGCCGGAACCACGCTGCTCACCCTTCTCGTCGGGATGAGCGGTGCCGCGATTGCCTATGCGGTGTCGCTTCCCGCCTGGGTGCTGCTCGGGCCGGCGCTGGCCTCCAGCCTGGCAAGCCTGTCAGGGCTCAGGCTCGCCATTGCACCGCCGGTGCGCGACAGTTGTTTCATCGTGCTGGGCATCGCGATCGGGGCCGGTTTCGATCCCGGCACCGGCGGCGCGCTGATGCGTTGGCCCCTCGCCTTTGTCGTATTGGCGGTGGCGCTGCTGGTGACGATGCTGTTGTGCCGCGCGTTGCTCTGTCGGGGTTTTGGCTTTGACAGGCGCAGCGCGACGCTCGCCGCCGCGCCTGGCCACCTGAGCTTTGTCCTGGGCCTTGCAACCGATCTCGGGATCGACGTGGCCCGGATCACCGTGGTGCAATCGATCCGGCTGTTGTTCCTGACCATCTCGGTGCCATTCATCGCCGTGGCGATGGGATACGAATTCAGCGACCTTGTCCTGTCGGGCGATGCACCGCTCACCATCGGCCCGCTTGCCGGACTGGTGATTGCGGCCATCGTCCTGGGAATCGTCTTCAGACGGTTGCGTTTTCCCGCGCCGTTGCTGCTGGCGGCGATGGTGGTATCCGCCCTCGGACATGTCACCGAACAGACGTCGGGCGCGGTGCCGGAATTTCTGCTTGCGCCGGCCTTCCTGGTCCTGGGCACGATGATCGGAACCCGGTTCTCGGGCATGTCGCGCCGGGCTTTCCTGGGTTCGCTGCTCGCGGGGTTGGGCACAACGCTGGTGTCGGTCACGGTGACGACGCTGGCCGCCATCCCGGTTGCGGTGGCGCTTGGGATGCCCACCGCGCATGTGTTGGCCGCCTTTGCGCCCGGCGGCCTTGAAACCATGATCGCCCTTGGCGCGACAATGGCCGCCAGCCCCGGTTTCGTCGCCGCCTGTCACGTGGCGCGGCTGCTGATCCTGATCGTGCTGATCCCGCTGCTGCTCGGACGGCGCGCGCCCGCCTAACCCTTGCGGATCGGCACCCCGTAGAGTTCGAGCTTGTGGCCCCGCAGCTCATACCCCAGCTTGGCCGCGATCTTTTCCTGCAAGGCTTCGATCTCGGGATCGACAAATTCGATCACATCGCCCGAATTCATGTCGATCAGGTGATCATGATGATCCCGCTCGGCATCTTCGTAGCGCGCGCGCCCATCGCCGAATTCGAGCCGGTCAAGAATACCCGCCTCTTCGAACAGCTTGACCGTCCGGTAAACCGTGGCAATGGAAATCCCCGCATCCAGCGCGCTGGCCCGCGCATAGAGTTCTTCGACATCCGGGTGATCCGTGCTGTCCTGCAACACCTGCGCGATGGTCCGCCGCTGTCCGGTCATGCGCAGGCCCTTGGCTTCGCAACGGGCAATGATCGTGTCTGTCATGTCTGTCCTTCTCGGCGCGGGCGTCGCGGCGGGTTTAGAACATCCCGGAGGACAGGAAAAGGGCAAGCCGCACCGGTTTACGCGCCGGGATGCGCCGCCGTCCCGCCCCTGCGACAGCCTTGCGGGTTGACAGAGGGCGCGGAAATGCCCATGTGCCCTGCAAGCGCTATCTTCTGCCGCGTGAGCAGGAAAGATCGAGAGCGGACCATAACCGCCCGGCCGGGATACGGCCCGAATGCAAGATAGCGATACCGTGTTCCCAAGATCACGCGTGGGGCCAAACGCGCCGGACCAGTCCGTTTGCGGCATGCTGCCGTCGGGCCAAGAGGGTCGGCGCTCCCCATCTGGCCGCAAGGACGGCCAGGCAAACGGCCTGCATCCTGCGGGTCCGAAAGGATATGAATTGAGCGATTTTGACATGATGGGCCTGCCCGCCAAGCTGGTGGCACGCCTTGCCGATATGGGCATCAACGAACCGACCCCGATCCAGAAACAGGCGATCCCGCACGCATTGAACGGGCGCGACGTGATGGGGCTGGCGCAGACCGGCACCGGAAAGACGGCGGCCTTTGGCCTGCCGCTGGTGACACGGATGCTGGAATTCGGCAAGAAACCCGAGAAATACACCGTGCGCGGCCTCGTGCTTGCGCCGACCCGCGAACTGGCCGGGCAGATCGCCCAGAACCTGCGGGCCATGTGCGAGAACACCCCGCTCAAGGTCGGGGTGGTGGTCGGTGGCCAGTCGATCAACGCCCAGATGTCGCGGCTTGAGCGGGGCACCGACCTGCTGGTGGCGACCCCGGGGCGGTTGCTCGACCTGATGGACCGGCGCGCGCTCAAGCTTGAGACCTGCCGTTTCCTGGTGCTGGATGAAGCCGACCAGATGCTGGACATGGGTTTCATCCACGCATTGCGCAAGATCGCGGCGATGCTGCCCAAGGAACGGCAGACCATGCTGTTCTCGGCCACCATGTCCAAGCAGATGAACGAAATCGCGCAAAGCTATCTCGATCGCCCGATCCGCGTGGAAGTGACCCCGCCGGGCAAGGCCGCCGACAAGGTGACACAAGAGGTGCATTTCATCGCCAAGGCGGAAAAGGCCAACCTGCTTATCGAACTGCTGGCCAAGCACGAGGACGAACGCGCGCTGGTGTTCGGACGCACCAAGCACGGCTCGGAAAAGCTGATGAAACTGCTCGACAAGCGGGGCTTTGCCACGGCATCGATCCACGGCAACAAAAGCCAGGGCCAGCGCGACCGCGCCATCGCCGCGTTCAAGGCCGGCGACATCAAGGTGCTGGTTGCAACCGACGTGGCGGCGCGCGGGCTGGATATTCCCGACGTGAAGCATGTCTATAATTATGACCTGCCCAATGTGCCCGACAATTACGTGCACCGCATCGGCCGCACCGCACGGGCCGGCAAGGACGGCTCGGCCGTTGCCTTTTGCGCCCCTGACGAGATGGGCGAATTCAAGGCCATCCAGAAAACCATGGGCATCACCATCCCCGTGGCCTCGGGCCGCCCGTGGGAACCGATCGAGGAAGAGCGCAAGCCCAATCGTGGCGGTGGTGGTGGCCGGGGCGGTCCGCGCCGCCAGGGCGGTGGCGATGCCGAAGCCAAACCCGGAACCGGCCAGCGCCGGCGTCGTCGGCCCAACCGCCGCAAGAGCAGCGGTCAGAAATCCGCCGCCTGACACGCGGCCTGCCGACCGGGGCAGCCCCCCGGTCGCTCAGGGCGTCGGCCACCTAGCCCGCGCACCAGCCGGTCGAGAACAATCGCCTCCGGTGCCGGGATTGCTCGGCAAGCCGCGTTTCCGCGCCGCCTTGCCCCCATCCCGCGCCGGCGCGCGTGGCCTCTGAAGGTCTGCGCATCACGGACCAGCTGACGCGCCTTGTCCCGCCCCTGGCTGGCCGGTCGAGCAAGTCGCGGGCCGATTCCTTGTCGAGACCCGGCCCATCGCCGTCCACCCCGTCAAACAGGCCGCGGAACCGGGCAAACCCGACCGCGTCCTTGGTCCGCGTGACAACCAGGGCCACGGGTCAGGAATAGAGCGGCTGAACTCCCATTTGCAGGTGCAGCGCGTTCACCGCCTGCTGGTTCAGGCCAAGCGCACGCGCGAGGCTGTCGAGATATTCGGCCTCGGATTGACGATCCAGCCGGATCGACATCAGCGACATGGAATAGACCTGCGCCTTGAGCGGAGCGGGCGTGTCGGCCGCCAGCCCTTCCACGTCGATCGGCGCGGCAAGCTGGGTGCGTACAAAGCTGATATCCTCGGCATCCGCATCCGCCCCCACGGTTTCCATAATCTTGGCCTGCTCGTCCGGGTCGATCTCGCCATCCGCCTTGGCCGCCTGGATCATCGCCCGCAGCATCAGGCCCGCCGCCTCCTCGGCCTGCGGCACGGTCTGCGAGGTCTTGAACTGGTCGATCATCGCGCCCGCGCCCTGTCCGCTCATCGCGGCAGCACCGCCCAGGGCCGCGAGAACCCCGGCGAGCCCCGGCCCGCTTTCCGGCGTGCTTGAGAGCAGCCCGCCCTTCGGTTCGCCCGACGCGGGCGCACCGCCGGTCAGCGCCGACAGATCGAACCCGGCCTGTGACGCCATGTTCGCGATCATCTCCTGCATGTTCCCCATGCCGCCGCCCTTGGTCATCTGGGCGATCATGTCCTGAACGCCGCCCATTCCGGCACCGCCCCCCATCTGGGCCATCATGTCCTGCATGTTGCCCATGCCCGGAGCCTGGTCGGCCTGTGCATCATCCGGCGCGATTTGGGCTCCTCCGAACAGCGCGCCGATGCCACCGCCACCCGACATCTTGTCAACGCCCCGCGCCGCCGCGTACCCGATTGCCAGCTTTGCCAGTGTTCCCATCAGACTCATGTCGGTCTCTCCCAGTTGATTCAAATTGCCAAAACTACGGCTCTTACCGTGACACAAGTTTACGCCCTGTGAAGGGGAAATATTCACAATTTTCCGCCTCGGGCGCGTGGGCGCGTCACTCGGCGGCCAGATCCACCCAGATCGGCAGGTGATCCGACGCGATATGCGCCGGTCGCGCATCATGCACCCCATGCCGGGCGGCAACCAGCCCCGGTCCGAGCGCGATCCTGTCCAGCGGCCCCACCGGGCGCGGTGACGGAAAGCTCGGGCGTGGCGGCAGAAAGCGCATGTTCGGCGCGTATTGATCGAGAACCGGCAGGCGTGACCATTCGTTGAAATCGCCCGCCCAGACCGTCGGCATCACGTCCAGTTCGCCGGTGACGGCGGCGAGATGCTGAACCTGCCGGCGGCGATACTGGCCGATCAACCCCAGATGCACCCCCATCACCCGAAGCGGCCCCAACGGCGTTTCAAACTCGGCCCGCACCGCGCCGCGCGGCTCCAGACCCGGCAGGGAGATCTGCCCCATCGCCGCAAGCCTGATCCGATTGCCCCGCCAGATGATCGCGTTGCCATGCCACCCCAGCGACCCCGCCCCGCCCAGGTCGGCAACCTGCCACCCCGCTTCGTTCAGCACGAAATGCGGCAGGGCGGCGGGCCGGGGCGGCAAACGCTTGTCTGCCTCTTGCAGCACCACGATCTCGGCCCCCAGCCCCTCCAGCACCTGCAGAATGCGTCGGGGTTGCCGGCGCAGGTCGAGCCCCACGCATTTCTGGATGTTGTAGCTCGCCAATCTCAATTGGGCGGGGTCGGAAATCTCTGGTGTCATGCGGGTCCGGGCAGCTGGCTTGCCCCCCTGTCTTGCGGGTTGTCGCCACAAACCGCAAGCCCGCGCCGCGAAGGATGCTTGACATGTGAAGAAACCGCCCGTTCTTTGGGCCCATGGATCAAAAGCGCGGCATGGACGGGTTCGGCGCGGCGGCCCTTGTCGGCTTTGCGGCGATACTCGCGTTCAACCAGGTGGTCATCAAGGTTACCGGCGGCGGGTTTGGCCCGGTATTTCAGGCGGGTTTGCGTTCGGTCGGGGCCACGCTGTTCCTGTTGATCTGGATGCGGGTGCGCGGGCATAAGATACCCCCGCCATCGGGAACCCTGTTCTGGGGGCTCTTGTCCGCGTTGGTTTTTTCTTTCGAATTCATATGTATATACACCGCCCTTGATCTGACCAGCGTGTCGCGCGCCTCGATCCTGTTCTATTCCATGCCGGTTTGGGTGGCGCTTGGCGGGCATTTCCTGCTGCCTGGCGAACGTCTCACCACGATCCGCATGGCGGGCCTTGCGCTCGCGCTTGGCGGCGTGGCCCTGGCCGTCGCCGACCGCAGCAGCGGCGCGGCGAGCCTTGCCGGCGACCTGCTCGCACTTGGGGCGGCACTAGGCTGGGCGGCGATTGCGCTGATGGTTCGGGTGACGCCGATGCAACGGATGCGCCCGGAAGCGCAGCTGCTCTGCCAGGTGGCCGTGTCCGCCGTGGTGTTGCTGGCGCTTGCGCCGCTGTTTGGCCCCCTGATCCGCGAGCCACGGGCCATTCACTACGCCGGGTTGGCGTTTCAGGCCTTTGTCGTTGTCGGGCTGGGCTATCTCATGTGGTTCTGGCTGATGACCATCTACCAAGCCAACAGCGTCGCGTCGTTTTCGTTCCTGTCGCCGGTGCTGGCGGTGCTCTTCGGCTGGTTGATCCTTGGTGAAACCATCGGGCCACAGATCTGGGGTGCGCTGGCCCTGGTGGCGCTCGGCATCACGCTGATCAACCGCCGCTAGGTTCCACAAAAGGTCGCGGGCACCACTTCCTCTGGCCTCGGCGCGCGCGCCAGGTCGGCGGCGTCCGGTTGGTCATCATAGGGCCGCGCCAGAACCGTGTTCAAGCGATGGAACGGCGCATAATCCCCCTCGACCGCCGCCGCGATCATCTGTTCGATCCGGTGATTGCGCGGAATGAAGGCCGGGTTGGCGCGGCGCATCACTGCCTGCGGGTCCGGTTCGGAACGCAACCTGTCCTGCCATCCCGTCTGCCAGCTGTCGAACGCGGCGGGATCGGTGAACTGATCGCGCGCACCCTTGCCCGCCAGGGCCCGGAAGGTATTGGTGAAATCGGCCTGGTTCTCGGCCATCCGCAGCAGCAGGTCGGTGATCAGCCCGGCATCCTCTGCGCGCGCGTTGGCAAGGCCGATCTTGGCACCGAACCCCGCAAGCCAGTTCTGGCGAATCAAATCGGGCATGGCGTGGACGATCTGGGTAGCTTCTTCGACCATGGCCTCGCGGTCGTCATATTGCTGGATCAGCGCGGTGGCCAGCTGGGCGAGGTTCCAGACCGCGATATCCGGCTGGTTGGAATAGGCATAGCGCCCCATGCGGTCGATCGAGCTGAAAACCGTGGCGGAATCATAGACATCCATAAAGGCGCAGGGGCCGTAATCGATGGTTTCCCCCGAGATCGATGAATTGTCGGTGTTCATCACCCCATGGATGAACCCGACACCCATCCAGCGCGCGATCAGCCGGGCCTGCGCATCCCGCACCGCCGTCAAGAGCCCCATCGGCCCCTTGGCATCGGGATAATGGCGCGTGATGGCATAGTCGGTCAGGCGTTTCAGGCTGTTGATGTCGCCGCGAGCGGCAAAGATCTGAAAGGTGCCGACCCGCAGATGGCTCCCTGCCACGCGCGTCAGGACCGCTCCGGGCATCGCCCCTTCGCGATAGACCGGCTCGCCGGTTTCGACAGCAGCCAGCGCCCTGGTCGTGGGCACGCCAAGCGCGTGCATGGCTTCGCTGACCACGTATTCGCGCAACACCGGACCAAGCCAGGCCCGCCCGTCACCGCCACGGGAATAGGCGGTGCGCCCCGATCCCTTGAGCTGGATGTCGCGCCGCATCCCGTCGGTACCCACGGTTTCGCCCAACAGCACCGCCCGCCCATCGCCAAGCTGGGGATTGTACTGGCCGAACTGGTGGCCGGAATAGAGCTGAGAGATCGGCGTCGCGCCCTCGGGCAAGCGGTTGCCGGCAAAGACCTGCGCCATGTCCCCGGTCTCGCCCGGATCGATTCCCATCAAGCGGGCAAGATCGGCATTGAACGCGATCAGCTTTGGCGCCGCCACCGGGCTTGGCGGTTGCGCGGAAAAGAATGCGGGCGGCAGGCGCGCATAGCTGTTGTCAAACGGGATGCTCAGGGTCATGTCTCATACATAACAACCCGCGACACGATTGCCAGAGACCACGCGCATGACCGCTGACGAGATCATCACCCAACTGGGCCTCGCCCCGCATCCCGAGGGCGGCTGGTATCGCGAAACATGGGCTGCGCCGACTCCGGGCCGGCCCGTGGGCACCTGCATCTATTTCCTGTTGCAACAAGGCGAGCGCAGCCACTGGCACAAGGTCGATGCCACCGAGATCTGGCTGTTTCATGCGGGCGCGCCGCTGCTCCTGTCGATCAGCCCGGATGCCGGGGGACCCGCGCGGGATCACGTGCTGACACCTGATCTCACCACGGGTGCGCCGCAATGCATCGTGCCAGCGCATCACTGGCAATCGGCGCGCAGCAGCGGCGCGTATACCCTGGTCAGTTGCACGGTCTGCCCCGGCTTCCAATTTGACGGCTTCACGCTCGCGCCGCCGGATTTCGACATTCCCCGCGCCTGACCCGGCTCGCCAGCCCGGGCGCAACACGGCAGGATCGGAACATGACCCATACCGCATTGCTCAGACGGCTGAGCGCCGAGGACAAGGCCGCCCTGACCCGACGATCAGACACCGCCGGGCTGCGTCACCTGCTGCTGTATCTGGGGGTGCTGGCGCTCTGCACGACGGGCCTGGCGCTGCGCGTTCCGTTCTGGCCACTGTTGCTGCTGCCGCAGGGGCTCATGCTGGTGTTTCTTTTCACGCTCAGCCATGAATGCACGCACCAGACGCCGTTTCGTTCACGATGGCTGAACGAAATCGTCGGTCACCTGATCGCCCCGCTCATTGCCCTGCCCTTTGTCTGGTTCCGCTATTTCCACCTGGCGCACCACAAGTTCACCAATGACCCGCTGCGCGATCCGGAACTGGCCCATGGCCCGCGGCCGGGCACCCGGCGTGCGTGGTTGATCTATCTCAGCGGCTGGGGCTATTGGTCGGGCATGGCGCGCACGCTCTGGGCCAATGCCCTAGGCCGCCTCGACGCGCCCTACCTGCCGCCCCGCCGGCACAAGACCATGCGGCGCGAAGCCCGGATCATCCTCGCGCTCTACCTGTTTGCCGCGCTCAGCCTGACGCAAACCACCCTGCTGCTCTGGCTGTGGATCATCCCGTTGCTGATTGGCCAGCCCGCCCTGCGGCTCTACCTGCTGGCAGAACACGGGATGTGCCCGCCAGTGGCCGACATGCTGGAAAACTCGCGCACCACCTTCACCAACCGGCTGGTGCGGTTCCTGGCGTGGAACATGCCATATCATGCGGAACATCACAGTTTTCCGGCGGTTCCGTTTCATCAACTCCCGGCGCTGCACTGGTTCACGCGGGCGCATCTGCGCGCGACCTCGGATGGCTATACCGAGTTTACCCAGGCATATTTGCGAACCCTGGATCGCTGACCCGGCCGCCACAGACCGGATGGCGCACCCCGGTGGTTGCCGGGCACGATGTCGGCAATCCCCGCGCCACCCGCACCGCCAGATAGGCAAAGGCCTGCGCTTCGAGCATGTCGCCATCAAGCCCCACCGCTTCGACCGGATCAACCGGGTAATCCAGCCGATCGCGCAGCATCGACATCACGACCGGGTTCAACCGGCCCCCGCCCGTCACCAGCAGCCGCCCTGGCGCGCGCGGGCAATGCTGTACCCCGCGCGCGACCGCGGCGACACAAATCGCCGTCAGTGTCGCAACCGCATCGGCATCAGCGAGATCACGCACCAGATCCGTTAAGTCACCAAAATCGTTTCTGTCCAATGATTTCGGCGGAACTCTTGAGAAATAAGATGAGGAAAGAAGACGATCAATTACCTCCTCATCGACCGCCCCGCGCCCCGCCAATTCGCCGTCACGGTCCATCGCCACGCCCAGACGAGCCTGCATCAGGTCATTGATCGGCGCGTTTGCCGGGCCGGTGTCAAAGGCCAGCAACGCGCCCGCCTCATCGGGCCGTCCGAATGCCGGGTCCACATAGGTCAGGTTGCCGACGCCACCCAGGTTGAGAAACCCGACCGGGGCGCGCGCAGCGATCTTGCGGGCACAGGCGAAATGATAAAACGGCGCGAGCGGAGCCCCTTCTCCGCCCTGCGCCACATCGTCGCTGCGAAAATCCCAGACCACGGGAACGCCCAGAACATCGCCCAATGCCGCGCCATCCCCGGCCTGCAACGTTCCACGCCCACGCGGGTCATGCGCCAGCGTCTGGCCGTGAAACCCGATGATGTCGACCGGCTCGAACCCCGCGATCACCTCGCGATGCGCCGCCTCGACAATGCGCGCGGCGGCCACGACCTCGGCCCCCTCCCAACGCCCCAAGGCGGCGCGCAGAACGGCTTGTTCCTCGCTGGAATAGGGTCTGTACCGGCCGGGTCCAAAGGCGCTCACGCCATGGCCGTCAGTCTCGATCACCGCCGCGTCCACGCCATCCAGAGAGGTGCCCGACATCAGCCCGAGGGCCCGTACCGTGCCTGTTGCGATGTTGGCCTTATGCATGGCCTTTTCCTTTGCTCAACTGCCGCCTATACACTGCCCCGCAACATCAACCCGAGGCAAGACATGACCTACCATCCCAAATCGGATTTCATCGCCACGATGATCGAGCGCGGCTTTCTCGCCGACTGCACCGATTATCAGGGCCTTGACGACGCCATGATCGCGGGGGTGGTTCCGACCTATATCGGGTATGATGCCACGGCCAAGTCGTTGCACGTGGGGCATCTGCTGAACATCATGATGCTGCGCTGGCTGCAAAAGACCGGCCACAAGCCGATCACGCTCATGGGCGGCGGCACCACCAAGGTGGGCGATCCGTCGTTCCGTTCGGATGAACGCCCGCTGCTCGGCCCCGAACAGATCGACGAGAACATCGCCGGCATGAAACAAGTCTTTGCCAAGTACCTGACCTATGGCGACGGACCGACCGATGCCCTGATGCTGAACAATGCGGAATGGCTGGATGGGCTGAACTATCTCGACTTCCTGCGCGATATCGGGCGGCATTTCTCGGTCAACCGGATGCTGTCATTTGAATCGGTGAAATCGCGGCTGGATCGCGAGCAATCGCTGTCGTTTCTCGAATTCAACTACATGATCCTGCAAGCCTATGACTTCCTTGAGCTCAACCGGCGCTATGGCTGTCTGTTGCAGATGGGCGGCAGCGATCAATGGGGCAATATCGTCAACGGCATCGACCTGACCCGCAGGGTGCTGGATCACGAGATCTACGGGCTGACCTCGCCGCTGCTGACCACCAGCGATGGGCGCAAGATGGGCAAGAGCCAGGGGGGCGCGATCTGG
Organism: Microbulbifer sp. S227A; assembly: GCF_049800935.1. NCBI lineage: Bacteria > Pseudomonadati > Pseudomonadota > Gammaproteobacteria > Cellvibrionales > Microbulbiferaceae > Microbulbifer > Microbulbifer sp. S227A. The sequence goes on along the minus strand of NZ_JBNAFZ010000003.1, from coordinate 524,141 downwards.
CTGAATGCCGATATGCTGTCGCCCTACGAGTTCTGGCAATTCTGGCGCAACACCACCGACGCCGATGTCGGGCGGTTCCTCAAGCTCTATACCGAGCTTGCGGTCGATGAATGCGAGCGGCTGGGGGCCCTGGCCGGGTCCGAGATCAACGAAGCCAAGATCCGGCTGGCCAACGAGGTCACCGCCCTGTGCCACGGGGCCGACGCCGCCCGGGCCGCCGAAGCCACGGCGCGCGAAGTCTTTGAAAGAGGCGGCGTTGGCGACGACCTGCCAACGCTGATCCTGACGCAGGACGATCTGCCGATCTCGGTCGTTCAGGCCATCATGCGCGCGGGGCTGGCGAAATCCGGCAAGGACGCCAAGCGCCTGATCGCCGAGAACGGTGCGCGGCTCGATGATGCGCCGCTGACCGATGCCGGGCTCATGCTGGATGCTGCGGCGCTGACGAATCCGGTCAAGCTCAGCGCCGGCAAGAAACGTCACGCGCTGGTCCAGTTGGCAGAGTGATCGTCAGAGCAGCAGCCAGTCCACGAGGCTGAGCACCGCGAAGACCGGCACCGACAGGATGCTGGCCAAGAGCAGCGCCGCCGCCCGTGTCGGGCGCGTGGAGGGGCATGTGACGCCCTGTACGGTATCTGGTGGCTTGCGCATCCAGGCATTAACCCGGCATTAGGTTTATGCCGGGTTAATGCAGCCCATGTTTGACAACGCTCCGTCACAGGGCGCCCGCCCCCGCCCCTTGCAGCAACATCCGAATTTCGCCGCCGCCCTGCGCGCCTGCGGTCAGGATCCATTGCTGCTGCACCATCCGGTTCCGGCAGTGATCCTGCGCCAGCGTCTTGGCGGTCGCCTTCCCGTGGCCATGTTGGCGCGGGCAGAGCCCGTGTTGATGCGGGGCATGACCCGCGATTGGCTCGCGGATTCCGGGCTCGCGCGCACGCCGCTCATCCTGTCGCCCGATGCCCCCTGTGCAACCCAGCTCGCGCGGTTGGGAGCGGTCCCGGTGATGACCCCCGCATGGGTGGCCGAGATCGACCTGACACAGGCAAAGCACGACCGTCGCGCCCGCCTGCACCAGAAATGGCGCAACCGGCTAACCCGTGCCGAGGCCAACAAACGCTTGAAACTCGTGGTGGATACGGGTGCCCCATCGGCGGAGCATTGGCTGTTCACGGCGGATCGGACGTTGCAGCACCGGCGCGGGTTTCGCAACTGGCCCGAGGCACTGACCCTGGCTTATGCGCGGGAAAACCCCGGCCAAACGGTGCTATTCACGGCAAAGGACGGGCGCGAAGAAGTGGCCGCGATGCTGTTCCTGCGCCATGGCCGCGCCGCCACCTATCATATCGGGCACAGCACCCCCGCCGGGCGCGCGGTTTCGGCACATGCGCTGATCCTGTGGCGGGCGGCGTGCTGGTTTGCCGAACAGGGGGTCGCGCGGCTGGACCTTGGTCAGATCGACACGCAGCACGCCGCCGGTCTCGCCCGGTTCAAGTTGGGCAGCGGCGCAGCCCCCCGTCCGCTCGGCGGAACATGGCTCTGGTGGCCGCCGCTTGGCCGGTCGCTGGGATGGCTCGCGGCCTGTGATCGCCGCCGGATGCAGCCGGTGCCGCGCTGAGTGCTGGACATCACGCCTCGCCCGCGATTAACTGAACATACGTTCAAATTAGGGGGAGATGTCCATGAAACTGTCGAGCACGGCCGCAATCATCACCGGCGGCGCATCCGGTCTTGGCGAGGCCACCGCCCGCCATTTCGCCGATCAGGGTGCGCAGGTCACCATCCTGGACCGCGATACCGCGCGCGGACCAACCGTCGCCACGGAAATCGGCGGGCATTTTGCCGAGACCGACGTGACGGACGAAGACTCGGTCGCCGCCGCGATTGCCCTTGCAAAGACCAGGATGGGAAGGATCACCGCCTGCATCAACTGCGCGGGAATCGCCTTTGGCATCAAGACCGTGGGCAAGGACGGGCCGCACCCGCTGGACGCGTTCAGGCGCACGCTGGACATCAACCTTGCCGGCACGTTCAACGTCGCCCGGCTTGCCGCTGTCGAAATCGCCCGGAACGATCCGGAACCCGATGGCGCGCGCGGGGTCATCATCAACACGGCTTCGATCGCGGCCTTTGACGGGCAAAAGGGACAGGCCGCCTATTCCGCGTCCAAGGGTGGGGTTGTCGGGCTGACGCTGCCGATGGCGCGGGACCTGGCCAGCAGCGGCATCCGGGTCATGACCATCGCGCCGGGTATTTTCATGACGCCGATGCTCGCCGGGTTGCCCGAAGAGGTACAGCAACAACTGGCTGCTGATGTGCCCAACCCGGCGCGGCTGGGCGATCCGTCGGAATACGGGCAATTGGCGGGTTTTATCGTCGAGGCGGGATATCTCAACGGCGAGGTGATCCGCATCGACGGCGCGTTGCGGATGCGCTAGTTTCCCGCCTTTTCCTCGAGGGTCAGCCACTCTTCCTCGGCGGCGGCAAGCTTGGCCTGCCGCGCCACCAGAGCCTCGGTTGCCTTCTGAAACTTGGCCGGCTCGCGGGTGTAAAGCTCCGGGTCGGCCATGAGCCCTTCGAGCTTGGCGATCTCTGCCTCCAACCGGGCGATTTCGTCGGGCAATGCCTCCAGACGGTGTTTCTCGGTAAACGAGAGACCGGATTTGGGCGCGGAGGGCTTTTCGCTCTTGGGCTTGGCGGGTTTCGGCTTGCTGCTGGCGGGTTCGGACACCGGGACCTTGCGCTGTGAAACATAATCGCTCCACCCGCCGGCATAAAGCGTCGCCCGCCCCTGCCCCTCCATTGCAACGGTCGCCGTCGCAACCCGGTCAAGAAAATCGCGGTCGTGGCTCACCAGAAGCACGGTGCCATCGTAGTCGTCCAGCAATTCCTGCAACAGGTCGAGCGTTTCCACGTCAAGATCGTTGGTCGGCTCGTCCATCACCAACAGGTTGCTTTGACGGGCCATCAACCGGGCCAGCAAAAGCCGCGCCTTTTCGCCGCCGGACAGGGATCGCACCGGCGCACGGGCCTGCGCCTCGTCGAACAGGAAATCCTTGAGATAGCCGACCACATGGCGCGGCGCCCCGCGCACCATCACCTGATCGGCACGTCCGGACACCCGCATCTCGGCATCACCGGTCAGGCTGTCCCAGAGGGTCATATCGGGATCAAGCTGTGCACGGGCCTGGTCGAACACCGCGATGTCAAGATTGGTGCCTAGTTTGACCTGCCCCGAATCGGGTGTGATCTCGCCCAGCAACATCTTGAGCAGGGTCGTTTTGCCCGCGCCGTTTGGCCCGACAAAGGCGATGCGGTCGCCGCGCTGAACCGTGATCGAGAAATTGCGGATGATCTCGGTATCGCCAAAGGACTTTGCGATGCCCTCGGCCTCGATCACCTTCTTGCCGGATTTTTCGCCCGACGCCAGCGCCAGGTCGGCCGTGCCCTGCCGCCGCACCTGGCCTGCCCGTTCGGCCCGCAACGCCTGAAGTGCGCGCACCCGCCCCTGGTTGCGTTTGCGCCGTGCGCTGATGCCTTCGACCGCCCACCTGGCCTCGGATTTGATCAGCCGGTTCAGCTTGTGGCGCTGCATGTCCTCTTCTTCCCAGACAGTGTCACGCCACGCCTCGAACGCCTCGAACCCCTTGTCCTGCCGGCGCACCGCCCCCCGATCGATCCACAGCGTGGCCCGCGACAGGGCGCGCAGAAAGGCGCGGTCGTGACTGATCAGGACATAAGCGGCGCGGGTCGCCGACAATTCGCGCTCGAGCCAGTGGATCGCCTCGATATCCAGGTGGTTGGTCGGTTCGTCCAGCAACATCAGATCGGGCGCTTCGCCCATCAGCTTGGCCAGCGCCGCGCGCCGTCTTTCGCCCCCCGACGCGGTCTCGACCGGACGATCCGGGTTGAATTTCAGCCCCTCGCCCGCCCGCTCGATCCGGTACATCTCGCCGGGTTCCAGCCCGCTTGCCGCGTAATCGCCCAGCGTGGCAAAGCCCGCCAGATCCGGGTCCTGCTCCATGTAGCCCACCGAGGATCCCGGCGTCACAACCACGCTGCCGCCATCCGGTTCGACAAGGCCGGCCATGACTTTCATCAAGGTGGATTTTCCCGATCCGTTGCGCCCGACAAGCGCCAGACGGTCACCGGGCTGAACAACCAGGTCGAGATTTGCAAAGACCGGATCCCCGCCAAAGCCGAGGGAAATTCCGGAGAGTTGAAGCAGGGGTATACGGGCCATGGCCGCCAGCTAAACCGCCCCGCACCAACCGTCAACGCTCGTGGTGGAACTTTCGGCTCGCGGCACTGCGCTTTAGCGCGCCAACGCCCGCAACAGCCGTTTGCGGCCTTCGGGGATGGCGGCGATGTCCAGCCCGGTAAAGACATGCAGCGTGTTCATCTGCCGGTCGATCACCGCGCGGTCGCTGACCCGCCCGCCCATCGCGAGATAGCTGCGCAACAGCGGCGGCATTTGTGCCAGCGCGCGATTGCCGTCCCGCGCCGGAGTGCAATTCTCGGCATAGCCGAAGGTCGCGGGCGCAATGGTGACAAGCTGCCAGGCCTCGGGTGCGAGATGGCGCGCGGCCAATTCGGCAAAGGCGTCGCCATACCGCCCGGGATCGGTGCCGGCAAATGAGGTACAGCCGATCAACATCCGCGCACCCGCCTCGTCGACAAAGGCCGTCAGCGCCCCCCAAGCGATGCGCAGGATATCGGCATCGCGCAAGCCCGGTTCGACACAAAACCGCCCCATCTCGACCAATGGCCCGTGTTCCTCGAAAAGTTTCGCAAAATCATAATATTGCGCGCAATAGCTGTGACCAAGGTCGGCCGGTGCCGCCATCAGGTTGAGGCGAAAACAACAGCACAGCGCCCCGCTGCGTGCCTCTTCGATCAACATATGCAGACAGCTGTCGTCATAGGGATCGGCATCCGGAGTGGCGAGACCGAACCCCCTTTGCCGCAATGCCCGCGCGGCGGCGATGTCGTCGGGTGAACTGGCCCGGCGAACGATATAGCGGCCCTGCGCCTGAATCGGGGTCTGCTGAAGCATGGCGGACTCGTATGACACTCGGGCGAATCGTAGGACCGCAATGTCACAGGATCAAGGCAGAAGCCCCGGGGCCCGCCGCTTTATTCGTCGATCACCGCGCCGGGATTGAAGTTGCCGATATTGCCAAGAAGCTGGCGCAGGAATGTCGCGTTGCCGACGCTGGCTTCGGTCACGCGCCGGTTCAGCACGATGACCTGGCCATCTTCGAGACCATAGCGCTCGATATTCTGGACCACGCCGGATTGGGTAAAGCTGATTGCGACCAGCTGCCGTTCAACCACCCTGGGTTCGCTTGCGCCGTAATGGCGCAGACGCGAGCTGACGTAGTAATAGCCGCTCTCGTTCAACACGCCCGAGACCGAGGGAATGCCGATTGCCTCGGCAACCGTGTCGCGCGTATCGACCCCGACCGTCACCTTGGCAAGGTCCTCTTCGGTGGGCACATAGCCATGATCGCGATAGATCGCCGTGCACCCGGCAACCGCAAGCCCCGCCACGACCAGAACGGCCGCGCGCAATGTCGGTTTGATACACGATGATTTGCCGAACATGGCTGCCCTCTTGCCTTGGCGTGATACGCCTTTTATCCCGATTACAGAAACCGGACGGATGGTTCAAGAAACGAAAGTCGCACGATGCCCGATACGACATCCCTGCGGGTCGCCGACCTGCCCCAGAACACGCCCACCACCTTTGAGTTGCGCCCCGACCCGGCGGCGCAAAAGGCGCTGGCGGATGAGCTTGGCCTGAGCGGCCTGCGCAAACTTCGCTTTGCCGGACAGGTCGCCGCACAGGGAGCGCGCGACTGGGAATTGACCGGTACGCTGGGCGCGACGGTGGTACAGCCCTGCGTGGTCACGCTCGAACCGGTGACGACGCGCATCGACGTGGATGTTCGCCGGCTTTATGTCGCGGATCTGCCCGAGGTGACCGGCGATGAAGTCGAAATGCCCGAGGATGACAGTGTCGAACGGCTCGCCGCCGTGATTGATCCCGGTGCGGTGATGGCCGAGGCGCTGGCGCTGGCGCTGCCGCTCTACCCACGCAAGGCGGGGACCGAAGCGACCAACGCGGTGTTTGCCCAAAAGGGAATCAAGCCCATGAGCGATGACGACGCGCGCCCGTTTGCCGGGCTTGCAGAGTTGCGCGATGCCCTGAAAAAGGATAGCTAGCCGCCGACGACACCGGGAACCGGCCGGGCATGTGGAAAAATTGCTTGCACCCGCAGAAAATCGCAGTATTTTCGCGCGCTCACCGGATTTAGGGTTGGACATCGTACGGGCCTCGGCCTAAACGCACGGCACGCCGGTCAGAACGATACGCGAAACAAGAAATGCAACACGGCCACGGATCGTCCGCCGGCCCCTATCAGACAAAGGTTGAGACATGGCTGTCCAACAGAACAAAGTATCCAAGTCGCGCCGCAACAATCGTCGTGCGCACGATGCACTGGTTGCTGCAAACCCGAACGAATGCCCGAACTGCGGCGAGCTCAAGCGCCCGCACCATGTTTGCGCGTCCTGCGGTCACTATGACGACAAGGAAATCGTCGCGCTGACCGAAGAGATCGATCTGGACGAAGACGCCGCGTAAACCGGACAGGCCACCCCTGAATGACGGCCCAGCCCGACCAGAACCCGACACACGCCAACCGTATCATCATTTCGGTTGACGCCATGGGTGGAGACAAGGGCCCCGGGGCCGTTGTTGCCGGCATCGCCAAATCCGCGGACAAGAACCCGGAAATCGGGTTCATTCTGCACGGGCCGGAAGCAGAGCTTCGCCCGCTTGTGGACAAGCGCGCCGTTCTCAGGGATCGGGTCGAATTCCGCGACACGGCAGATGTCGTGACGATGGAAGACAAGCCGCGCGACGTGATGCGCAACGGCAAGGGCACCTCCATGTGGTCGGCGCTCGAGTCGATGCGCAATGGCGAGGCGGCGGGTGTGGTATCCTGTGGCAACACCGGCGCGCTGATGGCACTCAGCGTGATCCGGCTTCGCAAGCTGCCGGGCGTGAACCGTCCGGCAATCGCGATTCTGTTTCCCTCGCTCAACCGGCATGGCTTTACCCTGATGCTGGACGCCGGTGCCGATATCCGCGCGGACGAGCAGGACCTTTTGCAATATGCCCTGATGGGTGCATCCTACGCACGCAACGGCCTTGAACTCGACAAGCCACGCGTGGGCCTGCTCAATGTCGGCACCGAGGAACACAAGGGCCGCACCGAGCTCAGGGACGCGCACGGGCTGATTTCCCGTTTTGCCGATCAGGCGAATTTCGACTTTGTCGGCTTTGTCGAAGGCAGCGACATTCCCGGCGATGTCGCCGATGTCATCGTCACCGACGGGTTTACCGGCAACGTCGCGATCAAGACCGGCGAAGGCACCGCGCGGCTGATTGCATCGCTGTTGCGCGAGGCGTTCAAATATTCGCTCCTGTCGCGGCTGGCATCGGTGCTCGCGATCACCTCGCTCGGGCGGCTGAAGAAACGAATCGACCCCCGGCGCGTCAATGGCGGCGTGTTTCTCGGGCTGAACGGAACGGTGATCAAATCACATGGCAGCGCCGATGCAACCGGGGTCTCCGCCGCGGTCAAGCTGGCCTTCCAGCTCGCCAAGACCGGTTTCTCGGAAAAACTGGCCGCCCGGGTTGCATCCACCGTTGTGCTTGCCCAAGATATATCGGAACCGACCGACGGGACGGCGGAACAACAAGAAGATAAAGGCCAGGCATGACTTTGCGCGCAGTCGCTATTGGAATTGGACACTACCTGCCGGACCGCGTGGTCCCGAACTCCGAGTTCGAAGCCACTCTTGACACATCGGACGAATGGATTCGCTCGCGTTCGGGCATCGAACGCCGGCATTTTGCCGCCGAGGGCGAAACCACCTCGAACCTCGCCACCAAGGCCGCAACCGCCGCGTTGCAGGATGCCGGGATCACCGCCGCCGACGTGGACGCGATCATCGTCGCCACATCGACCGCCGATCTCACCTTTCCGTCCGCCGCAACCATGGTGCAATCCGAACTTGGCATGCGGCATGGCTTTGCCTTTGACGTGCAGGCGGTCTGTGCCGGCTTTGTCTATGCGCTGAGCACGGCAAACGCGCTGATCGTGTCGGGCCAGGCGCGGCGGGTTCTGGTCATTGGTGCCGAAACCTTCAGCCGGATCATGGACTGGACCGACCGGGCCACCTGTGTGCTGTTTGGCGACGGCGCGGGTGCGCTGGTGCTCGAAGCGCAGGATGGCAATGGCAGCACCCAGGACAGGGGCATCCTTGCAACCGATTTGCATTCCGACGGGCAATTCAAGGATTTGCTCTATGTCGACGGCGGGGTTTCGACCCAGACCACCGGGCATTTGCGCATGCAGGGCAACCAGGTGTTCCGCCACGCGGTCGAAAAGCTGGCGGCTACCGCGGAAGCGGCGCTGGACAAGGCCGGACTGTCATCGGACGCCGTTGACTGGATCGTGCCGCATCAGGCCAATATCCGCATCATCCAGGGCACCGCGCGCAAGATGGGGCTCGACATGGAAAAGGTCGTGGTGACGGTGCAGGATCACGGCAACACTTCGGCGGCATCGATTCCCCTCGCCCTGTCGGTGGGAAAACAACGCGGCCAGATCAAACCCGGCGATGTCATCGTGACCGAGGCCATTGGCGGCGGTCTGGCCTGGGGCGCCGTGGTATTGCGCTGGTAGGACCCCGCGCGATCACGCCTTTGACGCCACTTGCAAATCATTGATATTGACAGCGAATTTGCCTCGGTCCTATGCTGCGTTCCAACATTAGGGGGTGATTATGGGCGAAAAGACTCTGACGCGGATGGACCTGAGTGAAGCTGTGTTCCGAGAAGTCGGCCTTTCACGAAACGAAAGTGCGCAGCTTGTCGAGAGCATGCTCGAGCACATGTCCGACGCCCTCGTTCGCGGCGAACAGGTCAAAATCTCGTCTTTCGGCACCTTCAGCGTGCGTGACAAATCGGCCCGGATCGGACGCAATCCCAAAACCGGCGAGGAAGTTCCGATTCAACCACGCCGTGTTCTGACCTTTCGTCCGTCGCATCTGATGAAAGACCGGGTTGCCGCAGGCAACAAGAAATCCTGATCCGGGGATAGGTGAATGACCAAGTCGCCTGACGCATTTCGCACGATCAGCGAAGTGGCGGACTGGCTGGGTATCCAGGCCCATGTCCTGCGCTTTTGGGAAAGCAAGTTCAGCCATGTGAAACCGGTCAAGCGCGCCGGCGGGCGGCGGTATTACCGGCCCTCTGACATGCAGTTGATCGGCGGGATCAAGCACCTGCTCTACGAGGATGGGCTGACCATCAAGGGCGTTCAGAAAGTCCTGCGCGAGCAAGGTGTTAGCTATGTGGCCAACCTGTCTCCTTCACTGACGGAGACGGCTGAAACGATTGCCCGGGCACCGGATGCGGAGGTCCCACCCGCGGAGATTTCCGCGCCGGAACCGGCGGCCCCGCAACAGCCCGAACCCCGGCCAGCCCCCGTCGAGACCACGGAACAGCCCGAGGACCCCGTGCAGGCGGATGATGATGTCGCGCCGCCCGAAACCGAGATCCCGCCCGAAGAGCCGGACGAGCCGCCGCAGGTCGCAGAGACCGGGCAGGAAGAGCTGCCCCTGCCCGAGTTCATCCATCGCCGCGCGGCCCCCGACATGACCGAGCAGGCCGAATCCGAAGCCAGCGCCGCTCAACCCGCAGAGGCATCGAGCACCGCCCCCCCGGATGATTCTGTCACACCGGATCCCGAGATCGCGCCGCTTGTCGTCGAGGCCCCGGATCCGCCGGAAGAAAGCGACATGCCCTATTCCCCCGGCATTCTGGCCGATTTGTCGGCCTGTGACTCGCTGGATGCCAGCCAGGTTGCCGCGGCACGACCCCTGATCGGGGCGCTGGATGCGTGGCTGGGCAAAGTGTCTGGCGCAGCTTAGGGAAATTCCGGTGATTCCCTCTTGCCCCCGGTCTGAAAACCGGTATGAACGGCCCATCGTCGGGCTATGGCGCAGCCTGGTAGCGCGTCCGTCTGGGGGACGGAAGGTCGCAGGTTCGAGTCCTGCTAGCCCGACCAAATCACACCGACGATTGCCCCGATCGCCAAGGGGAACGAAATGACAGGCGTCAGTCCGAATCAGCAGATTACCGCCATGCTGGAAAGCGGCGCCATCACCGCCACCGCGCCGATTGCGCCCGGACAGGTGCAGCCCGCCAGCCTTGACCTGCGGCTGGGCGACGTTGCCTATCGCGTGCGGGCATCGTTCCTGCCCGGCCCCGAACGCAGCGTGCGCGACCGGATGACGGATTTCACCATGCATGAAATCGACCTGACCGGCGGTGCCGTGCTGGAAAAGGGCTGTGTCTATGTCGTGCCCCTGATGGAGAGCCTGGCCCTGCCCCGCGACATGTCCGGCGCGGCCAGCGCCAAATCCTCCATCGGCCGGCTTGATCTCTTGACCCGGATCATCACCGATCGCGGGCTGGAGTTCGACCGCATCGCACCCGGCTATCACGGGCAGCTCTATGTCGAGATCTGTCCCCAGAGTTTCTCGGTCATCGCGCGCACCGGCCAGATGCTGAATCAGGTGATCTTTCGCACCGGCAAGACGGTCATCGCGGATGACGAGCTGCGCCAAATCCATGCCGCTTCGCCCATCGTGTCCGGCGACGCCGTCATTTCCGACGGGCTTGGCTTTTCCGTCGACCTGCGCCCGCAGAGCGGCACGTTGGTTGGCTACCGGGCGAAACCGCACACCGGCGTGATCGATCTTGCGCGGCTGAATCACTATGCGCCCGACGACTTCTGGGAGCCCGTGCGCACCGAATCCGGTTGGATCATACTCGATCCCGGTGCGTTCTATATTCTTGTCAGCCGCGAGGCGATTGCGATCCCGCCCCATTGCGCCGCCGAAATGGCCCCATACCTGGCGATGGTCGGTGAATTCCGGGTGCATTACGCGGGCTTTTTCGACCCCGGTTTCGGCTATGCGCCGGCTGGCGGGGCCGGGTCTCGCGGGGTGCTCGAAGTGCGCTGCCACGAGGCGCCGTTTGTGCTGGAACACGGACAGATCGTCGGCAAGCTGGTCTATGAACGGATGTCAGAAGTGCCGACCCAGCTTTACGGCGCGGGAATCGCGTCGAACTATCAGGGCCAGGGGCTCAAGCTGTCCAAGCATTTCCGCGCCTGACCGCTGCCCCCGGCGGGCCGGTCCATCACATTTTGTTCATGCGCGAGGCGCGATTGGCCATCCGCGCCGCACGGCGGGCGCGGCGCTGTTGCTTGGTCAGGGCCGGCGGGGCATTGGTCTGTGCCGGCTGATCCGCGTCCGGGTTGCCCGCGTTTCGCCGTTGTGAATATCTCGATGCGGCATCGATACCGGCATTGACGCCCTTGTTGACCGCCTTGCGCATGAGAATGCGCAAAACCATGTTGATCACCTGGTTCAGGTTCATACCGATCCCCTAGCTGCTGCCCCCAATATAGGACCTATCTCGTCAATTTCAGGGCAGACGTGCATTAATCCTCAAAGAGCTCGGGCTGGCCGGCACCGATATCTTCGTCGTCATCGTCTTTCTCGCCCACCGTTGGCAGCGCACTGGGCGGCAGGCGGTTCTCAAGCAGCCCCGCCGAACGCAGTTCCTTGAGGCCGGGCAGATCCCGCGCGCTCTCCAATCCGAAATGGTCGAGAAATTGCGGCGTCACCACAAAGGTCACCGGCCGCCCCGGAGTCATCTTGCGCCGCCCGAACCGGATCCATTCCATTTCGAGCAGCTGATCCACCGTCCCGCGCGATACCGACACGCCTCGGATCTCTTCGATCTCGGCGCGGGTCACCGGTTGGTGATAGGCAATGATCGCAAGGGTTTCGATGGCCGCCCGGCTGAGCTTGCGGGTCTCGACCGTTTCCTTCTGCATCAGAAATCCAAGATCAGGCGCGGTACGGATCGCCCAGGCATCGCCCACCCTGAGCACCTGCACCCCGCGCCCTTCATAGCGCTTGCGCAACCGCACCAGAGCCTCGGCAGCGTCACAGCCATGGGGCATCCGCGATTCCAGGTCGCGCACGCTGACCGGCTCGGCACTGGCAAAGAGCACCGCTTCGACCATGCGTTCCTGCTCGCCCATGGGCGGTGCCTGAAACAGGCTCTCGGATGGCGTCTCTTGTGCGTCACTCTCTTGGGTCACGAGCGGTCGTCTTTCCTGCGCAGCTGGATCGGGGCGAATGTTTCGGTCTGGCGGATCTCCAGATGCCCCTCCTTTACCAGTTCGAGAGAGGCGGCAAAAGTCGCCGCCGTGGCCGAGCGCCGGCGCACCGGGTCATTGCTCCATCCATCCGGCATATAGGTGGTCAGATCGGTCCATGTCCCTGCAAAGCCGATCAGCGGGCGCATCCGTTCCAGCGCCTGTTCCATGGTAAAGACCGAGTCGCGATCCATCACAAAGGGGCGGAACTCGTCCCGGGTCCGGATGCGCGCATAGCCCTGCATCAGGTCCAGCAGCGTCGCGGTATAGGTCACCGTCTTGATCCGGGTGACATCCTCGGCCTGTCCGCGTGCAAAGAAATCCCGCCCCAGCCGGTCACGCCCCATCAGCCGCGCGGCGGCATCGCGCATGGCCTGGAGCCGCTCCAGTTGAAACGCCAGATGCGCCGCCAGTTCCTCGCCCGACGGGCCCTCTTCGGTCGGGTCCGGCGGCAACAGCAGGCGCGATTTGAGAAAGGCCAGCCACGCCGCCATGACCAGATAGTCGGCCGCCAGTTCCAGCCGCAGGGCCTTGGCCTTTTCCACAAATGCGAGATACTGATGGGCCAGCTGCAAGACCGAGATCTTGCGCAGGTCCACTTTTTGTGTGCGTGACAGGGTCAGCAACACGTCCAGCGGGCCCTCGAACCCATCGACATCGACGATCAGCGCCTCGGCGGCGACGCGTTCCGCCACCGACATGCCATCATCCTGAAGAGGAGTCTCAGCCATAGACCTTTCCGCTCATCAAGCGGTGAAGGTCGGCCTCGCAGGCCGGAATGTCAAGTTCGGAAGGCGCCCGGCGTGCCTCGAGCGCGGCCTCGGCGCGGCGCTGTGCGGCATCGGTCATGCGGCCCGCGGCCTCTGCCACCTCGGCCCGTTCCGCCAGCGTGCCGTTGCAATGCAGGATCACGTCGCACCCCGCCGCAATGGCCGCGCGCGACAGGTCGCCAAGCGACCCCGTCAGCGCCTTCATCGAAATGTCATCGGTCATGATCAGCCCGTCAAACCCGATCTGCTCACGGATCACCGAGATCATGCGCGGTGAAATTGTCGCCGGTTGCGGATCGATGGCATCATAGACCAGATGCGCGGTCATCCCCATCGGCAGGTCATTGAGCGCGCGAAACGGCGCGAAATCCGTGTCATCCAGCGCCTCGGCATTTACCGAGACATGCGGCAGGTCGAAATGGCTGTCCTGTGTGGCCCGGCCATGGCCCGGCACATGTTTGAGAACCGGCAGAACCCCGCCCGCCAGCATCCCGTCCGCCGCCGCGCGACCAAGCAGCGCGACCTGTTCGGGTTCTTCGCCATAGCAGCGGTTCCTGAGAAAGTCATGGGTCTGCGGCCCGGCCAGATCAACCATGGGGGCACAGTTGCTGTCGATGCCATACTCGCGCAGCTCATGGGCAATCAGCCGATAACGCAGGTACATCGCCCGCTCGGCCCCGTCACCCGCATTGGCTACGTGATCCAGCGGCGGCAACCAGTCGCGCGCCAGCGGCGGGCGCAACCGTTGTACACGCCCCCCCTCCTGATCGATGGTAATCGGTGCCTCGCGCCCGACCGCATCGCGGAAATCGCCACAGAGCGCGCGGATCTGGTCCGGTGTATCCAGGTTGCGGGCAAACAGGATAAAGCCGAACGGGTCCGCGTCGCGAAAGAACGCCTTTTCATCCGCGCTCAGCCGCAGGCCATCCGCGTCCAGGATCGTGGCACCAAAATTCATCGGGTGACGACCGGAATGCAATCCGCCTGTTCCGCGACCAGCGCCGAACAGAACCGTCGCGCATCTGCCAAGTCATCAAACCCCATGGCGCGCAGCCGGTAAAAAGTGCGCCCGCCGCTGCTGGCCTGTTGCACGACGCGTGACTTGCCATCCATGTAATCGCCGAATTTCCCGGCCAGCCGGTCCCATTCCTGTCGCGCCAGGTCGGGGCTGTCGAATGCGCCCAGCTGGGCGAGACGGGTCCCCACGGGCAGGCTGTCGGGATCGACATCCAAACCGGGTTTCGCCGCGACCTGGGTCACCACCGCGCGTGAGGCCGTGGCGTTTGCCGGACGCGGCTTCGGTCGCAACGACCGCGCGGGTCCGGGGCCGGTCACCACGGCTGGCGTGGGTTCTGCGCCGTTGATCGCCGCCTGCGCCGTTGCGAGGTCGGCAGGTTGTTCAACCCGCGCCGCCGCCTTGACAATGGTTGCCTCGGCCTGATCCTCGCCCCCCGACAACACACCGGCAAGCAGGCGATCCACCATCGAGCTCACGCTGCCCGGATCCGCTTCGCGCTCGGTCGTGCCCGCCGTCGCGGCCATCACGTCATCATCGGGTTTCGCCGGCTGATCCTCGTCCGCCAGGTCCACGGGCCGGGGCGCCAGAATGAGCCGGTCCGCCGGTGCCTCGGCGGTGCCTTGCGCGGCCACCGCGTTCACCGCCAGCCCCTGGTGATCGGCGGGCATCCCACCCGGATCCTCGGGCTGTACCCGCATCGGCCCCTCGACCGCCCGCACCACCGGAACGCCGCTGACGTCCCGCATCACCAGCTGATAGCCCCACACACCGATGCCCGCGATCAACGCCAGCGATGCCGCCGCGCCCAATAGGTTCAGAGCCGCGCCAAGCGGGGCTCCACCCGGTCCGCTGGATGACTCCTGTTCGTCCACGTCATACGTGGGATAGATCTCTGCCATGTCCGCCTCACTGCCCGTGCGCACCGTGACTGGCGGTGCAATGGGTTCTCGTTACTGCCTCGGACCGGCGTTTCGGGCGAATTTGTTACCGCATCTCCTGCGCCGGTGTGACGCCAAGAATACCAAGGCCTGCGGAAATAACAACGGAAACGGCACGGGCCAGCGCCATTTTCGACTGGCTGGTTGCATTATCGCCGTCCTGGATGAATCGCAGCCCGGGCAGATCGTTGCCCCGGTTCCACAATGCGTGGAAGTCGCCGGCCAGTTCATAAAGATAAAAGGCGACGCGATGGGGTTCGTTGGTGCGGGCGGCGATTTCAACCAGCCGCGGCCATTCCGCCAGTTTGCGCGCCACGTTCAGTTCGGCCTCGTGATCGAGCGCCCCCAGGTCCGCCGCCAGCAGCGTCGCATCATCCGTCGCGATCCCGGCCTCGGTGGCGCGGCGCATCACGCTCATCACGCGGGCATGGGCATATTGCACATAGAACACCGGGTTGTCGCGCGATTGTTCCAGCACCTTGTCAAAATCGAAATCCAGCGGCGCGTCGTTCTTGCGCGTCAGCATGACAAAGCGGGTCACGTCCGGACCAACCTGGTCAACCACATCGCGCAGGGTCACGAAATTGCCGGCGCGCTTGGACATCTTGAACGGTTCCCCGTTCTTGAACAGGCGCACCAGCTGCGCCAGCTTGATATCCAGCGGCACCTTGCCCTCGGACAATGCCGACACCGCGGCCTTCATCCGTTTGACATAACCGCCATGGTCCGCGCCGAACACATCAATAAGCGCGTCGAACCCCCTGGAAACCTTGTCATAATGATAGGCGATATCCGGCGCGAAATAGGTCCATCCGCCATCGGATTTCATGATCGGACGATCCACGTCATCACCATGTTCGGTGGATTTGAACAGGGTCTGTTCGCGCGGTTCCCAATCTTCGGGCGTCTTGCCCTTGGGCGGTTCAAGCACGCCGCGATAGATCAGCCCCTTGGCGCGCAGATCCTCGATCGCCGCCTCGATGCGCCCGGTGCCGTAGAGCGATTTCTCGGAAAAGAACACGTCCATCTCGATGCCCAGCGACGCAAGGTCCGAACGGATCAGCGCCATCATCGCATCGGTGGCATGGTCGCGCAGGGCTTCCAGCCAGACGCTCTCGGGTTGATCGACCCAGATATCGCCCCTGTCGCGCGCCAGCGCCTCGCCCACCGGGATCAGGTAGTCGCCCGGATAGGTGCCGTCCTCGAATGCAACCTCCTGCCCCAGGGCTTCGAGATACCGCAAATAGACCGACCGGGCGAGCACATCGACCTGTGCGCCGCCGTCGTTGATGTAATATTCGCGCGTGACCTGATGCCCCGAGAATTGCAACAGGCTGGCCAATGCATCGCCGAATACCGCGCCCCGCGTATGGCCCACATGCAGCGGCCCGGTCGGGTTGGCGCTGACGAATTCGACGTTGATGCTGCGCCCCTGCCCCATCTCGGAGCGGCCAAAATCCACCCCGGTTTGCAGCACCTGCCCGATCACCCCCTGCCAGACCGCTGGCGCGAGCCGCAGGTTCAGGAACCCCGGCCCCGCCACCTCGGCCGACCGCACCCGCTCATCCGCCGCGAGCTTGCCCGCCAGCGTGTCCGCGATGTCGCGCGGCTTGAGGCGCGCCGCCTTGGCAAGCACCATCGCCGCATTGGTCGCCATGTCCCCATGCGCCGCATCGCGCGGCGGCTCGACCGCGACATTCTTGAAATCCAGACCATCGGGCAGAGCGCCCTCGGCGACCATGGCGTCCAGGCTGTGCAGGACAAGCGTGCGAATATCGGCAAACAGGTTCATCTTGGCATCCTCAGGGCTTTGGCGCGGTGTATCACGCGCGCCGCGACGGTCAATGCTCCGCGCCCACACCGGATGCGGCAGGTTGCATCATTTCTCCGCGTTCAGTGGGTTGATGCGCCACTAGAGCGGTGGCCGGCGGTCCGGTCCGTCACCCGCGCCACATAACCGCGCATGTTCCTGCAACGCAAACCGGTCGGTCATGCCGGCGATATAGTCCGACACGATCCGCGCCAGCGCGGTCTCGTCCTCGGCCTCGTCCACATCCTTGCGCCATTGCTTGGGAAGCTGGTCCGGATGCGCCATGAAATACGGGAACAGGTCATTCACCACGTCCGTCACCTCGGCGCGCATGGTCACGACGCTGGGGGCGCGGTACATGCGTTGAAACAGGAACTGCCGGATGACCTTGAGGTCATCGAAAATCCCGTCCGAGAACTGCACGATGGCATGCCCCGCATGACGCACATCCATGGCACTTTGCGGGTTCAGCCCAGTCAACCGGTCACGCGCCACGGTAATCACATCTTCGACCAGAACGCCGAAAAACCGGCGCAGCGCCTCGTGGCGGCGACGGTAATAGTTCAGCCCGGGATAAAGCCGGTCAACCTCGGCAAAGTTCTGCGACAGGATGGGAAGCTCGGCAAGTTCATCGGTCGAGAACAGCTCGGCGCGCAAACCGTCATGCAGATCATGATGGTTATAGGCCACGTCATCGGCGATGGCGGCCACCTGCGCCTCGGCGCTGGCATAGGTATGCAGCTCAAGATCATGCCGGACATCGTATTCCTCAAGCGCCCAGGGGATCGGCGCGGGCACCGGCCCGTTATGCTTGGCAATCCCCTCAAGCGTTTCCCAGGTCAGGTTCAACCCGTCGAAATCCGCATAGTGTCGCTCCAGATGCGTCACGATGCGGATCGCCTGTGCATTGTGATCGAACCCGCCATAGGGTTGCATCAAAGCGTGCAGGGCATCCTCGCCGGTATGGCCAAACGGTGTATGGCCCAGGTCATGCGCCAGCGCCACCGCCTCGGTCAGTTCCGCATTCAGCCCCAGCGTGCCGGAAATGGTCCGGGCAACCTGCGCCACCTCGATGGAATGGGTCAACCGGGTACGGTAATAGTCGCCCTCGTGCTCGACGAAGACCTGGGTTTTATGCTTCAGCCGTCGAAACGCGCTGGCATGGATGATCCGGTCGCGATCGCGCTGAAAGCACGAACGAAAGCTGCTCTCCTCTTCCGCCACCAGCCGTCCCTTGCTGGCCGACGGATCCGAGGCATATGGGGCATGCATTCTCGGTTGTCCTTGTCGCCTGTCCTTGGGCTTTCTATATGATAGGCAGACGCCCATTGAAACCGCTGCGGAGTTAGCAACGATGAACCTGCCCCCAAAAGTCACGGACCGTGCCTTTGCCCGGCTCGCCGAAATCGGCGCATCGGATCAGGGTCAGGCCCTGCGCGTCGCTGTCGAGGGCGGCGGATGTTCCGGGTTCCAGTATGAAATTGCCCTGGACAGCCCGGCCGAGGACGACCTGGTGCTGGAAGGTCGGGGCCAGAAGGTCGTGGTCGACTCGGTCTCGCTTCCCTTCCTGGAAAACGCGGTCATCGATTTTACCGAGGAACTGATCGGTGCGCGGTTTGTCATCGAGAACCCCAACGCCACGTCGTCCTGCGGCTGCGGCACATCTTTCTCGATGTAAATCTGCACCTTACGGGTCTGTCTTAAAGCGTGATTGCCGCCAGGGGGCCGCGGAAAACCTGCCGCGCGCCGTGTCGGGCGTAAACTGATCCCAGACCAGGAACAGCCCGCTGCCGATCACGATGGCGACGCCCAGATAGGTTCCCGAGGCCGGGTATTCGCCAAAGATCACCGCGCCCAGCACGACCATCCAGACGAATTGCAGGTTCATCAGCGGTGTCACCGCATAGGCCGCCAGCAACCGCAGCGCCACGACCAACAACCAGCGCGCCCCGAACAGAAACGCCGCATAGGCCGCGACCAGCCCGAGATCGGTGACCGGCATCGGTTTCCAGACAAAGGGCAGCGCCACCCCCATTGTCACAAAGATCGCCAGATTCGGATAGAACACCTGTGCCAGGCTGTTGTCCTCGTACCGGCCGATATAGCGCGCCATGATCATGGAAAACGTGCCGAACAGCGCCGCGGCCATGGCAAAACCATGTCCAATCGTCACCGCGCCCAACCCGGTCGGAAACAGGCACATGACGCCGATGAATCCCGCGATCAGGGCCGCCCAGGCCGCCGGGCGCACATGTTCGCCCAGGATCGGCCCCGACATCAATCCGGCAAGGATCGGCATCAGGCCAATGAACAGGAAAACCTCGGCAAATGGCAGATAGCGGAACGCGTAAAAGAACGACACCGCCGCCAGCACCGTCGCGCCGCAACGCAGCGCCATCGCACGCGGGCAGCTGCTGTGAAATCCCCGCCGCTGTGACGGATGCCGATCCGCAAGCGCGCTGAGCGTGACCACGAACAGACCCGACAGACAAAACAGCTGCGGCGCGGCATATCCACCCGCGATCAGCTTGGTGATCGCATCCGCAGATGAAATCAGCGCCGTGTAGAGGACGACGAGACCGGCGCCAAAGGCGGCAGCCCTCACAATGCCACCCCGCGCAGGCCGGTGCGCGCAAAACCGGCAAAGAAATCCTCGAATTTCTCGCTGCTCTTTTGCGCTTGGCACAGGATTTCATGGCCCATCTCGCTCAGCGAGTCCTCGACATGGCTGCGCATGCGGTTCCAATCGGCGCTGCGGGCATCTTCCAGCCGGAACATGCACTCCGAAATCTCGCGCAGCGGAGCGGCGAAGGGCGCGGCACGGAAAAACGCCATCCGTTCATCGGGCGCACCCTTGCGGAACGCATCGCGGCCGGACACCGCCATCAGCCAGTTGCAGACGAAATAGTCATGGTAATTGTCGGCGGTGCTGACCTGTGGCCCGCTCTCGACCGTGAACTGATGGGTTTCGCGTTCCAGCCAGGTTTCCCAGACATCCGACGGCTCCTGTCCGGCATAGCGCAAGGCCACGCAGATTTCGGCCAGCAGATCGGCATTCTGATCCAGGTAGGCAAGGATACCCGCAAATTCGAGCGAGATCATCGCCGCCGTGGAAAGCTGCGGATCGCGACGACCATATTCACTCAGGTAGAATACGATATGGGTCAGCTCATAGGCCGCCTTCTTGTTCGGCATAGCAAAGGTTTCGGACCGGTCGATAAAGCTGCGCACGCGTTCCTCCAGCCCTCCGTCGCCGGGCAGCGGATCAACGCCCCGCCGCATCATCAGCCGCCGCGCCTCGAGCCGTTGCAGATCGGACAGTTCCGCCTCGGCAAGCCCTTCGCGCGCGACCCAGCGTGACAGCGCCTCGGCCTTGTTTCCCGGCAGTCCCAGATCTTCGAGATCAAGGCAGATGGACAGCAGGAAACGATAATATTGCGGGAAGAACCCCAGGCGTTTCTCGACCTGGTCATAAAATCCCTGGTGCGGGGCCAGTGCCTGATCCGGCAGGCGCAACCCCGTGCATTCCAGGATGTTCAAGAGCTCGGCATTTTCCTTGAGCCAGAACACGTCATCTCCGAACCGGCGATGCTGTGCGAAACTGGCGATCAGGGCGGCGCGCCGCGCGGCACCGGTAAGACGCTGGGACGGAACGTTCAGATGGATGACATTCGACATGGGGATACCCTTTCCAAATGGCGTCTCTCTGAACGCCCCGCTTCCAACTTCAGACGATCAAACCGGGATCAGCTGCCCGAGGAGAACATCTCGGTACGCTCGCCGAGCGATGCTTCGCTGCTGGCAACCGGGGCGGAACCGGAAGAGAACATCTGCGTGCCTTCCCCGGTGATCGCGTCACCGCTGGCAACCGGGGCGGAACCGGAAGAGAACATCTGCGTGCCTTCGCCGGTGATCGCGTCGCCGCTGGCAACGGGAGCGGAGCCGGAGGAGAACATCTGCACCAGGTCACCGGTCAACGCGGTCGATGCGGACGGGGCCGACCCGGACGAGAACATCTCGACACCTTCACCCGTGATGGTCGCACTGGCCGCAACCGGGGCGGAACCCGAGGAAAACAGGGCCGTTGCATCCCCCGTCATGGCGTCGCCCATGCAGGTCGGCGACGAGCCGGAAGAGAACATCGCTGTACCCTCTCCATCGAACAGGCTGCTTGCCTCTTCCTTGACGGTAACATCCTGAAATTCCGCGATTTTACGTTGAGCGTTCATGGCAGTGATCCTCGATGTTGGAGTTGATTGCCCCTCGACGCTTGCATCCAACAGTAGATTCTCAAAGAACTTTTTCTTGGATAGGTTGCAAAATTGGCGACTTATCCACATGAAAAATTCGGGCCAGCTTGTTGACGCTGTACAAAAACAGGTTGACGCAGAATGCGTTAAAAAAATGTTATCCACATGCCGAATTTGTGTTCGAATCGATGCGCTTACCCTACGTCAAAGCCGCCGAATCAGATCGCAATTCACCAGGTTTGACCGGCTGGCGATTCGCACTGACACAATTTGTGTCAAACTTCCGGCGGCCCGGTGGCCTTGCCCTGCCCGCGCGCATCAGCGATAGAACGACTGGATGCATCGGGCCGGGGGAACGGGATGAAAATCGCAACATTCAACATCAACGGCATCAAGGCGCGGGCCCAGGCCTTGCCTGCATGGCTGGATGATGCGCAGCCGGATGTCGTCCTGCTGCAAGAAATCAAATCCGTGGATGAGAATTTCCCCCGCGAGCTGTTTGAAGACCGTGGCTACAATGTCGAGACACATGGTCAAAAATCCTTTAACGGCGTCGCGATTCTCTCAAAATTTCCGCTCGAGGATGTGCGCCGGGGCTTGCCCGGCGACGACACGGACGACCAGGCCCGCTGGATCGAGGCCACGGTTGTCGGAACATCGGCCATTCGCCTTTGCGGCCTGTACCTGCCCAACGGCAACCCGGCACCGGGTCCGAAATATGATTACAAGCTGGCCTGGATGGAGCGCCTGCGCGCCCGTGCCGCCAAGCTGCTTGCCGAGGAACAGCCCGCATTGATGGCCGGCGACTACAACATCATCCCCCAGGCGGAAGACGCAAAGAAGCCCGAGTCATGGCGCGAAGACGCCCTGTTCCGCCCCGAGAGCCGCAATGCCTATCAGCGTATCGTCAACCTCGGCTTTACCGATGCCCTGCGTGCCCGCACCCAGGCCCCAGAAACCTACTCGTTCTGGGACTACCAGGCCGGGGCGTGGAACCGGAACAACGGCATTCGCATCGACCATTTCCTGCTGACCCCGCAGGCCGCCGACCTGTTGATCGACTGCCAGATCGACAAGGACATCCGCGGCCATGACAAGCCGTCCGACCACGTGCCCGTCTGGATCGAACTTAACGCCTGACCCCGTGTGTCAGCGGGTCACGTCATGGCCGTAGATCCATTCGTACCGGCGTGCGATGCGTGCCCCCAACAGTGACAGACCAAGCTGCGCCACCTGGCGCAGCGGCGCCTTGAAATGAAAGTTTCGCGCGTTTGCGGCAGCGGCGGCGACGACCCGCTGTGCCCGGTCGCGGCGCGTGGACTGGTAATTTGCCAGCCCATTGGCGGGATCGGTTGCCCCAGCCAGGCATTGCGCCAGAACCCAGGCATCTTCCAGCGCCATGCACGCGCCCTGTGCCATGAAGGGCAAGGTCGGGTGCGCCGCGTCCCCGAGCAGCGCCAGTTGCCCGTTCTGCCAGCGCGATGCGACCGGATGCAGGAACAGCGCCCACAGATGAACGGAGTCGATGGCGGCAAGCTGATGGGCAAGTTCGCCGCCAAAGCCCGCAAACCTGCGTCGCAAATCCTCGGGGTCGCCCCGATGCCGCCACCCGTCCTCGTGCCAGTCGTCGCGCTCTTCGACGGCAACGATGTTCAATTCCCGGCCAGCGCGGATCGGGTAGGTCACAACATGCCGCCCCGGCCCCATGGTCAGGGTCGCGCGTGCCTCTGAAACATCGTGGCGCGCGGGGATCGTCGCACGCCACGCGACCTGGCCGGTAAAGCGTGGCGCGCCCTCACCGACAAGACCACGGCGCAGCAGGCTGCGCCCCCCATCCGCCGCGATCACCAGGTCCGCATTTTGTGCTGGCCCGTCCGCCAGCCGGATGCAGGCTGCCCCCTGTTGTGCTTCATAGGACACCACCCGTTGCCCGAGAAGCAGTTCGACACCCTGCCGTTCCGCTGTCATCCGCAAGAGATCGATCAGGTCGGCGCGATGAAAATAATAGGTTGGCCCCGCCGCTGGTGCCGGCATCACGGTCACGCGCCGCCCCGCACGGCAATCCCGGATTTCCGTGCCAGCCGAGCGCAAACCCGGCCCGCCCGAGCCATGCGGCAGGATCCCGAGCGCATGCAGCACCGCCATGCCATTCGCGCTGATCTGCAGCCCCGCGCCAACTTCGCTCAGCGCGTGCGCCTGTTCGAGCACACGGACCCGCGCACCGGATCTGCGCAGCGCAATCGCCGCCGCCAGCCCGCCGATCCCCGCGCCGACCACGATGATGCTCAGATCGTTCAACGCCATCGCGCCCCCAGAAACAAGAAACGCCGGAGCAAACGCCCCGGCGTACAGATCTTAGTACCCATGTCGGGCAATCAGTCGTCGCGGTGCACCTTTTCGCGCCGCTCGTGCCGTTCCTGTGCCTCGAGGCTCATGGTGGCAATCGGCCGGGCATCCAGCCGCTTGAGCGAGATCGGTTCACCCGTCACTTCACAATAGCCGTATTCGCCTTCTTCCACCCGGCGCAGGGCGCTGTCGATCTTGGCAACCAACTTGCGCTGGCGATCCCGTGTGCGCAGTTCAAGCGCGCGATCGGTCTCTTCGCTGGCACGGTCGGCGACATCCGGGATGTTGCGTGTTCCGTCCTGCAATCCTTCGATGGTATCGCGGCTCCCCGCCAACAACTCGTTCTTCCAGTCGATCAACTTGCGGCGGAAGTACTCCAGCTGCATGTCGTTCATAAACGGCTCATCCTCGGCCGGACGATAGTCATCCGGCAGAAAAACGTCCTGCTTCATCTTTGCTCCCTCGGATTGGCCAACATCGTCTGGCAATGGTACTTCCTTAGATAACTGGCTCCTCACTGTGGCTGCATTTAGCTGACGCTATTCAGAATGTCACTACACAATCCTGCGCAGGTCGGGTTAAAAGCACGGCCAACCGGTTTCCCCCGTGGAGCTAACACCAAAGGGTTGTAAAAACATGAAATTTCAAGGTACCGAAAGTTACGTAGCGACAAGCGACCTGACCATTGCGGTCAATGCAGCGGTCACGCTGGAACGCCCGTTGCTGGTCAAGGGCGAACCCGGAACCGGCAAGACCGAGCTCGCCCGGCAGGTCGCCGAGTCCCTCGGGTTGCGGATGATCGAGTGGAATGTCAAATCCACCACCCGCGCCCAGCAGGGCCTGTATGAATATGACGCGGTAAGCCGTCTGCGCGACAGCCAGCTGGGCGAAGAGCGGGTACATGATGTCGCGAACTATATCCGCAAGGGCAAGCTCTGGCAGGCATTCGAGGCCGATGAAAAGGTGGTTCTGCTGATCGACGAAATCGACAAGGCCGATATCGAGTTTCCCAATGACCTGCTTCAGGAACTCGATAAGATGGAGTTCTTTGTTTACGAAACCGGCGAAACAATTCGCGCGGCACAGCGTCCTATCGTGATCATTACTTCGAATAATGAAAAGGAATTGCCAGATGCGTTTTTGCGCCGTTGTTTCTTTCATTACATTCGCTTTCCGGACGAAACGACCATGCGCAAGATTGTCGAAGTTCACCATCCGGGCATCAAGGAATCGCTGCTGACAACTGCGCTGACCCAGTTCTACGAACTCCGCGAACAGCCCGGGCTCAAGAAAAAACCGTCGACTTCTGAGGTGCTTGACTGGCTCAAGCTGCTTCTGGCCGAGGATCTGACCGCCGAGGATCTCAAGCGCGACGGCGCAAAAGCGCTGCCGAAACTGCACGGGGCGCTGCTCAAGAACGAACAGGATGTGCACCTGTTTGAACGGCTCGCATTCATGGCGCGCAACCAGCGATAACCGGCGAAAAAGGGATCAGGGCGGCACCGCTCAGCCGGGCCGGGAAATATCGTATTTCTTCATCTTGCGGTGAATCGTCGCCCGTCCCATTCCAAGACTGCGCGCCGCGCGGCTGACATTCCAGCGGGCACCGGCCAGCGCATCCAGCAGCAGGCTGCGTTCATCATACCCCATCGCGGTGACAACCGGCACGACCGGTTGCGCCGGGCGCTCACTTGGCGCCGGCGCGGCCATGATGCCCGTCACCCGCAGTTCGACCGGCGAGATACGGCACCCATCCCCCGCCATCAGCGCCTGTTCCAGCACGTTGCGCATTTCGCGCAGATTGCCCGGCCAGCCATGGTTGGACATCACCGCGGCGGCTTCGGGCGTGATCACGACCCGTCCCCCGGCGAGGCGCGTCGCGATGGTCTCGGCAAGCGCATCGGGTCGTTCG
Source organism: Microbulbifer sp. S227A (assembly GCF_049800935.1). Classification (NCBI taxonomy): domain Bacteria; kingdom Pseudomonadati; phylum Pseudomonadota; class Gammaproteobacteria; order Cellvibrionales; family Microbulbiferaceae; genus Microbulbifer; species Microbulbifer sp. S227A. The sequence continues at coordinate 498,780 of NZ_JBNAFZ010000003.1, read as the reverse complement.
CGATCACGCAGCGCCGGGAGTTCGAGCCGCGTACCCGCAATTAGGTAATAGAGGTCATTGCGGAACCGGCCCTGTGCGACGGCCTCGGTCAGGGGCTTGCCGCTGATCGAGACAACGCGCGGCGGGCGGAGCATGTCCCCCCCGGCCACGGGCATCCGCTCGGTTTCGAACGCATCCAGCATCCGGCGCAGCGCCGCCTGGGCGAACCCCGGAAGCTCGTCGATATTGTCAAAGATCAGCGTCGCGCGGCCTCCGCCCTGCGCCGCGAACTCACCGATCACGCGGGTCTGGCTCAGCACCGTGTTGATATAGTTGCGGTCCTCGGGCCCCTCGCCCAGCGTCGCACAATCAACCGTCACAACGCGCCCCAACCCGTCATCCTCGGTCTGGCGCAGTGCCGCGACAAGGGCGGATTTTCCTGTCCCGGTCTCGCCTTCCAGCAGGAAGGGCATGTCATGCCGATAACAATTGGCCGCCCGCTCGCACAGCGCCGCCATGGTGTGGCTGCCGACCGCCAGTTCACGCAGCGACGGAGCCAGCCGCCGGCGTACGAGTGGGCGCGCGGCGGGCCGGGGTATTGCTTCGGATTTGTGCCATTTGCGATGATCTCCCGGCGGTTGCGCCCGGGCGCTCAGCGCCGCACCCTGGGCGCTGCGCAGGCTGAGCACGCGGTCGGGCACCTCGGCGACGGTCTGGGCCTCGGCACCGAACAGCGCCTGGAACGGTCGCCCGACGAGCTCTGCCGCATCATCCAACCCGGCCAGCCGATGCGCCCGCGCGGTACCACCCAGAACGATACCCGCGCCATCCACCGCGACCAGCTCATCGCCGCGCAGCAGGTTGTCGCGCCCGCCATCGGCAAGCGATACCAGCATCGCCTCGTGAAAGCGCCGCTGAAACAGCACCCGCTGCACCCGGTTGGCCGTCGCCCCCAGAAGCTGTTGCGCGAACAGGTAGTCGGCGGGATTTCCCTTGTCGACCGCAACCAGGTTGACCGAACCGATCACGCTGTTCCCGGCATCCAGCAGGGGCACGCCGCTACAGGCAAAGGCGCGCAGCTGTGAATAGAAATGGTCGCCCCCACGCACGGTGATCGCCGAACCGAGCGACATCGCCATCGACACGCCATTGGTGCCGGCGATGCGCTCGTCCCAGCACGAGCCAAGCGCGATCCCGTTCCAGCTTTCGGCAGCGCCCCCGCCATCCGCCGTTTCAAGACGCACCAGCACGCCTTCGGCATCGGTCACCACCAGGCATTGGCCCGCCTTGGCCGCAACCCCGGCAAGCTGACGAAAGATACCCTGCCGCCCGCCGCTGCGCTCGACCGTCTGTTCAAGCCGGGGCGCGATCTCGGACGGGCGCAGGCGCATGATCGGCTGCGCCGCATTGCGCAGCAATCGATGCTGCCGCTCGCACCGCTCCCAAGAGGCCGCGATCGCGCTTTGCAGATCGGTGCTCAACCCTGTATTCGCCATCTGATCCTCCCCTTGAAACCATGGCACATGCCGGGGGCATCACGCAAATGCCGGGGCGCGGTTCTAGGACGATGGTGCTACAATCGACTCGATGGCCGCCATGACAGCGCGTACATGCGAGGGGTCGAGCGCCGCCTGGTGCGGTTGGGCGAAGCGACCGGAATCATTGTCGAAATACTTGCCAGACGCCTCCGCGAACTCATCCGACAACGCTGCCCGACCAAGGATATCCGCGCCGATGCCAAGATCGCTTCCGGCCACGCCGAACCCTTCCTTGACCATCTTGGAGGCCAGCAGTGAACCGGGATTCACCGCGACAAAACCCGGGCCCTCGGGATGACGCCGGGCCATTTCCACGGTCCAGATGGTGAGCGCCAGCTTGCTCTGGGCATAGGCCTCCATGTCGCCGATCGGTGCCCGACCGGTCATCGCCGCCACATCGATGGCTGCCTGCGCCGCCGACGAGAGGTTCACCACGCGCCCGTCGCGCGGCAGGATCGGCAACAGCCGCAGGGTCAGCAGGTAGGGAGCGAATGTGTTGACGGCAAAGCGCGTATCCAGCCCGTCATCGGTCCGCGTCCGGGGGGTCTTGTACACGCCGGCATTGTTGATCACCACGTCCAGACGATCATGCGCCGCAAGGATCGTGTCGGCCAGCGCCTCGACATCCGCCAGCCGCGACAGGTCGGCCAGATGGGTTTCGACCCCGCCGCCAACCTCTTGTGCGGCGGCGTCCAGCTTGGCCCGGTTGCGCCCGTGCAACACCAGCCTATGGCCTTGCCGGGCCAACAATTCGGCGGTCTTCAACCCGATGCCATCGGTCGCGCCGGTGATAAGAATGGTCTTGGTCATCATGCTCATCCCTCTCTCAGTGATGATCCGGCAGCACATCCCGTGCAAGCCGGTTCAGTGTCGTTTCCATATCCGCGCCATTGAACCGCAGGTTCAGCGCGACGTGATTGACGCCCAGCGTGACGATATCATTCAGGTAGCCGCGCAAGAAATCGGTCCCCGACTGGAACCCGAGGTGAATCGGGCGCGGCGCGGCGGCCGCATCGGCCACCAGGTCGACATAGAGCGACTGCATCACCGGCTTGTCACCCTGACCCGCAGCGGCCACCCGCTGGCGGTACTCCGACACCACGCGCCCCTGCGCCGCCGCATCGCGTGGATAGGTCATCCAGCCGTCGCCATTCCGCGCCACCCAGTCCGGGGTCTGCCGGCTGCCTCCGGTGATCAGCAGCGGTATCTGCCCGCCCACCGGTTTTGGCAACATGTCCATGCCGTTGCCGACACGGCCCCGCGCGTTCTGAAACTCTGGCCGCTCCCCGGCCATCGCACGAATATAGTCGACGCTGTCGCGAAACCGGTCCCCGCGATCCGGAAAGGTCATGTTCAGCGCCGGGTATTCCTCGGGGCGATCCCCCGAGGCGACCCCCAACAACAACCGCCCCCCCGACAAGGCATCCGCCGAGGCCGCCGCCTTGGCCACATGCGCCGGGTGGCGTAGCGGCAGGACAATGCTGGCGACCCCAAGCGCGATGTTCCGGGTCGTGGCGGCAAGGGTTCCGAGATAGACAAAGGGATCATAAACCTGCCCTGCATCGCCAAAGGACGGCACGTTGAACGGCACATCCCGCAGCCATAGCGCGGCAAACCCGAGCTCATCCGCCATCCGCGCAAGCTCAAGATGACGCGCCATCGCGGGCACCGCGCTCTGGGGATAGCTTTCGAGCGGCACCACGAGGCCGATGCTCAGGCGATCGGGTTTGAACACCGCGTTATAGGCCCGGTTGATCCGGCGAAACCCGCCAGTGACGTTCTGTTCAAACATGTATGGTCTCCTGTCCGGGCACGTCAGAACCGCAGCAATGTCCGGGTTTCGATGCTCTTGCGAATGCTGTTCACACCGGGATCCTCGACAAGGTCCACGGCGCTGTGGCCGACCGACGGGTGGCCGAAACTGTCATAGATGTTGAACGCCACCACCTCGTCCGGCGTCATCCGCGACAGGTAGAGCCAGTCATGCCGCTCATTCGCCGCAAGCCCCATGATATGGCCGCGCCGGTCGGGATAGATCAGGTCGATCAGGACCCAGTCCTGCGGCGCCACGCTGGACGGTCGCACAAAACCAAGCGGGGCCGTGTTGATCGGATTGTCGATGGGTCGCCAGACATTGACAAAAGCATAACGCCCGCGCTCCCATTCCGCCGCGCGCTCATCGCCAAGAATGTCACGCAACCGCTTTTGCGCGCCTTCGCGGCTGTAATCGCTATGCACGTTGCGGGCCGGGCGGCGGGTCGATTGCGGATCGTCAATGCGCACGGTGTGGTCGAACACCACCACCTCGCTGGCCCCCAACTCGCGGATCAGGTGCGCGGTCAGTTCGCCATCGTAGGTCGCCTGCCAGTCACCCGATCCGTCAAACCGTTTCACCGCAGAGGGCAGCGGCGCATAGGAAATCCCGTCCTCTTCGAAAGTGACCCCCGCGCCGCCGTCGCGCAGGTCCCTGAGCCCGATCTCGGTCGCGATCAGTTCCGGTGCCACGATCGCCCCGGTTACGCCCCCGGCATCGATGTGAAAGGCCTGCCGTTCCGGCTTGTGGACGTGATAGTTTACCGTACCCGTTCTCGACATTGTTCCGCTCCGCTGACTTGTGCCATCTGTCCCCTGGCAAACCGCGCCCTGCATTTCCACGCTGCGCCGTTGCCTTTGTGTGAAGCGAACATATACTACGCACAACACAGATAAATGCCGAACAATCGGCATCAGAATTCCGGTTTTGGATAAAATACATGGATACAGACAGCCTTCGCCTTTTTGTTCTGGCCGCCGAAAAGCTGAACATCAGCGCGGCGGGGCGCGAACTCGGGCTGGCCCCGGCGGTGGCCAGCGCCCGGCTTGCCAAGCTCGAGAACGAGGTGGGGGCGGACCTGCTGCATCGTTCGACGCGCAAGGTGTCGTTATCACTTGAGGGCGCGGAACTGCTGCCCTTTGCCCGGGACATACTTGAACGCGCCGATGCCGGGCTTGCGGCGCTTGGCAAGGGCAACCCGATGGCCACCGGAACCCTGCGTTTTGCCGCGCCCAGCACCTTTGCCCAGCTGCACATTGCGCCGATCCTGCCGGATTTTCTCGCCCAGCATCCGGAGGTCACGCTCGACCTGCGGCTGTCTGATGTGCAATTCGACCTGATCGAAGGCAGCTTTGATCTCGTGCTGCGCAATTCGGCACTGGAGGATTCCAACCTCAAGGGGCGCAAGCTGGCCGATGACCCGCGCATTCTCTGCGCGTCCCCCGCCTATCTGGCCGAGCACGGCATCCCCAAATCCCCGCGCGACCTGCTATCGCATCAGCTGATCGCCTTTCGCGACCAAACCCCCCGCCCGCTCTCCGGCCCCGGTGATCGGGCCGCGAGTTTCGATCCGCGCGCGGCGCGGGGGCGGCTGATCCTGGACGATGGCCACAGCCAGAAAATCGCCACGCTGGCCGGGGCCGGCATATCGATCAATTCGTCCTGGAGCGTCTATCGCGAGATCACCGAAGGACAGTTGATCCGGGTCCTGCCCGATTACGAGATCGCCGACAAAACGGCGCTCTGGCTGGTCTATCCGAAATCCAACGTGCTGTCGTCCAAGGTCAGGGTGTTCATGGACTTCCTGCTCGAACGTATCGCAAAATCACCGGTCTGGCAGGGCTGACCCCGGCGTCAGTGATCGTCGCTGTCCGCCGCGCTGTCATCCATGTCGATCTCGGTCATCTCGACCGGTGCAGAAGATGGCGCGGCTTCGGGGTCGTCCGCATCATTGGTCAGAGCTTCGCCGGGCACCGCGCCAAGGGCCTCGGGATTGCGGATCCAGATGTCGCGCTGTGCAAACGGGATTTCGATCCCCTCTTCGACAAAGCGGCGGGCGATCTCGTGGTTCATGTCGGACTTGACCGACAGCATCCAGTTCACGTCGCGCAGGATCGCGCGGATTTCGAAATCGAGCGAGTCGGCCCCGAACCCCTGGAACACCACGCTGGGCGCGGGATGGGCCAGCACCATGGGATGTGCATTTGCCACCTTGGACAGGATGGTTTCGACCTTGCGGGTATCCGTACCATAGGCAACGCCAACCGGAACGATCACCCGGCCAACCGTGTTGCCCCGCGTGAAATTGGTGACCGTGCCGCTGATCAGATCCGAGTTCGGCACGATCACGTCGGTACGGTCAAAGGTCTCGATCCGTGTCGAGCGCACCGAGATGTCGCGCACATAGCCCATCTGGCCGTTGACATCGATCCAGTCATCCTTGGAGATCGGGCGCTCGATCAAAAGGATGATGCCCGAAACAAAGTTCGAGACGATGTTCTGCAGGCCGAAACCGATACCAACCGAAAGGGCACCGGCAACATAGCCAAGCGCGGTCAGGTCGATCCCCGCGCTGATGATCGCCAGCAGCGCGGTGACAAAGATGCCGATATAGCCAACCCCGGACACCACCGCGTTTTGCCCGCCGGGGTCCATCTTGGTCTTGGGCAGCAGCGAATTGCGCAACCCGCCCTGCAACAGCCGGGTCAGCGAATAGCCGATGGTAAAGACCACCGCAAAAACGATGAAGATGGTCGGCGAAATGGTGATCCCGCCCACGTCAAAGCCGCTCATCAGCATCGACCAGACTTCGGCAAGCTCGGCAGGGCGCGCGCCCCAGATCAGTGCCAGGATCGGCAGGGCCAGCACCGCCAGCACAAAGCCGACCACCACGATCAGCAGCGAATCCGCCGCGGCCTCGCCCTTGCCCGAGGTCCAGCCATAGATGTTGGCGGCAAAGCGGTGCAGAATGACAAAGGTCGCCAGCAGCGCGATCGTTTCCACCGCCGGGAACACGATCGCATCGGCGGCGGCAACATAGCCGAACGCGGCCAGCAGCGGTGACAGGATCCCGAGCATGTAGACGATGCGCTGAACCAGGTCGATGACGCTGGAAAACCCGACCTTGCGGCCCTCGTCCTCGGCTTCACCGGTGTCGGATGATGGCGGCTTGCGCAGGCGCATCATCCGCAACAGCACCAGGCCCGTCGCCAGGATCAGCGGGAAATAGATGACTGCGAGCGTCCCTTCCGACGGGTTGTCGATGCGCTCGAACAGGCGGATCAGGTCCTGCAGGATCAGGGACAGCGCCAACAGCCCCACATAGATCCGGTATTGCGTCGCTTTGGCGGCTATATGGCCTTCGGGATCGGTCTGGATCGCGTGGGTCACGATCTGCCTGCGGATCCAGTCGAGATAGAGATAGATCGCCGCGAGATAGGGTATCTGCTGAACCAACAGCGTGCCGCGCACCCCGAGAATGCCAGTAAACTGCAACGCGCCGCACAGAAAGACCACGCCGCCCCATGGGATCAGGATCCGGGTAAGCGAGATCACGAAGGTCCAGACGCCGCTCCCCGCCCCGCCCAGCGAACGCAGGTAATTGCCCAGCCGGTCCGACCACCGCTTGCCCTTGACCAACAGGACCATGCCGATGATCGTCAGGATGGCAATTGCTGGCAACCGGTCCTGTACCTGTGCCCTGACCGCGCCGATCCCGAAATTCTGGGTGGTTTCGTGATAGAGCCGCAGAATGGCCTGCCGGGTTTCACGATAGGCTTCGGGCCAGAGGGCGAAATTCAACGGCGAGGGTCCGCGCGACAGCAACTCCCGCTTGGTGCGCGACCAGATCGTCGAGTCGATCTCGCCGATCAGCCCGTTGGCGCGGCTATAGGCCTCTTCCGAAATAACTTGCGGCACGCGCAGATTGTCGAGCTGGTCATTCAGCCGCTGGCGCAGCTGCGCGATATCCGCAACCTCGGTGCCGCCATCCTCGGGGGCCGGTCCCAGGGCCTTGAGCTGGCTCTCGAGGGTTTCGATCCGGTCGCTGTTGCGGGTGCGGCTTATGTTGAAGGTGTCGCGGAATTCCACGATCTCGCTGCGCAGCTGTTCCAGCGACGCGTTTGACGCCCGCTTGGTGTTCAGCACCGCCTCTGCACGCTGTGCCGTGGCCAGCCAGCGGTCATGAAAGGCGCGTTGTTCATCGCTGAACTGCTGCGCGCCCGCAACCGTTCCGAGCCACAGCAGGGTGATCGAAAGCAGGGTCAGCAGGCAGGCACGCAGCGTGCGCATGTCAGGCGTCCTCGAACACGCCCGGTATCGACACCGGACCCCGTGTCATCCACGCTGGCACGGGCAGGTTCTTGTCCTTGAGGAAGGCCGGGTTGAACAGCTTGGACTGATAGCGCGTGCCATAGTCGCACAGCACGGTCACGATGGTGTGGCCTGGCCCCAGATCGCGCGCCATGCGCACCGCGCCGGCGATGTTGATCGCGGTCGAACCGCCCATCACCAGCCCCTCGTCACGCAGCAGGTCAAAGACATAGGGCAACGCCTCTTCGTCCGGAACCTGGTACGAGAAATCCGGCTTGAACCCTTTCAGGTTCTCGGTGATGCGCACCTGTCCGATGCCCTCGGCGATGCTGCCGCCCTCGGCGACAAGTTCGCCGGTGGTGTAATAGCTGTAGAGCGAGGCCCCCATCGGGTCGGCAAGCGCGATCTTGACGCCCTTGGGCTGCAACGCCTCGGCCACCCCCGCGAGCGTGCCGCCCGAGCCGACCGCGCTGACAAAGCCGTCGACCCGACCCTCGGTCTGCGCCCAGATCTCGGGACCCGTGGTTTCGACATGGGCCTGACGGTTGGCGACATTGTCAAACTGGTTGGCCCAGATGGCACCGTTGGGTTCGGTCTTGGCCAATTCCCTGGCCAGCCGTTCGGAATAGCGCACGAAGTTGTTGGGGTTGCGGTATGGTGCCGCGGGCACCTGGACCAGCTCTGCCCCGGCAAGGCGCAGCATGTCCTTTTTCTCTTCGCTCTGGGTTTCCGGGATCACGATGACGGTCTTGAACCCCATCGACGCCCCAACCAGCGCAAGCCCGATCCCGGTATTGCCCGCCGTGCCTTCGACAATGGTGCCGCCCGGCTGCAATTCACCGCGCGCGATGGCATCGCGGATGATGAACAGCGCCGCGCGGTCCTTGACCGACTGGCCCGGGTTCATGAACTCGGCCTTGCCCAGAATTTCACAGCCGGTTTCCTCGCTGACGCGGCGCAGCCGGATCAACGGCGTGTTTCCTACGGCCTCGGCCAGATCACGTGCGATATGCATGATGCCCTCAAAAGTTGTTCCCGCCCCATGTATCGCCGGACCTTGCCGACCTCAAGCGTTGACACGCCACTGTTACGCGGTTCCGCGCAGCCGGCCGCGGTGCCGTGCCAGCCAGAGCGCCGTGGTGACCAGAGGCATGTCCTTGTATGCGCCCGCGTCGATCCCTTGCATCAGCGCGTCATAAGAGATCACCTTGCTGCGAATATCCTCGCCCTCGTCGGTGCCGCCGGTCCCGGTGACATTGCCAGCCAGATCCGCGAGACCGACAAACAGGTGCAGGTATTCCGTCGACGAGCCGGTACTGGAGTACATCCCGCCCACCGGTTCGAGCCGCCCGAACGCCAGGCCCGCCTCTTCCAGCGCCTCGCGACGGGCCGCCACCTCTGGCGGTTCTCCCGGCTCAAGCAGCCCGGCGACTGGCTCCCAGACCCAGGGCGCGGGATCGCCGGTCATGAATACCGGCGCGCGGAACTGTTCGATCAGCAACACACAGTCGCGCCGGGGATCATAGGGCAGCACCACCGCCGCCTCGCCCACCAGGATCGCTGCACGGTTCAACACATCGCTCATGCCGCCATCATACTGGCGCACCTGCACGTCGATTTCCTGCATGGAAAAGAACTTGGTATAGGGATGGTGATGCGCCGCCACGCGCACATCGCGCGACAGGTCGCGATCCGGGTCCGCCTGCCGTTTGCGCCCGGCGACCAGCGCCGAGGCCCGCCGGCGCATGCCGGGAAAGGCCAGGGTCATCTCTTCGGCGCTCTTGCGGCCATACCACGCCATGGCCTCGGCGGCGGCACACAGGCTGATCTCGGCCCAGTCGCGTTCCCAATCCGGCAGCGACCACGCTCGCTCCGTCGCCTGATCGACAGTGTCGGGATAGAACACCAGCGCAGGAACCATGTCGCCCGTTTCCGCACGCACCGAAACCTCGCGCAGCCGATAGGCAAACCCGCCCTCGTAAAAGCGCAGCCGGTTTGCCTCGTCCTCCGAGACATCGTGCAGCAGGATGCCGGTGGCAACGGCACCGGGCACCGACGCGAAATGGGGAAACGGTTCGTCTCCGAGCCGAAACACGCCGTGATCGGCCAGCGTGGCGGCGCTGACCGTCAGCGCCCCCTGCGCCCGACCCAGCACAAGCTGCAACAGCGGCACATGGCGCAGCGTGCCATAGAAAAAGAAATCGGCCAATCTATCCAAGCTCCCGTGATCAGCGCCAGCGGCGCCATGTCCATTCGGTCGCCAGCCCCGACACCGCCCCGCCCAACAGTGCGGTCCCGATGACCGTCGGCACCAGCAACATGCGGGCATAGTCGGTTGCAATTCCGAAGATGGCGACAATCGCTTCCAGCGGGCCGTCATAGCGGTTGTTCATCGCCTGATCGACCATCTCATAGCAGGACTGCACGAACAGCCCCCAGAATATCAACGCGGCGGCCCCGGTCAGCCCGTTGTTGATCGCCGTCGTGGTGCCCCGCCCCGCGCGGCTTCCCACGATGATCCAACCGACAAGCAGGCCGATCCCCATGTTGACATGGGTGAAATAGCCGAAATTCATGCCCTCGGGCATCAGCGGCATGATCTGGCGGGACAGCACGAACGCCAGAAGCGCCAGGCACAGGCCGGCAACAAGGCGTGAGGAAGTGGGCATTGGGCGGTTCAGCTCCTAGGTCGGTCGTGTCACCGTTATCTGTGTCACGTCCACATTGGAACTGTCAAAAGCCGCCGCACAGGAGGTGAGGTAGAAATTCCACATCCGCCGGAACCGATCGTCAAAACCGAGCCGGGCAATGTCATCCCATTTCTCGTTGAAGGTCTGGTGCCAGCGGCGCAGGGTCAGATCATAGCTTGGGCCGAACTCGATCGAGCGCGCCACGGTCAGGTCGGCCTGTTCGATCTGCTGCCGCAGGATCGAGGGGGCAGGCAACATGCCGCCGGGAAAGATGTATTTCTGGATGAAATCGACCCCGCGCTTGTAGACCTCCCACCGGCGGTCGGCGACGGTGATGATCTGCAAGGTCGCATTGCGCCCGGGTTTCAACCGGTCGCGCAGGCTCTGAAAGAACACCGGCCAGTATTTTTCGCCCACGGCTTCGAACATCTCGATACTGGCTATGCCATCATAGGTGCCGGTTTCGTCGCGATAATCCTGCATCTTGAAGGTCACGCGTTCGCCCAGCCCGGCCCGGTTGATCCGTTCGCGCGCGAATTTCAACTGTTCCTCGCTGATCGTCAGCCCGGTCACCCGCATCCCGCGTTCCCGCGCCGCATATTCCGCAAAGCCGCCCCAGCCACAGCCGATTTCCAGGATGTGATCGCCGGGCCGCGCCTGCATCTGGTCGAGCATGGAGGCGTATTTCGCGGTCTGTGCCGCTTCGAGACTTTCCTGCCCGGTGGTGAACAGCGCGCTGGAATAGGTCATCGTGTCATCCAGCCACAGACCATAGAATTCGTTTCCAAGGTCATAGTGGTACGAAATATTCCTGCGGGCCTGTTCACGATGGTTGCGGCGCAGCCAGAACCGCAGTCGTTCATAGGCGCGCACCAGCGACATGCCCGGAAAGCCATCATAGATCATGTCGTTGCCCAGATGCACGAGGTCCATGAAGGCCTGTAGATCGGGCGTGCTCCACCAGTTTTCCAGATAGGCGTCGCAGAACCCCAGGTCGCCCTCGCGCACCAGCCGCGCGAAGAGGTCGGGATGATGCACATGCAGTTCGGCCACCGGACCGGGCCGCCGCCCCTCGGCACGAAACACCCGCCCGTCATCCAGGTGGATGTCCAGCCGCCCGCATTGCAGCCGCTGCACCGTGTCCATCGCCTGCGCGAAATACCGGGGCAGGTTCTGCTGCCCCTCTGTTGTTGTCAGGATCATCGGCTCATCCCCTGCCACTTCCCTGCCAAAAGGTTAAATCCTCACAGGATTTCAGGCAAGGGAACTGGCCATGTGCGCCAGATCGGTTCAGGTTTCGTCAGAACCAGAAACACGCTGCCTCTCCCCTGGGCTGGGCGCGTATTTCGATATGCCCGTTTCCACGAAATCCTGAACCGCCTCAGAACCCGCGGTTTTCATAGGCCGAGAGCGCGCGTTTGCGTCCCTCGTCCACGGCCACCACGGCGCGCGGATAGGTGTCTGCCGCAGACAGCCCCCACCGGCACGGCACCGCGTCGAAATAGGCAAGCGCGTCCCGGTTCGGGCTGCCCTGCCCTTCGGCGATCCAGCGTCGCGCATAGCTGCGGTCCCGGTCGAACCTGTCAAGCTGGGTCTGCGGGTTGAACACCCTGAAATAGGGCGATGCATCCGGCCCGCAGCCCGCCGCCCATTGCCAGCCCATCGCGTTGCTGGCCGGGTCCCAGTCGGTCAGGCAATCGGCAAACCAGTCCATGCCGGTTTTCCAGTGACACATCAGATGCTTGGTCAGATAGCTGGCCGCGATCATCCGGCCGCGATTGTGCATCCGCCCGGTCACATACATTTCGCGCATCGCCGCATCGACGAATTCAATACCGGTCCGCCCCTGTTTCCAGGCAACCGCATGGGGATGATCGGGGTCGGTATCCCATGGAAAGGCCGCCCATTCCTCGCGCCAGCTTGTGCGCAGGATATGTGGGGTGTGATGCATCAGGTGATAGGCAAATTCCCGCCACGCCAGCTCTTTGAGAAAGGTCTCGGCCCCCGGTTTACCCTCGTGCCGCGCACGCAGCCCCGCATGCCAGCAGCGATGTGGGCTGATCTCGCCCAGGCTCAGGTATTCCGACAGGCCCGAGGTGCCGTCGACGCCGGGGATGTCCCGGCGCTCGGCATAGGTGTCGACACCATCGGCGATGAAGGCATCGAGCCGCGCAATCGCCGCATCCTCGCCCGGCCGCGCATGGCCGCGAACAACCTGCGCGCCACGATTCATCCGCGCCTCCAGCCGCCACCCCGCGAGGCAGTCCGACCCCGGCCAGTCCACCGGCGTGACAAGCCGCGAGGGGCCTGCCAGCGGTGGTTCGACATCGCGCTGCTTGACCGTTTTCCAGAACGGCGTGAACACCTTGTAATAGCCGCCGGTGCCGGTCTGCACGGTCCAAGGCTCAAACAGCAGATGCCCGCCAAAGGACTGTGCCCTGACCCCCTGCGCCCTGAGCTCCGCCTTGATCCGCGTGTCGCGCTCAACAGAGTCCGGGTCATAGAGGCGTGACCAATACACCGCGCCGGCCCCGGTCTCGCGGATCAGGTCCTGCAGCACCTCCAGCGCGTCGCCGCGACGCAGGATCAGGCGGCTATTCCGCGCCCCGAGCGCGCGCGCCAGACGTTCCAATCCCAGCCCCAGCCGAAACCGGGGGGCCGCGCCCAACGCGTCGGTCGGCGGATCGAGAATGAACACCGGAATGACAGGCCGCCCGCTCTGGGCCGCGGCACAGAGCGCGGCGTGATCGGACAGACGCAGATCGCGGCGGAACCACATCAGGATCGCGGAAGGATGGCTCATGCGCATTCAACCTCTTTTCAGAGTATTACGCATCACGTCCGGTTTCGGATCAAAGAACCTCGTCCAGCGCCGTCAGAAGCCGTTCCAGCTCGGCCTGCGACGTGTAATGCGTAAAGCTGAGCCGCAAGACCCCGTCCTCGGGCCTGACCCCGACCGCATCAAGCACACGGCCGGCGTAGAAATCGCCGCCCCCGGCCATGATCCCGTGCGCCGCGAGCTCGGCGGCGACCGCTTCGGCATCGCGGTTCAGCGCCAGGGCCACCGTCGGTGCCCGCCGTGTCGCATCGGACGGCCCGATCAGCCGCACCGCGTTGCGATCCTTGACCGCATCCAGCAAGGGCTGCAACAAAGCGATTTCATGTGCCCGCATCAGGTCATGCACGTGGCTGCCCCGCTCGGACGGCTTGCCCGACGGGCCATCGTGATGGGCGCTCAGCATGTCGACGTAATCGGCCATCCCGGCACAGGCCGCGACCTGCGCGTGATCCGGCCCCGCCGGGGTGAACCGCTTGTAGAGCGAGTCGCCGTTGAACACATGCCCCTGGTTTGGCAGCATCTGGCCCAGCGTCCGGCGGATCACCATCAGCCCCTGATGCGGGCCATAGGTCTTGTAGGCCGAGAACAGGTAGATATCCGGCCCCAGCCGCCCGACATTGGCAAAGCCATGCGGCGCATAAGACACCCCGTCCACACAGACAAAGGCCCCCGCCGCATGGGCAATGGCGGTGATCTCGGTCACCGGGTTGATTTCGCCGACCACGTTCGAGCAATGGGGAAAACAAACCAGCCGCACGGATTCGTCCAGCAGGTTTTCAAGCGCTGCCGGGTCCAGATGGCCGGTCTCGGGATCGACCTTCCATTCCCGGATCTCGATGCCGCGATCCGCCAGCCGCCGCCATGGCCCGGAATTGGCCTCGTGATCCTGGTTGGTGACAACGATGGCCTCGCCCGGCTGCATCCACGCCCCAAAGGCCTGGGCCAGCACATAGGTGTTTTGCGTGGTGCTCGGGCCAAAGCTCAGCTCGTCGGTTTCAACACCAAGGATCGCCGCCATTCGCGCGCGCGCCTCGTCCATCTCGGCCCCCGCCAGGCGGCTGGCCTCGTAAGGGGCATAGGGCTGTACCTTGCGCTGTGTGTAAAATCGCGTCAGCCGATCGATCACCGGCGCGCAGGTATATGAACCGCCAGCATTTTCAAAGAACGCATGCCCCTGCAAGGATGGCTCGTCAAAGGCCGGAAACTGCCCACGCACGAATTCTGTGTCCAACGCCATACCAATTCTCCACCTTTGCTGACGGGGAATGGATGCCGCTCCTGAGAGCCAAGGTCAAGCGCCACAGCCAAAGCCATTCGCGTCAAACCGGTATCCCCTGACTCGGCCCGACATCAGCGATTTCAAGGTATTGGGTGATGCCCCATGGTCCGGATGCCGGCGCGCCGCCGTAATGACAGAAACTGTCAACATGCCCTGCTAGGGATGGGATATCCAAACCGCAAAGGACACATCATGAACATGCCATCCCAACACGCCATTGTCTGGGCCGAATTGCCGGTCCGGGATCTGGACAAGGCCACCGCGTTCTATGCCGCGACCACCGGCGGCACGCTGGTCCGCGAGGAAGACGGCCCCAACCCGATCGCGATGTTTCAGACCCCTGACAACGGCGTCTCGCTGCATCTCTACCCGGGCGAGCCCGCCGAGGACGGGCGCGGCCCGACACTGCACCTGTCCAGCGCCGGAACGCTGGAAGAAACGCTCGAACGGGTCAAACAGGCCGGCGGCGAGGTGATTTCACCGATCATCGACATTCCGCCCGGGCGGTTTTTCTACATCAAGGACCCGGACGGAAATTCCATCGGTTTCTTTGAAACCCGGTCCTGAATCCACGACGCCCCGACCGTTTGGCCGGGGCGTCGCACGTCGTGTTTCGGTGGTCAGCGGGCCTCGGTCGACAGGCCCTTCATGATCGCCCAGCACATCAACAACAGAACCACCGTAAAAGGCAGCCCGGTCGAGATCACCATCGCCTGAAGCGCGGCAAGCCCGCCACCCAGCAACAGCACGATGGCCACCGCGCCTTCGAACACGCACCAGAAAACCCGCTGCGGCACCGGCGCATCCACCTTGCCGCCCGCGGTGATCGTGTCGATCACCAGCGAACCGGAATCCGACGAGGTGACAAAGAACACCACCACCAGCACGATGCCGACAAAAGAGGTAATCGACGCCAGAGGAAGTTGCCCGAGCATTTCAAACAGTTTCAGCTCAAGCGCCGCATCCTGCGCCCCGGTGAACCCGTCGGCAACCACCTGGTGAATGGCGGTGCCGCCGAACACGCTCATCCACAAGACACAGACGAGGCTCGGGATCAGCAAAACGCAGATCACGAATTCGCGCACCGTCCGTCCCCGGCTGACCCGCGCGATGAACATGCCGACAAAAGGCGACCAGCTGATCCACCAGGCCCAGTAGAACGCGGTCCAGCCCTGGCTGAAATTCACGTCCTCGCGCCCGAACGGATTGGCCAGCGCCGGCAGGTATTCGAAATAGGCCAGCAGGCTGTCGGCAAAACCGGTCAGGATCGCCGCCGTCGGCCCCACGATCAGCACAAAGATCAGCAGCAGGAAAGCCAGCCCCATGTTGATCTCGGAGAGCACCTTGACCCCGCCATCCAGACCGCGCACCACCGACACCAGCGCAACGGCGGTGATCGCGGTGATCAGCACTACCTCGGTTGTCGGACCGACCGGAATACCAAACAGCGCATTCAGCCCCGCATTGGCCTGTGTCGCCCCGAACCCAAGCGACGTGGCAAGCCCGAACAGCGTGGCGAACACCGCCAGCGTATCGATGATATGACCGGTCCAGCCCCAGACCCGTTCGCCAAAGATCGGGTAAAAGGCCGAGCGGATCGTCAGCGGCAGCCCCTTGTTATAGGTAAACAAGGCCAGCGACAGCGCGACGATCGCATAGATCGCCCAGGGGTGCAGCCCCCAGTGGTAGATCGTCGCCGCCATACCCAGCCGGATCGACGCCGCCTCGTCCCCCGCCGTGGCCCCCAGCGGTGCCCAGTCGGTGCGCACGCCGCCCTCGGACGTCACACCGCCAAACGCGGTCGAATAATGGCTCATCGGTTCGCTGACGCCATAGAACATCAGGCCGATCCCCATCCCGGCGGCAAACAGCATCGCGAACCAGCCGAGATAAGAATAATCCGGCTGCGCTTCTGCCCCGCCAAGCCGTACCCGCCCCCAGGGCGAAACGATCAGGAACAGGCAAAACAGCACGAAAATATCCGCCGCCGCCATGAAGAACCAGTCAAACGACGCCGTCACCGCCGGGCGCAGCCACCCGAACAACGCGGCCGATTGCTCCGGCAGCACCAGCGCGTAAAACACAAAGGCCACGATCGCCAGCCCCGACACCATGAAAACCGGGTTGTGAATATCAAACCCGATCGGGCCGACGCTGCCCTCGACATTATCCTGACCGATCTCGTAATCGGTATCGATGACATCGGCCGCCCCTTCGGGTTCCGGTATGCCCTGGTTGGTTAACTCATCGCTCATGATGACCCCCGTTTCTCATTGCGTTTCCTCGATGGATGACGCGCCGGGCAGTGTGACGATGGCAGGCACGCCACCGACACGCACAAGCGTACCGTCCGGGCCGGATCAACCGGCGCCATGATCCTGACAAACACGTGATACCCCTTTTTCGATCGCTGCAACGTCCACGGGGTTGGCGTGAAAACCGCAGGCTTCCCCGGAGCGCATCCGGGATTTTCCGGCCCAACCGGGCCAGCGCGTCGCGTTCAGGGTAAAACCTTCTGCGGGGTAGACGCAACCAATCGCGACCCTACAGCCTCCGGTTGCGACCCGGTTGCATCACCCCGGCGGTTCCTGCCCGCCGGGGTGATGCCATGCTCAATCGCTCCGTCGCAACGGATCAGGCGTTCACGTCCACCACGACCCGGCCCTTGACCTGGCCCTTGAGAATATCGGCGCCCAGCTGCGGCAGATCACTCAGCGTCGCGGGCTGTACCATGGCCTCAAGCTTGTCCATCGGCAGGTCGGCGGCAATGCGCTGCCAGGCCCGCAGACGGTTGTCATAGGGCTGCATCACGCTGTCGATCCCCAACAGGTTCACGCCGCGCAGGATGAACGGCGTAATCAGCGCGCCATCGATCGCCGCCCCGCCCGCAAGGCCGATGGCCGCAACCGATGTGCCGTATTTCATCTGCTTGAGCACCCGGCCCAGCATGGCGCCGGCCACCGCGTCGACGCACCCCGCCCACATCTCGCTCTCCAGCGGCTTGCGGGTCACCTCGGTCAGCTCATCACGGGCGACGATCTGTGACGCCCCCAGCTCACGCAAATAGGCCTCCTGCTCCGGACGCCCGGTCACCGCGGCAACCTCATGGCCCAGATTGGCCAGGATCGCGGTTGCAACCGAACCGACACCGCCCGCGGCCCCGGTCACCAGCACCGGACCATGCCCCGGCTGCAAACCGTGATCCTCCAGCGCCATGACCGCCAGCATCGCGGTCAGCCCCGCCGTGCCCACCGCCATCGCGGCGCGGGCATCCAACCCCTCGGGCAGCGGCACCAGCCAATCGGCCTTCACCCGCGCCTTCTGGGAATAGCCGCCCCAATGGGCCTCGCCCACGCGCCACCCGGTCAGCACCACCTTGTCGCCAGGCTTGTAACGCGCATCCGCCGACTCCTCGACGGTCCCGGCAAAATCGATCCCCGGCACATGCGGGTACTTGCGCACCAGCCCGGCCCCCGGCCCGATGCACAGCCCATCCTTGTAGTTCACCGTGGAATAGGCCACCGACACGGTGACCTCGCCCTGCGGCAGCGCATCCAGACCGATCTGCGTCACCGCCGCGCTGGTCTTGCCGCTCTCGTCGTCCTTGCTGACGACCAATGCATTGAACATTTGAATCTCCATCCTTGTTCCGGCCACGCGACATGCGCGGCGCTTGTTATCCCTGTTGAATTCAGCTTTGTCCAAATACTCCCGCTGGAGGCATCCGACCGCGCCAAAGGCGCTAGAGCCAGAAGGACTCCCGCACATTGGCCTGCCGTGGCCCCTCCGGCGTTTCGACCTCAAGCAGCGTGCCCGGGTCCCAATGGGTCATGCGCACCATGCCGATGGCAACATTGGTCCCGAAATCCGGACTCCACGCGGTCGAACTTACCCGCCCGACGGGCGTTCCATTTGCACGCAACGGCCACCACCGGTCACAGCGTGGCACGGCGGGGCCTTCGATGGCCAGGGGCCGGATCTGTTGCAGCGGGCCTTCCTTGGCCACCCGCAACAGCGCGTCCCGCCCGATACAACCAATGGCGGTATGGGTGTCGCAGAACTTGCCAAGTCCGCATTCATGCGGCGTGTTGTCGTCGGTCATGTCGTTGCCATAGCTCAGCAATCCGGCCTCGATCCGCTCGATCGCATTGGGACAGCCCGCGCGGACATCGAGCGTCTTGCCGGCCTCCATCAACGCGTTCCAGAGTGGCATCCCGATGTCACCGCCCTCGACATAGATCTCGAACCCGCCCTGCTTGGAATAGCCCGAGCGCGCGATCACCATGTCGCGCCCCTGGAAATCGAAAACACCAAAGCGAAAGAACCGGATGTCGCGCACCCCGTCGCCAAAGACCCGCGCCATCAGCTCATCGGCTTTCGGTCCCTGCACCGCCAGCGGCGAAACATCCGGCTCGTCCACCAGCACGTCAAGCCGCCAGCCAAGCGCCGTGGCCTTGACCCAATAGAGCAAATCGCTGTCGGCGATGGAAATCCACCACCGGTCCTCGGCCAGCTTGACCGCCACAGGATCGTTGAGCATGCCGCCGGTCTCGTCGACGATGGGCACATAGTAACATTGCCCCGGCGTCATTCCGCGCAGGTCGCGCGGGGTCAGCATCTGCATCAGCCGCGCCGCATCCGGTCCGCGCAGTTCGACCTGCCGCTCGCAGGACACATCCCAGACCTGCACCGCCTCCTTGAGGTGGCGGTAATCTTCCTCGACACTGCGGAAAACCGTCGGCAACAACATGCGGTTATATACCGAATAGGCCTTGACCCCGGCGGCCTCGACGCCTTCGGAAAAAGGCGTTCGCCGCAGCCTGTTCGACGGTGACAACAACGGAGCAGCCATCAGTTTTCCTCCTCTGGCATGAAAACGATATCGCTGACGGGCGCGGCCAGTCCCGCCCCCGTCATCATCGCGTGGACCTGACCGCGATGATGGGTCTGGTGATTGAACATATGCGCGATGCACAGCCCGTGCGGCCGTGTCACCTCGCGCCCGCTGGCACCGGAAAACCAGGTCAGTTCCCCGGCCAGTTCGACATCGTCCAGCGCCGCCGCCCAGAGCCGTATCCTCCCGTCCATGGGACCGCGCCCGGCCTCCCACGCCGCCAGCGTCGGCACCAGCCGCGGGCTGTCAACGATGCCGCCATCCGGGGCCGAGCCGCCGTCAAAGCGCGACATCCACATGTGATCGCCCCACAGCAGGTGACTGAGCGTGCCCAGAATCGACCCGAAGAACGCCCCCCTCTCGCGCGTCAGTTCCGCCGGGTCCGCATCGCGCAGAACGTCAAGAACCTGCCGGTTCTGCCAGGCGTTGTAGCGCGCCATCATCCGCACGTAACCCGCGTCGATCATGTGCGCCCCGGACCGGTCCAGTGGATCGGGATGATGTCACCGGACTTGCCTTCGAAATCCCAGACGCGGCCATAGTCGCGCACTTTGGATTTCAGACCGATGGCCGGATAGATCGTAGGACCCATCCAGTATTGCGTGTTTTCCATCGACACCGGCGTGTCGGGATCCTTGCCCGGGATCATCTCGATCTCGCCCTGGATCTTGCGCCCGACGATGATCCGACGCCGGCGGCCATCCTTTTCGATGATGACTTTCTCGCGTTCGGCCCCCAAGATCTCCGAGACCAGAAAGTGGAACACGCCGGTATTGCCACCGGCGGCACCGGACAGGATCTTCAACAACCCGGAATAGGCCTTTTCGCTCGCCGCTTCGTCGACATAGGCGGCAACCTTCCAGTTCCCCTCGGCCATGCGGCCGGGAATGTCGATCAACAGCGCCACGTTCAGCCCGTCAAGGCGCTCGCCCTCGAAATGCCCCTCGTCGATCTGCATGGCGAACCAGGTCTGGCAATAGCCATAGGTGGGCGGATGCTGGCCCAGCGAAATCCCGCAAGGGCACACCACTTCGCAAGAGCAGTTCATGAACAGCTCGCCCTTGATTTCCCACTCGGTCGGCGACATCCTGCGCCGTCTGGGATTGGGCAATCGGCTGTCGATCCGCTGGCTGATCGGCAACCTGTCGGCTGCCGGGCGTTCCTGTGTCGCCATGACTCTATCCTCCCGTTGTCAGGGGCCAGATCATCACCGCGATCCCCGCGATGACGAGCACACACCCCATTGGCCTGGTTACATATTGTCCAACTTGCGGCAGCTTTTCCACGACCATGAATAGCGTCGCCAATCCCATCCAGAGCAGGCTCATCACCCCGCCCACAAAGCCGAGCGCCATGAATCCCCAGCAGCACCCCACACAATAGGCACCCAGCCCCAGCCCCATGCGCAGGCCACCGGAAAACCCGGTGCGCCAATGCCCCAGGAAATAGCCCATCGGGCTGAGGCAGACGCCGTGGCAAATCTCTTTGCCGCGGGTGAACTGGTACAGGCCGACCACCAGCAGCAATCCCCCCGCCGCCAAAGGCGACGTCGCGATTCCCAGCATGTCGATGACCCCGCCAAAGAGCAGCGCCAGCTGTACCCCCGCAATCACCGCCGCAAAGACCAGCCAGATGATCAGGTAGCCAAGCACGATCCCGACCCAGCCTGCCCGGCTGCCATCGGCGCTGATGATCAGGTCTTCATAGCTCTGCAAGGTCGGAACCAGCGTCGGCAGCATCATCGCCGCCATCATGAGAGCCCACATCCAGAACAGCGGCAGAAACTCGGCCATCGGCATGTACATGTCCATGCGCGGGTCCATCCGGCGCATCGCCTCTCCCATCGGTCCGGGACGCCCGATCAGGTCGAGATCCATCCCCACCGCCATCGAGTAAAGCACCCACCATGCCCACAACACGGCGGCAAAGAACCCCAGCCAAAGAACGTTGCGAAGCCGTGCCACAGGCACAACACCTCCCTTGTTTGCCGACTCACCCCTTGCTTTTTAAATGTCAGACTTTTAAATGTCAGACAAATGAAAAATGCACCGATGCAAATTGACCCGAACAGCAATGTGGACCTGTCCGCGCAGATCGCACAGGCCATTCGCGATGCCATCATGGCCGGCGAACTGATCGTCGACGAACGGCTTCCTTCTGAATCCGAACTCTCCGATCACTTCGCCGTGTCCCGTCCCACGGTGCGCGAGGCGCTCAAACGGCTGGCGGCGCAATCGCTGATCCGCACGCAACGGGGCGCGTCTGGCGGCGCCTTTGTCAACCGGCTGAGTTACCTGGACGCCTATTCGCAGCATATCACCACCTCGACCCTGCTGCTGTCGATGAACGCGGTCAGCTTTGAAATCGCCTGCGAGGCCCGCTATGCAATGGAGCGCGCCTGTGCCGCGCTGTCCGCCAGCCGCCGCACCGCCGACCACCTGGCCACCATGCGTGCCGAAATCTTCCGCCAGGGACAGCCCGGACTGACCGACGAAGCGTTCTGCGCCTCGGATGTGGCGTTTCACCGGGCGCTGGTGGATGGGGCCGGCAACCCGGTTCTGTCCTATCAACTCGCCGGCGCGGTCGAGGCGATGCAGCCGCTGATGAACATGATCACCTTCACGGCCCGCTCTCGCGAGGCCATTGTGGCGCTGCATACCGACATCGCCAACGCCATCGAAGCCCGGGACGGCCCCGCCGCAAGCAACGCCCTCAGCGCGCTCGAGACCGAAACCCTCGCGCTGGCCCAAAGCGTCTTTGCCGCACGCGCAAAGACTGCCAAACCATAACGGGCATTTATCCCGCAGATCTCGCCCGCGGACAAGTTTGTACCGCCTATCGGCCAAGGCCGATTGCATCCCCGCACGACCCTGCCTATATTGTTTCTGTCCCTCGGGACTATGGACATAAACGCGCTCGTAATAAGCGGATCGGACCCGGGGGCGGTACCCGGCGGCTCCACCAACATCCTTCATTTGGGGATCATGGGGCCGAAACAGGATCGACGAACGTCTAAAGGGGTTAGCTTTGTCTCGGCGGTCTGCCACCGTTACCGGCGAAAACAGTACAATTGCAAATGACAATCGTGCTCCGGTTGCCGTTGCTGCGTAAGCAGTAACCACACCGAAACTTAAGCCCTTGCGCCTAGCCGCGTAAGGCGGGGTCCGCAGGCACCTGGCAACAGAAGCCTGCACTTTTCCAGACCTTGCCCGACATGAACCATGCCTCGCCGCTTGGGCAGTTCCCCTTGCCTTGATGGACCGCCTGCAGGGCGATCAGATCGCGAAAAACCTGGCCGGCCCCTGCCCCATTCCAAGCGCACTGACGCAAGGTTGACGCTGCATTGACGGGGACCCCTCATAACTGAATTTGGCATTACCGCCAAAACAAGCGCACCAGAGATTTGTGCGACAACTCATTTTGGAGAAACAAAATGTTGAAGGAAAACCGCATATTCGAAGAGGTGGTCAAACTGGAGCTTCGCAAAGCCGTCACCGCCGCCTGGGAGGCCGGATATGACGCTGCAAGGAATGGCGAATCCAAGGACTGCGAACCCATCATCATGGAGAGCATCATCGGTGACGCATGGGACAGGATCAAGAAGGCCGTCGGCGATTTCGTGGACGCGATCGGTGACTGGGTGAAAGACAAATGGAAAGAAGTAAAGAAGACGTTGGATGACCTGTTTGGAGATCCGAACCCGTTCAACTGACGAGCCCGCATGAGCCTTCCGCGCGAGCCGATCTCATATCCGCATGATAGGCCAACCCGGCGCGAATTGCGTCGGGCGGGCATGGGGAAATTCACCTTGTCACGCGGGGGATGTCGGCTTGGAGCGGGTGAAGGGAATCGAACCCTCGTCGTCAGCTTGGGAAGCTGCTGCTCTACCATTGAGCTACACCCGCAACGCGGTTTGAGATAGCCCAAGCGTCTTTGCCGCGCAAGATCAAAAGCCTGCGGCAGGGCGCTCCTTTGCCCAGGCCCGCCGTCTCGGGTTTTGGCTGCGGGCGACGGTGAGGGAACTCTGTCGGGATTTTCCCCGTTCCTGGCGCGGCGCACTGCGATAGCGTGGTTGCAACGACATCAAACCCGGATAGGAGACCGACATGACAGTGTTCCTGACCAACGCCGCCCGGCTCTTTCTGAATCTCGGCCCTGTCGCGGACAGCCAGGCCTTTTGCGCGCAAGAGGTGAGCCGCGAAAACACCCGGGCGCAGGGCCGGTTGCAGGCGGAATATGCGGAACTGTTCAAGTCGGACCTGCGGCAGTCGTGCTCTGCGATGCTGGCAAGGCGCTGATCAGGCGGGGTTTTCCAGCCTGGCCTCGAGCGCTTCCAGACGTGTCTGGTAATGCGCCAGAACAAACACGCGGATGGCCGTTGCCAGCCCCGCATCGGTGCCCCGTTCCTCGTCGATCCGGGCGGCCAGCACGTTGATCGCGATCGATTGTTCCTCGGCAATCTGCCGGAACGCCGACCAGAATTCGTCTTCGAGCGACACCGACGTGCGATGCCCGCGCAGGGTCAGCGAGTGTTTCCTTGGCCGTGCGCTCATTCCTCGGCCTTGTGACCGTCCAGATCGCGCCGGGCCTTGTCGGCGCGGGCGCGATCCAGTTGTTTTTCCTCCTTGGTCTGCCCGAACCGGATCGCGTTTTGATCGGCGCGGGAGCGTTTGTCGGCCCGCGCCTTCTGTTTGCGATACTGGTTCAGGTTGACCGGTTTGGACATCAGTCGCGCGGGCCGATCATCTGTTCCGGCCGCACGACTTTTTCAAAGGTCTCCTCATCGACAAAGCCAAGCGCAATCGCCTCTTCCTTGAGGGTGGTGCCGTTCTTGTGCGCGGTCTTGGCGACCTTGGTGGCATTGTCATAGCCAATGGTCGGCGCCAGCGCCGTCACCAGCATCAGGCTCTCTTTCATCAGCTTGTCGATGCGCGGTTCGTTGGCCTCGATGCCGTTCAGCATCCGCTCGGTAAAGCTGTCGGCGACATCGCCGATCAACTGGATCGATTGCAGCAGGTTGTAGCTCATCATCGGGTTATAGACGTTGAGCTCAAAATGCCCCTGGCTGCCGGCGAACTTGATCGCGGCGTCATTACCCATCACATGCGCGGCCACCTGCGTCATCGCTTCGGCCTGGGTCGGGTTGACCTTGCCCGGCATGATCGAACTGCCCGGTTCGTTCTCAGGGAGGATCAGTTCGCCCAGCCCCGAACGCGGACCCGAGCCGAGAAAGCGGATATCGTTGGCGATCTTGTACATCGCCCCGGCCACCGTGGCGAGCGCGCCCGACATGAACACCATCGCGTCATGGGCGGCCAGCGCCTCGAACTTGTTCGGCGCGGTCACAAATGGCAGGCCGGTGATCTCGGCCATGTTGGCGGCCACGGTTTCGCCCCAGCCCGTCTTGGTGTTCAGCCCGGTTCCGACGGCGGTGCCACCCTGCGCAAGCTCGTAAATCCCCGGCAGCGCCGCCTTGATGCGCGCGATGCCTTGGCGGATCTGATGGGCATAGCCCGAGAATTCCTGGCCCAGCGTCAGCGGCGTTGCATCCTGTGTATGGGTGCGGCCGATCTTGATGATGTCCTTGAACTGCGCGGCCTTGGCCTCAAGCCCCGCGGCGAGTTTTTCAAGACCCGGCAGCAGCACGTCACGGACGCTCATGGCGGTGGCGATATGCATGGCAGTCGGGAAGGTATCGTTGGACGATTGCCCCATGTTGCAGTGGTCGTTGGGATGTACCGGATCCTTGGACCCGATCTCGCCACCGAGAATCTCGATCGCGCGGTTGGCGATCACCTCGTTCGAGTTCATGTTCGACTGGGTGCCGGACCCGGTCTGCCAGACCACCAGCGGGAAATTGTCGTCGAACCTGCCCTCGATCACCTCGCCGGCGGCCTCGATGATGGCATCGGCCAGTTTCGCATCCAGCGCGCCCGAAGCCTTGTTGGCCTGCGCACAGGCCTTCTTGATCACGCCAAGCGCGCGCACGATGGCCACCGGCTGCTTTTCCCAACCGATGGGAAAGTTCTGGATCGATCGCTGGGTCTGGGCCCCCCAGTACTTGTCGGAGGGAACCTCGAGCGGTCCAAAGCTGTCGGTTTCGGTGCGTGTCCGGGACATATTGGGTCTCCATTTGGTATGCGGTTGCATGCCGTTTATCCGCCGAGGGGAATCGGCGCAATCCGCCATCTGGGCGCAGGCTGCACCGTGATAGCTCAAGGTTGCAACACTTGCATCATTGAGATTGCCCCGCGACCGGTTAAGGTAGAGAGGTGAGAGGAGACGACAACCACAGATGCCGATACTGACCCAGACCCGCCCCGGCCCGGTCCGCGCATGGCGGCTCATCTTGGCGCTGGCCCTGTTCTGCCTTGCGGCCACCGGCGCATGGGCGGATGTCGGGCGATTTGTCGGGCATTACACCGGCTCGGCGGACGTGATCGACACCGATGGCAGCAAAGAGCCCCGTGACATGAGCGTCACGATCAGCAAGACCAAGAAAGGCTTTTCGGTCAGGTGGACCACCACCACCTACAAATCGCAAAACCGCATCAAGGATGCCACGTTCGAGGTCAATTTCCTGCCCACCGACCGCCAGGGCGTCTTTGCGGCGGCGATGAAACGCAACGTCTTTGGCCATGAAACCCAGCTCGACCCGATGCATGGCGAGCCCTATGTCTGGGCACGCATCCAGGGCGACACGCTGACGGTTTTCTCGCTCTTCGTGAATGACAGCGGCGGCTACGAGATGCAGCAATTCGACCGCACGCTGACGCAGGGCGGTCTTGATCTGAGATTCACCCGAACCGCGAATGGCAGGGAAACCCGAACCACAGAGGTGTTTCTGAAACGCGACTGAACCGGGCAACCGCCGCCAACCCGCCAGCCCCGTCGCAGGGATCGGGCCGGCGGGTGAAACGCCCTGCCCCGGCTATTTCCGAAAACTGTCAAGCGACACGATCTCGGCATCCGATCTGGCTGCAGTGGCCTCGTCCTCCTGCACGTGATCGGTATTGATCGCCGCGGGAACCAGCGCCTCGACCTCGCCCTCTTCCTCGTCTTCTTCGGCATTCTCAAAGCGTAGGCCGAATTCGACAGAGGGGTCCACAAAGGTCTTGATCGCGTCATAAGGGATGTACAACGGCTCGGGCGCGTCGCCGAAATTCAGGGTAACGGCAAAGCCGTCATCCCCCACGTCAAGATTGTCGAACCAATGCTGCATCACCACGGTCATCTCGCCCGGATAACGGTCGCTCAGCCAATCGGCCAGTTCGACACCGGGATGCGAGGTGTCAAAGGTGATGAAAAAGTGATGCGCCCCCGGCAGGCCGTTCTCGGCCACATCCAGCAGGACGGACTTGATCAGTCCGCGCATCGCCGTGTGCATCAGGTTTCCATAGTCGATATCTCGGGGCATTCATTCTTCCAAGCTAGGAGACAGCGTCAGGCATAAGGGATTCGAGCATAAACAACACCCTGCGACAACCCCAATTTGTGGTCAGCCCCGGCGCAAGGCCCCCCGCCCACTGGTTCCGCCTGCCCCGCGCAATCTCCGATCAGCCGGTCAGCGCATCCGCAAACTGTTCGCGCAGGGTCCGCTTGAGAACCTTGCCGGTGGCATTGAGCGGCAGTTCATCAAGAAACACCACCTTGTCCGGCACCTGCCAGCTTGCGATCTTGCCCTCGTAATAGGCCAGCAACTCCGCTTCGCTCGGATTCTCACCGGCCGCCGCAACCGCGACCAGCAGCGGGCGTTCGTCCCATTTTGCATGGCGCACCCCGATGACCGCAGCATTGGCCAGCTTGGGATGGGCGATGGCGATATTCTCGAGTTCGACCGAGCTGATCCATTCCCCGCCGGACTTGATGATATCCTTGGAGCGGTCGCGGATCGTCATGAACCCGTCCGGATCAAGCGTCGCCACATCCCCCGTCGCGAACCAGCCATCGTCAAGAATGACCTGGTCTTCCATGCGAAAATAGCTGTCGATCACCCAATGCCCGCGCACCAGCAGATCGCCCTGCGTCTCGCCGTCATTGGGCAGCGTGTTGCCATCGTCGTCGACGATCTTGAGTTCGACCCCAAAGGGCGGACGCCCCTGGCTCTCGCGGACCCTGTGCTGCGCCGCTTCGGGCAGGTCGCGATGCTTGGCCAGCGGGATGTTGACCGAACCCAGCGGGCTCATCTCGGACATGCCCCAGGCGTGGATCGTATCGACGCCGAATTCCTCGCGGAACTGCGTCATCATCGACGGCGGACAGGCCGACCCGCCAACAACCGTGCGCTTGAGGCTCTCCAGGCTGCTGCCCATGGCCTTGGCCTGCGTCAGCAAACCCAGCCAGATGGTCGGCACCCCAAGGGCCAGCGTCACCTTCTCCCCATCGATCAACCGGACCAGGCTCTCCCCGTCCAGCCCCGGTCCCGGCATCACCAGCCGGCTCCCCGCCATGGCCGCGCAATAGGGAACACCCCAGGCATTGACATGGAACATCGGCACCACCGGCATCACCACGTCCATCGCCGTCAGGCCCAGCGTATCCGCCAGGTTCGCCGCATAGCTGTGCAACAGCGTGGAGCGATGCGAATACAGAACCCCCTTGGGATTGCCCGTGGTCCCCGAGGTGTAACACAGGCTCGAAGCGGTGTTCTCGTCCAGATCCGGCCAGTCATACGCGTCATCGCCGGTTTCGATGAACTCGTCATAGAACATCAAACCCGGCACCTGCGCCGCCAGTTCCTCGTCGCGCCCACCCATCAATACAACGTGCCTGAGATTGGGCAAATGCTCGCCCAGCCTGGCTACAATCGGCAGGAAGGTGGCATCAACGAACAGAACCTGGTCCTCCGCATGGTTGATGATATAGATCAACTGCTCCGGAAACAGCCGCGGGTTGATCGTGTGACAGACGAACCCGGCCCCCGACACACCGAAATAGATCTCCAGGTGCCGCCGGTTGTTCCACGCGATCGTGCCACAGCGCGCCTGGCTTCCCAGGCCCAGCTTGTGCAGCGCCGACCCCAATTTGCGGGCATTGCGCGCCACGGCGCGCCAATTGCTATGGGTCACGCCACCCGATGTTTCGACCGACACGATCTCGGTATCGCCATGATAGGTCGCGGCGTGATCGATCAGCGACGAAATCAGCAGGGGTGCGGTCATCATCTGGCCCAGCATGAAAGGCTCCTCGTACAATGGTTCTTGCCGGGCAGGCGCCCGTACATGTTCTGGCTATCTGAGGCGTCGCCGCAGGGCGGACCATATCGGCCCCCTGTCCGGTTCGTCTCCTCCCGCGCGCAGCCTGCCAAGCTTGCCCCGCGTTGGCAATATCGGGTGCCCCCCGAAATCGCGCCTGGCCAGCCGTTTCGCCCGTGACCTTGCGTTACACGCCCGGTCGACACTGCCGGGCCGGACCCGAACCCTGCCGGTCAGGCCGCTTGGCACATTCTGCTCGCCCCCCCCTTCGGCAGCCGGCCGCCCGTTCTGCGGGAACCTGTTCCTTCATCTTTGGACAAATACTCAAATCAAGACGGTCCAGGATCACACAGCGCCCGAGCTGACGCGGTCCGCATCCCCTAAATCAGGTCAGTGGCGCTGTCACTGAGCACATAGAGCCCGGCAAGGATCATCACATAGGGGCCAAGCCTCTCGGCGCGGATCGTCCATGCCGGGGCCGGACCGCCGCGACGGAACGGAACATAGGCGGCGAGCGCCATCGCTCCGATTGCCGCCAGGGCACCGGCCACGCCCCAGAGACGGAATCCCGGCAGGCTGTCGGTCAGGATCGGCACCAACACGCCGAACGTGTCCGCCGACATGCCCAGGAACATCAGGATCAGCGCCATCACCCCGCCCCCGGTTGCGACCGGCCCGACCTCTTCACGGGTCGCGCGCCGCGCCAGGTAAAGCCCGCGCAATCCCATCGCCAGCGGCACCACCCCCAGATAGCCCGATTGCCCGGAGAGCAGGTCGCTGGCCCCGAGCGACACCGCCACCGACAGGCCAAGCACCAGCAGTTGCGCCGCGACATAGCCGGTCAATGCCCGCATCGGGCCCAGCGGGATCAGGACCGCCAACAGGACCAGCAGGTTGTCGATATTGGTCAGGGCCAGCGCCATCCCGGTACTGGCGGCAAATGCAAGCGCCTCCATGCCGACCTCAGAGCCGCGCCAACACGGCCCGTGCGGCGCGCAGACCCGGTGCCTCTCCCCCCCGACCCAGCCGCTGCATCGTCAGCTCCATTGCCTCGATCTGTGTGCCGGGTTCGGCCAGAACCTTGTCCAGCGCCCGCGCGATCGGTTCGGGCAGACATTCGGGACCAAGGCATTCGGGAACCACACGAGTGTCGCTCACGAGATTGACCAGCGTCACCGTATCAATCAGCGCCATCCGGCTGATGATCTGCCAGCTCAGCCAGTTGAACCTATAGGCCACGACCATCGGGGTCCGCGCCGCCGCCAGTTCCAGCGAAACCGTGCCCGACGCGGCAAGGGCCACCTGCGCCGCGCGAAACGCTGCCCGTTTGTGCGCCTGCGCCTCATCGACAGAGAAATTGCGCGGATCGACAACCACCGTGCCCACGGGCCAATCCGCCACGCGTTCGCGCACGAGATCGGCCACCGGCGCGGCGGCCGGCACCACGATCCGCAGGTCCGGGTGCGATTGCGCCAGCCGTGACAGGGCCCGCCCGAACACCGGGGTCAGCCGCGACACCTCGCCCCGGCGCGACCCCGGCAGGACCAGCGCGAATTTCTCGTCGCCAAGATCGAACGCGGCACGAAATGCGCTGACCTCTTCCGCAGTTGCCTCTGCCTCGGCCACAACCGGGTGCCCGACGAAATCACAGTCCATTCCCGCCGCTTCCATATAGGGCGGCTCGAACGGGAACAGCGCCAGAACCTGATCGATCATGCGCGCCATCTTGACCGCCCGCTTGGGCCGCCACGCCCAGACCGTCGGCGCGACATAATGCACGGTGCGGATCGATGCCGCCGCCTTGACCAGCCTGGCAACCCGCAGGCAGAAATCCGGGCTGTCGATGGTGATCAATACATCCGGACGTTCGGCGATCACCGCCTGTGCGGTCTCGGAGATGCGGCGTTTGAGATGGGCGTATTTCGGCAGAACCTCGGCGATGCCCATGACGCTGAGCTCATCCATGGGAAACCGGCTTTCAAGCCCCTGCGCCTGCATAAGGGCACCGCCAACACCCAGAAACTGAACATCGGGCACGAGGCTGCGCAGGCCCTGCATCAACGCGCCGCCAAGACGGTCGCCCGAAGGTTCTCCGGCGATCAGAAAGACCCGCATCAGCCGCCCCGGTTCCGCACCCAGAGGAACAGGCCCGCGTCATCGCAGGCCCGCGTCACCGCGTCCTGATCCAGAACCATCACCCCGCCCGCCTGAATCACCGCGCCCTGCACACCGGCGGCGGCGGCGGCGGCAATCGTGTCGACGCCAATGGTCGGCATGTCGGCGCGCCGGTCCTGGTCGCGCTTGGGTGCCTTGAACAGCACGCCCCCCTGGGCGGCGCGCGGAGGCCGGGCCGCCAGCCGCTGCAACATCCAGTCGGTTCCGTATACGGTTTCGATGGCCAGCGCCTGCCCCGCCTGCACGACACAGCATTGCCCGACATCCACCGCCGACATCGCGTCAACGATTTCCTCGGCGCGCCGGGCATCGTCACGCGCGGTGTCATCCGGTTGGCATTGCGTGAGGCAACCCGCCGGCGGCAAAAGGCCGGGCGCGATCTCGTGCGCCGGACGCAGCGCGAAACCCGCCTGTTCGAACACCGACATCACGGCCCGCAAAGCGCCATCATCCCCCTGCATCAGCGCCTGTTGCAGCACCGGGATCAGCGGCATGGTGGCCGCGTCGATCGCCGCCGGATCAATCACCGGGCGGCGGATCGATCCGGCGAGACAAATCTCGTCCACCCCCCCGGCCCGAAGCCCGGCGAGCAGCGTGCCAAGGGTTTCCAGCCGGAATATCTCGTCCACCTTGACCCGGTCCGGCATGAACCCGGCCAGCGCACAGATGATCGGCGGGGTTTCAAGCTGCTGTACGAGGGCATGCGGCAACCCGCCGGCCCCGGCAATGATCGCCAGCCCCATGACCTAGCGCCCCGGCACCAGGAAAGACCGGTCGGTGTGGCCGAGCACAAAACTCACCATCTCCTGAACCTGCTGGCTGTCGGTTTCCTTGCCCAGCCGCTCGACACGTTCGTGAAACGTCCCCTCGCCCTGTGCCAGCATCTGGAACGCCGCGCGCAGGGCGGTGATGTCGGACCGCGCCACGCCGCGCCGCTTCAGCCCGACCAGGTTCAGCCCGTGCAATTCGCCGCGCGGGGCCTGCACAAGCCCATAGGGGATCACGTCATTGGTCACCATCGTCACCGCGCCGATGATCGCGCCGCGCCCGATCCGCACCCATTGGTGAATCCCCGCGAGACCGCCGATGATGACATCATCCTCGAGCACGCAATGCCCCGCCACGGCGGCCGAGTTGACGACGATCACCCGGTCTCCGACCTGGGCGTCATGGGCAATATGGCAACCGGCCATGAACAAGCCGTCATCGCCTACGCGGGTCACGCCGCCACCGCCATCGGTGCCGGCGTTCATCGTCACATGTTCCCGGATGCGGTTGCGGGCCCCGACGATCAGCCGGCTGTCCTCGCCCTTGAACTTGAGATCTTGCGGGATTTCGCCGATCACCGCAAAGGGAAAGATCACCGTATCGTCGCCAATCCGGGTATTGCCGGTGACGACAACGTGGCTCTTGAGGACCACACGGTCGCCGAGCACCACGTCCGCGCCAACGACGCAGAGCGGACCGATGACACAATCCTCGCCAAATTGCGCGCCGTCCTCGATCACCGCGGTGGGATGCACCTGCGCCATGCCGTCAGCCCTTGGGGAATTCGATCATCGCGGAAAACTCCGCCTCGGCAGCCAGCTCGCCGTCAACCGTGGCCTTGCCGCCGAACTTCCAGACCTTGCCGCCGGGCTTGCCCCGCAAGGTCTCGAGTTCCATGACCAGCACATCACCCGGAATCACCTTGCGGCGGAATTTGCATTTGTCGATCGACATGAAATAGATCAGCAGGTCCTGATCGACCACGTCGGCCCCCACGCCGATCATCACGCCGGCGGTCTGTGCCATCGCCTCGACAATGGTGACACCGGGCATCACCGGCGCGCCCGGAAAGTGGCCCTGGAAATGCGGCTCGTTCATGGTGACGTTCTTGTATCCCCGCGCCGAGGCCGTGCCGTTGATCTCTTCCACCTTGTCCACCAACAGGAAGGGATAGCGATGCGGCAGGATTCGTTGAATCAAATGAATGTCTGCGCGTTTCAAGTCGTCGGTCATCAAGCATGTTCCTGAAATTGGGGCTGCAAATCCCTGAGTACCAACCCGCTCAGGCTTGGGCAAGTTGCGCCGTCGAATTTGCGGCAAACCGGTGCCGGTCTACTGTTGCTTGTCCGGGGTCTCGGGCAATGCCGCGCCATTCCGGCCATCCTGGATCGTCGCGTTCAGCCGGTTGATCGCCACCTCGGTCACGTCAATCGCCGTGACGCTCAGGAACACGCTGGAACGTTCGAGCACCACCCCGGCCCCGGCCTCGCGCATCAGGTCGGTCAGGATCGGGCGTGCCGCCTGGATGAACTTGACCTGTTCCTCTTCGTTCTTCTGAACCAGCGCGCGCGCCTTGGCATCCTGCGTGCGGCGAAACTCCTTGACCTTGGCGTCAAAGGCATCCGCCAGTTCGCGAAACGCCGCCGGGTCCATCTCGGGGCGACGCTCGGTCAGATCCTGCTCTTCCTCGGTCAGCTCCTGCTCGATCCGCCGGTTTTCGCGGGCCAAATCGCCGCTCGCGGCCTCGAATTCGCGGGCCACGCGCTGGCCAAAGGCGGAATCGTTGAACAGGCGGTCCGACGAGATCGTCAGGATCACGCTGTCCGGCAAGCCAAGTTGCTGCGCCGTGGCGACCACAGGAATGGCCGTGGCCAGGACAGCCCCCCGGATCAGCATGACCAGCGCGCGCCGCAAACGTCGCATTTGCCCTTAGAACCGCGCCTGGATGGTCAGATCAAAACTCTGTTCCTTGTCGAAAATCTCTTTTTGCAGGGCCTTGCTGAAGTTGAAACGCAAGGGACCAAATCCGGTCGTCCACAGCAGCGACACACCGATCGCCGAGCGCCACGAGCCATCCGCACCGCAAACGCCCGCCGCACCGCCACAGGTCGCCCCGGTGGTGTCGACATTGCCGGTGCCCCAGAGATTGCCGATGTCATAGAACACGCCGCCCCGCAGACCGAGCTCTTCGGGCAGGCCCAGAGGGAATTCCGCTTCGAACCGGGCAACCGCATAATAGTTGCCGCCAATTGCATCGTCGAACCCGTTGGACTGATCGCGCGGACCGATGCCCGCCGGTTCGAACCCGCGCATGATCGCCGGGGTCAGCACAAAACGGTCAATCGACCGGCTGGGCGTGTCCGATTGCCAGCGCAGCGCCCCCGCCTCGAGCGACGCCCGAAGCACCACTTCCTCGTTCAGGATGCGTTTCTGCGCGACGATCTTGGCGGTCGACTTGATGTATTTGTTGTCGCCGCCAAGCCCGCCGAAATCGGCCCCGATCTGCACCAGCACACCGGCATTCGGATTGAGACCGGTCAGGCGGCTGTCATAGATATAGCTCAGCCCGAACGCGCTGCTCGAACGGCGGCCTTGCGCGATCTCGCGCTGGATGACCTCGCCGCTGAAATCGGATGCCGGCTCGCCGCGGGCTTCCATCTCGCTGTCGTCAAAACGATAGCGGGCCTGGATGCGGGCGTTTTCGCTGATCGGGAAAGTCAGAGCCGGAGAGAAAAAGCCCCGGTCGATGTCATAGCTGGCAAAGCTGGACGAGCGCGTCGCCACCCCCAGTTCGAGATCGAACTTGAGATCCCGCCCCAGAAGGTAGGGTTCGGAGAAGCCAAAGACATAGGATTCCGATTCCTGCGCCGTCGAGATGTTGAAGGACAGCCGCTGGCCCCGCCCGAGGAAGTTGTTCTCGGTCAGGCCGATGGCGATCCCGAACCCATCAACCACCGAGTAGGACCCCCCGAGGTTGAGCGATCCGGTCGGCTGTTCCTCGACATCCACATCGACGATCACCTGCGACGGGCTCGACCCTTCGCGCGTGTCGACCTCGGCAGTGGCAAAGAACCCGAGCGCCCGGATACGTTCGGCGCTTTCGCGGATTTCGCGCGGGTTGAACGGGTCGCCCTCGACGATGCGGAATTGCTGGCGCACCACCCGGTCGAGCGTGGTTGTGTTGCCTTCGACATCGATCCGTTCGACAAAGATGCGCGGCCCCTTGACCAGGGCAAACTCAACATCCAGCGTCAGGTCGCGGTCATTGCGGGTGATGCGCGGTTCGACGCGAAGGAAATCGACGCTCTGCTTGATGCCATGACGCTCCATCCGTGCGATCGAATTCTCGACCAGGGTCGGCGAATACACCACGCCCGGACGCACCTTGAGCACGTTCTGGAACTCTTCGGCGCTCACCCCGTTGATCTCGCTGACGGTGGTGATCTGGCCGAACTTGAACTGCTGCCCTTCCTGCACGTTGATCACCAGGAAATACCCGTCGCGCTCCTTAGTCAGTTCCACATTGGTCCCGAGAATGCGGAAATCCACATAGCCACGGGACAGGTAGAAATCGCGCAGCACCTGTTTGTCGAACTCGATCCGGTCCTCGATCAGCGTGTCGCTGCGGATGAAGGCCCGCAAGAGCCCGGCCTGCTTGGTTTCCAGAACCCGGCGCAGGCGGCGGTCGGAATAGACCCGGTTGCCGACAAAGCTGATGCGCTCGACCTCGATGGTGTCGCCCTCGGCGATTTCAAAGATCAGGTCTACGCGGTTGTCGCTGCGCCGGATGATGCGCGGGGTGACGGTGGCGGCGATACGGCCCTGTTGCGAATAGGCTTCGGCGATAATCGCGGCGTCGCTCTCGGCAATGGCCGGATTGAAGACCTGGCGGGATTGCGACTCGATGAACTCGACCAGGTTCTCATCCTTGATCCGCCGGTTGCCCTCGATGCTGATCCGGTTGATCGTCGGGCGTTCGGTGACATTGATCTGCAAGGTGCGCCCACGCGGCTCCAGATCGACGCTCTCGAACACCCCGCTATCGACGATTCTCTGGTAGGCGGCGTTCAATTCGCCGGCACTGACCGGTTCACCGGGGTTGATTCCCGTGTAGGCGGCAATGGTCGAAGTCGGGATCCGCTTGTTTCCCTCGACCTGGATCGAGTTGAACGTATAGCTCTGCGCCGAAGCGAGCCCGGCGGAAAGCAGCGAAACCGTTGCAAAGACAAGGAAAAACGGGATCAGCCGTCGATACAACATATTGACACGGTTGCACGTGCGATCACGAGATATACCCACAGCCCAGCCCAAACCCATCTGTCCTAACCCCGTTTATCACAGCTTTGGAGACGTGATTATCGGGATTGCAGGATGATGTCAAAACCACATGCTACGCCATGGCATTGGGCCCGCGACACGGCACTGGCTATCCGGCATGCGTGGTTCAGAGGCTGACCAGGACACCCCCGGCAAGCAGCGCGGTCACGATGGCCAAGAGGAACAGGAGACGGTCCGCGTTCAGCTCAACCACGAGGCTGAGACCGCGATATGTTTTATGCAATGCGTGCACGACCCTGTTCTCCAAATCACCGCCACTATTGGCGGACGCCCATACAACTAGCGGCAGAATGTGGCAATACTGGGGCGCGCGCCGCTCGGCCCGGCCCAACAGAACTGGCCTAGCAGAAGATGTCATTCCCCAGGGCAAACACCATCAGCGACAGGATCAGGCCCAGCCCGACCGCCATCAGGATCCGCAGGGCCCCGTCGCTGGGTGGTTTGCCCGCAACCGCCTCGTAGGCATAGAACACCAGGTGCCCGCCATCGAGCGCCGGTATCGGGAACAGGTTCAGCAGGCCAACCGCCGTGGACAGCACCGCGATGAACCAGATGAAGCTTTGCGCACCCTGCGACGCCATCGCGCCAGAGGTTTCGGCGATCCCGATCGGGCCGGACATGTTGCAGGTGCTGATTGCGCCGGTAACCATGTGCCAGAGGCCCGAGAGCGAACTGGAAATGATCGCCATGGTCTGCACCGCGCCGCCGGCGACCGCCTCGCCCAGCCCTGCAGCCTCGGTCGCCGGAACAAAGGCCATGCCCCCGGCGATACCAATGCGCCAATGGGTGACAAAGCCCCCATCCGTCTGCGGTTCGTCGGTACGACGCGGTGCAAGGGCGAATTCCAGCGTCTGCCCCTGACGCCAGACATCAAGCAGAAGAACCCGACCATCGGATGCCTCGACCGCCGATTTCAACTGGTCAAAGGCAAAGATCGGGTCGCCATCAATCGCGGTGATCACGTCTCCCGACTGAATCCCGATATCCATCGCCGCGCTGCGCGGTGCGACCTGCGACACGTAGGGCGGGAACAGGTACGGCCCCTGCACGTCGCGCTCCTGGCCATTCCGCAATACCGTATAATCCAGCACCGGTTCCGCCGGAATGTTCGCGGTAAAGGCGGACCAGGCCACGTCATTGTCAAAGGACGGCGCAACCGCTCCGGAAATGGCCACGATTTCATCGCCTTGCGCCAATTGGTGGAAACCCGATGGAAGCTCCTGGATCTCGCCCACGGTCAGCGGTTCGCTGACCACGCCGCGGGTCAGCGCAATGGCCGAGAACACGATGATCGACATGACAAAGTTGAACGCCGGACCGGCGGCAACCGTTGCGGTGCGCGCCCAGAGCGGCGCCCCATGCATCGTGCGCCGCAGGGCCGCCGGATCCTGTCCGGCCTGCTGCATAGCCGCTTCATCCTTGCCCGAGGCGGCGTTGGCATCGCCCAGGAACTTGACATAGCCACCAAAGGGCAGCGCGGCGATCTGCCAGCGGGTGCCGCGCCGGTCGACACGGCTGTAGAGCACCGGCCCAAAGCCAAGCGAAAACACCTCGGCGTGAATCCCCGACCAACGGCCCACGATGTAGTGGCCATACTCATGCACCGCCACGATGACCGACAGCGCCACGACGAACGCAAGCAAAGTGTATAGCAGCCCGCCAAATTGCGGAATCAGCGAAACGAAATCCAAACTCTTATCCTGCTCGTTCTTGCATTGCGGTATCGGCCCACTCCCTCGCGAGATGGTCCGTCTGCATCACGTTTTCAAGGGTCATGTCACCATCCAGCAGGCCCGGATCGGCTTCGAACCGGTTCAGCACATCCTCGACGATCCCCGCCATGTCCACGAAGCCGATGCGCCCGGCCAGAAACCCGTCGAGCGCGCGCTCCTTGGCGCCGTTGAACACCGCCCCCGACAGCCCGCCGCGCCGCATCACCGCCCGCCCCAGGCGCAGGGCCGGATACCGTGCGTCTTCGGGTTCGCGAAAACTCAGGCGGGCCACGCTGGCAAGGTCGAGCCGCTCGACCGGCAGCTTGCGCCGCTCGGGCCAATGCAGCGCAAAGCCGATGGCATGGCGCATGTCCGGCGGCCCCACATGCGCCATCAACGCGCCGTCATTGAACCCGACCAGCGCATGGATCAGCGATTCCGGGTGGACGATGACTTCGATCATCTCGGGCGGAACCTGGAAAAACTCTTTGGTTTCGATCAGTTCCAGCGCCTTGTTGAACATCGATGCGCTGTCGATCGTGATGCGTTGGCCCATGTCCCAATTGGGGTGGCGCGATGCCTGCGCCAAGGTGGCCTCGGGCAGTTTCTCCAGCGGCCAGTCACGAAACGCGCCGCCGCTGGCGGTGATGATGACCCGCTCCACGCTCGCCAGTTCCTCACCGATCAAAGCCTGGAACACCGCCGAATGCTCGCTGTCCACCGGCAGAATCCGCCCGCCCCCCTTGCGCGCGGTCTCCAGCACCAGCGGGCCGGCACATACCAGCGATTCCTTGTTGGCCAGCGCCAGCGTCGCCCCCTGCCCGAGCGCGGCCAGTCCGGGTTGCAGCCCGGCGGCCCCGACGATCGCCGACATCACCCAGTCGGCAGGGCGCGATGCCGCCTCGATCAGCGCGTCCGGCCCGGCGGCGGCCTGCACGTCGCTGCCCGTCAGGGCGGCGCGCAATTCGTCAAGCCGCTCGGGAAAGGCGGTAACCGCCACCTCGGCCCTCAGCGTCCGCGCGTCCTGCGCCAACTGCGCGATATTGCGTCCACCCGACAGGGCCACCACGTCATAGGCTTCCGGTGCCCGGCGCAGCAGGTCAATCGTGTTCTGACCGATCGAGCCGGTCGCTCCGAAAATCGAAACCCGCCGCATCACACGGCCCCGGCTGGCAATCCGAAGAGCCCGGTAACGGCGAGCACAAAGAAGGACGCCCCGAGCATCCCGTCAAACCGGTCAAGGAAACCGCCATGTCCGGGAATCAGGTTGCTGGAATCCTTGACGCCAACCAACCGCTTGACCGCGCTCTCGGCAATGTCGCCCATCTGGGCGGCAAAAGCGACCAGCATGGAATAGGGCACAAGCAACAGGCTGCTCTCGAGCTGTGTCGCAAACACCGCTCCGACCACCGCCGCGCCCAGCCATCCGGCCACGGTGCCGGACCAGGTCTTTTTCGGGCTCACCCGCGGCCAGAATTTCGGCCCGCCGAGCAAGCGCCCGGCGAAATACCCCGCCACGTCCGACACCACCACGATCAGGATCAGCCAGATGATCCAGACAAGCCCCGGCCCATCCCGAAGCAATGTCATCTCGAACCCCGCCAGCAGGATCAGCGCCATGAACGCCGCGCAAACGGGTCGATATTGGCGCGCGGCCAGCACCGCGAGGGCGACCGGCGCTGCAAACACCGGCAAGGTGTAGATCGCTGGCAGGTGAATTGCCGCAAGCAACGCCACCGCAGCCACCCCGCCAAGGATCAGCGGCATCACCCCGGATTGCCCGTTCAACATCCGCAGCAATTCCCACGTCATCGCGCCGCATAGCAGGGCGACAAAGACATGGAACACACCCGACCCGGCCCAGAGCGCCAGAACGCCGACCGCCACCATGACCACGGCAGAACCGATACGCGGCGCAAGGTCCGTCCAGCGTCCGCTGCCGCTCATGCGGGAACGGCGCCGAATCTGCGGTCGCGCGTGCCGTAGCTGGTGCAGAGCCGGCGCAGCTCCTGGGCCGAGAAATCCGGCCAGAGCGTGTCGATGAACTCGTATTCCGAATAGGCCGACTGCCACAGCAGAAAGTTGGAAATCCGCGCCTCGCCGCTGGTGCGGATCACCAGGTCCGGATCGGGCAGCACATGGGTATCAAGATAGCGCGGCAGGGTTTCCTCGTCGACATCGTCCGGGCTCAGGCGACCGGCGGCCACATCCTGCGCCAGCCGTCTTGTCGCACGGGCCACCTCGTCGCGGCCGCCGTAATTCAGCGCGATCGTCAGGTGCACCAGGTCATTGCTGGCGGTCATTTCCTCGAGCTGGTCCATCAGCATGACCAGCTTTTCATCCAGCCGCAGCCGGTCGCCGATAAAGCGCACGCGCACACCGCGTTCCTTGAGCGCCCGCGCCTCGCGGGTGATATAGCGGCGAAACAGGCTCATCAGCCCGGCGACCTCGACCTGGGTCCGCTTCCAGTTCTCGGTCGAAAAGGCGAATATCGTCAGATACTTGATGCCCAGTTCGGGGCAGGCCTCGACCACGTCGCGCACCCGGCGCGCCCCGGCGTGATGCCCGAACAGGCGTGGCCGCCCCCGGGCCTGCGCCCAACGGCCATTGCCATCCATGATGATGGCCACATGACGCGGACCGCCCGGGGGCGCCGTGTCGGGAACCGCTGTCATGCCGTCCTGTTTCAAACCTGCATAATTTCCGCTTGTTTCGCTTCCAGCGCCGCATCGACGCCGGCAATATGCTTGTTGGTCAGCTCCTGAACCGTCTCTTCCCAGAATTTCTGATCGTCTTCCGACATCGAGCCGTCCGACTTGGCCTTCTTGATCTGGTCCATGCCATCGCGCCGGACGTTGCGGATCGAAACCCGCGCGCTTTCGGCGTATTGGCCGGCCACCTTGCCAAGCTCGCGGCGGCGTTCCTCGTTCAGTTCGGGGATCGGCAGCATGATGATCGTGCCATTCAACTGGGGATTGATGCCCAGACCGCTTTCGCGGATTGCCTTTTCGACCTTGCCCACAAGCCCCTTGTCCCAGACATTGATCGTAACCATGCGCGGCTCGGGCACGTTGACGGTGCCGACCTGGTTGATCGGTGTCGGCGCGCCATAGGCATCGACCATCACGGGTTCGAGCATCGATGCGCTGGCCCGTCCGGTCCGCAGCGACGCAAATTCCGTACGCAGGTTGGCCATCGCGCCATCCATTCGCCGCTCAAGATCATCCGTGTCCAGCATGAAGTCGTCAGACATGTCGCTCTATTCTCCCGAAATGCGCGTTCCGTTTGGTGCCGTTCAGTATCACTGCTGGCCTAACGTCACGTTATTAGCAGAAGAACCGGGAAAGGCCAGCGGCACTTGCGTGCCACCCGCATGAGGCAAGTGCCCGCCCTGCCCGGTCCGGTCCTAGCCCTGAACCCTGGTATAGGTGCCCTGGCCCGCGAGAATTCCGCGGAACCCGCCCGGCTCGTCCAGCGAGAACACGATGATGGGCAGGTTGTTGTCGCGCGCCAGGGCAATGGCGCTGGCATCCATCACGCCCAGCCGCTTGGCCAGAACATCGTCATAGGACACGGTGTCATAGCGTTTGGCGTCATCATGCTTGGCCGGGTCCTTGTCATACACCCCGTCGACCTTGGTGCCCTTGAAAATCGCCTCGCATTTCATCTCGTTGGCACGCAGGGTGGCGGCCGTGTCGGTGGTGAAATACGGGTTGCCGGTTCCGGCGGCAAAGATGCAGACGCGCTTCTTTTCCAGGTGCCGCACCGCACGGCGGCGGATATAGGGCTCGGCCACCTCGTTCATGGTGATTGCGCTGATCACCCGCGTGTGGATATTCAGCGCCTCGAGCGCGGATTGCATGGCCAGCGCGTTCATCACCGTTGCCAGCATCCCCATGTAGTCGGCGGTGGTGCGTTCCATCCCCTGCGCCGACCCCTGCAAACCGCGAAAGATGTTGCCCCCGCCGATGACCATGCAGATCTCGACCCCCAGGTCGTGCACCGATTTCACTTCCTTGGCGATCCGCTCGACAGTGGGCGGGTGCAGGCCGAACCCCTGGTCCCCCATCAGCGCTTCGCCCGAGATCTTGAGCATCACCCGGCCAAAGGCCGTTGCGTCTTGGGCGGTTGCGGTTTCGGATGGTGAGGACGTGGTCATGTTGCGCTCCGCGGCAGGACGGGTTTATTTGCGGGCAAAATGAAGGAATTTGCGTCCGGGTACAATCCGCCATCCCGCTGTCGCAGGCAAAGCACCGCAGAAAAATCGCGGGCGGCGGCGAAGGGACATGAAGAAACAGATGCAACTCCCTGATATTCCACGCGACAAACCCGTCCTGATCGCGGGGCCGACCGCATCGGGGAAATCCGCGCTGGCGCTCGAAATCGCCGAACGGCATGGCGGCATCATCGTCAACGCCGATGCCAGCCAGGTTTATGGCTGCTGGCGCGTCGTGACGGCCCGCCCCCCGGCCGGAGAAGAAGCCCGCGCGCCGCACCGGCTGTATGGCCATATCGCCCACGACACGCCGTATTCCGCAGGCCATTGGCTGCGCGAGGTCATTCCGTTGCTTGGGGCGGCGGAACGTCCGATCATCGTTGGTGGCACCGGGCTCTATTTTTCCACGCTGACCCAGGGCATCGCTGATATTCCTCCGACCCCGCCCGAGATTCGCGCCGCCGCCGACAGGATGAGCCACGACGCCCTGATCGCCGCGGTTGATGCGCGCACGCTTGCCGGGCTCGACATCCGCAACCGCGTGCGAGTGCAGCGCGCCTATGAGGTGCTGGCCACCACCGGGCGTCCCCTTGCCGACTGGAAGGCCGAGACCCCGCCGCCGGTGCTGCCCCTGAGCGAAACCACGCCGCTGGTCTTTGATGCGCCAAAGGATTGGCTGAACCACCGAATCGCGCGCCGCTTTGATCAGATGCTGGAGATGGGGGCGCTTGAAGAGGTGCGGGCGATGCTACCGCATCACGATCCGACCCTGCCCGCCTTTCGCGCCATCGGCGTGCCCGAGCTGGTCGCACATCTGCGCGGCGAACTGACCCTGGAGCAGGCCCGCGAACGCGCCACCATCGCCACCCGTCAGTTCGCGAAACGCCAGCGCACATGGTTCCGCGCCCGGATGCAGGGCTGGAGTCCGGTCAGCCCTGCAATCTGAGCGGGAAAACCCCGGTTGCGGTCGCGCCCGTGTTCGGACATGCGCCCCGGCAACTTATCCGCATGCCGCCAATTCACGACACCAGATGTCGCTTTTCCACATCGAAGATGTCGCAAATATTACCAGAATGTCGAAAGCGATCATTGACCCAAGGCCAATTCTCATGCCGAATGCCAACAGGGAATGTTGTCACAAGCACTCATAAGCCTCGCATGGGTCCGCAAAAAACGCGCGGGACATGACGGGTGTGCCATTCCGAGATCATCATCACATCAACAGGGAGAACTAGATGACCCAGCAGACAATCAACGGCAAACCGATCCATTGGGCTGCCGAGATGCATGCAGAGGAGTATCGCGCGGGCAAGATTACCCGCCGCGATTTCCTGGCGCGCGCGTCGACATTTGGCGTCACCACCGCCGCCGCCTATGCCATGGCCGGGCTGCCGATGCCGGCGCAGGCCCAGGGCGAGCCGCAGGCGGGTGGCACCATCAGGGTCCAGACCAGCGTGCGCCCGCTCAAGGATCCGCGCACCTATGACTGGAGCGAAATGGGCAACCAGACGCGCGGCAC
Source organism: Microbulbifer sp. S227A (assembly GCF_049800935.1). Lineage (NCBI taxonomy): Bacteria > Pseudomonadati > Pseudomonadota > Gammaproteobacteria > Cellvibrionales > Microbulbiferaceae > Microbulbifer > Microbulbifer sp. S227A. The sequence continues at coordinate 455,515 of NZ_JBNAFZ010000003.1, read as the reverse complement.
GCTGGAGTACCTGGTCGAGTACAATTCGGACGGCACCTTCCGCGGCATGTTGCTCGACAGTTGGGAAATCAACGAGGACGCGACACAATATACGCTGAACCTGCGGCAGGGCGTGACCTGGAACAATGGCGACGCCTTTACTGCCGAGGACGTTGCGCGCAACATCGCCGGCTGGTGCGACAAGGGAGTCGAAGGCAATTCGATGGCTGGTCGCTTTGCCACGCTGATCGATGAAGAGTCGGGCAAGGCCGTCGAAGGCGGCATCGAGGTGGTTGACGATCACACCGTTCGCCTGAACCTGCCGAAACCCGATATCTCGCTGATCGCTGGCATGTCCGATTACCCGTCTGCGATCACCCATTCGACCTATCAGACCGAGGATTTCACCGCCAATGTCGGCACCGGGCCATTCCTCATGGAAGAGCTCGAAGTCGGCGTCAAATGCACCCTGGTGCGCAACACGGATCATGCCTGGTGGGGCACCGATGTCTATGGCGGCCCCTATCTCGATCGGGTCGAATATATCGACTATGGCACCGATCCCGCGGCGTGGCTGGCGGCAATCGAATCCGAAGAGGTCGATATGCTGCATGAAAGCGTTGGCGAGTTCATCGACGTTCTGGACGGGCTGGGCCTGGTGAAATCCGAAGTGGTCACCATGGCCACCGTGGTGATCCGCCCCAACCAGCTTGCCGAGGTCGATGGCAAACAGCCCTATGCGGACAAGCGGGTTCGCCAGGCGCTGGCGATGGCGGTCGACAACTCGGTCCTGCTCGAGCTTGGCTATGGTGGGCGCGGCGAGGTTGCGGCAAACACCCATCTTGGCCCCAAGCACCCGGAATATTTCGATGTGGGCGCGGCCAAGCATGACCCGGCCGCCGCCAAGGCGCTGCTGGAAGAGGCCGGGATGCTCGATTTCGAGCACGAACTGCTGTCCATCGACGACGACTGGCGCAAGAATACCACCGATGCCGTGGCCGCGCAGCTGCGGGACGCCGGTATCCAGGTCAAGCGTTCGGTGCTGCCGGGATCGACCTTCTGGAACGACTGGACGAAATATCCCTACAGCTCGACCAACTGGAACCACCGTCCGCTGGGCGTGCAGATCTGGGCGCTGGCCTATCGCTCGGGCGAGGCGTGGAACGAGTTCGGCTGGGCAAACGCCGAATTCGACGGGCTGCTCGAAGAGGCCCTGTCGATTGCCGATGCCGACAAACGCCGCGAGATTGCCGGCAAGGCGGCGGCGGTCATCCAGGAAGAGGGCGTGACGATCCAGCCCTACTGGCGCGCGCTCTATCGCCACATGCGCGAGGGTCTGGTCAACTGTGACCAGCACATCTCGTTCGAGCACCACCAGTACAAATGGGGGCTGGCCTCCTAGGCCGCCCTGTTTTCCCCGCCCCGCATCGACGGGGCGGGCACCTTTCGGGACCGGGGCCACAATCGCCCCCCGCAAGACAGACACCGGACTCAATCCGGGCCATCCCGCACCTGACCGACAGGGGACATCATGGGACTCTTCATTCTGCGCCGGACGGGCGTGATGATACTGACGGCGATCTGCCTCACCTTCATCGTGTTCTTTCTGACCAATCTCTACCCGAACCTCGAAAAACTCGCCAAGACCCAGGGCAATTTCCGCATGTCCGACGAGGCGGTCGAAAGCTGGCTGACCAAGGGCGGCTACATGCAGCCCCTGCCGGTGAAATACGGCCAGTGGCTGGGCGTGTTGCCGGGCTGGACGCTGGAGGGTGAAGAGGGTGTGACCGGACGTTGTATCCGTGGAACCGCAACCGCCGAGGAAGCCGCCGACGCGCCGCGGTTCTGTGGCATTCTGCAAGGCGACTGGGGCGTTTCCACGGTGTTCAAGGACGAGGTGTCGGGCATCATCTCGACCCGTCTGGGGCTGACCGGCAAGCTGATGTTCTGGGTTCTGGTCCTCATGGTGCCAAGCGCGCTGCTGGTCGGGGTGCTCGCGGGCATGCGCGAAGGCTCGGCCACCGACCGGTCGTTGTCGACCTTTTCGATCATCACCACCGCGACGCCGGAATATGTGTCGGGCGTGATCTTCATCGCGGTGTTCGCCTCTTCGGCGGTCGGGCTGAAATGGTTCAAGGGCACCGCCACATCCGCCATGGAGAATGCGACATTCGAGAATTTCTTCCTGCCGGTGCTGACGATCTCGCTTTATGGTATGGGCTATATCGCCCGCATGACCCGCGCCAGCATGACCGAGGTGATGACCGCGCAATATATCCGCACCGCGCGGCTGAAAGGTGTGAAATTCCGCGATATCGTTCTGAAACACGCCCTGCGCAACGCTTTGATCGCGCCGTTCACGGTGATCATGCTGCAATTCCCGTGGCTGCTGAACGGCGTCGTCATTGTCGAGACCCTGTTCAACTACAAGGGCTTTGGCTGGGTTCTGGTTCAGGCCGCCGGGAATAACGACATCGAGCTACTGCTGGCGGTGTCGGTGGTCTCTGTCATCGTGGTGCTGGTGACCCAGCTGATATCGGATATCGGCTATGTCTACCTCAACCCGCGCATCCGCATTTCTTAAGGGAGGGCAGAGAACATGGAACCTCTCGGCACATTCGACATCATCATCCGCGTCCTCTATCAGTTCACCTCGGTCTGGATCGCACTCATCATCCTGTTCGCGGTCTCGGTTGCGTTCAAACGCAAGCTCGGGCTTTACGGAAAGCTCTTTGACAGCCCAATCGGCATGGTCGGTTTTGCGCTGGTGATGTTCTGGGTGTTTACCGGCATTTTCGGGGCGCTCGACCTGATCGTGACCCATGATCCGCTGGCACAGATTTCCGGCATGAAGAACAAGGTGCCCGGCACCCCGCTCGGCGATCCCCAGGACGGCCAGTATGCCTGGTATCTTCTGGGCGGAGACAACCTGGCGCGCGATGTCTTCAGCCGCATGGTCAAGGGCGCGTGGGTGGTGGTGCAGATCGCGCCGCTGGCCACGCTCTTTGCCTTCATGGTGGGTATCACGCTGGGGCTGCCGGCGGGATATTACGGCGGGCGGCTGGACACGTTGCTGTCTTTCCTGGCCAACCTGATCCTCGCCTTCCCGGTGATCCTGCTCTTTTACCTGCTGGTGACCCCGGAGATCGTCGCGACGGGCGTGCCCAGCTACATGGCCACCGTGCTCTTCATCTTCCCCATCGTGTTTGTCGGCGTGCTGCTGAATTCGCGCTATTACACGCAACCCCGGTTCCGCACGCCGTTGCTGATCGGGGTGTTGGGGGTGATGCTCTGGCTTTACCTGTCGCTGATCTCCGAGGCGGGCACCAAGGTTGCGATCCTGCCCGGCGTGCTCGACATCTTTGACATTCCCGGCGGCATCCTCGTGGTGTTCGTCTCGGTGGTCTTCGTCAATTCGCCCACGGTGTTCCGCATCGTGCGCGGGCTGGCCATGGACATCAAGACGCGCGATTACGTGGCGGCGGCGCAGACCCGCGGCGAAGGGCCGTGGTACATCATGCTGTGGGAAATCCTGCCCAATGCGCGCGGGCCGCTGATCGTCGATTTCTGCCTGCGTATCGGCTATACCACGATCCTGCTCGGCACTCTCGGCTTCTTTGGCCTTGGCCTGCCGCCGGAAAGCCCGGACTGGGGCAGCACCATCAACGAGGGGCGCAAGCTCTTGTCGATCTACCTGCACCCCGCCCTGCCCCCGGCCTTTGCATTGCTGAGCCTCGTTCTGGGGCTCAACCTGCTGGCCGATGGGCTGCGTGAAGAGAGTCTAAAAGACTAATGCTGGGCCTTACTGCAAACATCATTGCGATCTGCGCTGCATTGGTTGCCTCAATATTTTGGTTCCTAAGTGCTAGCACCGAACCACCAGCTACATACGGCTACGGCACCTACGCGCCAGATGATTCGGAAGCCAACCCTTCGCCAGCTCTTCTGTGGGCGCAAGGTAATGCTAAGAAAAGTAGATATGCCGCAATTGCTTCAGGCATATCTGCGTTGTTTTTCGCGCTCGCTACGCTACTCGACCTCTTTGGAAAGGGGAGTTGATCAATGGCAAAATGGGACTTTGACGGACCGATCCTGGAAATCGACAAGCTGTCGATTTCGTTCTTTACACGGCTGCGGGAAATCCCGGCGGTCATGGATTTCTCGGTCGCGGTGCAACCGGGCGAAGCGGTCGGGCTGGTCGGGGAATCCGGATGCGGCAAATCCACGGTCGCGCTTGGGGTGATGCAGGATCTGGGCAAGAATGGCCGCATCGTCGGTGGTTCCATCAAGTTCAAGGGCCGCGACCTCTCCGAGATGAGCGAAGAGGAATTGCGCGACATCCGGGGCAGCGAAATCGCCATGATCTATCAGGAGCCGATGGCCTCGCTGAACCCGGCGATGAAAATCGGCAAGCAACTGATGGAAGTGCCGATGATCCATCAGGGCGCATCGGAAAAAGAGGCCTATGACCGGGCGTTGCAGGTGGTCACGGATGTCAAGCTGCCCGATCCGAAACGCATCCTCAATTCCTTCCCGCACCAGTTGTCCGGCGGCCAGCAGCAGCGCATCGTGATCGCCATGGCGCTGATGTCGGAACCGGCGCTGCTGATCCTTGACGAACCGACCACCGCGCTGGATGTGACGGTCGAGGCGGCGATTGTCGAACTGGTCAAGGATCTGGGCCGCAAATACGGCACATCCATGCTGTTCATTTCGCACAACCTGGGGCTGGTGCTGGAAACCTGCGACCGGATCTGCGTGATGTATTCCGGCGAAGCGGTCGAGCGCGGCAGCATCGAGGACGTGTTCGACGAAATGCAGCACCCCTATACGCAGGCGCTGTTCCGCTCGATCCCCCTGCCCGGTGCCGACAAGAACAGCCGCCCGCTGGTGGCGATCCCCGGCAACTTCCCGCTGCCCCATGAACGGCCCAGGGGCTGCAATTTCGGCCCGCGCTGCGACTATTTCGAGGCCGGGCGCTGTGACCAGGGCGACATCATGATGGAGCCCGTGCCCGGCAATGATCGCCATCACACCCGCTGTCTCAAGTTCCGCGAGATCGACTGGAACGCGCCGGTGGAAATGGGCGAGACCAAGGAAAAGGGCGAAATCGGCAAGGTTGTCCTCAAGATGGACAAGCTCAAGAAATACTACGAAGTCGCCGCCAACGCGATGTTCGGCGGCGGCAGCAAGAAGGTGGTCAAGGCCAACGAGACCCTGAGTTTCGAGGCGCGGGAATCCGAAACGCTTGCCATTGTCGGCGAATCCGGCTGCGGCAAATCCACCTTTGCCAAGGTGCTGATGGGGCTGGAAACCGCCACCGAGGGGCAGATCCTGCTGGACAACCGCAATATCGAGCAGGTGCCCATCGAAAAGCGCGATACCAGGACGGTCAGCGATGTACAGATGGTGTTCCAGAACCCGTTCGACACGCTGAACCCGTCGATGACCGTGGGTCGCCAGATCATCCGGGCGCTGGAGATATTCGGCATCGGCGACAACGAGGCGGCGCGCAAGGCGCGGATGCTGGAACTGCTCGATCTGGTCAAGCTGCCCCGCGCCTTTGCCGACCGGATGCCACGGCAGCTGTCGGGTGGTCAGAAACAGCGTGTCGGCATTGCCCGTGCCTTTGCCGGCGGCGCGCGGATCGTGGTTGCCGACGAACCGGTTTCCGCGCTTGACGTGTCGGTACAGGCGGCGGTGACCGATCTGTTGATGGAGATCCAGCGCAACGAAAAGACCACCCTGCTGTTCATCAGCCATGATCTGTCGATCGTGCGATACCTGTCCGACCGGGTGATGGTGATGTATCTGGGCCATGTGGTCGAGCTCGGCACTACCGACCAGGTATTTGCACCGCCCTATCACCCCTATACCGAGGCGCTGCTCTCGGCGGTTCCCATCGCCGACACCTCGGTTGAAAAGAAACATATCGTGCTTGAGGGAGACATCCCCTCGGCGATGAACCCGCCCAGCGGCTGCCCGTTCCAGACCCGTTGTCGATGGAAATCGGAAGTGCCCGGCAATCTCTGCGAAAATGAGGTGCCGCCGGTGCGGATGCTGGCGGGCGAACATCAGGTCAAATGCCACCTGAGCGACGAGAAATTCGCCGAGATGGAACCGGTCATCAAGATCGCCGCCGAATAGCGATCGCCAACGCCGGCCCGTCCGCCAGAGGATGGGCCGCGAGCCGGGTGTCAGCTGCCCCAGATCACCTTGACGTAATTCTTGGTTTCCTTGTAGGGTGGCACCCCACCGTGTTTCTTGACCGCCTGCGGACCGGCGTTATACGCGGCAAGCGCCAGCCGCCAGGATCCGAATTCGCGGAATTGCCGCGCCAGGTAGCGCGCGCCGCCATCGAGGTTTTCATAGGGATCCTTGGGGTTGACCCCCAGGGCACGGGCGGTGGCCGGCATCAGCTGCGCCAGCCCGAGCGCCCCCTTGTGCGAGCGGGCATCGGGATTCCAGCCGGATTCCTGCTGCACCAGCCGTGCAAACAATTCCTCGGGCACATTGTGGCGTCGCGCCGCGTCCTTGGCCATGTCGAGGTACTTGCCGCGATACTTGCCGCGATAGGCCTGTGTGCCCCCCTTGCTGGGCGTATGGATCGTCGGCGGCTTCAGCCGGGCAGAGTTTGCGTATTGCTTGGATGCGCGGCCATCAAGCACCCGCGTCTGAGCCGCAAAGAGATCCCGCTTGCCCCGGGTCGAGAACATGTCCGCCTGTGCGGCATGGGTCATTCCGATGCCGGCAATCGCAATCGTCAACGCCAACCTGCGCATCCGGTTCACTTCCTGCTCACTGTTCCTCGGCGCGCAATATACCCAATTCGTCCGGAAAGACCAGACATCGGCGTGATGGCGGGTTTTCCAATGTTTTATCCTTGGCGATGGGCGTATAGGCTGGCGCAAACCGGATCGTCAGGATTCGGATGCAGTCTACAACTCACAGGAACAGGAAGCGCCATGGCCGGCTCAGTCAACAAAGTCATTCTCATCGGAAACCTCGGCCGCGATCCCGAAGTGCGCACGTTTCAGAACGGCGGCAAGGTCTGCAACCTGCGGATCGCCACCTCCGAAACATGGAAAGACCGCAATACCGGCGAACGGCGCGAACGGACCGAGTGGCATTCGGTCGCGATCTTCAACGAAGGGCTCGTGCGGGTGGCGGAACAATACCTGCGCAAAGGCTCCAAGGTTTATCTCGAGGGCCAGCTGCAAACTCGCAAATGGCAGGATCAGTCGGGGCAGGATCGCTATTCCACCGAGGTCGTTCTGCAAGGGTTCGGCAGCACGCTGACCATGCTGGACGGTCGCGAAGGCGGTGGCGGCGGCGGCGGTGGTTACGGCGGTGGCCAGGGCGGCGGCTATGGTGGGGGCCAGGGTGGCTATGACAGCGGCCCGCAGGACAACCAGTATGGCGGCGGCGGCGGCCAGAGCGCCCCGTCCTCGCGCGACATGGATGACGAAATCCCGTTCTAGGGCGCGAAACGGTCGCGATCTCGGCGCCGCGGCCCGGCTGCGGCACCTGCATCGACCGGCAGGAACAGCGTCACGCCTGCGGCGGGGCGCTGTAATCTTTTTCAGAGACATGTTCCAGCCAGTTGGCGACCGAGCCGTCCAGCGCCTCCTGCATGGCGATATGGGTCATGCCGGTGTCTGGCGCGGCACCGTGCCAATGCTCTTCATGCGGCGGAATCCACACCGTATCGCCGGCACGGATCACACGCGGCGCGGCCCCCCTCAGCGCGACCAGCCCGACGCCATCGGTGACATAGAGCGTCTGACCCAATGGATGCGTATGCCAGGCGGTGCGCGAAGCCGGTTCAAAACGCACCTGCAAGGCGCGCAGGCGGGCGGGCTCCGGGGCCTCGACAACCGGGTCCTGCCACACGGTTCCGGTGAACCATTCGGCGGGGGCACGCCGTGAGGGGCGCTGGCCTGCGGGAAAAATCTCCATGTTCATCTCCTGTGTTTCCTGCGGGATTGGCGGCTCAGCAGTCCAGCTCGATCAGGTAGGGACCGGATGTTGCCAGCCCGGCCCTGATTGCCGCCTCAAGCCCCGGTGCGTCCCCCGCACGGCAGCCATCAACGCCCATGCCGCGCGCCATCTCGACCCAGCCCAGATCGGGACGGCTCAGCGACAGCATGTCAACCGCGCGCGGACCGGGGTTCTGCACCCCCACATTGGTCAACTCGCCGCGCAGGATTTCATAGCTGCGATTGGCAAGGATCACGATGGTCACGTCCAGCTGTTCGCGTGCCATCGTCCACAGGGCCTGAGGTGTGTACATCGCGCTGCCATCCCCGATCAGCGCAAGGACCTTGCGCTCGGGACTGGCAACCGCCGCCCCGATGGCCACCGGCAGGCCATAGCCGATGGATCCGCCGCAATTGTTCAGCCAGGTATGCGGCGCGGCCCCGGTGGTGGCGGCAAAAAACGCCCGCCCGGTGGTGATCGACTCGTCCACCACGATGCCATCGTCCGGGATCATGCGCGCCAGAACAGCGGCAATCGCTTCCGGTGTCGCCGCCCCTTGCGGCAGCGCAATGTCATGGCGTGTGCCCACACCCGCCGCGGCCACCCCGACCCCGCCCACCGCATCCGACAACGCATCGAGCGTACCGGTCAGGTCATCCCCGGCCCCGGCCAGCGCGATGATCTCGGCATCGTCGCGGCTCAGGATCGCGGGTTTGCCCGGATAGGCAAAAAAGCCGATCGGCGCGCGCGCCCCGACCAGAACGATGCGGCGGAACCCCGCAAGCGCTTGCAGCGCAAGGTCGATCGGGTACGGCACCTTGCCGACCGCAACCCGGCCCGCGCCCCGCTCCATGCGGGCGTTGGACCATTCCGACAAGAGCGCGCACCCGGTGCGCGCGGCGATCCGGCCCGCCGCGTCCAGCCCCGCATCACTTAGCGCGCCGCCGCCCAGCAGGAGCAGGCTGTCTGGCCCGTCCAGCGCCGCGATGGCCCGCTCAAGCGCACCGGTATCCAGATGCCCGCGCCCGGGCACCGCACAGGGGTCTGCCACCTGCCCGCCCGCTGTCCAGGCCGTGTCGCTGGGCAGGATCAGCGTCGCCACCTGACCGGGCGGGGTGCGCGCCGCCTGTACCGCGCGCGCGGCATCGGCACCGACATCGGCGGCGCTGGCCGAGGCATGAACCCAATGCGACACCGGGCGCGCGATGCCGGCGATATCCGAGGTCAGCGGCGCGTCCAGTTCGATATGGCTGGCCGCGTGTTCGCCCACGATGTTGACCACCCCGGACCCGGCCTTTTTCGCGTTGTGCAGATTGGCCAGCCCGTTTGCCAGACCGGGCCCCAGATGCAGCAGGGTACAGGCCGGCTTCCCCGCCATCCGGAAATAGCCATCCGCCGCCCCGGTCGCGACGCCCTCGAACAGGGCCAGCACCGAGCGCATCCCCGGCACCTTGTCCAGCGCCGCCACGAAATGCATCTCGGATGTGCCCGGATTGGTGAAACAGGTCTCTACATCGCTTGCGATCAGCGACCGCACAAGGCTCTCTGCACCGTTCATCTCTGTCATTCCCCGCCCCTGCCGATTTTGCCCGATCCTAAGCGCAGGTCAAAGAGTGATGCAAACGGTCTGGCGGGTGTTGCCGTTGCCCGCGCGATCTGAAACAGTTGCCGCCGAAGTCCAGCGGGAGCCCGACACATGCAGTACCACACGCCGACCAGTTTTGATGACGCCATCGCCATCGCGGCTCAGGCCACCGGCACGACACGCTTTCTCGCCGGGGGCACCGATGTGCTCGTCCAGATGCGGGCCGACATCCTGACCCCCGACACCCTGATCAACGTCAAGGGAATCAATGGCGTAAACCAGATCACCCGCACCGCCGACGGCGGCTGGCAGATCGGCATTGCCGTGTCCGGCGCGGAAATGAGCGAGCATCCCGACCTGGGCGGCGACTGGCCCGGCGTGGTCGAGGCAACCGACCTGATCGGCTCGACCCAGGTGCAGGGACGCTGCACCATGGTAGGCAATCTCTGCAACGCCTCGCCCGCCGCCGACGCGGTGCCGGCAATGGTTGCCGCCGGCATCACCGTAACCGTGACCGGCCCGGACGGCGCCCGCGAGGTTGCCGTCGAAGACATTCCCACCGGCCCCGGCAAGACCAGCCTCGCGACCGGCGAAATGATCACCGCGGTCACGATTCCACCGCGCGGGGACAATGGCGGCGACGCCTATCTGCGGTTCATCCCGCGCACCGAAATGGACATCGCGGTTGTCGGTTGCGGCGTCAACCTGCGCCTTGACGGCGACACCATCACCGAGGCCCGCGTTGCCCTTGGCGCGGTTGCGCCAACCGTGCGGCTGGTCGCTGACGCGGCCCGGGCGATCATCGGCACCACGTTGGATGACGCAGCCCTCGCCGCCCTCGCCGAGGCCGCCAGCGCGGCCTGCTCTCCGATTGATGACAAGCGCGGCACCATCAAGTTCCGCACCCATGTTGCAGGCGTTCTTGCGCAGCGCGCCGCCAAGATCGCCTATGCCCGCGCCAAGGGCCAGAAGGACACCTGAACCATGAGCAAGATACACGTCACCACCACGATCAACGGCGACGAGGTCGAATACCTGTGCGACCCGCGCGAAACCATGCTGGACGTTCTGCGCGACCGGCTGGGCCTGACCGGTGCCAAGGAAGGCTGTGGCACCGGCGATTGCGGGGCCTGTTCGGTCACGCTGGACGGACGCCTGGTCTGTTCCTGCCTGATGCTGGGCGCCGAGGCCGAGGGACGCGAGCTTACCACCATCGAAGGCATGGCCACCGGCGAGGACTTGCATCCGCTGCAACAGAAATTCATCGAATACGCTGCCCTGCAATGCGGGATCTGCACCCCCGGCATCCTGGTCGCGACCAAGGCGTTGCTGGAAAAGAACCCGGATCCGACGGAAACCGAGGTGCGCTATTGGCTGGCGGGCAACCTGTGCCGCTGTACCGGCTATGACAAGATCATTCGCGCCGTGATGGATACGGCGGCAGACATGCGGGAGGCGTCGTAATGGCACTGGATGCACAAAAAAACACCGGATTCACCCAGGTCGGCACCCGGCCAAACCGGCCTGACGGTCTGGACAAGGTCACGGGCCGCGCGCGGTTCGGGGCCGATGTCACCGCGCCGGGGATGCTGTTTGCCACCATCGTGCGCAGCCCCCACGCCCATGCCCGCATCAAGAAGATCGACACCAGCAAGGCCGAGGCGCTTGCCGGGGTCAAGGGTGTGGTTACACGCGCCGATTTTGCCAGCGGCCTGACGGGCGAAAACTGGAACGTTCTCGAAAACGTCATGGCCGACGATACCGCGCTTTATGACGGGCATGCGGTTGCGGCGGTGGCGGCAACCAGCGCGCTGATCGCCCGCGACGCGGCCAAGCTGGTCGAAGTGGAATACGAGATCCTGCCCCATGTCACCGATGTCGACGCGGCCATGGCCGAAGACGCGCCGGTGATCCGTGCGGGCACCGCCGACAAATCGGTGCCCGAGGGGCTGCATCCCAATGTGGTGCGCTATCACGAGAGCGGCCATGGCGACGTGGATGCCGGCTTTGCCGAGGCGGACCTGGTGATCGAAGATCATTTCCGCACCGAGGCGACCCACCAGGGCTATATCGAACCCCATGCCTGTCTCGCCACGTTGGGCGGTGACGGCAAGGGCGAGCTGTGGTGCTGTACCCAGGGTCATTGGAACGTGCAGAAAATCTGTGCTGCGCTGCTGGGTATCGAAACCGCCAACCTGCGTGTCACGGCCAGCGAGATCGGCGGCGGATTTGGCGGCAAGACCGCTGTATTCATCGAACCGGTCGCCCTAGCGCTCGCGCGCAAGACCAACAAGCCGGTCAAGCTGGTGATGCCGCGCGCGGACGTGTTCAAGGCCACCGGCCCCACCGCGTCGACCTCGATGGACATCAAGATCGGCATGAAAAAGGACGGCACCATCACCGCCGCCAAGGGGGTGTTCCGCCTGCAGGGCGGCGCGTTCCCCGGTGCGCCGATGGAATTCACCGCCATGTGCGCCTTTGCGCCCTATGCGCTCAAGAACGTGCATCAGGTAGGCTATGATGTCATTGCCAACCGCCCGAAACAGGCCGCCTATCGCGCGCCCGGTTCGCCCATGGCGGCCTTTGCCGTGGAATCGGTGATTGACGAACTGTGCAACCAACTTGGGCTCGACCCGATTGAAACCCGGCTCAAGAACGCCTCCAAGAAAGGCACCAAGGCAAGCTTTGGTCCGATGTTCGACCAGATCGGGCTGGTGGAGACGCTCGAAGCAGCCAAGGCGCACCCGCATTATTCCGCCCCGCTGAAACCCGGTCAGGGGCGCGGGATCTCTTGTGGGTTCTGGTTCAACCATGGCGGTGAAACCGCTGTTACCCTTGCCCTTTCCGAAGACGGCACCGCACAGCTTGCCGTCGGCACCCCGGATATCGGCGGCAGCCGCGCGTCAATGGCGCTGATGGCCGCCGAAGAGCTGGGCATTCCTTACGAGAACATCCGCGTGACCATCGCCGACACCGCGACGCTTGGCTATAACGAGGTCAGCCATGGCAGCCGCGTCACCTATGCCAGCGGTCTTGCAACGATCCAGGCGGCGCGCGATGCGGTCAGGAAACTCTGCGCCCGTGCCGCCGCGAAATGGGGTATTCCCGAGGACGCGGTGAAATGGGAAAACGGCTGTGCCGTGCCCTCCGGCCCCAACGCCGGTGATTTCGACCCGCTGCCGATCGACCAGATCACCAGGCGCATGGGCGCAACCGGCGGCCCGATCGTCGGCCATTTCGAGGCCACGCCCGAAGGCGCGGGCGTCAGCTTTGCCACCCATATCGTCGATGCCGAGGTCGATCCCGACACCGGCAAGACCAGCGTCGTGCGCTATACCGTGGTGCAGGATGCCGGCAAGGCGATCCACCCCACCTATGTCGAGGGCCAGTACCAGGGCGGCGCGGCACAGGGCATCGGCTGGGCGCTGAACGAGGAATATATCTATGGCGCGGATGGCCGCCTGCAAAACGCCGTGTTCCTTGACTATCGCATCCCCGTCGCCAGCGATTTGCCGATGATCGACACCGTCATTGTCGAGGTTCCCAATCCCGGCCACCCCTATGGGGTGCGCGGCGTGGGCGAAACCTCGATCTGTCCGCCGCTGGCCGCCATCGCCAACGCGGTATCGGCCGCGGCCGGCGTGCGCCTGCGCGAATTGCCGATGTCGCCGCCGCGCATTCTCGCCGCGCTGGACCGGCAACGGGATGGTTGAGGTCAACCTCTGGTCCGGCCTGCGTGCCTTTGCCGATGGCAAGGACAAGGTCGAGGTCGAAGCAAAAACAGTTGGCGAGGTCCTTGAGGGCCTCGTCACAGCGCATCCAGGGCTTCAGGATGCCATTGATGCGGGGGTCTCGGTTGCGGTGGATGGCCGGGTCATCGCCAGCAGCCTGACCGAACCGGTGCAACCGGATAGCGAAGTGTTCCTGATGCAGAGGCTCAAGGGCGGATAGGACCGCCCCCGCCGCGGGCCTTATGCAAAGGCATAGCTGCCACCGCGCTCCAATGCGCGAACAAAGCCGGGGCGCGCGTGGATGCTTTCGACAAACTCCGCCAGCTTGGGATGCGCATCCCCCCGTCCCTGCCGCACCGCGACTTCGGCGGGAAAGCTCATCATGATGTCCACCGCCGACAGATCGTCGAACACAAAATGCCCCGAGGGGCGCAGAACCGCCTCCATATAGTTGAAATGCACCGCGAGCTGCTGCTCGATCCGGGGGCCAAGGGGGGCACCCGCAGCCCCGAGTTTCCCGACATAGAGCGCCAGCAGGATCGGGGTCATCGCCGACCCTTCGGCGAAATGCATCAATTCCTGGTGCGTGATCCAGGCGTCGCTGGCCACCGGCGGCACCATGTGTTTGCCATAACGGGCGCAGAGATATTCGACAATGGCCCCGCTCTCGGCGATCAGGCGGCCATCATCCTCGATCATCGGCGACTTGCCAAGTTGATGAATATCAAGCAATTCCGGCGGCGCGAGGTTGGTTTCCGGATCCCGTTGATAGGTCTTGATCTCATAGTCGAGCCCCAATTCCTCAAGCAGCCAGAGGATCCGCTGCGACCGCGAGTTGTTGAGGTGATGAACGATGATCATGCCGGGTCTCCGAATATGCCTTGGGCTCAGGCTGACCGGTTTGCCACGGAAATTCCAGCCCTGCCTTGCGTCAATGCTCGCAATTTTTCACAGCCGGTGGCCCGCGTTAACCGTGGCATTAACCTTGCCGGTATAGAGCGAAGAGTACGCCCATGCAGAACACGCCACAGAGCAGCAAGGAACCCTCATGCAACGCATCGCGATCAGCGGTATTCTCATCCTGTCACTTGCCACGGTTTCGGCCTGTGGCGGCGGCGGCGCGCGCAACACCACGAACATGACCACCGCAACCACGGGGCAAGAATTGACCGACCTGAAAGCCGCGCTGGATGCCGGCGCCCTGTCGCCGGAAGAATATGAAAAGAAGCGCCAGGAAATCCTCAGAAGGAAAATCTGAGCCGCGCGCACAGCATGCACCGGTAATTTAAACCATTCCGCATCCCGATGGGGCCGCAGGCGGTGCCGCGCCGCAAGGCCGCTTGCCAATGAAAACCCCGGCGCGCCTGACACGTGCCGGGGTTGTTATTTGGCTTGCCATTCAGCTCCGCGCTATCGGCCCGAACGCGTATTCCGTCCAACCGATTGATGGGCGGGACGCGTTAGTTATTCGACGGAACCCCAAAAACTGGCAGGGCCGCCGCCGCGCTTGAGGGCGAGCTGCCGCCCTGCATCGCTTCCTTGAGAACCGCGACACGATCCGAAGACTGACCCAGAACGGTCGAACCGCCACCGGCCAGCGAATCCACAGCGAGGTTCATCCACGCGCCCGATTGCTGCGCCGAGGTTTTCGCGGTGCCAAAGCCTTCGCGCATTTGGTGGCTGACCATTTCGCCGTATCCAAGCTGTCCGGCAGAGGCCAGAAGCACCGACGAGGCCAGCGCCATCGACGCGTTGTCGGTGCGATAGCCAACCCCAAGGCACACCTTGCCCGCCGAGACCAGCTGATCCATCGGACGCCCGGACCCTTGCAGGAAGCCCGCCGTATCCCCGATCACCTTGTCAGGCCGTGCGGTTTCAAGCGCGACCATATGCGGCGCGATAGCCTGGGACAGGCCTTCGCATTGTTGCAGGATCTGGGCGTCGGTCATGTTCGGGATCGTCGACACGATTGACGTGCTTTCCGCCATCGCATGGGTCCGCGCCAGACAGAATTGCTCGTTCAGCGCGAATTCCGCGTCCGTCACCCGGCCCGCCGTGGTGATACCCCCGTTTGCCGCCGTCAACACGTTGATCTCGTTGCAATATTCGTTCACCGACTTTGCCACCTGGCCAAAGGTGAAATCCGGCAGCGCACCGGTGTCGGCCCGCGCGGTGACCGGCTCGGGCTGTGTCGCCACGGGGGCCGGGGCGGGCGCTGGTGCCGGAGCCGGAGCGGCCACCGGAACCGGGGCCGGCGCGACCGCCATCGGAACCGGCGCGGGTGCCGGGGCCGGCGCGGCAACTGCGGCGCTCTGGATATTCGGGTTGGGGGTCTGGATGCCCAGCTGCTCGTTCCGATAGGTGCGCAACAGGCCGCCATAGCCCTGGGTCGCGACGACCTGATTGTAGGGCGGCACCGACGAACTCGCCAGCGCGCGCTGGTAGCTGCTCAGCAGGAAGTCCTTTTCATAGGTGTCCAGGTAACCGTCCGGCTGGAACCCCATATCGGCCTGATAGCGGGAAATCCCGGCGCGGCTCTTGCGTCCGAGCGAGCCGTCGACCGTGCCCACATGATACCCAAAGTAGTTCAGAGATGTTTGCACCTGGCGGTTCTCGGCGCGCTGCGCGGACGAGATACCGCTCCTATAGGTGCGCCGTGTCGTGGTGCGCTGTCGCTGCTTGTTCTGCTGAACCCCGTGCATGATCGCGGCGCCCAACAGGGCACCGCCCAGAATCTTGCCGGCGTCGCCAGCCACGGCACGCTGCGCCGGGACGGCGATCAGGCTGGCGATCACGAAGGACGTCATCAATTTCTTGCTAAACATATTTTTAACCTCACGCTTTTAAGGGCGGAACCAATGACGGGATCGACCCCGACCAAAGCGCCCTTTGCGGTTGAAATACCAATTCCACTCACCCAGCGGACCATTCATGGCCCTTTTTGTCAAGATTCGCGGCCTGAAATGCCATTCTAGCAGCGGTTTCTGGCAGCAATGTGAAGAGTTCGGGGCCGACCCGTCAGTCCAGCGCAACCTCGAGCAATTGCGCCGGGCTGATGTCCGGGCGGGTCTCGTAAACCGCCAGATCCCGCCAGAACCGCTCGAGCGTACGCAACGTGTTCACACGATCAGAGAGCGCCAGCTCCTCGCGCAGCACACCATAGGCGGCTTGGCGGTCGTCCGGGTCGATATCCGTTGTCAGCGTGTCCAGGGCGGCGCGAAATGACAGAAGATAGGTCGATTGTACCTGCCGCATCTGCTTGATTTCCGAGACATGTTTCTCGACCTGGCGGCCATAGACCGCGCTGTTGTCGCCGGCGCGCTGAAGGTCGACCAGCATCCTGATGTTTCCCGCCTTGTTGGCAATGTCGTCGGCATTCTCGTCGAGGGATTCTACAAACACCGCGCCCGCCAGCAGCGTGGCGCGCGCCGATTGTTGCAATGCGGTCTGGGTACGGTCGCGGGCCCGCCGGAATTCGAGCTTGAGATCGTCAAGCGCGTCGCGGCGTCCGGGGTCGATCTCGGCCTCGATCAGCGTGGTGATCCGGGCCACCGGGTCGGCATCGGTGTTGACATGCGCGGCATTGGCCAATTCCATCCAGCGCGCGCGAATCCCGGCCAGCCGCCGATCGCTGGTGGTGATCGGTGCTGCCAGAACCAGGCGCAGGCCAAATGTCTCGCCCCGCAACGGAGTGCCCCTGGCGACATCATAGGGCGGGTATTCGGTCCGCTGGGCGCTATAGAGCTGCTGGGCGGTGGACAGCACCGATCCCCCGCGCGTCACGATGCCCCCGACCTGCCCACCGGAGCGGCCCACCGCGTTCAGGCGGAAGGGTTCGAGCATGAGCTCCTCGGCATTGCCGTAGACGTCGAACAGGCCCAGCGGGTTCGGCTTGCGCAGCCCCACCGGCCCCAGCGTGCCACGCGATGCACCGCCGCCCTGAAACAGTGCATATTCCCGCAGGTCGCCCGTGCCAAAGAACAGCGGCGCGGGAAACAAGGTGGCATCCACCCGCGCGCCGCCGCGTGTCGCGTATTCCCACTCTGCCTCGGTCGGCAGGCGCAGGAACGCGGGAACCCCATCGGCGCGGGGCAATGTCTCGGCGGCGGTCTGCAACAGCCATTCGTTGTAGCGTTGCGCCAGCGCCGCCGCATCCAGCCAGCCCAGCCCCCCCTGCGCCAGCCGGTCGGCGCGGCTCGGCGGCGCGCAATCCCCCATCAGGGCCCGGTGCTGGCCACGGGTGAGTTCATAGCGCGCGATGAAGTAATGCGTGGTCCCGGTGGCTTCATCCAGAAACGGGCCGCGCAGGTAGGCGGGCAGCAGGTAATCGGAATAGCCGGTCTGATCCCCCGACTGGCCCAGCCTGACACGGCGGTCGGCCAGCGGGTCATTTGCCTCGACCGGAACATTGACCCGCTGAAACGCCATCGCCGCGCCGCAGGGCATCGGCAGCAGCAGGTCGGCCGGCGCGGTTTCATGCGCCGGATCGGTCAGCTCGGGCGGCCAGGCCTCTTGCGCCGCGAGCGGGACGGCAAGCAGGGTCAGACAGGCAATCAACCACCGGCGCATGATCAGGCCCCCTCGCGCAAAACACTTGCCGGATCGAGCCGCTGCGCCGACCAGGCGGCAACCGCCGCCGCCCCGAGCACCAGCACCAGCACCCCGGCACATATCGCAACCCCCTGCCCCGGCGGGATCACGGTCAGCGCCGCCCCGCCCGGCAGCCCCTGTCCGAACATCGCCGCCGCGATGCGCCCGGCCCCGAGATAGAGCAGGAAAGAAACCGCCAGGCCGGCGACCGAGGTGATCAACGCTTGCACCACCGGAAACAGCGCCAGCACATGCCCCGGCACCCCCAGCAACGCGATCCCGGCCAGAACCACCCTCTTACGGCTGACATCCGACCAGAAGCCGAGCACCAGCGCCGCCCCGAGACCCAAAGCCGCAAGCGCCGCGGTCAGCCCAAGCGCCAGGTTCAACTTGCGCCCCAGCCCCAGCAGGCTCTCGATCTCGCGGGTGCGGGCGGTGGTCCCGATCGACAATTGCCGCTCGATCCGGGCCTGCAACCCCGCGACATCCGCAAGGGTCCGGGCATAAACCCGCACCCCCTCATAAGACGGGACGCGTTCGGTCAGGTCACGGGTGCCAGTGATGCCATGCTCCGGCAGGCTGTAGGAATCGTAAAACGCCTCGATCAGGTCCAGCATGTGAAACGGCGCCAGAACCGCGCGACCGGAAACCGCGCCCTCGGGCAGAACCGCCGCCACCGTGGCCGACAAGACCAGTTGCCGTGGCCGCCCCTCGGCCTGGCTGATCAATTGCAGGGCACTGCCGGTTTGCAGCTCAAGCTGCGCGGCCAGTTGCGCGCTGACGGCCACCGCGTTGCCGCTGATCTCTGCCCCCTCTGGCAAAGTCGGATCCCCCGCCCCCGAAGGCACCACCAGCGCCGGGCGCATTCGACGCCCGCCCTTGGCACGCACATTCATGAAATCGAACTGGCTGCGCACCTTGGGGGTCATAAAGGCGATCTCAGGCCATTCGCGCAGCGGGGCCAGATCGCCGTCGACAAGGGCGGCGTTGCCCTGCGTGTCGATCTGCAGGGTCGCGGGATCCGCCATCATCTCTCCGATCAGCGCCGAATAGACGCCGTTCTTGACCCCCAACAGCACCAGCAACGGCACCAGTATGCCAACCATGATCGCCACGTTGCAGAACAGGAAAAACCGATCCCGCATCAGGTCGCGCCACGCGAGCCGCGCAATCAGCATGGCACCGGGTCCAGTCTGCTGCTCACCAGCCGGTCCTCGGCGCTTGTGGTCAGGGTCAGACGCGGCATGGCAAATCGCGCGATGCGCCCGGTGTCGTGGCTTGACAGGATCACCCCGCTGCCCTGTTCAGACGCCGTGGAGAGCAGCAGTTCAAGAACCGCATCCGCCGTGTCGCTGTCCAGCGCCGCCGTCGGCTCATCGGCGATGACAAAGGGCGGACGATGCGCCAGCGCGCGGGCGATGGCGACACGCTGGCGCTGGCCGATCGACAGGGCACCGGGCATCAGCGCGGCAACATCCGCAAGTCCGAGCCGGTCTTGCAGGGCCCCGCACCAATCCGTATCGATGCGCCCCGTCACCCGCTGAGGCAGGGCAATGTTGTCGGCAACGGACAGGAACGGCATCAATCCACCGGCCTGGGGCACAAAGCCGAACATCCGTCCACGCATCCGCGCGAGGTCGGGGTTGCGCGCGCCCCGGTGCCAAAGACCGGCCAGATCGACGTTGTCGCAGGTATAGCCGGTTCCCGTGCCCGGCGCGCGCAACAGGCCGAGCATTTCCAGCAGCAGGGTCTTGCCCGACCCGCTGGCCCCGGTCAGCGCCACCGCCTGGCCCGGATCCAGCGCCAGCCGTTCCACGCACAACCGGAACGCACGGTCCCCGTCGCGCAGTTCGATCCGGCCATTGGTAACGATCAACCCACGCACCATCGCCCCTATGGCAACACGTCAAAGGGCATCGCAAAGACATATTCGCCATCCGGCGCGCCGGCATAGAGCGCGGTCCAGACCTCGGGATCGAGCAGCCATTTGCGATACTGAACCAGCTTTTGCCGCATCCCGTCCAGGATCGCCCGCCGGTTCATCGCGCTCTGCGCCCAGCGGTCCTCGGTGGTCAGCATAAGCTGGCTTTCATAGGGCAGATCATCGAGAAATTCGAGCGCCCCGCCCAGCGTGTCGCTCTCGGTGTTGATCAACCGGTCCGGGTTCTGCGCCATGCGCGCGACCACATCGCGCACCTGGGTGAAAAAGCTGGCCGCATCCTCGGCATCGCGGCTCTGCTCGCCCAGGGTCAGAAGCTGCGACAGCAGGTCCGCCATGGTCGCCATTTCATTCTTGGTCACCAGCAGCCGCGGCTCGATGGCCAGCTTGGTGGGCTCTTCGACCGCCTTTTCCGAAACCCATCCCTCGATCACATCCGGCGCCTGGGTGTCGCGCAAACGCCCGAGATAGGCCAGTTGCAGCGCCAACCCCAGATTGACCAGCTCCTGCCCGGAATCCTCGGGAGACAGAACCGGCCGGTCATTGCGCGCCACCCGGATCACGTCGGTTATGCCGGTGACAAGCCGCGTCACCGATTGCTGGAATGCCTGCGGCGATCCGTCCTCGATCCCGTAATAGAACGTGTCATCATGGAACCGCGACAGGTCGCGATACTGCGCCGCCGCATAGGCATGTTGCGCCCCACCCCCGGCGGGGGTTTGCAGGTGAAGGGTCATGATCGCCACGCCCTTGTCCTGCGCATCGCGCTGCAACTCGCGCACGCCGATCTGGGACCGGGCGTTCGGATCGCGCACATCCTTGGGGCCGGCATCGGTGATCAGGATCACGATGCGCGCATCAAAGGGGTCTTGCCCGCCGCCGTTCCAATCGGTCAGATCGACCGCATCCTCGACCCCCGCAAGGCTGTCTTCGTTGAACCCCGGGGAATTGACCTGCGCCACCCGCGTGGCGGCGCGGATGGTGGCAACAACCGGGGTCTGGTCCTGGCGCCGTTGCAGCGGCAGCAAGGTGCGGGTGCGATATTCCAGCCCCGGAGCCGCCCCGGTATTGTCGCGAAACGCCACGACGCCAAATTGTACGCGCTCGCCGATCTCGGTGCCCTGCAACTCGTCGACAACCTGCTCTACCGCCGCTTGGGTGCGCTGGATATAGGGGTCCATCGACTGGGTGGTGTCAAAGACAAAGACGATACCGGCATCGAAACTGTCCGCCTGGGCCTGCGCCGGTTCCGCCGCGCTGCGCAACGGCACCGAGGCAACCTTCATCAGCAGGTTTTCCTCGTAGTTCAGCGGATGCAAATCCTGCACGAAATCCAGGATCGGCATCAGGTAGAGCCGGTCGACGATATTGACATATTCCGCCGGCTCGACGGCAACCACGCCGCGCGTTTCGGGCAGCGCGTCATCGGCCAGTTCGGCCAGCATCTGCGCCTGCGTCTCGCGCAGGGCTTCATGTTCCATCAACCCGCGAAGCCGGTCTTCGCTGTCAAAGAGAAATTGCCGCTCGCGCCCCGCGCGATTGGTAAAGGCCGCGACAATGTTCTGTTTCCACGGCACCACTGCACCGGTCTGAACCCATGCCTCCGCCCCGCCGTTGATCGTGGGGCCGACCCGCAACCATCCCGGCTCGGCGTCATAGACATAAAGCGGCTGAAACGCCGGGTAATCGCGCGACGCCTCTGCATCCGGTGCGCCATGGCCACGCGCTCCGGGACGGGTCAGCACCCGTTGGTAGACCGTCTTGCGCCCCTCGACCAGCAAGGGCCGCTCGCCGCCCTGCGCCAGCCCCTTGCCGGGGCCGATCCAGGGCGCAAGCAGGATCAGGCATCCCGCGATGACGGCACGCACGCGAACCCGGTTACGAACAGAAATCATCATAAGCCCCCCTGGCCAAGGTTGCGTTGTCATCGGCCAGCCGCGCGCAGGCCTTGGCAAGCGGTTCGCGCGCCGCGCCGGACCCGGCATTGACGGCACGCGCATAATACTCGACCGCCTGTGCCGGATCATCCGCAAAGGTCAGACCGGTCAGGTTCTCGATACGCGGATCGAGCGCCTCGCCATCATAGAGCGTTCCGAACAGCAACAGCGCATCGGCATCATCCTGTGCCGCGGCCTCTTCCACAAGGCTCAGCGCGGTGTCGGGCTGTACATCCGAACCGCAGGCACGAATGGCCTCGGCAATGCCGACAAACCCGCCCTCGGTCGCCGCCAGCGTCTCGCGGCTGCAGGGCGCGGTTGGATCGACAAAGACCTGTACCGGTTCCGGTTGCGGTTTCGCCCCGCGCGCGGGTTCGGGCCAAAAATGCCAGGCCAGCGCGGCCAGGATCAGCCCCGCCAGCAGCAGCACGATCCATATCCAACCGCGCCGCGCGTCCTGCTCCTCTTGCGGTTCACCGATCTCGGGCTCCGGCGCTTGCAGCGGTTCCGCGATTTCGTCCGGTTCCTCGTCGGGTTCATTCACTGCGGGCGGCGCGACATGGCGCTCGATTGTCTCGACCTGTTTGCGCCCCACCGGTTGCAGGCTCCCCAGCAAGGCGGCACCAGCGCGCGGCGGCACGTCGTCGGGCCAGATCACCTCATGGTTCTGGCCCGCCAGTGCAAATCGCAACGGCGCGTATTCGCCAAGCTGATCGACGATCTCCGGCCCGATCCGCACCCAGTCCGCGCCGTCATGGCGATAGACCTCGTAAGGGCCGAATTCGTGGCGCTCGCTCTGCCAATGGGCGTCCTGCCCCCCGCGCGCCTCTGGCGGAGCCAGCCATCGTTCGCCATAGGCGTCAAACACCGCAACCCGCACCGGCCCATCCGCAAGGCTGTCGGCCTCCAGTTCAAGGAACGCATAGCCGCCGGCCGGTTCCTGCGGATCCGGATGAACCCTTATGCTCATGCGGCGCGCGCCCCGGTGAGCGATGCGAGGATCTCGCCAAGGCGCAGGTTCTGCTCGATGTTGATCTCGCCGCCCACGCCGTCCTTGGCGTTGGCAAGGGCCACCGCATCCAGCGCAAACACCCAATCGGTCCACATCTGCTCGGCCGTGGCGCGCGGCGTCGCCGGCAGGGTATCGACACTGTCCGCCGCCGGTGGGGCGCTAAAGATTGCCCGGTTGCCGCCGTCCGGCGTTTGCACCTGCGGGCGTTCGCGCTCGGGCAGGTCCAGCATCCCGAGGGTGGAGACAAAGCGGTTGATGCTCTCGGCGCCGAGGATCGAGGCCGGCTGTGCCTGTTTCTCGACCGTCAGGCCAAAGTTGATCTCCTTGAGCCCCGCCGCCGTCTCCCGTCCCAGCCCGGTCCGCCGTGCCGCGTGAATCAGCTCGGCCACCAGGTCTCCGGCTGTGGCATCGCCCAGCCCATAGGCGCTGCGACGGGCGCGGTCATCGCGGAATTGTTTCATCCGATCGATCCAGAGTTCGATGGCGGTTTCCGACTGGAACTGTTCCAGCGTCATGGTGCGCACATCCGAGGGCTCGACCGCATCGGCCGGCTCGCGCGGGGCGGCGGGGGCCGGTCGGGCCGGCCGTCCGGGGCGTTGCAGCACCGGAGCGCTTGCGGCGGCGGGCCCCTTGCCCGCACCCGCCGCGCTGACCGCGCTGGAAATCCGGATCGAGCTTGGCACCCGCGCGATCCGCCCTTCGATCTCGTCCTGGTCCACCATCAGCGAGGCAAGCACCGCGCCAAACCGATGCCGCGACAGGGCGTCTTCGAGGTCATCGATGATCCGGCTCACCACCTGTTTCTTTTCCTCGATACGGGTTTCCACGTCATCGGCAACATGGAACGGGCTGATCGCCTGTTTAAGCTCTTGCCGCGCCTGGTCGAGCTGCGCGGTGATCTGGCGCAGCTTGCTGTCCGGCTTGCAGACCTGTTCGAGCGCCGCAATCAGATAGCCGACTCCGCCATCATTCAGGGCCAGCGCCGCATCCCAGGCGGCGGCGGGGTCGGCGAAATGGCGCTGTACCGACGGGGCCGCGAGGCAACCGGCGCGCAGCTCGGCCATCCGCGACTGCTTGTCCGGACGGATGCCGGTTTCGCGCTTGGCGGTGTCATATTCCATCAACCCGTCGACATAGTAGTTCGGGTTTCGCAGCCAGAAACAGTTTGAAAACGGCTGATCCGGTGTCCATTCCCCGACCCAGTTGTCACTGCCCCGGCCGAATTTCTCGAGCAGCGATGCCGCCATGCGCCGTTCGAACCGGGTCTCATCCCCACCCTGCGCCGCCGAGTCGCCCAGGTGCTTGTCAAACTTGGTCAGCACCACGAACAACACGCAATCGGTTCCCATCCGCAAATGCGGTGTCGCGCCGTGGGTGGTGCCGATCCAGTTCTGCACCAATCCGGGCAGGTCCACGGTTTCCATGTTGCTGTCGGGCACGCAGAGCAGCATCGAGGTGATTTCCTGGTTCTGCACGTACCGATCGAACAGATAGGCGACCTTGCCACGCAGCAGCAGTTCGGGGAGAATTTTCCCGCCGCCCCCGGCAAAAGCCTTGCCCAGATCCTGTTCAAAGCGATTGCGGGCGCCGGGAAAGTCCAGCAGGTCGGTCTCGGCGAACATCGCCGAGGGCAAGCTCTGCATCGGCAGCACCAGTTCCGCCGCCAGTCCGCAAAGCACCGAGCGGGGCAAGCTTACCGGCGCGCGCCCCTCGGCGACCACCGCCAACGGCGTTTCATCGGCATTGCCCGACAAGGTCTTGACATCGATGATCGAGCTTTCGCGCGGGATGAGCGCGTCGCGCCCGGCAAAGACCTCTTCCGCGTGGCCAAGCTGCGCCAGCGCATCCGAGAGGCGCGCGTAGAGCTCGGAAAACGCCGCGTGATTGCCCCAGACAGGGGCGAGGAACGCGGCGCGGTCGGCAACGCTCAGGTTCGGGACAATGAGTGCCGCCTCTTCCCAGAATGGCCGCAGCGCCACCGCATAGGCCTCGCGCCCAAAGGCGGTTTCGACATATTCACCGATTTCATGCACATCATCGCTGCTCATTCCCGGACAGGGCGCGGCGGCCCGTGCCTTGAACCGGTCCAGATGCGCGGCGATTTCCGCCGGCTCGGGGCTTTGTTCCGAGCGATCGCCATCCATGAAAAAACTGTTGAGCAATGTGCGCACGATGTCGGCCTCGCTCAGCAGAGTCAGCCGCACCGGATAGCCCTCGGGCGTCGGCGTCCGGTCCATCGTGAAGCGGGTGACCAGCCCGGTGCTCTCGCCCTCGCCCTCGGGGTTGATCTCGCGGATGTAGTCCAGCGGCCCGCCGGGACCATCGAAATCCGCGATCAACGGGCCGGTTTCCGGGCGCGCCAGCACCGACACGAGAAACGACTTTCCCGCCTGGCTGGGGCCAAACACGCTGACCGACATGCGGGTGCCGGCAGCACGCGCAAGACGGCGCGCACGGCGCGCATTGCGGCGCATCATCTGCACCAGGGACTTGGTTTCAACCCCGACCAGTTCGGCGTTCTCCGGGTCTTCGATCCAGCCCTGGGCCCGCGCGGTCAAATCCGCGAACGCGGTGCAATCCGCCGCCAACTGCTGTTGCTCTCGTGCCGTCATGCTCGTCACCCCTTACAACCGGAACAGGCCCGTATCGATCCAGTAATCATCCTGAAAACCCAGCGTGTGCAGCCGCAATTCGACCTCGCTCACCTTCATGCCGGTGCCCTCATCGTCTTCCAGCTCGGTCACGGCGAACGCCTCGCGCATCGCTTCGCGGCGCAGGGCGGTTTCACTGGTCTCGCGCTCCGGGTCCTCGTCGAATTCGCTGCGCTCGAACGTCACCGCCAGCGGCGCGCGCGATTGCGCGGATTGTGTCGCAAAATCCAGCCGGTAAAGCGGCGTGGTAGTCCAGCGCTCCAAGGGCAATTGCCGCGAACCCAGATAGATCGGCGTGTACATGGTGATCCGCGCCACCAGGTCGCTCTCGGTCTTGCGCGCATCCAGGTCGACATCCGCGAACAGCACCCGCTCGGTCATGATCTGTCCGGAACTGTCCATCTCGCCGATGTAACGCGCGGTCGATTGCATGCGGAACGCGCTGGTGGTCACCTTGAAATTCGGGATGCGCCCGTCGCTGAGCGCGATCAGCATCCCCCCCACCGCAACGGTCGATTTCGGATCGCCAATCCGTTGGGTCACCGGATCGCGGAACGGATACCAGCGCCCGGTTTTGTAGTCATGCATGGAAATCAAACGGTTGGGCGGAACGACCAGCATCTCTTCGAGAATCGCGCGCACCGCCGGCAGCCGCGATGGCCGCCCGGTCAGCAACACCACATCCACGCCGAGATGGTCGATCACCTCGGCCAGGTTGCTCAGGGCTTTCTGGAACACCTCACGCGCGATGGCATCCACGTCTTCGCGGCTGAAGGTCAGCTGGACATCGGCCAGACGGAAATCCGCCGCCCCGAGATCCCGCGCCGCGTCCTCGATATAGGCGATGAGCGCCGCGGGCATATGCTGGTCGTCCTCGGACACTTCATCCAGCGGCAGGACCTCGCGAACCCCGATCGACAGGGGCGCGAATTCAACCGCCGTTTCACAGGTCTTGAGGATCGCCACCGCCAGCGGCATCAGCGCGCGCAAGGCAAACTGGCGACGTTTCTGCACGCTCTGCTGGTCCATGCCGCCAATGTCGCCGGTGAACAATTCCCGCAGCTTTTCGCCGACAAACCGCCCGCCCGCCTGTTCGATCGCCAGCTGCAATCCCGGCAGGATGATCGCGGCGATGACCCGTTGCAGCATGTCATCGCCGGCAACCCGGAACCCTTCGCGAAAGGTCTGGCGCGGATGCAGAACGCGCCCGGCCTCGCCCCAATAGGTCGTGACCATCAGGTCGGTTGTGCCGCCGCCGATATCGATACAGGCCAGTCGCAGAGATGGGGCCGCCGCCTGTCCCGTCAGCTGCGCCCGGGGCTGGCCCTTGAGCTCAAGGAACCGGTCGATGCGGCCATCGAATTTCTGGGTCAGCTCGGAATAGAGATAGACCATCTGCGTGGCGCTGGCCTCGTCCCATTCGACGATCAGCTCGGGCATCCGGCTGATCGAACTGTCGCCATCGCGCAGGCCCATCATCGCCCAGACCAGCGCCAGTGCGCCCTTGGCCTTGGAGCGGATGATCGCCTGTTCCTGCGCCGTGGTGGCGGTCGGCAGGGTCAGGATGATCCGGTCGAGCCGGCGTGGCAGTTCCGATTGCGGACGGCGGGCGCGACTGGCCGGTGCGTTCACCTGGATCAGCGCATGGGAAATGATTTCGGCCAACATGAAACCGAACAGCGAAGCGCGCGAGAAACGGGGCCGGATCGCCGGGGTCTTGGGGGTCTTGCCACGCGGCCGCAGCCGGGCCTTTTCATCCACCTCGATCTGTTCCAGCACATCGCCCGCCTCGTTCAGATGGCGCATGGCGGCGCGCAGCCCCTTGGGCAGGTTGTTGGGATCGGAGTGATGATGAAACCGCCAGTCCTGCGACACCGGCTTGTCATCCCAGAGGTATCGCTTGGGGCTGGACAGGCCCGAGGCGGTTTCCGTGCCCTCTTCTGTGGCCACCAGCCGCAGGGCTTCGGGCCCCATCCGCACGAAACTTGGCCACAGGAATGCGTTGCGACGGCCCGAACGACTGGCATGGCGTTCGTCTCCCATGCGGTGCTCGGCAAACTCCACCCGGCTTTCGAACAGGCCGGAATAATGGAATTCCGGCCGCGACAGGTCACGCACCTCGAGCGGGAAGGACCGCGCAAGATCGAGCCGCGATTCACCGGGGAACCGTTCGATCAGGATGCCGCAGGTGCGCGAATTGCCCACGTCGAGCACCAGCTCCACCTCGACCGGCGCGGTGCTGTCATAGGCGCTGACCGTGTTGGCAAAGCGCAGTTTCGGCACCTGCACGGCGTGATCGATCAGCCGCAGATAGGCCAGGTAGCGCGCCCAATGTTCGAACTTGTGCGGCAGGTCGTCATGGGTGATACGCCGCCCCGGACGTTCGGCCCGTTTGAAGGCCATGAACAGATCATCCAGCCAGTCCGACACCCATTTCTGCAGATCCAGCATCTGCCCGTCATTGGCCTGGTCGAGCCGCCGCAGGAACCAGTCCATCCTGGCGGGGTCGGATACGAACCGGAAATCGCGGGATTTCTCGGCATCGGCGCGTTCTGGCGCAAGATACTGAAAGCTCTGCTCGGCCTCCATCAACGCGGTATCCAGCGCCAGCTGTACCCGGTGCGTATCGCCGGTCATCGGATCCGGTTCGTCCAGCTCAACCGTCCGCATCCGCGCCCAGCTGGACGGGCCGGGATCGAACCGTTCCTCACCCCCGGCACCGCGATCGGTCTTGACCCGCAGCACCGGCACCGGAACCCATTTGGACAGGAACGGCTCAAGTGCCGCGACACCGCGCACCGAATATTCGTCGTCATCCGGGGTTGCCGCCTCTTCCACGACCGCGTCGCTCTCGGCGTCACCGGTCAGCGGCAGCAGCGCCCATTCCTCGGCGGTGTCGGTGCCACCGACCACCCGCTCGACGAAACGTGCGTTGCGCAGGTCGACCGCGTCCAGACGAAACCCGAAATCGAGTATCTGGGTGCCCGAATAGGGCACGAGCGTCACCTCGTCCCGCCACTCGACCAACTGCGCCAGGTCTTCAGATTGCTGCATCCTGCCTACCTCGAAACACTTGTATTCAATGGCCACTCGGGGGCCTTGGCACCAACTCTAGCAGAGTTTGCCGCGCCTGGGCCATCCCGTCCAGACACCAGCGATGCCAAGGTTTCCCACCCGCGCGCGGTATCCTGCGCGGCCCGGATGATGTGCCCCTCGGGCGCGCCAGCGTCATGTTCGGTCTTGTCCTGCGGAACCGGTTCAGGGGCCGGTTCAGGGGTCGGTTTCGGGGCCGCGGGCTTTGGCGCATTTGGCACCTCCGCGCCCGGAACCACCGGGATCGTCGGCTGGCAGGCCCGGTCCACCTGCACGATTTCATGCTCAAGCGCCGCGATCTCTGCTTCCAGGCCCTGCCGCACGCGCGGGATATCCGGGGCCTCGGCCCCCGGTGCGGGGCAGAACACCAAACGCCCCCCCTTCAGCCCGCATGGCGCAATCAGCAGGTAGAGGATATAGCCGAGCATGACCGCCAGCAACAGCCACCCCAGCAACAGCAGCCACCACCAAGGCCGCGCGCCGCGAGGCTCATTCGTGGCCATCCCTACCGGTCCGGACGCCGCCACAAGCGGTTGCGCACGTGGCACCATCGCGGTCAGGATGCCGCGCACCGCCTGCCGCTCCGCCCCCAGCCAGGCCCAATGCACCAGCACTGGCTGTACCATGCCATCCGGTTGGTGGACCGCATGGATCATCGCTTCGGACGGGATTTCGATTGCATTTTTCAACGCTTCGGCCAGGCGCTGGTCCTGTACGTCGCCGCTCTCGCCAAGGGTCTCGGACTCGCGCCGGATATCGTCGATCAACCCGCCCAGCCGCGCCCGCAGCCTGGCGGCGGTCGGCGCGTCCAGCGCGGCGATCGGCTGGGCCTTCCCGGCGACCGGCGCATACCAGTCGATCATGTCGCCATGCTCGGTTGCCACGGGCTCGGCAAACAGGTTGGCATGGTCCGGGGACAACCGGCTGCGGACCGTATCGCTCACCAGCTCATAAGATCGCTGTGCCGCGGATCCCAGCGGTTGCAACCCTTCGGACGAGGTGGTGGCCAACAGCGTTTCGTACATGCCGCGCCTACTCTGCCACGGCCTTGCGCGCCCCGGCTTCGGCGCGTTGCACCACTGGCGCGCAGGGGGCGCTGTCGACCTCTGGCACCGCCCCTGTCCCTTGCAGGAACGCCATCATGTCAGCCGTGGTCAGGGCAAAGCCGCGATTCTGCAACCGCCCCGCGCGCACGAATGTGTTGACGCCCACCAGCCTGCCGCACATGTCCACCAGCGGCCCGCCGGAATTGCCGCTCGACAGCGCCGCCGAATGCATCAACACATGGGTTTGTGGCCCGATCTGCTGTTCCGTATTGACGATCCCCTCGGTCACGGTCAGCCCCGGAACCGCATCGAGATCGCCTGCCTTCAACGCCGCGAAATTGACATCGCTCGCCAGGACGTCGCCCGGATACCCCGCCGCCACCACGCCACTCAGCTTGAGCGATGCTTGCGGCACATGCACGCCAAACCCCGACACCCCGGCATCGGCGATCTGCAACAGCGCGAAATCCCCGCCGGTCTGCATCAACGGCCCCTGGCTCTTGACCACGGTGGCGCTCTGTGGCTCGTCCAGGCTGCCCCCGGTCACCAGCACCTGTCCGCCCTCGGCCAACGCATGTTCGATCACATGCTGGTTCGTCATGATCAGCCCCGACCCGATCACGAACCCGGACCCGGTTGCGCCCCGACCGTCGCCCGAACTGGCCAGAACCAGCACGGTGCGCGCCTCGATCACCGCCAGCAGATCGGTTTCCGCCCCCGGTTCGGACCCATCGGGCACCACCACCCGCGCGGGGCTGCTCGGCAGCAGCGCCGCGGGCGCGACATCCGCGCGGGGCGCGGGTTTGACGCCGGGCGCGGGCGGGGTCAAACCCTCGGGGGTCAGGCCATCGGGCAATACCAGCATCCCATCGGCCCGGCACATCGCCCCGTCCAGCGCCGCCTGCAACGTGGCGCGACGCTCTCTGAGGCTGTCATTCAGGGCGCGCGCGGCCTGCAACGTGGCCTCTTCCGTCACCACGGGTGCCTCGGCCTGATGGAACAGCCGCGTGCCGGGAACCAGCAGCCAGGCCAGGAACCCGCCCGCCAACAGCAACAGGACCAAAAGCGGCACCCAGGCCAGCCGCGACATCCGATGATGCACCGGCGCGGTGGAGGCCACCGGGGCGGCAACCGCCGGGGTCGCCGCCGCAAGACCCGCGGCGGGCGGCGGCACAGCCGCTGACGATGGCGGGGCGCCCGGCCCGGTTGGGGCCAACGTCAGATACTGCCCCAGGGTCGCCGCGAAATGATCGGGCCGGGACGAGACATTGGCCCCCGCGCAACCGGGCATCAGGCCCCAGTTCACGATCACCGGACGTTCGCCCACCATCAGCACATCGTCCCGCCCCAGAGTGCTGAGCGCGCCGAGGGCAAGTTCGGCCGTCTCGGGTTGATCGGCCAGGGTGCGCAGCGGTCGCAGATGGTCCGACAGATAGGCTTCGGCGCGCATCCGTTCCGCCGGTGACAGGCTCGCCAATGGCCGCGCATCGCCCGCCGCTTCCGCGTACCAGGACACCGTTGGCGGCGCGGTATCGTTGCCATGGCTGATCAACGGCTCGGCGAACAGCGCCGCGACCTCGGGCCCGGCGCGCTCTTGCAGCACTGTCCGCAGGGCATCGTATCGCTCCAGCACCGGCGCGCCGTTCGCCGCGACGAAATCTTCCGGGGTCACGCGCGTCTTGGACAGGTATTGATCGGCCATCGCAGTTATCTCCCGGCCCGGCGCAAGGTTGCCGCGCCGCGTCCATTGGTTTCGGGTTGGTAAGTGTCGCAATTCGCATTGCCGCGCGAATCCAGCTTGCAGGTCACGTCCCGCCGAAAGATCGACGAGCCGTTGCCGCATCGCAGGTTGCCCGGCTCGCGCATGGTCAGCGTGCCATTGCCGCGCATCCGCCCGGTCAACCGCCCCTCGCATTGCACGCCATCGGTCGAGCGCATGATCTCGGTGCCGTTGCCGTCCTTGTCAAAACAGATGCGCCAGTATTTGAACCTTGTGATCCGGCCGGTGTTGATGTCGCGCACCGCATAGTTAGAGGACAGCTGCCAGCAGCCCTCCATCACGGAAATATCGTTGCCGTCAAAGGCATCGGGGGCCAGGCCGCTGGGAGTCTGGGGCTTGGCCGGCGGCTTGGGCGGCGGCGGTGGTGGTGGTGGCTCGGGCGGGTCGGCCTTGCAGACCAGCAACCCAAGTTCGCGCTCCAGCGCATTGACGCGGATCGCCAGGTCCGCGTTCGAGCGGTCGACCAGCGCAAGATCCGCCCGCGTCTGCAGGCGTTCGGGCGGGTCGCAAAAGCTGATTGTCCTGCCCGTGAACGGCAAGGTCAGGCCGCAGGATTGCAGCAACAGATAGGTCGATGCCCCGATCACGGCGACCAGCGCAATCGCCATCAGGGTCACGGCAAGTCGCATGCCACCTGTTCTTCCAATACACCTGTCTCCCGCGACCTCCCGGGATGCGTCCGCCACGCGGTGGCGGGATCAGGACCCGGCTCTCATCAGCCCGAGCCTATGCCGGGGGGCTTGGCCGCTGCAAGGGCCGTCTTGCGATACCCCGGAAACCCGGTTCGGGGCGCAAGATACGACCGGCGATGGCGCATATATGATGTTTGTCGCGAAAATTTCCCCTTTTCGCGCCCTGCCTCTTGCGTCCTTGGCCTTGTGTGTGTCACCGGCGCGCGTTTTGCGCTCGGGGACATCGCTCCAACAGAGGATTTCCCGCACTCAGGCGGCGCTGCCGCGTGGCAGGGCCGGGCTTTCGGCATCGACGCAATGGGTCGCCGCCGGACCGTCTCCCAAACTGTCCTCGTAAAAGCTGTGACGTCCCCGCCCCGCCCGCTTGGAGGCATAGAGCGCGAGGTCCGCCTTGTGCAGCAGATCCCCCGGATC
Source organism: Microbulbifer sp. S227A (assembly GCF_049800935.1). Taxonomy (NCBI): domain Bacteria; kingdom Pseudomonadati; phylum Pseudomonadota; class Gammaproteobacteria; order Cellvibrionales; family Microbulbiferaceae; genus Microbulbifer; species Microbulbifer sp. S227A. The sequence goes on along the minus strand of NZ_JBNAFZ010000003.1, from coordinate 423,086 downwards.
GCGTCCCCGCGATTGTCCGGACAGCACGGTCCCGATACTCGCCGATATGTTGCAGCGCTGACCTTCGAAAGGGACCGTTTCCTGAAGCCGCGCGATGAGACGGCGGGCTATGCCGCCCAAGCGGCGCTTGTCGCGCAGCCCGCCGAACATCAACACGAACTCGTCACCGCCAACCCGGGCCACCATGTCCTGATCGCGGGTTTCTTCGACCATGATGCGGGCGGCGATCTGCAAGACATGGTCGCCCGCCGCATGGCCCATCGTGTCGTTCACCGTCTTGAAGAAGTCGAGATCGAGATTCATCAGCGCAAAGGGTTCGGAACCGGCAGCCATGCGCGACAGCACATGCTCCATCGCGCGCCGGTTCTTCAACCCGGTCAGGGTGTCGGTGAACGCCTGTTCTTCGGCCGCGATCTTGGCCCCCTGCAAACGCTGGTTCAGCGTGCGCGAGGCCTCCATCGCGGCGCTCTTGGCTTCGACCAGGTAAAGCAGTTCGATGGTCAGGTCGGTGGCGGCGAAATCCGAGTTGGTCAGCGCATAGTCCCGCACCGCGTCCAGCACCGAAATGCCAAATGACAGGTTCACGATTGCCCCCTGCCCGGTGGCGACCGCCACCCCCTTGAGCGACGTGCGCGGCGTGTCGCGCAATTGCAGATGCAGCTTGGCCCCCGCATGGCCCAGCAGGTCGGCCATGTTGGTGACCGCCCGCGGCCGCGTCAGTTCGAAGAGCTCCAGGAACCGCTGACCGACCATAGCCACCCCCGGTCGCAGCTTTTGCAGGGTCGGCCCCACGGCGGTCACATGGCCCGTAGCGTCCAGCAACACGTGCATCGGACATAGGGTATCAAGCCATTGGGTAAGTTGATGTTGTGCAGTCATTGTGCCACCGCCCCCAGGTCAAAGCTCCGTCCCTTGGCAAAGGCCTGTTCGATCAGGGTGATGCTGATGACATCCCGCCCGTCGCCGCCGCCGGAATGTTCCAGGATCGCCAGCGCGCCATAGTCATCGGCCATGGCCCGCAGAACCCCGACCAGCACATTGCCGAACCCCGGCAACCCCGGCCCGCAGGTCAGGCTGAACTGGCCCGCCGCGTGTTCGCGCAGTTCCAGCGCCGGCAGGTGCAGGTCGGACACCGCGAGCCTTGCCCGGTCGGGCAGATCATCCAGCGAGTGCAGGAAATCAAGATAGCTCTCGCCGCAAAACCGCAGCAGGCGGCGCAGCGACTCGGTCTGCGGATTGGAGACGAGGAAGGTTCCGATATCCTCGAGCACCCCGTTCAGCGGACGATCCAGTTCAAGCGCCATGACATCGAGCAGGCGGTGCGACTGTGCCTTGTCATAGATCAGCATGGCCTCGAAATCCGGACTCTCGAATCCCGCAGCCTCGGTCACGCGCCCCCATCGCGCGGTGCCATAGGTGGCGCAAAAGAACGATTGAAGCGACTTGTTGATAAGCCCGTGCATATCAGACCTGCTAGTTGACCGGGAAAAGTGTCCCCCCACGGCCCTTAAGAAAGACCCAACAAATCAAATGCGAACTAGTTTTGCCCCGTTTCAACCGCGTCTGTAGCGCGTGACGGCCCCGCGATGGTGCCATCACTGCGCCGGGGCCAGCAGCCTGCCGCCCACCGCCAGCGCATTCATGCCGCTTGGTTGCAGCGAGAACTGGCCATCCTGCACCTGCGAGATCGTCGCCGCCGGCAGGGTCGGCCAGGCGCGGGTCGCCGGATCGAACACATCGCGCATCACAAACCCCTGGCCCGGGCGCAGGACCACGTGGCTGATGCGGGTATCGGCATTGGCATCGAGATAGAGGATCATCGCCTGCTCGGCGGCACCGGCCGATGGCACAAACGCGCCCTTGACCAGCACACATCCGGGGCGGCCATCGGCAGTCTTGCGGCGGCAGCCATCAAGCCAGGCATTCAGCGCAAAGGCCGGCAGGTTGCCCAGCGTTTCCGCCCCCAGCGTTGCGCCGTCGGGGCGCACCGGCAGCAGGTCGAGCAATTCGGCGGTGCGCCCGGGCAGGTCGCGAATTTGCAGCTCCTGTTCGAATTGATAGCGATTGGTGGCGGCGCGGGCATCGGCGATCCGCGCGGTCAACAGGTGATTGCCAGAAGCCTCGGCCGTTGCCTGCAAGGCCGCAAGCCCCGATTGCCCCGCCCGGCCCCATTCATGCGCCAGCGGCCAGAGCGCGAGCTGTGCCAGCGTGGCCTGGCCGGATTGATAGCGCTTGACCTGGCTGGCAGTTGAAATCCGATAGATGTCCAGAACCGGCGTCATCCACGCCACCGCCACCGCGATCGCCAACAGCGCGATCCAGACATTGATCTGCCGCACCCGTGCCATCCAGCTACGCCCCAGCAGGACCGCGCCGCCGTATCCCAGGCCATAGATCAGCAGAAACACCGCCGCTGTCATCGCCAGGAGGCGATCCGGCGTCCAGCCATATTGGCGCACCCGCAGCACTACCGCCCAGACCGCAAGCGCCGCCAGCAGCGGCAACAACAGCGCCAGCCCACGGGTTGCCATTTGCAACCCGCGCGTTCGGATCGCCATGGCGTCGTCGCGATCGAGCGCCATGCTGACCAGCGACACCGCAACCGCCGCCGCACCCAGCAGCGTTCCACCCGACGAAAACTCGCCAAACAGCCGGTCCAGCCCGCGCAGGGGCACCGCCGCCAGGAACACAGCAACCACCGCCAGCACCAATGGCACCAACAGGCGCAGCAGGCGCAAGAGCGGATAAGGCGACAGGGTGTGCCGCAGCTCCTGCATGACCGCAAGCCCAAGGCCAAGCACCGCGCCGCTCAGGCCAAACCGCACCCAGCCGGGCCGCAGCAGCGTGTCGATCACCGTGATATCGACCAGTTCGAGCAATGCATCGCTCAGAAAGGCCACCAGCCAGAAAGCCGCAACGAAAACACATGCCAACCCATAGCGCGCCATCAGCATCCAAGCCGCATCAAACAGCCGGTCATAGCGCAGCACGGATGCGCGGTCCTGAAGCCAGACCAGCAGGAAAGGCGTGGCAAAGAGCACCAGCACCGCCGAGACGCTGATCATGACCGGTTCGTTGAACAGGTCCGTTGCCCTGTCATAGCGCAGGCCCGCGACGCTGGTCAGCAGGGTGATCGCCACCGCCAGGGCAAGCCCACCCAGCATGGCGCGGGCAATCGCGACCGGCCCGCACAGGGCCAGCGCCACAACCGCATAGCTCGCCACAAAGGCAAACAGCGCGAGAAACAGCCCGGGCGGCACCGCGGGATCGCCCCAGCGTTCGCCCAGCCCCCAAAGCGCCAGACCGGCAACACAGCCCAGCCCGGCCATGACCAGCCGATGCCGGACCGCCTGCCCCGGCGGCGACCTGTCTTGCAAATTGCTGCTCTTCATCGCGACAAGCCTACTGTGCCGCCCCGATACTGGCCAGCGGCAATGATGCCCCGGGAACCTGCCGGGTCAGAAATCGGTAGGCGCGCCGCCCTCCTGTTTGCGCCGGGCCACAAAGGCGGCGAGCTCTTCGTGGATGGCGGCATCCATGGGCGGTGCCTCGAACTCGCCAATGATCTGCTTGAACATGTGATGGGCGCGCTCCGGGGTCCAGATGGCCCCGGCGGCCTCCCACCCCTCGAAATTCTTCCAATCGCTCAGAAAGGGCTGGTAGAACGCGGTGGTATAGCGGTCCTGGGTATGTTGAATACCAAAGAAATGCCCGTCATTGCCCACCGCGCAGATCGCCTCCAGCGCGATTTCATCCGGCCCCGTCGCGGTCAGTGCCGGGTCCATGTAACGTTGGATCTGCTGCAAAACCTCGCAATCCATGATGAATTTCTCGGGGCTGGCGATCAATCCGCCCTCAAGCCAGCCTGCCGCGTGATACACCATGTTGGTGCCCGACTGCACAGCGGCCCACAGGCTGTTTGAGGTTTCCCACATCGCCTGCCCGTCGGGCACGTTGGCGGCGCAAACCCCGCTCGAGCGCATCGGCAGCCCGTAGAACCGCGCGAGCTGGCCGGTCATCTGGGTGGCCCGCATGTATTCCGGCGTACCAAAGGCCGGCGCGCCGGATTTCATGTCGACATTGCTGGTAAAGGTGCCGATGGCACAGGGCGCGCCGGGGCGGATATACTGCGCCAGCGCAATCGCGATCAGCCCCTCGGCCAGGGATTGCGCCACCGCACCGGCCATCGTCACCGGTGCCATCGCCCCGGCCAGCGTGAACGGTGTCACCACCAGCCCCTGCCCGCGCCGTGCCAGCCGCATCCAGCCATCCAGCATCGGATGGTCATGTTTCAACGGAGAGGTCGAGTTGATATTCGTGTACATTCGCGGGCTTGCGTCGAATTCCTCATGGGTCAGCCCGCCCGCGATGCGGACCATCTCCATCACATCCTCGACCCGCTCCTTGCCGAGCGAATAGGCATGCATGACCTTGTCCGTCAGCGTCAGCTTGTCATAGAGAACATCCAGATGCCGCACGCTGGCATGCACATCCACCGGTTCGACAGGATAGCCGCCCGCGAAATGGATACAGTTGAAATACTGTGTCAGTTTCAACAGGTTGCGGCACATTTCTCGCGTACCGGGAACCTTTTTGCCGATCTCCATATCCCAGTAATTGGGCGGGGATGAGACATTGCCGAACAGCATCGTCTTGCCACCGACCGTGATTTTCCGCTCTGGATTGCGCGGGGTCAGGGTGAATTCCGACGGGGCCTTGCCGATCATTTCCATGATGAACTCGCGCCCGATGCGCACCACCTCGCCATCAATGCGCGCGCCGGCCTCGCGGAAGATCTCCAGCGCTTCGGGATTGAGAATGGCAATGCCGATATCTTCGAGGATCTCCATCGCGCCGGCGTGAATGGCGGCAACCCCGTCCTGCGTCAGGGGCTCTACCGGCCGGTCGATGTTGATGGGCGGGTTCCAGGGCATCTGGTCGATGGCCACGCCCCCGCGCCTTGCCGCGTTGCCGGCCCGCCCACCACCGCGCCGCTTGCGTCCAGTACCATCCGCCATGTTCAGACCTCCGATCGCCAGGACCATTCAGCAGCAGGCGGCGGCGGGTTGCCGGTCTGAACGCGACAGGTCGTGTCGCTTTCCTATTTTATGCGTCGCTTTCGTTGCGCGTCGGCTCATGTCCGAGCCAGACGGGCAAATGGCCGATATCCGGCAGCACCACATCGGCGTATGGGCCAAGCTCGTTAGCATCCGCCATCCCGGTCAACACGCCGACGGTTGTCATGCCCGCGCTGCGCCCGGCGATCAGGTCATGGGTGCTGTCCCCGACCATCGCCACCTGTTCAGCCGGCACCCCAACCGCGCGGGCAAAGGCGATCAACTGGCCCGGATCGGGCTTGGCCCCGAATCCGCTGTCAAACCCGGCAACAAAGTCGAAACACCCGGCAACGCCCGCCGTGTTCAGATGCGCCAGCGCCGGGGTTTCCCCGTCATTCGTCGCCACGCCCAGCCGCATCCCGCGCGCGCGCAGCCCGTCGAGATAGGGCCGCAAGGGCACGGCCTCGGCCTGCGGTGCGGTTTCGGCCTCCTGGTTGAGCATCGCGATCACCTCATGCCGGGACATATGCGGCAAATGCACGGCCAGCGCCTCGGCAACCTCGGCGGGGGTTCCGGCAATGACAATGCTGTCGGGGTGAAAGCGACCGGTGACCACATCGAACCCGATGGCGTTTCCCAGGCGGGCCGCCTGCCCGCTGTCGCCGCCCGTTACCCGGTTCAGAAAAGCGCTCGCCCAGGCCTCCCAGGTGGCACCGAAGTGAAACAGGGTTCCGTCCTTGTCAAACAGGATCGCCGCAATTGTCATGCAATGCCCTTTCAGAGCCGGGAAACATCAGGTCCAATGCATCTGCGCCCCGCCGGGCAAGGCGGCGCGGGCCAGCATCGGGTGTTCATAGGGAATCGCTGCGGACTGGCAGAACTGCACCACCCAGGCATCGTCCATCATCAGGAAATCGAGCACCGAGCCGAGAAATTCCGGTTCGCCCGCGCGGGTTCTCAGGTCTTGTTCGGAGGCACCGCTGGCCCCGAGAAACACCGGCAGCAGTTCATCCTGGCCCAGCAGCCAGGTCAGCGCCCTGAGCGCGAGGGTTTCGGCGGCGTCGGCGGAATACTGCATGGTGCGATCGCTTTTCCCCAGTCGGAAACAGTTTGTTAAGGACTCTCATAAACACTTTGAAACAATATTAACGCAAGACATGAAAGGCGCCACGCGTGCAAGGCACCATTCTGATCGTAGACGGCGTATCCACGAACCGCATCATGCTGAAAGTACAGCTGTCGGCGGCGTATTATCATGTAGTCCAGAGCGACGGGATCGACGGGCTTGAGGCGCTGATTCGGCGCACCCGGCCCGAGCTGATCGTGACCGCGATGGCCCTGCCGGACGGCACTGCGCATGATGTGCGCGCGGTGCTGGATCGCGACGACAGCATGCGCAACACCCCGGTCATCGCCATCGCCGCGATCAACGACCGGGCGGCGCAGTTCGCGGCGCTCAAGGCCGGGATCGATGACGTGTTGTTGCAGCCGATCGACGATCTGATCCTGCAGGCGCGCATCCGCAGCCTGATCCGCGCCCGCAGCAGTTCCGATGAGTTGCATTGGCACGAGCGCCCGCAACCCGTGGCATTGGGCTTTGCCGAACCGGCCGCGGGTTTTGCGCCGCCCTCCAACATCGCCCTGCTGACGCATCAGGCCAGCACCGGCGCGGTCTGGCGGGCGCGGCTCAAGGAACGCAGCAGCCACAAGCTGCAATGCCACCGTATCGACGACATTCACGACATGATGACCGGGCAACCGCCAGAGGCCATCATCGTCGACCTGACCGACAAGGAAAGCGAACCCGCCCTGCGTTTGCTGGTCGATCTCAGGTCACGGGCCTTTACCAGCCATGCCGCGCTGATTGCCGTGGTGCCGGAAACCGCGCGCCATCTTGGGGCCGAGGCGCTGGATCGCGGCGCGCATGACATCCTGCAGAGCGGTTTCTGCGCCGAAGAGCTTGCGATACGCATCGATACGCAATTGCGCCACAAGAAACAGTCCGACCGATTCCGCGCCTCGGTGCGTGACGGGCTGCGCGCGGCGGTGCGCGACCCGATGACCGGCCTGTTCAACCGCCGCTATGCGCTGCCTCACCTGGCCGCCACTGCCAGCGAAGCCGCGAAAACCGGGAGCAGTTTTGCCGTCATGCTTGCCGATCTCGACCATTTTAAGCAAATCAACGACTGTTTCGGCCATCCGGCGGGCGATGCCGTCCTGATCGAGGCCGCACGGCGTCTGCAAAGCCAGGTCCGCGCCTGTGACATGGTGGCCCGCGTCGGCGGCGAGGAGTTCATGATCGTGATACCGGATGCCGACCAGGATGCCGCGACGCTGGCCGCCGAGCGGATGTGCCGCCAGATCAATGCGTTGCCGTTTCATTGTGCCGGCGTGGATCATCCGGTCAAGGTTACCACCAGCATCGGTGTCGTCGTCGGCTCTCCCTCATGCGCGATGGCCCAGATGCAGCCCGAACAGCATGCCGAACTGCTGATCAGCCAGGCCGACCGCGCGCTGTACGGGGCCAAACATGCCGGGCGCAACCAGGTGTCGCTGATCGGCGTGGCCGCCTGAGCCCGCCCTGCGCGCAACCGGATTGCCTGCCCGATCCGCGCGTGGAAAGCTCCTGCTAACCGGTTGCCGTTTTTTGTCTTGAATGGTGCGCCCGGGTTGGTCAGACTTCGAGGCATGAGCCAAACGATTGCCCCCACCGTCCGCCCGCTGCGCGCCGACGACCTGCCGCAATGGTCCGAAATGTGGACGGCCTATCTGGCATTCTATGAAACCAGCCTCCCGCCCGAGGTCTATGACAGCACCTTTGCGCGGCTGCTTGGCGATGACCCGCGCGATTTCAACGCCCTGGTTGCGGAACAGGACGGCAAGCTGGTCGGGCTGACCCATTACCTGTTTCACCGGCATGCCTGGAAGATCGAAGAGGTCTGCTACCTGCAAGACCTCTATGCCCGCCCCGAACATCGCGGCACCGGGATCGGCCGCGCCCTGATCGAAGCGGTCTATGCCGCCGCCGATGCACGGGGCACGCCGGCGGTGTACTGGCTGACGCAGGATTTCAACGAAACCGCGCGCAAACTCTATGATCGCATCGCCAATGTAACGCCCTTCATCCGCTATCAGCGCCCATGATCCGTATCGCGCCCATCCTGCTTGCCGCCGCCATCGCCGGATGCACCGCCAGCCCACGGGCCGACACCCCCACCCGCGCCGCGATTGCCGAGTCCAGCCTGTCGCCGATGAAGGGCTTTGCCTCGTCACGGCCAAGCGCCCCGTCGCAATCCAACTCCAACATCGCGGCGGACTTCCTGTCGCTGCATTTCGAACTGGAGAGCGGCCGCCGCCTGCCAGTCTTCACCCGGTTCGAGACACCGATTACCGTGCGGGTCACGGGGCGGCCGCCCGACAGCCTGGAACCCGACCTGCGCCGCCTGCTCGACCGGCTGCGCAAGGAGGCGATGATCGACATCCGCCAGGCGCAGGGCCAAACCGCCAGCATCACCATCGAAGCCGTGAGCCGGGCGGAGATTCGCCGCGCCCTGCCCCATGCCGCCTGTTTCGTGGTGCCCAACGTGTCGAGCCTGGCCGAATACCGCCGCAAACGCCGCAGCCCCGATACCAATTGGTCAACGCTGAGGCGGCGCGACAAGATGGCAATCTTTCTGCCCCATGATTCGACCCCGCAGGAGATCCGCGACTGTTTGCACGAGGAACTTGCCCAGGCGCTTGGCCCGCTGAACGATCTCTATCGCCTGCCCAACTCGGTCTTTAACGACGACAACGTGCACACGGTGCTGACCGGGTTCGACATGTTGATCCTGCGCGCGACCTATGCCCCGGAAATCTACAGCGGCATGACCAAGTCCGAGGTGGCGACCGAGCTGCCCGACATTCTGACCCGCATCAATCCGCGCGGCGACCGGCTGGCGGCCCGGGCCATCGCGCCCACACCGCGGTCGTGGATTGACGAGGTGCAGAACGTGCTTGGCCCCGGCGCGGACACCGATGAACGGCGCAAGGCGGCGCAATCGGCGGCGGCAACGGCACAGAAACTCGGCTGGCGGGACCATCGGCGCGCCTTTGGTTATTACATGCTCGGACGGATGACCCAGCTCGACGATGCCGAGCTGGCGCAGCAATATTATGCCAGCGCGCTCGGCTATCTGCGCGGCACCCCCGACACCCGCCTGCACCAGGCCTATGTCATCACCCAGACCGCCGCCTATGCGGTGTCTCGCGGTGACGGGGCCGGGGCCCTGCGCCAGATCGACCCCTATCTGGACGTGGCCGCGCGCTCGGAAAACGCCGCCCTGCTCGCCACCCTGATGCTGCTCAAGGCCGAGGCGCTGGATCAGACCGGCCAGAAGGACGCCGCGCGCGCGGTCAGGCTGGACAGCGTGGGATGGGCAAGATACGGCTTTGGCACGGATTGGGCGGTGCGGGCCAAGATGCAGGAAATTGCATCCCTGAACCCCCAGAACAAGCGCAACAGCCAATCGAACGGGTAAACGGGCCATGATCGTGATCGCAGGTGTTCTGCTGGGAGCCGTATTCGGTGTCGTCCTGGCGAAAAAGGGCGGCGGGAAACCCGCCGACATGATGCAATACGCGGCGGCCTCGGCATTGGCATTCGGGGTTGTTGCAATGATTGCAACGGTGCTGATCGACCGGCTGGCGGGCTGAGCGGATGTTTCTGCCTTTCTTTGAAAACCTGCGGAAATCCGGCGTGCCGGTATCGCTGCGGGAATATCTGAGCTTTCTCGAAGGCATGAAGGCCGGGCTTGCGACCTATGATGTCGAGGCGTTCTATTACCTGGCCCGCGTGTCGATGGTGAAGGACGAGCGCAATATCGACAAGTTCGACCGGGCCTTTGCCACCAGTTTCAAGGGGCTGGAAGAGATCGGCTTTCAGCAGGTGATGGAGGCCGTCGACATCCCCGGTGACTGGCTGCGCAAGATGGCGGAAAAACACCTGAGCGACGAAGAAAAGGCCGAGATCGAGGCGCTTGGCGGGTTTGACAAGCTGATGGAGACCTTGCAGGAGCGCCTGAAAGACCAGCAGGGCCGGCACCAGGGCGGCAACAAATGGATCGGCACCGCCGGCACCAGCCCCTTTGGCGCCTATGGCTACAACCCCGAAGGCGTGCGGATCGGCCAGAAGGAAAGCCGGCACCAGCGCGCGGTCAAGGTCTGGGACAAGCGCGAGTTCAGGAATCTCGACGACACGGTGGAACTGGGCACGCGCAACATCAAGGTGGCGCTGAAACGGCTGCGCAACTGGGCCCGCGAGGGGGCCGCCGAAGAGCTTGACCTTGATGGCACGATCCGCGCCACCGCCGAGCATGGCTATCTCGATGTGAAAACCCGCCCCGAACGGCATAACGCGGTCAAGGTCGTGCTGTTCCTGGATATCGGCGGCTCGATGGACCCGCATGTCAAGGTGGTGGAAGAGCTGTTCTCTGCCGCGCGCAGCGAATTCAAGCACCTGGAATATTACTATTTCCACAATTGCCTGTACGAAGGCGTCTGGCGCGACAACCGCCGCCGCTGGGATGCCCAGACCCCGACCCACGAGGTGCTGCGCACCTACGGATCGGATTACAAATGCATCTTTGTCGGCGATGCATCGATGAGCCCTTATGAAATCGCCTATCCCGGCGGTGCTAACGAACATTGGAATGCCGAGGCCGGGAGCGTCTGGCTCGGGCGTGCGCGGGAACAGTGGAGCAGCAATCTCTGGATCAACCCGGTGCCGGAAAAATACTGGTCCTACACCCATTCGATCCAGATGATCCGCGAGATTTTCGACGACCAGATGGTGCCCATGACCCTTGATGGGCTGAGCCGGGGAATGAAGGCGCTGACCCGCTAGGGCCATTCACGCAAAACCGGTCTCATCCGGTGCCGCCAGACATCCGAGTTTTGGGCGTACGGGATGACCACCGATGGCACATAACTACGCGTAGCACGATGGAACCGGCCTGGCAGAGCGGCACGCCACTTGCCGACGGCCCGCGCCGGGGCCATATCATGTGCATGATCAAGTTCACCCCCATCCTGCTCGCCATTCTATATGCGCTGGCGATGTACCGGTTCTCGGTTTGGAGGACCGGCAGGGAGCTTGACCAGAAATCCACCGAACTGGCCGATCCGCATCTCAAGCGGCTGACCGATCGTCTGGCCGCGTCGCTCGATCTGCATCGCATCCCGGTCTATGTCTATGAAATCGACCCGGTGAATGGCCTCGCCGCGCCGGACGGCCGCATCTTCATCACCCGGGGATTTTACCGCAAGTTCCAGAACGGCGACGTGACCGGCGAGGAAATGGCCAGCGTCATCGCCCATGAGTTGGGCCATGTCGCATTGGGCCATGCGCGGCGGCGGATGATCGATTTCTCGGGTCAGAACGCCCTGCGCACCGCATTGATCATGGTGCTTGGCCGCTTCATCCCTTTTGTCGGGGTCTGGATCGCCAATATCCTGACCAGCCTGTTATCGGCGCGGCTGTCGCGCGCCGATGAATACGAGGCCGACGCTTATGCGGCGGCGCTCCTGACCAAGGCCGGCATTGGCATCGCGCCGCAGATTTCGCTGTTTCGCAAGCTGGACGCGCTGACCGAGCAACGGGCCGGCATGGCACCGGCCTGGTTGCTGAGCCATCCCAAGACCGGGGAACGCATCGACGCCCTGCATGAGCTTGAGCGCAGGTGGCAGGCCCAGACCTGACACCCCGACCTGACATCCGGATCAGTCGCCGAGCGCCTTGGCCAGCCGCGGCAAGCGGGCCTTCTTCAGCAGCGGGCGCAGTTCCCAGTTCTCGCCCGACAATCGCCTGGCATCGTCAAGAACGCGCCGCGCCACCGCGCCGATCGCGTCCGGATCGCGTTGCCACAGGCCATGCAGATAGCCGTCCGGGTCCAGCCGAAGCAGCCCCTCTTCCTGTAGCGCGCGGCGCGGAAAATCCTTGGCGTTCAGGGTCATGATCGCATCCGCGGAGCGCGCCACCGCAACGGCCAGTACGTGGATATCGGCGGCATCAGGCAGCCATAAGCGTTGCTCAAGCCCCGGTGCCGGGGGGCATTCGGCATCAGGCCATGCCCCGCGCAGCAAGGCGATTTCGGCGCGGGCCTGCGCCTCGCCCTGTGGCCCAAGCTTGATCGCCGCGCGCGCCCATTCTTCGAGTATCCGTGCCGACCAGAGCGGCGTGAAATGCCCTGCCCGCGCTGCCCCAAGCACCATTTCGCGCATCACCGTCGGGTAGAGCACGCAGGTATCGATGACGATCCTCACAGGCGGAAAAACAGGGATTTGAGATAGCCGCTTTCGGCCAGTTGCGGCAGCTGCGGATGGTCCGGGCCGGCAAATCCCGTATGGATCAGCTGCGCCTGTCGTCCGCCGCGCCCGATGCCCCGGGCGCTGGCCGCGTGAAATCGCCCGAGATCGGCGGCATGGGAACAGGAGCACAGGCACAGGTAGCCGTCGCTGGCAACCAGCGGCGCGGCCAGCCGGGCAATCCGTTCATAGGCCCGCAACCCTGGCTCGAGCGCGGATTTCGACGGGGCAAAGGCCGGAGGATCGCAGATGACCACATCAAAGCGCGCGCCCTCGGTGCCAAGGGCGCTCAGAACGTCGAACGCATCCCCCTGGCGGGTCGTGAAACGCGCCGCCATGCCGCCCGCGGCCGCGCCTTGTTCCGCCAGCGCCAAGGCCGGGGCCGAGCCATCCACCGACAGCGCCGAGGCCGCCCCCCCCGCCAGCGCCGCGAGTGCAAAGCCACCGACATGGGAAAACACGTCCAGCACCCGCGCACCGGCGGCCAGCCGGGCGGCAAAGGCGTGGTTGGGGCGCTGGTCAAAGAACAGGCCGGTTTTCTGACCGCCGGTCAAATCGGCCATGTAGGTCGCACCGTTCATCGGCACCGGGATTGGGGCCGACGGGACCGTTCCACGCAGCACCCCCGAGAGATCGTCCAACCCTTCGAGCGCCCGCGTGCGGCCGCCGGCATTTTTCAGAACCGTCGTGACACCGGTGACGGCGACCAGCGCATCGGTCAGCGGCCCGAGATGCCGTTCGGCCCATGCGGCGTTGGGTTGCACAACGCAGGTCTCTCCGAACCGGTCGATGATGAGACCGGGCAATCCGTCCGCCTCGGCATGGACCAGCCGGTAGAACGGATCGGGAAACAGCCGTTGGCGCAGCGCCAGCGCCCTGGCGAGACGCGTCTGGAACCACCCGGTATCAAGCCGGGCGGACGGATCGCGATCAAGCATGCGGCAGATGATTTTGGAGCCGGGATTGACGGCAACAAGCCCTAGCGAGCTGCGCTTGTCGTCTTCGAGCACGGCAATCGTGCCCGCTTCCATCGCACGGGTGCGGCGGTCGGTCACGAGGTCATTGGCATAGACCCACGGAAATCCGTGGCGGATACCGCGTGCATTGGCCTTGGGTTTGAGGCGCACGCGTGGCAGGTCGGTGAGGGGAACAGAGTCGATCATGCCGCCCTCTTAGCGAGATCGTTGGGATGATAACAGCCTTGGCGGTACAGCGGCTCAGTTTCTCGGCCGCGATCGCCAACCGCCCCGCCGCCGGGGCGCGACAACAGATGCCATCCCGTCGCGCAGCACCGCCGACATCGGGTGATCGGGTTCGGCATCGGCATATCGCGCGATCAGGTGGCGCAGGGCATCCGCGGTCTCGCCGCCTTCGGGCAGGCTCAGCGCCCAGTCGAGAAAGATCGAGCGGCACTCGGCCGGTCCGATGTCCTCGATCTGGTAGGCTTCGTAGATCAGGCCCTTGGGGTCCATGGCGTCCGTCGGCTTCATGGCTCATCCTCTTGCGGCAACAACCCCGCGATTACGGCGGCGGCGTCGCCATAGGCGGTCTCCAATGCCGCGCCAAGCGCATCCGGGGTTTCGTAACCGGTGCTTCGGCACAGGAACGCGGCCCCGCCCTCGCCCATACCGGCCAGCGTCAGCGTCTGCCCCGACAACAACCGCGCCGAGGTCTGGACCGACCAGCAGAGATCATAACATTCGGTCAGCCGTGCCGCATCCGCGTCACCCATCCAGCCACAGGCAACCGCCGCCTGCAAACCCGAACGCACGTCGCGCGCATCCGAACCGGCCAGCAAGGCTCCGGTCTGGGCCACCAGCTCGATATCCTGCATCCGGCCCGCGCCGATCTTGGCATCCCATATGCCGTCGGGCGATTTGGCCCCGGCGATCTTGGCCCGCATCTCGGCGACCTGTTGCAGAACCTGCGCACGATCGCGGGGAGAGGACAGAACCTGCTGGCGGAACCCTTCGATATCCGTGGCCAGCCCCTCGACCCCGGCAATCACCCGCGCCCGGGTCAGCGCGAGATGTTCCCAGACCCAGGCTTCGTCTTTCTGATAATTCTGAAAACTCGACCAGCTGGTGGCCACCGGACCCTGGTTGCCCGACGGGCGCAGGCGCATATCGACCTCGTATAGCCGCCCCTGCGACATTTGCGCGGTGATCGCGGTGATCAGAGCCTGTGTCATCCGGGCGTAATAGGTGCGCGTGGCCAGCGGGCGCTTGCCGTCCGAGGCATCCGCCTCCAGCGGGTCATAGATGACGATCAGATCGAGATCCGACATCGCGTTCAGCCGCCCCGCTCCCAGCGATCCCATGCCCAGAACTGCCGCGCCCCGCCCCGGTGGATCGCCATGCCTGAGCGCAAACTGGCGCACCACCAGCGGGCAGATGGCGGCGATCACGGCACTGGCCAGGTCGGCATATTGGCCGCCCGCCGTCTCGGCATCGGCAAGCCCGCGCAAGTGATGGACACCAATGCGAAAATGCCATTCCTTGGTCCAGCGCCGGGCGGTGTCGAGCTGGGTTTCATAGTCGGTTTCCCGGCGCAACAGCCGGGACAGCTCGGCCTGCAGGGCATCGACACCGGGCCAGTCGGAAAAGAAATCGCCGCCGATCACCGCATCGAAAACCCCGGCATTGCGCGACAGGTGCCCGGCCAGCGCCGGAGAGGTGCCGACAATATCCACCAGCAGGTCGATCAGCTGGGTATTGGCCTCGAACAGCGAAAACAACTGCACCCCCGCCGGCAGCCCCGACAGGAACCCGTCCAGCGCAATCAGCGCCTCTTCGGGTTTCGAAGTG
Organism: Microbulbifer sp. S227A; assembly: GCF_049800935.1. Lineage (NCBI taxonomy): Bacteria > Pseudomonadati > Pseudomonadota > Gammaproteobacteria > Cellvibrionales > Microbulbiferaceae > Microbulbifer > Microbulbifer sp. S227A. The sequence continues at coordinate 407,878 of NZ_JBNAFZ010000003.1, read as the reverse complement.
CGCCCCAGCCGCGCCAAAAGTTCCGGGCGGAGCCGGTCGAAAATCTGCTGTGCCCGCTGCGAGCGCAGCGCCGGATAGGTCGGCCAGCGGGCGAGGATGCCGGCATCGAAATCCACCGGCCGTTCGGCGTTGTTCGGCGTCTGGTCGGGGGCAAAGAAATCCTCGGTCAGCGCATGCACCTCGCCCAGCCGGTCGGCGATCTTTCCGAGCAATTCCGCCGGTTCCATATCCATCAGGCAGGCAATCCGCGCGATCCCCTCTTCGGATTGCGGCACCTTGTGGGTCTGGGCGTCATTGACCATCTGGATGCGGTGTTCCACCTCGCGGTGGGCGCGGTAGTGATCGCTGAGCTGGTCGGCGACCTCGGGCGGTATCCAGCCCTTTTCCGCCAGCGCCGCCAGCCCGGCCACGGTTTCGCGCTGCCGCAGCCCGGCATCGCGCCCGCCGGCGATCAATTGCCGGGTCTGGGTAAAGAACTCGATCTCGCGGATGCCGCCACGCCCGAGCTTCATGTCATGCCCCGGAATGGTAAGTGCGCCGCCCGTTCCCTTGGTCTCGCGGATCCGCAACCGCATGTCGTGGGCGTCCTGAATGGCCGCGAAATCCAGGTGACGTCGCCAGACAAACGGGGTCAGGGTTTTCAGAAACCGCTCACCGGCGGCAATGTCGCCCGCTGCCGGGCGGGCCTTGATATAGGCGGCGCGTTCCCAGGTGCGGCCAAGGCTCTCGTAATACCGTTCCGCCGCCTCTGCCGCCATGCAGACCGGGGTCACCGCCGGATCCGGGCGCAGGCGCAGGTCGGTGCGGAAAACATAGCCATCCGCCGTGCGCTCGCTCAGCAGGCTGCACATATTGCGTGTCGCCCGCACCATGCCCTGCCGGGCTTCGTAGAAATCGTCGGGATCGAACCGGGTTTCGTCGAACAGACAGATCAGGTCGATATCCGATGAGTAGTTCAGCTCATGCGCGCCCATCTTGCCCATCGCCAGAACAAACAGCCCGCCCGCCGTGGCCACGTCATCCCCGGTCATCCCCGGCAGCTTCTTGCGACGGATCAGCGTCGCGATCTCGGATTTCAGCACCGCGTCACAGGCCCGCCCGCCCAACTCGGTCAGGCTGCCGGTCACCCGTTCCAGTGGCCATGCACCGGCGAGATCGGCCAGGGCGGTCATCAGCGCCACCCGGCGCTTGGCCTGCCGCAGCCCCGCCTTGAGCCGGTCCGGGGCAAGCTCGGCAAGGCCGTCGATACAGGCGGCAACGGCGGTGCCGGGATCATCCGCCGCTTCGATCAACCAATCGGCCTCGGCCTCGATCAGGGCGCGCAGATAGGGGCTGCTGCCCGCCGCCCCCTCGACAAGCTGCGCCAGTTCCGCGGACGCGCCCGGAACCGCGGCCCGCGCCTCGGCACCAAGGTCACGATCATAGCTGCGCGGCATGCGGGTCATGTTCTTGCATAGCGACATGGGCGCAGAGTGGAGCCGCGCCGCGGGCGCGTCAATGCAGGAACCGCTTGCGATATCGATCTCTTTCGGGTCAGGCTGCGCGCCATGAGCAAGAGCATGAAACGTGTCCGCGCCGCGCTCGAAGCCGCCGGACTTGACCCCGTGATACAGGAAACCAGCCTCGCCCGCACGGCGCAGGATGCCGCCGATGCGGTGGGATGCGCGCTGGACCAGATCGCCAAATCCATCATCTTTCTCGGCGAAGAAAGCGGCCAGGCCATCCTGTTCCTGACAGCCGGCGGCAATCGCGTCGACGAAACCAGGGCCGCACTGGCGGCGGGTGAACCGCTTGGCAAGGCCGATGCGGCGCTGATCCGCAGGCAGACCGGGTTTGCCATCGGCGGCGTCGCCCCGGTGGGCCATCTCGTGCCGATCCGCGCATTTCTCGACCCCCGGCTGCTGGAATTTGATGACATCTGGGCCGCAGCGGGCACGCCGCACCATGTTTTCCGTATCGCGCCGGTCATTTTGAAGCAAATATCAAACGCACAAGCATTTGATTTCACGTAACAATAAAAGTAAATGTAAAAAACATTCACATAAAGCCTTGCAACTGACGCCCTCACCCCCGATCTAGATGATGTGAAAGGCATTCACATTGACACACCTTCAGGAGAGAGACGACCATGACCATGATGACCGAACCCGTTCCCGCCACGTCCCATCCGGGCTGGTTTTCCCGCGCCGAAGCCTGGCTTGACAGCAAGGGCAAAGGGGCCTGGATCGCCGCTATGGTCCTTGGCTTCGTGTTTTTCTGGCCAGTTGGCCTCGCCCTTCTCTTCTACATGATCTGGAGCAAACGCATGTTCAGCAAATCCTGCAGCCGCCGCAATTCGTGGAAACAGCACCGCATGACGATGTCCTCCTCGACCGGCAACCGCGCGTTTGACGCTTACAAGGCCGAAACCCTGCGCCGTCTGGAAGAAGAACAGAACAACTTTGAATCCTTCCTCGAACGCCTGCGCGAAGCCAAGGACAAGGCCGAGTTCGACCAGTTCATGGACGAGCGCGCCAAACAAGCGGGTCGTGACGAAGACGAAGCGGCCTGATACCAATTGACCTGTCCCCGCCTTTGCCGGGACAGGTCGCCTTTGCATGCCAACTCGGGGTAACTTGATGTACAACCTGCCGGATCCGGACCGCCAGCCGGAATTCTATTCCTCCGTCCCGCTCAAACGCCTGATGGCCTGGGTCATCGACACGATCCTTGTCATGCTGCTGTGCATGGCCGGGGTGCTGCTGACCGCCTTTGTCGGGGCTTTCTTTCTGGGCTTCATGTGGATCATCCTCAGCTTCTGCTATCGCGTCGTGACCATTGCCAACGGATCCGCCACCTGGGGCATGCGTTTTGTCGGCATCGAGCTCAGAAAGGCGGATGGCAACCGTTTTGACATGCCGATGGCGCTGGCGCACACGGCCGGCTACACGATCAGCATCACGCTCCCAATCCTGCAGATCATCTCGATCGTGATGATGCTGACCGGAGCGCGGGGTCAGGGCCTGACCGATGCATTCCTGGGCACTGTCGCGCTCAACCGAAGGTCCGAATTGCGCGCCTGAATCGACACTTGGCGACTTGCAGATCGGTTGCTATCATTTTCGTGAAAGCAACAGCGGACGGTTCATGCGACATACTCTACCCATTGCACCACAATTCTATGTGACGGCCCCGCAACCCTGCCCTTATCTCGAGGGCAGGATGGAGCGCAAGCTGTTCACATCGCTACAGGGTGACAATGCCGATCGCCTGAACAACGGCCTGAGCCAGCAGGGATTTCGCCGCTCGCAGAACGTGCTCTACCGCCCGTCCTGCGCCGAATGTTCGGCCTGTCTGTCGGCACGCATCGATGTCGACCGCTTCAAGCCGACCAAGAGCCAGAAACGCGCCGCGCGCCGCAATGCCGACATCGCCCGGCAAGCCACCTCGCCCTGGGCGACCGAAGACCAGTATGACCTGTTCCGCCGCTATCTCGATGCGCGCCACGCCGATGGCGGCATGGCGGACATGGATGTTTTCGAATTCTCGGCGATGATCGAGGAAACCCCCATTCGCAGCCGGGTCATCGAATACAGCGATCCGCGCGGCGACGAACTGGTGGGGGTCAGCCTGACCGATGTGCTCGAAGACGGGCTGAGCATGGTCTATTCCTTCTACGCGCCCGACCGGCTGCAACACAGCCTGGGCACCTACATGATCATGGATCATATCGAGATCGCCCGGAGCGCCGGCCTGCCCTATGTCTATCTGGGCTACTGGGTTCCCGGCAGCCGCAAGATGGGCTACAAGGCCAAGTTCTCTGGGCTTGAAGTCTATGTGGGCGGTGAATGGGTGCCGGTATCTGACCCCGACGATTTCGGTGCCGAAACCCATCCGCTCTCGACCGATCCCATCGCCGAACAGGTCGCCAATATCAGCCTGCCGGACGGACGCCCGACCCGGCTCTGATCCCCGCCGCCACCCGCCCCTGGCAAACCGGCGCACATTGCGCGGTCCGGCATGTCCCTGCATGGCCGCGCGACGGGCAACCGGACGGGCGCGCAGACCGCCCGCCGATTATCAGAAATGATCGCCGCCGGTCATGAAATCACAGCTTTCTTTCGCCACAAAACCCACGGGCGCAACAAAACGTCGCAGAACGGGCATCATTGCCGGTCATTTTCACGACGATTGACGGTTGACGCCCCCGGTTTGCGCCCATAATGTCGCCCGGGCATGAAGAGGAGCGGTGAATATGTCTCGCCTAGTCGTAATCGTAGGAACCACGCGCATGGGCCGGTAACGGTTAGCCATATTGCGACCCATGCGCCCCCGCCAAGAACGGGGGTTTTTTTATGCGCAGAACTTTATGCGCAGAACGTTGTCTCGGATGGAGCAAAAACAGATGACACGTGAAATGACCGGAGCAAAGATGTTGGTGCAGGCGCTGAAGGATCAGGGCGTCGACACGGTATTCGGATATCCCGGCGGCGCAGTCCTACCCATCTATGACGAGATTTTTCAGCAGAACGACGTGCGGCACGTGCTGGTGCGGCACGAACAGGGCGCGGTTCACGCCGCCGAAGGGTATGCCCGCGCGACCGGCAAGCCCGGGGTTGTGCTCGTGACATCGGGTCCGGGTGCCACCAACGCGGTGACCGGGCTGACCGATGCGCTGATGGACAGTATCCCGATCGTGGTCTTTACCGGACAGGTGCCGACCTTCATGATCGGCTCGGACGCCTTTCAAGAGGCCGACACGGTGGGCATCACCCGCCCCTGCACCAAGCATAACTGGCTGGTCAAGGACACCGACACCCTGTCGGGCGTCATCCACGAAGCGTTTCACGTGGCCACCTCAGGGCGGCCGGGGCCGGTGCTGGTCGACATTCCAAAGGATGTGCAATTCGCCACCGGCACCTACACCAAACCCTCGCCCACCGCGTCGCATTATCAACCGCGCGTCAAGGGCGACCTGGAAGAGATCACCGAACTGGTCGCGGCGATGGAAAAGGCCAAGCGCCCGGTGTTCTATACCGGCGGCGGGGTGATCAATTCCGGCCCGGCGGCCAGCCAGCTGCTGCGCGAACTGGTCGACGCGACCGGCTTTCCGATCACCTCGACCCTGATGGGTCTGGGTGCCTATCCGGCCTCGGGCAAGAACTGGCTCGGGATGCTGGGGATGCACGGGCTGTACGAAGCCAACCTGGCGATGCATGACTGCGACCTGCTGATCAATATCGGCGCGCGCTTTGACGACCGGATCACCGGCCGCATCGACGCGTTCAGCCCCAAGTCGATCAAGGCGCATATCGATATCGACCCGAGCTCGATCAACAAGGTGATCAAGACCGACATCCCCATTGTCGGGGACGTGGCGCATGTGCTCGAAGACATGCTCAAGGTCTGGAAATCACGCGGCCGCAAGACCAATGCCGAGGCGGTTGCCAAGTGGCACATGAAGATCGACGAATGGCGCAAGGTCGATTGCCTTGCCTATACGGCGGGCGACAAGACCATCAAACCCCAGCAGGCGCTGGCGCGGCTCGAGGCGCTGACCAAGGGGCATGATCGCTATATCACGACCGAGGTTGGCCAGCATCAGATGTGGGCGGCGCAATACCTGACCTTTGAAGACCCCAACCGCTGGATGACGTCCGGTGGCCTGGGCACGATGGGCTATGGCTTCCCGGCGTCGATCGGCGTGCAGATGGCGCATCCCGACAGCCTGGTGATCAACGTCGCGGGCGAGGCGAGCTGGCTGATGAACATGCAGGAGATGGGCACCGCCGTGCAGTATCGCCTGCCGGTGAAACAGTTCATCCTGAACAACGAACGTCTTGGCATGGTGCGCCAGTGGCAGGAACTGTTGCATGGCGAACGCTATTCGCACAGCTGGTCCGAGGCGCTGCCCGACTTCGTGAAACTCGCCGAAGCCTTTGGGGCCAAGGGCATCATCTGCAAGGATCCGGCCGATCTCGACGATGCGATCATGGAGATGATCAACCATGATGGCCCGGTGATCTTTGACTGCCTCGTGGAAAAGCACGAAAACTGCTTCCCGATGATCCCCTCGGGCAAGGCGCATAACGAGATGCTGCTGGGCGAAGCGGAAACCCAGGGCGTGATCCAGGCCGGCGGCGCGGTTCTGGTCTAGGACACAATCCAGAAATCGGTGAACGGGCACCCCGGTGCCCGGCATTCGGAACATCTCAGGAGTATGGACATCATGTCTGCCCTACACATCAAAAAAGGCACAACCAAGCATTCGGCCTATAACCTGCGCCCCAGCTTTTCGGACGTTCAGGAGCGGCACACGATCGCGGTGCTGGTGGAAAACGAACCCGGCGTCCTGGCGCGGGTCATCGGGCTGTTTTCAGGGCGCGGTTACAACATCGAAAGCCTGACCGTGGCCGAGGTCGATCACACCGGTCACCTAAGCCGCATCACCATCGTCACCACCGGTACGCCGCAGGTGATCGTGCAGATCAAGGCCCAGCTGGGGCGGATCGTATCGGTTCACGAAGTGCATGACCTCACGGTCGAGGGGGCCTCGGTCGAGCGCGAGCTGGCGATGCTCAAGGTTGTTGGGGGCGGAGAAAAGCGCGTCGAGGCGCTGCGCCTGGCCGATATCTTCCGCGCAAATGTGGTTGACAGCACGCTGAACAGCTTTGTGTTCGAGATCACCGGCGCACCGGACAAGATCGACGCCTTTGCCGACCTGATGCGGCCGCTGGGTCTGTCGGAAATCGCGCGGACCGGGATTGCCGCCCTGATGCGCGGCGACTGAACTACAGCATCTCGCGTATCACCTGAAGCACCGCAAATCGTCTGACGCGTTGAAATCTTCGATTTTCAGGCAGCGTTGGATGATCCGGGTTTGGCGCGATATGCAATGTTTACGGTCTGGGCGGGGGACCGCCCGTCCTGCCTCTGGCAAGGACCCCCAGAGCGATTACAAGGAAATCAGGCGTGGCCCGCGGTGACGGCGCGGCGCTGATCCCGCCCCGCTGCGCGAGATGGCGAAAACGGGATGATTTCAGCCGAACCGCGCTGCTTGTGCATCGGTGTAGCCGGTGAAACCCGAACCGTTCCGGCGGTTTCAAGCGACTCGGGCAATTCCGGGAACACGCCCTCGGCAATCAATCTGGGATTGTGTGCGAATCGCATGTTGCGATCCATGGTCAGTTCGAATTCAACCCAATCCCCGGCGTCCATCGCCACCATCTGGGCATCCTTGGTTGAGCGATAAAATGCAAGATCTCCATGATCTTCACACCAAATAACCGCCTTGTGATCTTCCTCGTCACTCCAGAGCACTACGCCAAACATGATCCATCCCACTAAATCTCTCTATACTAAGTTTGTGCCAATTCTTTACAATCAGACATGGAAAACCTTGCGTCGCGCTATTGCAATTTGTGTCTGAAACGATAGCTTGTCGATCCATATTGGCGTCAACGCTGATGCTAATTCGCGTCAAACCAAGAAATCGGATCCCAAACCGGGTGTTTTCATCCATAATCCCAGGGGTCAGGCCAGGTGCAGTTGCACAACCCTAGAGGAGGCTCCATGTCCAAATCGACACGATCCCCCGCTGAATTGCGCAACATGTTCGGCGCAAACCTGCGCACCCTGTCCAGGAGTTATCCGTCGATTTCGGAACTGGCGCGGCGGCTTGGCATCAACCGCACCCAGTTCAACCGCTACTTGTCCGGCGAGAGCTTTCCCCGTCCGGATGTGCTTGACCGGATCTGCGCGTTCTTCGACGTGGATGCGAGAATTCTGCTCGACCCGGTCGACGCGCTGGATACCAGTGGATCGATCCTGAACGGACCGGTCCTGTCGCAGTTCACCGGACCCGGTGTCAGGGATGTGAGCGAAGAAGTGTTTCCCAGCGGGTTTTTTCGGTTTTCCCGGCGCAGCTTCATCAACGAGGCGCAGTTCATTGTCGGCCTGGTCCATGTGTTCCGCCATGCCGGCCACGTCTATGTGCGCGGCTATGAAGCGCGCGAGGCGATGCGCCAGCAGGGACTTCCGATCGACGCAAGGGCACGGGAATTCCGCGGCTATGCGATCCGCCAGGAAGACGGCGTGGCGCTAATGATCTCGCGCCGCAAGGCGATGACCAGTTCGTTCAACTACCTGGCGCGGGTTGCCTCGTTCGAGAACAATTACTGGGTCGGCTACGTGACCCGGACGGTACGCGAAAGCACCACCGGCACCCGCGTCACACGCATGGTCTATGAACATCTGGGCGGGTCCTGGAGTGATGTGCTCGACGCTGCCCGCCAAACCGGGTTCAAGACCGAAGACGAGCTGCTGCCCTTCCATCGCCGGTTGCTACAGCCGGGCGATCCGTTTCGCTGACCCCCGGCGGGGCCGCATTGCCGCACATGTCGCGGTGAGAAAACTTTCGTCGCAGAGAGAGCGGAGCGCCTCCGGCTTTCCCGGATACAACATCCGGGAAAGCCAAGGAGAGCCTCATGCCACATCCCGCCTCGGACCTGTCCGCCGTTCGCCGCCCGATCGCCCATGCCCAGGGGCTGCCAAATGCCCATTACACCGATGCGGGTGTGTTTGAAGAGGAAAAGCAGGCGCTGTTGTTTTCGCAATGGGCCGGGCTGGCGGCGCAGGCGGATGTGCCGGAACCGGGCGATGCGGTACCCATGAGCTTTCTGGGGGTGCCGCTGCTGTTGATCCGCGACAAACAGGGCCAGGTGCGGGTCTTTCAGAACACCTGCCGCCACCGCGGCATGATCCTGGTTGAAGAGCCGCGCAAGATCGAGGGCGCGATCCGCTGCCCCTATCACAGCTGGTGTTATGCCACGGATGGTCGGCTTGTCAGCACGCCCCATGTGGGCGGCCCCGGACAGAACACCCATGACGGGATCGACCGGGCCACGCTCGGCCTGATCGAGGTGCGCAGCCACCTGTGGTTCGGCGTGGTCTGGATCAACCTGTCCGGCGACGCGCCGGCGTTTGAGATTGCCATGTCCGGCCTGCTCGCCCGCTGGGCCGAATTCGATCACCCGTTGTTTCACGGCGGCGCCGAAAGCCGGTTTCAGCTCGAAGTCGACTGCAACTGGAAACTCGCGGTCGAGAACTATTGCGAGAGCTATCACCTGCCCTGGGTGCATCCCGGATTGAACAGCTATTCCCGGTTGGAAGATCACTATCACATCGAACAGCCCGGCGAATATTCTGGCCAGGGAACCATGGTCTATCGCCAGATCCGCAATGAGAACGGCGATGTCTTTCCCGATTTCACCGGTCTGAGCGACAAGTGGGATACAGCTGCGGAATATGTCGCGGCCTACCCCAACGTGCTGCTTGGAGTGCATCGCGACCATGCCTTTGCGATCATTCTTGTCCCCGACAGCGTCGGTCATACCACCGAACATGTGCATCTCTTCTATACCCGGCCCGCCACCGACGAGGGGCTGCGGGCGCGCAACGCGCAGCAGTGGAAAACCGTGTTCGAAGAGGATATTTTCGTCGTCCAGGGCATGCAACGTGGCCGACTGGCCCCCGGCTTTGATGGCGGGCGTTTTTCACCGGCAATGGACGGACCGACGCATCTGTTTCACGATTGGGTCGCCGGCAAGATCGAGACCCACCGCGCCCGTCCGCGTGCCGCGGAATGACGGATCTGCAGGAGCGGTTGTTGGCGGCCCATGCCGCCCATGACCACCGGGCGCTGGTCGATCTCTATCGCGAGGCGGCCGACACCGCAAACTGCCCGGATGCGGCCGGTTTCTATCTGACCCATGCCTATGTGTTTGCGCTGGAACAGGATCACCCGGCTGCGGCTGAACTGCGCGCGCGGCTGGTCAGAGAGGGCCGCGAACCGTCCTAGCCCCTGAGTTGATCGTAAAGGTGCCAGGTGGCATGGCCAAGCAGGGGCAACACCAGAAACAGACCAAGGAACCATGGCAACAGCGCGGCAAAGCACGTGGCCGCAATAAAGGCCGCCCAGAGCAACATCGGAAGCGGATTGGCCATGACATATCTGAAGCTGGTGATCATCGCGGTGACAAAATCAACCTCGCGATCCAGCAACAAGGGCAGCGACAGCACCGTGATCATGTAAAGCAACAGGGCAAACAGCGCCCCGACCACGGTGCCGACCGTCAACATGATCAGCCCGTTCATGGTCAGGAACACGTCGAACGAGGTCGAGATATTGGTCATCGTCGACAGCCCCAGGAACAGTGCAAAGATCATGTGGCCGATAAAGAACCACCACAGGAACACCACGATGATGATGGCACAGATCGACGGCAGCTGGCGGCGGCTCTGATGTATGACCACCCCCGAAATGCCGCGCCAGTCCAACGGGATACCGTTCCTGAGCCGGCGTGATACCTCGTAGAGCCCGACCGCCGCAAAGGGACCGATCAGCGGAAATCCGATGGCCGCCAGCACCAGCCAGAATGTGGTGCCTGTGCGGGCGGTAATCACCGCCATCAGCCAGCCCGCCAGCACGTAGAACCCTGCAAAGGCCAGCCCATAGGCCGGGGCGCGGCGAAAATCCTGCCACCCGCGCGCCAGGGCGGTGCGCAAGATTCCCCCCGACACCGGCTGCAACGGCGGTACGCCATGTTCAAGTGTCTGCTGCATTCTGCCCCCTCCCCGATTATGCGACCCTAGAGCGGCGGGCGCTGTGCCGGCCAATCCGTCGCGGCATGATAGGCCGCGCCAAGCGCCAGCAACCTGGCATCACTGCCGCGCGGCCCGAATATCTGAACGCCCATCGGCAACCCCTGCGCCCCGAACCCGGCGGGAACCGCCAGCGCCGGCAGGCCAAGCAGGCTGATCGGGATGACGACCTGCATCCATTGATGGTAGGTTTCCATCGCCTTGCCCGCAACGCTCGTGGGATACGGGATGTCGGCGTCAAAGGGCCAGACCTGGGCCGTCGGCAGGATCAGCGCGTCATAGGTTTCAAACAGCGCCGCCGCCGCCCGGAACCATTGCGAGCGCACCACGCTGGCCTTGTGAACGTCATGCGCCGTAAGCGCCAGGCCGCGTTCGGTTTCCCAGATCGCGCTGTCCTTCAACTCTGCCCCTTCAGCAAGGAAAGCCGCCAGGCCGGTCGAAACCTGCCACGACCGCAGATCGATCCAGCTTTGCCAGATGGCTTCGGCGGAAAACGGCGGGGCGACCGGCTCGATTGCGCAGCCAAGGGTTTCCAACACCCCGAGCGCATCGCCGCACAGGTCCAGAATGCCCTCTTCCATCGGATAGGCACCGCCCCAATCCCCCAGCCAGCCGATCCGCAGGCCGTTGGGATCGGCAGCCCCGAGCGGCGCAACTGGCTCCACCGCCATGCCATGCGGTTGTCGCGGGTCGGGGCCGGATATCACGTCCAGCAGGATCGCGATATCCTCGGGTGTCCGCGCCATCGGCCCCAATGTCGCCAGCTGGTGCAGAAAGGTGTCCCCCTCGGGTTCGGACGGCACCCGGCCCCAGCTTGGCCTGAAGCCATAGACATTGTTCCACGCCGCCGGGTTGCGCAGGCTTCCCATCATGTCCGACCCATCCGCCAGCGCCGTCATCCCCGCCGCCAGCACCGCCGCCGATCCGCCGGACGAGCCTCCGGCGCTGCGCGACAGGTCATAGGGGTTGCGCGTCACCCCGTGCACCGGGTTGAACGTGTGACTGCCAAGCCCGAATTCGGGCGTATTGGTCTTGCCGATCAGGATCGCCCCCGCCGCCCGCATCCGCGCCGCGATCATGTCGTCCTGTTCGGGCACGTTGTCGGCAAAGATCGGCGAGCCGAAGGTTGTCAGCACCCCGGCGACATTGGCAAGATCCTTGACCGCGATCGGCAGGCCATGCAGCGGGCCGCGTTTGGGTCCGCTGTCCATGGCGGCCGCCTCTGCCATCAGCGTATCGGGATCGCGCAACCCGACGATGGCGTTGACCCGGCCATTGACCGCATCGATCCGCGCCAGTGTCTCCTGCATCAGCTCGCTGGCAGACAGCGCGCCGCTGTTCAGGTCGGCAAGCAGGCTGGTTGCGGTTCGCTCGGTCAGGGACATGGGCAAGGCTCCTCGGCATGTGACGATGCCAGCCTAGCCGGTGCCCCGGATCATGCAAACCCCTGATGGCGCGGGCACATTGCCGTCAGGCAACGACGAAATCAAAATCCGCCTGGGTGAGAACCAGGCCCGCCTGCCCCGCCAGCACGATGGTGCCGTTGTCATGCTCGATCTCGCGATTTCCCCCGGCGTTCGAAAAGGTCAGGTCGCCGAACCCGCCGGTATGCCCCACCAGCCGCAGAATGTCGCTGCCATCGGTGAAATCGGCAACCGTGTCGGTGCCGCTCTTGTTGCCAAAGACAAAGGTATCACCACCACCATTGCCGCGCAGCGTGTCATTGCCAAAGCCGCCATCGATGGTATCGCGGCCCGCGCCGCCAATCACCGTATCGCGGCCCAACTGTCCGAACAGCATGTCATTGCCCGCGTCGCCCTTGATCGTGTCATTGCCGCCGCCGCCCAATATCAGGTCCGCGCCGCTCTTGCCCGAGATCACATTCTTGATCGCGGTGCCGGTCAGCATATCGGCGTGCTGGCTGCCGATCAGGTTCTCGATGCCGATGATGCTGAAGAAACCCGCACCGGTTGCCACTTCCTGATAGGCACCGCTCAGGTCGAGGTTAACCGCCACCCCGAGAGAGAAGGCCTGAAAGCTCAGCGTATCGGTCCCGGCACCGCCGCGAAGGGCGACGCCGTCCTCTGCCTCGTTATAGAAAAGATCCTGTAGGTTGATCCGGTCATTGCCCCGGCTGGTCCCAACCGTGACGGCACCCCCCGAGCCCAGCGTAACCACGTCATTGCCGCCAGATGTGGAAATGTTCTCGACCCAGCCGGTTTCGCCATTCCCGGTGGTAACCCTGTCGGCGCCATTGCCCAGGCGCACCGATCCGGCAAAATAACTGAGATTGACCACGGCGCTCTGATCGTCGGTTGCATCATCCCTGCTGTCGGTCGTTTCGATCGAACCGATGTAACCATCCGCCGAACCGGTGATGTCATGGGACCGGGCGGCGTCTGAAACGAACTTGATGGTTGCGATGCCACCGCTACCGATGGTCACATCCGAGTCCACCTCCCAGCCATAGATCGACTGCACATACCCTTTCTTGGAAGAGAAGGTCAGGTCGCTCTCATACACCCGGATCGACTCGGCGCGTGCCGAGCCGAACAGCGCGATCGAGACATCACCCTCGCCACCGCGGAAACTGTCCAGCCGACTGTCCTTGAGCACCCTGACATCGCTCGCGCCGCCAAAATCCTCCAGCACCCCGATGCGCCCGCCATTTCGCACGATGACCGTATCATCCCCGCCCCGCATTCTCGCAGAGAAAACAAAGCCGTCATCCACCACCAGATTGTCATCGGTTGACCTGAAACCGATGTTCTGAACATCCCCCCGCACGGTTACATCGCCGCGCCCGCGATAAATGTCGATCCCGCCGACCCATCCAACGGCCGTATCCACAACGTTCACATCGGCACCAAGGTTGAGCCAATGCATCCAGTCGTTCTCGGAGCCGAGCGTGATGTCATGCCTGTCACCTTCCCAGCCGTTCATGTAGCGCACCCTGGTCGATGTCAGATCGACCTCGGAGTTGTAACCGAGATTCAAATATTCGATTTCCCTGCCGGAACCGGTGTCGCCATCAACAATCCGCGTGATGTGATCGTCCCCGGCCACCTGCAACATCCGGATACGCCAATCCGATCCGGTCAGGTTCAGTGTCGCGTCCAGATCATCCGGAGCGTCGACAAAAACCGAATACCGATCGATGGTTGGCCGCGAGCCACCGGTACTCCAGGAAACCGAACCATCGCCGGGCAGACGTGGAACATCATTGACGCCATCAAAGGTCACATTCAGGAATTGCGTTGGCATAGGTGCCCCCTTGGAAATAATTGTGCTGAATAATGCGAAATTCATAACACAAATTGCGCACGGGAAACAGGCACCAATCCGGAAATCAGGGAGTGGTCATAGCACCCGGCGAATTGGGCAAATCAGGCGCGCCGTTTCAAAACCTGCGTGGCCAAGCGATTGGAATGCGCGGCCTGTACCAGATCAAATGAATTCGAAATCGGACACGGTTAGGTCCAGGCCGGCCAGGCCGACCAGGATGATCGACCCGTTATCATGATCCACCCGCAGATTGCCGTTCCAATCAGCAATGCCCAGCGTATCAAATCCACCGTCTTGCCCCTGCAATCGCAGCAGGTCGCTGCCCTGCTCGAAATCGGCAACACGGTCCTGCCCGCTCTGTTCACCGAACACAAAGATGTCCGAGCCGCCGCCGCCGGTCAGGATATCGGTTCGCGGATCGTCAGTGTCCTCGGGCCCGATATCCCGGCCGCCATCAAGGATATCGTCGCCCGCGCCGCCGTGCAGGCGGTCCGATCCCGCCCCGCCATCCAGCCAGTCATCACCGCCACGCCCGCGCAGCCAGTCATCGCCGCGACCGCCCGCCAGCCGGTCGTCACCCTCATTGCCGATCAGCGTGTCATCCCCCATGCCGCCATCAACCGCGCCGGTGGTTAGGCCGGTTTCGGCCAGCTTGTAGTAATCGTCGCCCTCTCCGAAATTGATATCGCCCGCGATGGTTCCATGATTGACCAGACGGTAATTCGCGACGCTTTCGCCGCCATTGATGGTGCCGCTGATTACCCCGGCATTGACGATATCTCTGATGCCGTCCCAACCGTGATCGATCAGCGCATCAGTATCGCCCGCAATCACACCGGAATTGCGCAGGACCAGATCGCCATCGCTGTCGAGCCATATGCCCGCTTGCCCCGTAATCGTACCCGAATTCACCAGCCGTGTATCGACCTCAACCAAATGGACCCCATGCCCGATTGCGTTGATCGTGCCGGAATTGTTGATGCTGGCCAATTCAACGCCATCGACGATCTCGATGCCGTTTGTGCTGTTTGCAGATATCGTACCCTGGTTCCGGATCAAGAGATCCCGGTTCCCGGTCGCGAACACCCCCACGGCACCAAAGATCGTCGAGACATTGCGGATCGCGCCGCCAGCGCCGTAGATATCGACCGCCGCGCCGTCATCTGACGAGATCGAACCGCTGTTGTAGATCTCGGCATAGCCGGGGTGGTCCTGATCCCGGCTGCTCAATCTGATCCCGACACGCGTGCCTTGCACCGTGCCTGTCACGCGCAACTCGGCGTCGGGCGTCACCGTTTCGATGCCGCCATATGTGCCGCGCACATTCCCGGCAACGTGAATGTCGGCGCCGAATGAATGGTAAATGTGCAAGCCCAACTGCCCGGCAAGTGACCCGGTTTCGCCGATGTTGACATAGGAGCGCAGGCCCTGCCCAACCCCGGTTTCCGGATCGGACACCAGCGCAACGGCCACCCCCTGAGCCTGCACCCGTCCCATCAGATCAAGGCGGACACCGATATCCGCCTCGGTGCGGTTGATCATGCCGATAAAGGCATCGCTAAGCACACTGCCCGACGGCGTGAGGATCACTTCGTCAAGCCCGTCGAGATAATAGGTCCCGGTCAGGTCGTCCCTGATGATTTCGGTGGCCACTGGTCGCGCTCCTTTGCTCGGGCGCGCGACTGTTAGTGACAGAGCATGACCAAATTGCGGCGAATTCGACCGAACGTGGCGTCAACGGCCCCGTCAGGCTTCGCCCCGGGCCTCGGCGCGGCTCTTGCCGGTCACGTCAAGCGCCAGCGTTGCGCCCATGAACCCGTCCAGGTCCCCGTCCAGAACCCCCTTGGTGTCGGAGGTTTCAAAATTGGTGCGCAAATCCTTGACCATCTGGTAGGGCTGCAAGACGTATGAACGGATCTGGTTGCCCCAGCCCGCGTCGCCCTTGTTTTCATGCGCCTCGTTGATCGCCGCGTTGCGCTTGTCGAGTTCCAGCTGATAGAGCCGCGACTTCAGCGCCTTCATTGCGATGTCACGGTTCTGGTGCTGTGATTTTTCCGAACTTGTCACCACGATCCCCGTGGGATGGTGGGTGATCCGCACCGCCGAGTCCGTGGTGTTGACGTGCTGCCCGCCCGCGCCCGAAGATCGGTAGGTATCAATGCGGATATCGGCGGGGTTCACCTCGATCTCGATATTGTCATCCACCACCGGATAGACCCAAACCGACGAGAACGACGTGTGACGCTTGGCGGCGCTGTCAAAGGGGCTGATCCGCACAAGGCGATGCACGCCGCTTTCGGATTTCAGCCAGCCATAGGCATTCTGGCCACTGATCTTGTAAGTTGCCGATTTGATCCCCGCCTCTTCTCCCGCGCTCTCGGATTGCAGCTCGACCTTGTAGCCCTTTTTCTCGGCCCAGCGGACATACATCCGCGCCAGCATCGACGCCCAGTCACAGCTTTCCGTGCCGCCCGCGCCGGCGTTGATCTCGAGGAAGGTGTCATTGCCGTCCGCTTCGCCGTCAAGCAGGGCTTCCAGCTCTTTCTGCGCCGCCTTGACCGCCAGCGCCTTGAGCGCGTTCTCGGCGTCGGTGACGACCTCCTGATCTTCTTCCATCTCGCCCAGTTCGATCATCTCGACATTGTCGGACATATCGCGCTTGATCGACTCGTAGGTTTCCATCGCATCGACCAGAGTCTGCCGGTCGCGCATCAGCTTTTGCGCCGCTTCGGGATCGTCCCACAGGTTGGGGTCTTCGACACGGGCATTGAATTCCTCGAGCCGGTGCGGCGCGGTTTCCCAATCGAGCCGCTGCGCCAGCAGCTCCAGCGATTTCTCGATCTCGGCAACGGTGTTCTGGGTTTCGGCGCGCATGGCAATCCTAGCGGTTCAATCTGTGAGACCCGGTGATAAACCAGCCCCGCCAGCGCGGCAAGCGCCGCTTGCACCCCAAAGCGTCAATACAAACCGCCGGAACTCACCGTGCCGAAATTCGCCTTGGGTCCGACAACCGCGGTGCCGCCTGTCGAAGTCCGGACCTGCCGCCCGCCGCTCTGCACCTCTTCCACCAGCGGCAGGTTCGAGCCCATGGCAAAGCCACCGTCATAGGTGCGGCCAAAGTCGGGATCGGTGCCATCGCGGAAATACTCGGCCACCACGTTGGGACCACTGGCGCTGTCCGGCAGGCGTCCGCCGGTAAAGCGGTCGATCTTGATGAAATAGCCGCCCGGCGGCACCTCGAACGGGCCGCCGCCATATTTCTCGGTCGCCTCGGTCATGAAGGATTGAAACACCGGTCCACAAAGCGACGAGCCATAGGCGCTGCGGCCAAGGGGGCGCGGGCGGTCATAGCCGATGTAACACCCGGCGACGATGTTGCTGGTAAAGCCGATGAACCAGACATCGCGCGCCTCGTTGGTGGTGCCGGTCTTGCCCGCCGTGGGCACCGGCAGCTTGACGACACCGCTCGCGGTGCCGCGATCCACGACCCCCTTCATCATCGAAGTCAGCTGATAGGCGGTCACCGCATCCATCACCCGCTCGCGATCGCTGACGATCCGCGGGGTCGCGCCGGGTTGCAACGCCGCCGAATTGCAATCGACACAATCGCGTTTGTCATGGCGGTAGATGGTCTTGCCGTACCGGTCCTGGATCCGGTCGACCAGTGTCGGCTCAACCCGTTCACCGCCATTGGCAAACATCGCATAGGCCGCGACCATCTTGTATAGCGTTGTCTCTTCCGACCCCAGGGCATTGGCCAGGTATGGCCCCATGTCGTCATAGACACCGAATTTCTCGGCATAGTTGGCAACCGTGTACATGCCCACTTCCTGCGCGAGACGGATCGTCATCAGGTTCCGCGACTGTTCGATCCCGGTGCGCAGCGGTGTCGGGCCGTAGAATTTGTTGGACGAGTTGCGCGGCCGCCAGAGCCCCTGCGGCGTGTTCACCTCGATCGGGGCGTCAACCACGATGGTTGCCGGGCTGTAGCCGCTATCCAGCGCCGCCGCATAGACAAAGGGCTTGAAGCTCGACCCCGGCTGGCGCTGTGCCTGGGTGGCGCGGTTGAACACCGAATCCTGATAGCTGAACCCGCCCTGCATCGCCAGAACACGGCCGGTATTGACGTCCATCGCCATGAACCCGCCCTGCACGTCGCTGACCTGGCGCAGGGTCCAGCGGATGAACGACCCGTCGTCATCATTGGTCATTGCGCGCACCAGCACCACGTCGCCCACATCCAGCAGATCATCCGCCACCTTGGCCTTGCGCCCCAGCGTGCCGTCCTGGTTGCGCTTGCGTGCCCATTGCACGTCCTTGGCCACGATCCAGTGACCGTCGGCATCCTCGTCGATGCCCTCGATGCCGATCCGGGCATCCTGTGCGCCGATTTCAAGCACCACCGCCGGGTGCCACTCGCCGTTCAGTACAACGTCTCGGGGCACATCGGCGGCGCTCAGCGCCTCGCGCCATGTGGCCTCGTCGCTCAATTGTTCGGCCGGAATGGTATCCTCGGTGCCGTGCCAGATGCCCAGCCCGCGGTCATAGCGTTCCAATTGGCGGCGCAGCGACTCGGCCGCAACCGTCTGCATTTCCTCGTCGATGGTGGCGCGCACGCTGAAGCCGCCGGTAAAGAACTCGCCATCACCAAAATCGTCCTTGAGCTGGCGGCGAATCTCTTCGGTGAAATAATCGCGCGGCGGCAGCGCGGTGCGGAAGCTCTCGAAATCGCCATTCTGCACAGAACGCAGCGGTTGCTGTACTTCGGCTTCGTAGATCGCCCGGTCGATATAGCCGTTCTCGTACATTTCACGCAGCACATAGTTGCGCCGTTGTGTCACCCGCTCCTTGGCCAGGACCGGGTGGTATTTGCTCGGTGCCTGCGGCATCGCCGCCAGCATTGCCGCTTCATGCGGCGCAAGCTCGGCCAGGGTCTTGTTGAAATAGGTCTGGCTGGCCGCCGCCACGCCATAGGAATTCTGCCCGAGGAAGATTTCGTTCAGGTAGAGTTCGAGAATCTGTTCCTTGTCCAACGTCTCTTCAAGGCGCGCGGCAAGGATGATCTCCTTGATCTTGCGCTCGATCTTGCGGTCGGCGGACAACAGGAAGTTCTTCATCACCTGCTGCGTGATGGTCGAGGCCCCGCGCACGTTCTGGCCGCGCGATTTCACCGCTTCAAAGGCCGCCACCGCGATGCCGCGCGTGTCGTACCCTTTGTGCGTATAGAAGTTCTTGTCCTCGGCCGAGACAAACGCCTCTTTCACCAGGTCGGGAATCTCGTCCGCCGGGGCGAACAGCCGCCGTTCCTTGGCGAATTCGTCGATCATGTGCCCTTCACCGGAATAGATCCGGCTGATCGTCGGCGGCTTGTAATTGGCCAGCGACTCGTGGCTGGGCAGATCACGGCCGTAGATCCAGAACACCGCCCCGATGCTGAGGGCCAGCACGGCGATACCAAGGGTCACGAGCGTAAAAATCGCTCCAAAGAAGGATAGGACGAAACGGATCACTGGATAGCCTCTGCTGGCGCGCTGGCCTCTATATAGGGATGACCGGGCAGAGGGTCAAAACACAAGGCGTAATAATTGGCTCCCCTGCCACCACGTCAGCGGAAACACACGCATGACCGGGTGTTGCTGCCTAGCTCCGCTCGGCCATGAAACGCGCAAGACGCGCCAGCCCTTCCTCGATATCCCCGGTCGAGCGGGCATAGGAGAACCGCAACGTTCCGTGCCCCCGCACCGGATCGAAATCCAGCCCCGGCGTCACCGCCACCCCGGCCTTGTCGAGAATTTCGGCGGCAAAGGCACGGCTGTCATCGGTAAGGTCGGACACGTCGGCATAGACATAGAACGCCCCGTCCGGCGGCGCGATTTTGGTGAACCCCGCCCTTGGCAACCCCTCCAGCATCCGAGCGCGATTGGCCTTGTATACGTCCAGGTTCGCGGTCAGCTCGGCATCGCAATCCATCGCCGCAAGCGCCGCCACCTGGCTGGCATGGGGCGCGCAGATGAACATGTTCTGGGCAATCCGTTCAAGTACCCGCACGTGATCCTCGGGCACCACCATCCAGCCGATACGCCAGCCGGTCATGCTGAAATACTTGGAGAAGGAATTGATCACGTAACAATCGTCGGTCAGTTCCAGCGCGCTCACCGCCTTGGCCTCGTATTCGATGCCATGGTAGATCTCGTCGCTGATGAACGACGCGCCCTGCCCCGCCGCCGCATCAATCAGCGCGCCCATCGCCGCACGGTCCAGCATCGTGCCCGTCGGATTGGCCGGCGAGGCCACCATCAACCCCGCAAGGTCCAGCCCGGCAAAATCCGCCGGAACCGGTTGCAGGCGATTCTCGGGGGCGCTCGGCAGATCGACCGGAACGAGGTCCAGCGCCCGCAGGATCTGGCGATAGCTGGGATAGCCCGGCGCGCCGATCCCCACCCGGTCGCCAGTGTCAAACAGCGCGGTGAACGCCAGCAGGAAACCCGCAGATGAGCCCGACGTAACCACCACGCGCCCCGGATCGAGGTCAACGTTGTACCAGTCGCCATAAAGCCGTGCGATGCGCCGCCGCAATGCCGGCAGGCCAAGCGCGACGGTATAGCCAAGCGGCTGCGCCCCGAGCGCCGCGCCCAGGGCGCGCATCGCGTCCTTTGGGGCGCCGGTGCCCGGTTGCCCCACCTCCATGTGGATGATCCGCCGCCCGGCCTCTTCCGCCTGCCGCGCCGCGTCCATGACATCCATCACGATGAACGGATCGACCTGTGACCGGGCTGAATTTCGCATGAATGCCTCCGCTGCTGGCTTTCGCCGGTTTGAGCGCGGATCCGGGTCAAGGTCAATGCCGGTGGTGCAACAGGGGCGCGGCGGGGGCACGGTCCGGGCACCGCGTTGCGCAGACACGCAGGGGCACAAGGTCGTTACCGACTGGCCCCGCACCTTGGCAGCGGGCCAAAGATATGTTCATTGACCCCAAGCAGCTTTCAACAAGGATGTCCACACATGATCCGCTTTGCCGCCCCCGCCCTTACCGCGGCCGCCCTGTTCGCAGGATCGGCCGGTGCCGCCGACCTGACCGCCCTGACCGAGGCCGAGCGCGCGGCGTTCCGGAACGAAGTCCGCGCCTATCTGATGGATCATCCCGAAATCATCATCGAAGCCGTCGACCTGCTCAAGGAGCGCAACGCCCAACAACAGGCACAAGCCGACGTGGCGCTGGTTGAGAACAATGCCGAGGCCCTGTTCAATGACGGCTATTCCTGGGTCGGCGGCAACCCGGATGGCGATATCACGCTGGTCGAGTTCATGGACTATCGCTGCGGCTATTGCCGGCGCGCCAAGCCCGAAGTTGCCAAGCTGCTGGCCGAAGACGGCAATATCCGCCTGATCGTCAAGGAATTCCCGATCCTCGGTGACGCGTCGGTTGCTTCGTCGCGCTTTGCCATCGCCACGCGCAAGGTGGCGGGCGACGAGGCCTATGAACAGGTACATGACGCGCTGATGGAGCTGGACGGCGACGTCAACGACGTGATCCTTGGCCGTCTCGCCGAGGGGCTGGGCCTGGACAGCGCGCCGATCCTCGCCCGCATGAACGACGACGACATCACCGCCGAAATCGCCGAAACCCGCGCGCTGGCGCAACGCCTGCAAATCAGCGGCACGCCGACCTTCGTATTGCAGGATGAATTGCTGCGCGGCTACCTGCCCGCCGACCAGCTGGAAATCATCGTTTCGGAAAAACGTGACGGCTGAGGCAACCGCCCCTGCCGGTCTTTTGGCCCGTCGCCTGTCCTTCAGGCGGCGGGTTTCCTTTTGGCCCGGGGGCCGGGCGTCATACCCGCCCCTGCGCTCAGCGCGGTAGGCGCAGCGCCGCCAGCCAGATCACCATCAGAAACAGCGAAGCGACCATGTTCCAGCTGGCCATCGACAGGCCGAGCATGTCCCAGGCCACCTCGTCACAGCGCACCATCGGCGCGGCCATGATCTGGTCCAGCAATTGCTGCGGGGTCAGCCCCGCGGTCGGCCCCGAAGTGCAGGTGGTCGGCCCTTCCCACCAGCCGCGTTCGACCCCGGTATGATAGCCCCCGATCGCCGCCGTGGTCAGCGCCGCCAGCGCCCCCAGCATCAGCAACAGCCGGTTGGGTACAACCAGCGCGACAAGACCGATCAGGATCGCCGCGGCATGTGGCCAGCGCTGCCACAGGCACATGTCACACGGCGCCAGCCCGCCGACATACTGAAAGGCAAAGGCCCCGGCGAGCAGCGCGAAAGACCCGGCAGAGGCGGCAAGTATGCAGAGCCGCCGGGTCACAGGTACTTTACCGCCGCAAAGCCGCCGATCAGCAGCACCACAAAAGCGGTGAACACCAGCCCCAGCCGTTTCTCGATGAATTCGCGCACCGGCGCGCCGAACACCCGCAACAGACCCGCCACCGCGAAAAAGCGCAGCGCACGGGCCAGGATCGACGTCGCGACAAAAGTGCCAAGCGGCATCCCGGTCCAGCCGGACATGATGGTGATGACCTTGTAGGGAAAGGGCGTGACCCCCGCCGTCAGCACCGCCCAGAAACCGAAATCGTTGAATCGCGTGTTGAACTCGGCCATCGCGTCGGCCTTGCCCATCGCGGCCAGGATCGGCTGCCCGATGCCTTCATAGGCGAACGCACCGATCGCATAGCCCAGCAGCCCGCCCAACACCGATGCAACCAGCGCCACGCCGGCAATGAGCCACGCCCGCCGTGGCTGGGCAAGGATCATCGGGATCATCAACAGATCCGGCGGAATCGGAAAGACCGAGCTTTCAAGAAAGGCAACACCCGCGAGCCACCACAACGCATGCGGGTGGTCGGCAAGCTGGATCGTGCGATCATAGGTCTTTCTGAGCATCGCGTCTCGGCCTCCGGACAGATGGTCGGTTTCGAAAACCACGCGCCGCCGACAGCGTCAACTGGCCAGACCCATTTTTTGCGCCAAACCCGCACCGAACCGGCCAAACACCCAAGCTCTCAGGAAAAAATGTCAGACGCCGCACACAAGGGCATGTTGTGTCTGGACGCCCCGTATTCCCCGCGATATACGCAGCCCCGTGCCCGAGTGGTGGAATGGTAGACACGACGGATTCAAAATCCGTTGCCCTTGCGGGCGTGCCGGTTCAAGTCCGGCCTCGGGTACCAACCTTGTTCCTGTTTTCGCCCCTCTCATCCTTCCTGTCATCGCCTGCGATTTGCCCTTTGGCGCGTGGTGGTTGCGGCGATCACACCACATCCCGGTTGCCCGCCAGCGCCTGCACCGCAGGGGTCAGGTGCGCGCGGCTGCGCCATTGCCCCGGCTCTCCGGGTGCAAGGAGGTTCCCAGGATATGGTTGGATTTGTGAATGACGTGATGCGCCTGGCCGACGATCAGCGGATCGGGGGTTCCCACGATCTCATGATCCTTGTCCGGATAATCCAGCGACGCCAGGAAATGCCGCATGCAGTTCAAGCGTGCGCGCTTCTTGTCGTTTGACTTGATCACCGTCCAGGGTGCGTCGGCGGTATCGGTGTAAAAGAACATCGCTTCCTTGGCCTCGGTATAGTCCTCCCACCGGGACAGCGAGGCCTTGTCGATCGGGCTCAGCTTCCAGCGTTTCAACGGATCGGTCTCGCGGCTGATGAACCGCCGTTTCTGCTCGTTGCGGGTCACCGAGAACCAGTATTTGTAAAGCCGGATACCCGACCGCACCAGCATCCGCTCCAGTTCCGGGGTCTGGCGCATGAATTCCAGGTACTCCGCCGGATCGCAGAAATTCATCACCCGTTCGACACCGGCGCGGTTGTACCAGGAGCGGTCATAGAACACCATTTCACCAACCGTCGGCAGTTCCTGCACGTAGCGTTGAAAATACCACTGGCCCTTTTCTTCCCAGGTCGGTTTGTTCAGCGCCACCACGCGGGCGGATCGCGGGTTCAGATGCTCCATGAACCGCTTGATCGTCCCGCCTTTGCCGGCGGCGTCGCGCCCCTCGAACAGCAGTGCGAATTTCTGCCCGGTTTCCTGCCCCCAAAGCTGTACCTTGAGCAGTTCCGCCTGCAATCTCGCCTTGTCGGCCTCATAGGTTCGGCGGCCGAGTTTACGGGGATAGGGATATCGCCCGCTCTCGAACGCGCGGCGCACCTGCTCCTGGGTCGGCCCCGCCGGGTCCTGGCTCCGGCCAGTCCCTTGCCCCTCCGCCGCCGGGGTCGCCGTTGCAGAGTGCCGCGGGGTCTCGCTGGACGCATCGTGCGTTTCTATCATGGGCGAGTCGGCGGGGGTGGACAGGGGCATGGGCATCTCCGGCTTGGGTTCGGTTGCCCCTGTGCCTAGCGGGGTTCGCACCGGTGCACCTTGATCCCTGTCAAGAAACTGTCACAGTCGGGGGTTCAGGCCGCATCGCACCGCGTCATCGCGGCAAGCGGCGCGCATCAGGAAACACACGAGGCCAGACCATGACCAACCGGGTCCGCACCGAAACCGTCCTGCTCGGGGGCAACCCGTTCTTCCTGCGCCGTTGGGGGGACGAATCGTTGCCGCCGCTGCTGCTGCTGCACGGGTTTCCGGAATATGGCGGTGCCTGGGGCGATCTGGCCCCGCTATTGGCCGACCGGTTCCACTGTATCGCCCCGGACCAGCGCGGTTTTGGCCAGAGCTGGGCCCCCGATGGGGTCGAGAATTACACCGCTTCGGCGCTGGTTGGCGACATGGCGGAACTGATCACGCAGACCGGCGCTCCGATGACCGTGATGGGGCATGACTGGGGCGCGGCGATTGCCTATGGGCTGGCGATGTTCAAACCCGGTCTGGTCGACCGCCTGATCATCGCCAACGGCGTGCATCCGGTGCCGTTCCAGCGGGCGATGGCAGCGGGCGGCGCACAATCCGAGGCCAGCCAGTACATCAATTTCCTGCGCCGCGACGACAGCCACGACCTGCTTGCCGCAAACGGGTTTGCCCGGATGCGCGACCTGTTCCTGGCCAAGATGGATACCGGCTGGCTGACCGACGACACCCGCGCGGCCTATCTGGCGGAATGGTCGCGTCCGGGACGGCTCAAGACGATGACCCACTGGTATCGCGCCTCGCCCCTGCGCATCGCGGAGCCGGGTACGCCCCTGACCGACCTGCCCGACCTGCCGGTTGACCGGCTGATGGTGCGCTGTCCGCACCTGCTGATCTGGGGCGAGCGGGATACCGCCCTGCTGCCCGAGACGACAGCGGGGCTTGACGCCTTTGCCCCCGACCTGACCCGCGTGACCCTGCCCGACCTGGATCACTGGCTGATCCACCAGGATCCGCAGACGATTGCCGACGCGATCATCGCCTGGCTGGCCAAGATCGACGGCTGACGCGCCGCTAGAGCGGCGGATCGAACCGGCGCGGCACAAGCGCGGCCTGAAACCAGGTGATGAAATTCACGATGGAGAACACCGGCAGACCGGTCGCCCGCGCGATATCCGCCGCATAGGGTCCCATGTTGGTACATTCCAGCACGATGGCGCCAAGATCCGGATGCGCCCGTGTCATGGCCAGCGCAGCGGCGACATTGTCCTGCCGCGCGAGTTCCACATCCAGCGCCGGTTCATTGCCCAGTATCGCCCGCGTGAATTCGGCACCGCCCTCGGTGGACCCAACCGGCGTATCAAGCGGCACGCCCGCCGCCAGAAGGTGTGCGTCGGTCAGCGTCGATCCCGAAATGGTCAGCACCCCGGCCCGTCGCGACGGTGCCAGCATCCGGTTCACCATCGCCACCTGCATCAGTGACGAACTGGCAACCGGCACCCGAACCGCCTCGGCAAGCTCCTGCTGGAACAGCGACAGGAACCCGCAATTGGTGGTGATCCCGTCCACGCCGTCGGCAACAAGCCCGCGCGCCGCGTCGACAAAGGCATCCAGCAGCCCCTCTGCCCCCTGCCGCACCACCCGGTCGGGCGAGGCAGAACGAACCACGCGGTAATGCACCGGAAAGGGCCATGTCACCGCATTGCCCATATCGCCCGGAATGCGCGGGAATCGCGCGTCAAGCATCAGGATCCCCACCGATGCCCCATAGAGCGCCTTGCCGCCCGTTACCCGTTTCACCTTCGCTCGCCTCCTGTTGTGCCGGCCCCGACCCGGCGGATTTCAACGTGACCCGCCGCGCGGCCCGGATCAAGTCGCAAAACCCGATGCCGAAATTGCCAGCGCCGCCCTCCCTGTCGCGCCCTCGTTGTCGGCATGGCACGCGGATACCGCGAAAAACCGTTGGCAATTAATTCGTTAACACGTCAATCTGCGCCAAAGGCGACGGGGGTGTTCGTGACGGGGAACAACACAAGGGTATTGGTCATCGGTGCCGGCATCGTCGGCGTGTCCACGGCGGTCTGGCTGCAACGCGCCGGCTGCGATGTCACGCTGATCGACCGGTCCGGTCCGGCCAGCGGTACCTCGCATGGCAATGGCGGCATTCTCGCGGCCTGTGCCGTGGTGCCGGTGACGGTTCCGGGCTTGCTCTCCAAGGCCCCCGGAATGCTGTTTGACCGCGATCAGCCGCTGTTCCTGAAATGGCGCTACCTGCCGCGCCTGCTGCCCTTCCTGCGCCGCTATCTCGCCAATGCCACCGATGCCCAGGTCGAACGGACATCATTGGCGCTGACCGAATTGCTGGGTGATTGCGCGGATCAGCATGTCGCGCTGGCCCGGAACACACCCGCCGCCGCCTATGTGCGCCCCGGCAGCTATCTCTTTGGCTATCCGGACAAGCCCGCGTTTGACGCGGAACGTTATGTCTGGTCGATCCGCCGGAAACGCGGCTACCGGTTCCGGGAAATGACCGCTGATGACCTGGCCGCCCATGATCCGGCACTGGCCGGACGCTTTGGCTATGGGGTGGAATGTCCCGATCACGGGCTGATCACCGATCCCGGTGCCTATGTGATTGCGCTGGCCGATCACTTCGTTGCCCAGGGCGGCAGATTGCTCACCGGTGACGTGACCGGCTTTGACCGGCAGGACGGCACCGTCACCGCCGCCCGCACCAGCGCGGGCCAGATCGCCGCCGACAGCTTCGTACTCGCCACCGGCGTCTGGAGCGGCCCCCTCGCGCGCGGGTTGGGCATCACGGTGCCGCTGGAATCCGAGCGCGGCTATCACGTGGAGTTCGTAAACCCGTCGATCACCCTGACTTCGCCGATCATGGTGGCGGCAGGCAAATTCGTGGTCAGCTCGATGCAGGGCCGTTTGCGCTGTGCCGGGGTGGTCGAATTCGGCGGGCTGGACGCCGGCCCGTCGCGGGCCCCGTTCGAATTGCTGAAACGACAGGTTGCCACGCTGTTTCCCGACCTGACCTATGACGACACGGTGGAATGGATGGGTCACCGCCCGGCCACGGCGGATTCCATCCCGACCATCGGACAGGCACCGGCCGCGCGCAATGTCTTTGTCGGCTATGGCCACCACCATATCGGCCTCAGCGGCGGCCCCAAGACGGGGCGCTGGCTGGCGCAGATGATCACCGGGCGACCGGTCAACACCGACCTGTCGGCCTTTTCACCGGACCGGCGGGCATGACAGCCACCAAGCAAGGGGAGAATTCCATGCAACTGACAAAACTGCTGGGCGCGAGCGCCGCCGCGCTGGCCTTCGGGGCCGCCGCTGAGGCCGAAAGCTGGGATATGCCGATGGCCTATTCCGCGTCGAACTATCATTCCGAACTGGGCCAGGTCTTTGCCGACAAGGTCGGAGAATATACCGCTGGCGACCTGGTCATCACCGTGCATCCCGGCGGTGCGCTGTTCAAGGGGGGCGAGATCAAACGCGCCATCCAGACCGGGCAGGTTCCCATCGGCGAGCGCCTGATGTCGTCACATGCCAATGAAACCCCTTTGCTGGGCTGGGACAACGTGCCGTTTCTCGCCACATCCTTTGCCGATAACGAAGCGCTCTGGCAGGCCGCCAGGGAGCCTGTGAACGCGGCGCTTGCCGAACAGAACCTGGTGACGCTTTATTCCTGCCCATGGCCGGGGCAGGGTTTCTATTTCAAGAACGCGGTGAATTCTTCGGCCGACACCCAGAACGTCAAGTTCCGCAGCTACAACACCGCGACCGCCACCTTTGCCGAAGAGATGGGAATGATCCCGGTCCAGGTCGAGGCGGCGGAACTGAGCCAGGCGCTGGCGACCGGCGTGGCAGAGGCGTTCATCTCGTCCGGCTCGACCGGGTATGACCGCAAGGTCTGGGAACATCTGAGCCACTACTACAAGGTCAACGCCTGGCTGCCGCGCAACTATGTGATGGTGAACAAACAGGTCTGGGACGCGCTGGACGACGACACCCGCGCCGCGGTTCAGAAGGCCGCCGACGAAACCGGTGCCGCCTGTCTCGCCAAGGCCGAGGAGCTGTCGGACTGGTATTTCGAACAGCTCGAAGCCAATGGCATGACGGTGACGGATGCCGGGCCCGAATTCCTTGCCGAGCTTGAGGGAATCGGGGCCAAGATGCAGGCCGACTGGCTCGCCACCGCGGGGCCCGAGGGCCAGGCGATCATCGACGCCTACGCCGCCCGGTAACGGGCCAAACGGCGGCGCGCGCGATCGTGGCGCGCCGCCACGCTGAACGGAGAGAACGGTATGAATGACTGGTCCGCCTGGATGGGGCTGCCCCTGTGGGTCTGGCTCTTTGTATTGCCGACATTCCTGGTGGCCCTCTGCGCGCTGCATCCGCAGATGGCGCAACGCCTGCTTGCACCGATCTGGCGCGTTCTCGACCGGCTCTACCTGCTCAGCGGCGCGATTTCCGCCGTTTTCCTGGTGCTGATCCTGGTGATCATCGTGCTTCAGATGATGGCGCGCTGGAGCAGCATCGCCTTTCCCGGATCAACCGAGTTCGCGGGCTACGCGATGGCGGCAACCTCGTTTTTTGCGCTGGCCTATGCGCTCAATCGCGGCGCGCATATCCGGGTGTCGATCTTTCTCAACCTCAACCGCTTCACCCATCGCTGGCTGGATCTGTTTGCCACGCTGGTCGCGGCGATCACCGCCACCTATTTCGCCCGCTACGCGGTCAAGACCAACCTGTTCTCCAAGCTTTTGAACGACCGCACCCAGGGGCAGGACATGGTGCCCGAATGGCTGTTGTCATTCTTCGCGATGTTCGCCACCGCGCCGGCGGGTTGGGCAGAGCTCTGGTCGCAGACCGGTGACGAATGGGTCTTTACCCCGGTCTGGCTGCCGCAACTGCCCATGTCGATCGGCACCATCCTGCTTGCCGTCGCACTTTGGGACAACCTGACCCGCATGGCCGCCACGGGCCAGAGCCGGATCAAGACGGAGGCCGTGGAATGAGCGAAATCTACGCCACGATCATCTTTCTCTTTGTGCTTTTTGCGCTGCTGGGCAGTTCGGTGTGGATCGGGTTGGCGCTGATGGGAGTCGCCTGGGTCGGCATGGAGCTCTTTACCAGCCGCCCCGCCGGCGATGCCATGCTGACCACCATCTGGTCGGGTGCATCGAGCTGGACGCTGACCGCGCTGCCGCTGTTCATCTGGATGGGCGAAATCCTGTATCGCACACGCCTGTCCCAGGACATGTTTCGCGGGCTCGCGCCGTGGATGCGCGGCCTGCCCGGCGGGCTGTTGCATACCAATATCGCCGGATGCACGATCTTTGCCGCCGTATCCGGATCATCCGCCGCCACCCTGACCACGGTGGGCAAGATGTCGATCCCGGAACTGCGCGCGCGCGGCTATCCGGAATATATGATCATCGGCACATTGGCCGGCGCGGCGACGCTGGGCCTGATGATCCCGCCATCGCTGACCCTGATTGTCTATGGCGTCACCATCAACGAATCGATCACCAAGCTGTTCATGGCCGGCATCATCCCCGGGCTCGTGCTGGCGGGGCTGTTTACCACCTATATCGTCGGCTGGCATTTTCTGCGCAGATCCGAACATGCCCGCCCGGAACCCAAGCTGCGCCTTGTGGACATGCTGCGCGAGAGCCGGTTCCTGATCCCGGTGCTGCTTCTTGTGTCATTGGTCATCGGATCGATGTATTTCGGCTGGGCGACGGCGACCGAGGCGGCGGCGGTCGGGGTGCTCGGGGCGCTGTTGCTGGCGGGGGCGCAGGGTTCGCTCAGCTGGTCGACATTCCGCGAAAGCCTGATGGGTGCCACGGCGACTTCGGCGATGATTGCCCTGATCCTGATGGGCGCTTCGTTCCTGTCGCTGGCGATGGGCTTTACCGGCCTGCCCCGCGCGCTTGCCGGGTGGATCGACCAGATGAACCTGTCGCCCGTGGTGCTGATCGTGGCGCTGACCCTGTTTTATATCGTGCTCGGCATGTTCCTGGACGGCATTTCCTCGGTCGTGCTGACCATGGCGATTGTCGAACCGATGATCCGCCAGGCCGGAATCGACGTGATCTGGTTCGGCATTTTCATCGTGGTGGTGGTTGAGATGGCGCAGGTCACGCCTCCTATCGGGTTCAACCTCTTCGTGCTGCAGGGCATGACCAACCACGAAATCTCGTATATCGCCAAGACCGCGATTCCGATGGTGCTGTTGATGATGGTGATGGTGGTGATCCTGGTGGTCTGGCCGGAACTGGCCACCTGGCTGCCCGACAACCTGCGTCAGACGCCGGGATGATCCTGTCCGATCCGCTGCGTCTGGCGGCGCGTCATGCGCGCCCGGTCCTCGTCGCCGGACTCGCGGGCGGTATCGCCCTGCCCGGCCTTGCAGCGGTTCTGTCGCGCTGGCTCCCCGAAATGGTGGTCATCCTGCTGTTTCTCGGGGCCCTGCGCCTGTCGCCCTGCGACCTTCGCCTGCTGGGCAATGGCTTGCCCCGGGCCGCGGGATATGTCCTGATATCGCAGCTGGCCCTGCCCCTGGCAATCCTGGCGATCGCCTTTGCCCTTGGTGCCGCCACCTCGCCGGTGACGCTGGCGCTGGTGCTTCTGGCCTGCGCCCCCGCTATCGTGAGCAGCCCCAACATCGCCGCGATCATGCGGCTGGACGTGGCGACCGCCATGCAATTGATGATCGTGGGGAGCGTGTTGTTGCCGCTGACCGCGTTGCCAGTGTTCTGGCTGCTGCCCGGGCTTGGCCCGATGGATCAGGTGCTCGGTGCCGCCCTGCGGCTGGTGCTGACCATTCTGCTCGCCGGGGGTGGCGCCATCCTGCTGCGCCGCCTTGCCCTGCCGGTGGTCAGCGCCTCGGCCTTGCAGCGCATCGATGGCGCGTCCGTGGTTGCGCTGGCGGTCTTTGTCGTCGCGCTGATGGCTTCGGTCTCCGAGACCATCGGCACTGACAGGACAGCTTTCCTGTTCTGGCTGGGGGTCGCCTTTGCCGCGAATTTCGGCACCCAGCTTGTCATGCTGCGCCTTGGCCGCGATCCGGTTGCCGGTGCCCGCGCCCTTGTGGCGGGCAACCGGAATGTTTCGCTTTTCTTCGTGGCCCTGCCCCCGGACGTGACGGCGCCACTGCTGGTGTTTCTGGGCTGCTACCAGCTCCCGATGCTGCTGACCCCGGTCCTGCTGAGCCGCGCCTATCGCCGCTAGACCGCCGGTGCCGGGGTCACCAGGCTCAGACGCCCAGCGAAGCGCTGGCCGCGGCGCCGCAAATCCACAGGCGTTCGCCATCCAGCATTTTCATCGCGCGGCTCTGATAAGGCAGCAACGGATGCCCCTGCGCCGCGCTGAGCGCCGGCGTCGCATTGGAATTTGTCAGAACCCAATTGACGACGCGCCCGCTGGTGTTGCTGAGAATAACGTCGGTTTCACCATTGGCGGTATACCGGTTGGCGGCAGTCCAATCTGCCGACAAATCATAGGCTGTTGTGGCCATGTCATATCCTTCGGATCAATGCCCAAACGGGCGAGAAACTGGCAAAGTGCGCGTGGTCGCTTCCCGCGCGTCACAAGGCATTGATCTATCAGCGGCATGATTATCGACCGCCTAAACGGCGGCGCGTTGCATTAATCGCTCATTCATCCCCGACCGGCCCCGCCGGCAGCCTCGCAGATACCCGCTTGCCGCGCCGGGGTGCTTCTACTACGCAGAGAGCAACGACGCTCAATTCAACCGGGCGACGCCCAGAGGACCATGCCGTGACCCTGCAACATGCCCCGTTTCACCTTGATTGCCCGTTCCGGGAATCGCGCAGCTATGTCCACAGCACCAGCATCTGCAATGGCTTGACCGACCGGTTCGCGCCCTATGACGCCTTTACGCTGGTGCTCAGGAACTGGATGACAAACCGCGTCTGCTTTACCCCCGTCGACGCCCCGCGCCCCAAGAGCGGCACCGGTCATGTCACGATCACCCGGGGCGATACGGCGCGCACATGGGAAATTTCCGAAGACCCGGATACCCCCGTGAACAATCGGGACAGCTATGACGAAGCCGCCCTCGCCACCCCATCGGACGTGACCGGGAAAATCATCCATTCAATCCCGGTGGCCGGCGCAACGGTCTTTGACCGGCTGATCGCCGCCAACAAGGTTCTGATCACCAGCAAATTGAATCCGGGCGTCAAATTAATTGCCGCCAAGGTTTCGCTGAACAGGTTCCTGCCGAATGACGCGGCGTTCGATCTAGAGCTTGCCTCTCACATGGGAACCCGAATATTCAAATCGAAAATCCAGTCGGCTGGCACTGTTTGTGGAGAGTTGGTGTTTTATGGCGAATAACCCGTTTGCGATTTCCGGAATTGGCACATACCTGCCCGAAACCCGAATCGACAATATTCCGCGTGCCGAGAAATTCGAATACGATCTCGACTCGCTGGCCTCCAAGATCGGGTTCAGCGCGACCGCCCGCAAAGAACCGGAACAGGAAACCAGCGATCTCTGTGCTGCCGCCTTTGCCGACCTGGGCCGTAGATTGGGCGATGATCTTGACCCGGACTCGCTCGACCTGATCGTCGTCGTGACCCAGCATCCGGATGGTCACGGGCTGCCCCATTGTTCTGCGATCGTGCATGACAAGCTGGGCCTGCCCGCCTCGTGTTTTGCCTTTGACATCTCGCTGGGCTGCTCGGGTTTCGTGTCGGCGCTGGCAACCGTGTCCGGGCACCTGATGGCGTCGGGCGGACAACGGGCGGTGATCTTTACCGCCGACCCCTACTCCAAATCCCTCAGCGAGAATGACAAGAACACCTCGATGATCTTTGGCGACGCGGCAACCGCCACGCTGATCGAACCCGGTGCTTCCTGGCGCATCGGGGCGTTCGATTTCGGGACCAAGGGCGAAAAGGCCGCCGCCATCCAGCGAAACGCCGGGGGCGTTCTGGAAATGAACGGCCGCAGCGTGTTTGATTTCTGCGCCCTGAACGTTCCCAAGAGCCTCAAGCGCACGCTGGCCCTGAATGATCTTGCCGCCGGGGACATTGATGCCTATGCGCTGCATCCCGGTTCCAAATTCATTGTCGACACCGTATGCAAGCGCGCGCGCATTCCCGCACCCGACGTGCTGCCCTGCGCGGCCTATGGCAATACCGTGTCATCCTCGATCCCGCTCATCCTCGCCGATCTCGACCGCAGCGCCGCCGCGACTGTCATGGTGTCGGGGTTTGGCGTGGGCCTTGGCTGGGCGACCACGATTCTCACGACAAAGGACACCAAATGACAATCGAAACCAAGATCCGCGAGATCATCACCGAGAATGTCGACGGTATCGACGGCAGCATGATCAAGGCAGAGGCCAAGTTCTTTGATGCCGGGCTTGATTCCCTTGACCTGGCCACGGTGCTTCTGGAAGTGCAGGAAGAGTTCGACGTGGTGATCGCCGAAGGCGACGAAGACAAATATGACAGCCTGGCCAGCCTCGTCGCCTATGTGGCGGAGTCTCGCGGGTGAACCTGCTTCGCCTGGTCCGGGACAAGGCCGCAAGGCTGATTGCGCCACGGCCACGTGGCGAGATGGCTGATCCCGAATTACGACCCGTGCTGGAGCTACTGGCGGATGCCCGCAATGTCCTGTGGGATCCCGACCGGCGCGAAGAGACGCGGCACATTCTCGACAGGATCGCCCAGTTGCCGCCCAAGGTCGGTGGTGCGCAACGGCGCGCCAAGCTGAACGTGTACAAATCCCTTGCCCACTGGCGGCTGACCGGCGATCTCGTTCCGAACTATCGCAACATCAACGAAGCCCGAATCCAGTTGTGGGAAATCGAACGGGATTGCCCGGTTTTCGAATTCCAGAAAGCCTTTCTCGCCGGGATCACCCAGCGATTTCCACAGGCACCGGGGCCCAGAGAACTGTCGGCGCTGTATCAAGAGATCGGCAGCGTCATGCCCGCGCCCCGCATCGACCCCGAAGACGGGATCGTTGTCATCCGCCGTCCCGGCGCCACCCGCACCCTGTTGATGTTTCCCGGCATCCCCTACCTGATGTCCAACCTGACAACCTGCCTTCTGGACCGCGCGGTTGCACAGCCCCTGAACGCCAATGTCATCGCCTGTTTCGACAAGGCCCGAATGTTCTATCTCGGCGGCATCCTCCAGATTGGAAACAGACAGCAGACGCTTGCCTATCTGGGTGATCTGCTCGATGAGTTCCGCGACACCCAGATCACCGCGCTCGGAGGCTCCGCCGGGGTCTTTGGTGCCCTGCATGCAAGCTGTGACCTTGGCATCGAACATGTCGTCGCGACCTCCGGCCCCACCTCTTTTGACCTCGGGCTCGAAGCGGATATCCGGCCGGTCTACAAAAAAACCGAAGCCGCGGCCAATGCCGGAAAAATCCAGCTCATCGACCTGATCGACATGGTCAGCAAGTCGGGCATCAAGCGGGTCGACTTCTTTGTCGGCAAGGACCACGAATTCGACATGTCCCAGATGACCGCCCTCAAGGACAGCACCGATATCGTCGTTCCGCACCTCTATGACTCCGACAAGCATAACGTGATCGTGCCCGCCATCCTCGATGGCACATACATGTCGGCGATCCGGGCCCTGCCCGCCTGACATCGCCCCACACTCCCCCGCGCGCCCCGCCGCGCGGGCGGATGCGCCCCTGCGCCCCTGCCCATGATCGCCCCGAGCCATACCCCGCAACGCGCCAGCCAGGGCAGAACCACCGCGATACGACGCCGCCGCCCCTTGTGAGCAGAAGCAATGCAGGCAGATGCAATATAAGTAGAGGAATGGCGGACCCAGTAGGATTCGAACCTACGACCTTCGCCTTCGGAGGGCGACACTCTATCCAGCTGAGCTATGGGTCCGCGTTTGTGCCAGACCTTTCAGAAAACCGTCTGTTGCGGTTCACTTCGTGGCCTGCGCGGCGTCTTTCGTCTTGGCAATGCCCCAACGGGACCGACTGCACTTGTGGGTTCTATAACCGTGCCTTAGCCGCCCCGCAATGAGAAACTGCACCCGGTTTCACGCAAACAGGTCGTGAGCCAGTTCCAGCGCTTCGACCAGCGTGTCCACCTCGTGTTCGGTGTTATATAGCCCGAACGAGGCGCGACAGGTGGCCGTCAGGCCAAGATGATCCATCAGGGGGCCGGCACAATGGTGCCCCGCCCGCACGGCAACCCCGCGCTTGTCGAGGATC
Organism: Microbulbifer sp. S227A; assembly: GCF_049800935.1. NCBI lineage: Bacteria > Pseudomonadati > Pseudomonadota > Gammaproteobacteria > Cellvibrionales > Microbulbiferaceae > Microbulbifer > Microbulbifer sp. S227A. Next base: position 372,406 of record NZ_JBNAFZ010000003.1, on the reverse strand, counting down.
GTCGAGATGTCATGGGCATGCGCCGCCCCATCAAGCGTGAACGAGAAGATCGCCGCCTTGTCCGGTGTGCGCCCCTGCACCTGGAGCCAGTTCAGCCCGTCCAGCCGTGCCCGCGCATAATCGCGCAGCCGGTCCTCGTGCGCGGCGACGTTCTCCATGCCAAGCTGCATCAGGTATTCCAGCGCAACACCCAGGCCGATGGTCTGGACGATCCCCGGCGTTCCTGCTTCGAACTTCATCGGCGGATCATTGTAGATGATCGCCTCTTTGCTGACTTCCTTGATCATGTCGCCGCCGCCCATGAACGGACGCATTTCCGCGAGTCGTTCGGATTTGACATAGATCGCACCCGAGCCTGACGGGCCATAGAGCTTGTGACCGGTGATGGCGTAGAAATCGCAGCCGATGTCCTGAACATCCACCGGCATGTGGACCGCGCCCTGGCTGCCATCGACCAGCACCGGCACGCCCATGGTCTGAGCTTCGCGGGTGATGGTCTTGACATCGACCCGCGTGCCCAGAACATTCGAAAGCTGCGTGATCGCAACGAGCCTGGTGCGCGGGGTGATGGCATCGATCACCGCCTGCGGATCGAGCGCGCCGGTCGCGTCGACATCCACCCATTTCAAAACCACCCCCTGCCGCTCGCGCAGGAAATGCCAGGGCACGATATTCGCGTGGTGCTCCATCACCGACAGAATGATCTCGTCCCCTGCCTCAAGCCGCGGCATGGCCCAACCATAAGCGACCATGTTGATGCCTTCGGTGGTGCCCGAGTTCAGCACGATCTCGTCCTCGGAAGCCGCGTTCAGAAACCGGGCGATGGTGCCGCGCACGGCCTCGTATTTCTCGGTCGACAGGTTGGACAGGTAATGCAACCCCCGGTGAACATTGGAATATTCCTCGGCATAGCCACGCGTCACCGCGTCGATGACAACCTGCGGCTTCTGCGCCGACGCGCCATTGTCGAGATAGGTCAGCGGCTTGCCATTGACCTCGCGCGACAGGATGGGAAAGTCGGAACGGATCTTTTCGACGTCATACATTGGCGGACAGTCCAGAAATTGGCCCCCCGAACAGGGAGATGAGCAGGGTCAGACCCAGCAGGATCGCGGCGGTCGAGGCGACAAGCACGGCGGCGGATTTCGGCAGCGAATCCAGCCGGTGCGCGCGATTGACGAAATGCAGCAGGATATAGAGGCCATAGATCGACGCGCCGAACACCAGCAGCGCCGACAAAACCGGCACAGTCAGGATCAGGACGATGACCACAACCATCAGCGCAACCCGCAGCCCCTGAAGCCAGAGAATCGCCAGCATGATGTCATCCAGCGTCCCGGTGCCGCCCATGAAGCGCCCCGTCCAGAACAGCGCGTAAATGCTCAGGAGCAGCCCCCCCGCCACCAGCACCGTATACAGTGCCGGAACGAGGAACACATCGGGCAATGGCGATGGGCCGGGCACCAGAAGGTTCGACAGAGCAAAGAGCAGGCCGTTGAGCACGGCAACCAGCGCCAACCCCGTCCACAGCGCTTCGCGCGGGATTTGCAACCCAAGCAGGACTCGCGACGCCTCGGCCGGTGACTTGATGGTCAGCACGGCAAGGTCGCGCAGGAAGGACGGCGTCATGGTGCAGGTTCCTCCGCTTGCAGCAGGCTGGCGATCCAGAACCAGGCAAAGACAACAAGCCAGATCAATCCGACCGCCTGCAAGCCTGGCCCCGGACCGATAAACCCGGCCACCAGCCCATGCAAGAGCAACACGGGTGTGGAGGCCAGAAACGACCAGAACAACGCCAGCCGGGCCCCGAACCAGCTGCCCCGCCCGCCGATCAGGCGTGCGATGAGATGGCTCAGGCCCGCCAGCGCATAGAGCATCAGCGGCGCGATGAATATCCAGCCGAGCAAGGCGCCGCCCAGAAGCATGTTCAGCTCCTGCCCGGTCAGATGCGCCTCACGCGACAGGCGGGGCATCTGCGCGACGAACACGATCAGGCAGGCCCCCATGAGTATGGCGAGCGCACGATCCTCGCGCGGGCCCATGGACAGCAACCGCCGCATGACCCGGCGCGGACCGCGATAGGTGGCCGTGATGTCCGACGTCACCGGCATCAGCGGCGGCGCGCCAACCAGTTTTCCAGCCGCGTCACGATATCCTGGGCAAGCTCCTTGTCCTCGATCTCGTCCACCGCCTCGGCAAGAAAGGCAAGGGTCAGCAGGTCGGTCGCGGTGCTCTCCGGCACCCCGCGCGAACGCAGGTAGAACAGCGCCTCTTCATCGATGGCCCCGCTGGTCGAACCGTGCGAACAGGCGACGTCATCGGCATAGATTTCCAGCTCGGGCTTGGCGAGGAACTGGCTGTCCCCATCCAGCAGGAGCGACTGGCTGATCTGGTAGCCGTCGGTTTTCTGGGCCCCTTCCCTGACCAGGATCTTGCCCTGGAACACCCCGGTCGCGCCGTTGCGCAGCACTTTCTTGAACACCTGGCGGCTTTCGCAATTCACCGCGTCATGGGTGATGAACACCGTGTCGTCATGGTGAAACTCGCCATCCCCGACACAGGCCCCGGCCACATGGGCCACCGCATCATCCCCGGTCAGCTCGATCACGCATTCGTTGCGGGTCAGCACGCCGTTGACCGTCAGGGTAAAGGACTTAAAGACCGATTCCGCGCCCAGACGCGCGAACATGTGCGTCACCGCCTTGCGTTCATGATCGCGCCCCTGCGCCCGCACGTGGTGCAGCGTACCGCCATCGGCGATATCGACCTCGGTGCAGTGATTGAACCGCGCCGCCGCCGGGCCGGTTTCAAGCAGGGTCAGTTCCGCGCCGCTCTCGATCCGCAGGATATGGTGCATGATCGCATCGGAACTCTCTGATTCATGGCGATAAATCAGGCTGATGGGTTTACTTGGCTTGCCAGTCACATGGATCACCAGCCCATCGGTCGCAAAGGCCGTATTCAGCGCCGCAAAGGGCCGCTCGACAGGCTTTTGCGCCGCCGCTTCCAACTCGCCATAAAGCGACTTGGCCCAGTGGATGTCCGATCCGCCGACTTCGGCCAGCCGCTCGATCGTCACGTCGTCCAGCGCCAGCTCATCCGACGCATCGGCATCGAACACGCCATCGACAAAGACCACCTTCAGGCTGTCCACCTCGTCGAAAACCGGGTTCTCACCGGAGTCAAGCAAGGCCGCCTGCGGTGCCGCCGCATCCAGCAGCGTATCGGGACGGGTGTATTTCCAATACTCGTCGCGCCGCTGCGGCAGGCCCATCGCGGTCACACGCCCCAGGGCCTCGCGCCGGTTGCTCTCGATCCAACCGCCGGTCGGCAACACGAGACCCGCGAGGCGGGCGTCGGTTGCGCTCTGCTTCTGCTCGGGCAATGCCATTACGCCACCTCGGACAGGATGTCGGAATAGCCGTTATGCTCGACTTCGAGCGCCAGCTCGGGGCCGCCCGTTTTCACGATGCGCCCATCCGCCATGATATGCACGACATCGGGCTTGATGTGATCCAGAAGCCGTTGATAATGCGTGATAACCAGAAATCCACGCCCTTCGTCGCGCAGGGCGTTCACGCCTTCGGCCACCAGCTTCATCGCGTCAACGTCAAGGCCGCTGTCGGTTTCGTCAAGAATGCACATCTTTGGTTCGAGCATCGCCATTTGCAGGATCTCGTTGCGCTTTTTCTCGCCGCCCGAGAAGCCCACATTCACCGGCCGCTTGAGCATTTCGGCATCGATCTTGAGCGCCTTGGCCCGCTCGCGCACCAGTTTGAGGAAATCGGCGGCACTCATCTCATCCTCGCCGCGCGCCTTGCGTTGGGCGTTCACCGCGGTGCGCAGAAACGTCATGTTGCCCACACCCGGAATTTCCACCGGGTACTGAAACGCCAGGAACAGACCGGCAGCTGCGCGCTCTTCCGGTTCAAGCTCGAGCAGGTCCAGATCGTCCAGCACCGCGCTGCCCTCGGTGACTTCATAGCCTTCCCGGCCTGACAGCACATAGGACAGGGTCGATTTCCCCGATCCGTTCGGCCCCATGATCGCATGCACCTTGCCCGCGTCGACGGCCAGGTCAACACCCTTGAGAATCTGCTTGTCTTCTTCTTCAAGTTTCACGTGCAGATTTTTGATTTCCAACATTATTCTTTTCCTTGCATATCTGCGGCGAACGGCATCGCCATGTTTGTTTGTGGTCAGCCGATCACAACCGCGGTGCCCGATGCGGACACCATCAGCATCGATTGGCCGACGACTTCATAATCCAGATCAACACCCACCACGGCATTGGCACCCTTTTCCGCCGCGCGCTGTTCCAGCTCGCGCAGCGCCGTGTCGCGGGCGTCCTGCAACTTGCTCTCATAGGCCCCCGACCGCCCACCGACGATATCGGTAATCGAGGCAAATACATCGCGCACAACATTGGCGCCCATGATGGCCTCGCCCACGACGATGCCCCTATAGCCGGTGATCTTGTGACCCTCGACGCTTGGCGTGGTGGTGATGATCATGTTCTCTCCCGAACTGAAACGCCTGCAATACGTCCCCAGCGGTCAGCCGACCGAGCCTTCCAGCGAAATCGCCACCAGCTGCTGCGCTTCCATGGCAAATTCCATCGGCAGCGCCTGGAGCACGTCCTTGCAGAACCCGTTGACCACCAGCGCCACGGCCTCTTCCTCGTCCATGCCGCGGCTGCGGCAATAGAACAGCTGATCGTCGTCCACCTTGGACGTGGTCGCTTCGTGTTCGACACGGGACGAGTTGTTCTTGACCTCGATATAGGGAACCGTGTGCGCGCCGCATCTGTCGCCGATCAACAGGCTGTCACACTGGGTGTAGTTTCGTGAATCCTTGGCCTTGGGGTGCATCGACACCAGCCCGCGATAGGTGTTCTGGGCGACGCCCGCGCTGATCCCTTTGGAGACGATGCGCGACTTGGTGTTCTTGCCCAGGTGCACCATCTTGGTGCCGGTATCGGCCTGCTGGTGGTTGTTGGCGATGGCGATCGAATAGAATTCACCCTGGCTGTCATCACCGCGCAGGATGCAGGACGGGTATTTCCACGTCACGGCGCTGCCGGTTTCCACCTGGGTCCACATCACCTTGGCCCGATCACCCCGGCAATCGGCGCGCTTGGTCACAAAGTTATAGATACCGCCCTTGCCGTTCTCGTCGCCGGGATACCAGTTCTGGACCGTGGAATACTTCACCTCGGCGTCCTCTTCGACGATGATCTCGACCACCGCGGCATGCAGCTGCGCGATGTCACGCGCCGGTGCGGTACAGCCTTCGAGATAGGACACATAGCTGCCCTTGTCGGCGATGATCAGGGTGCGTTCGAACTGGCCGGTGTTTTCCGCGTTGATGCGGAAATAGGTCGACAGCTCCATCGGACAGCGCACGCCGGGCGGCACGTAAACAAACGAGCCATCCGAAAATACCGCGCTGTTCAGCGTGGCATAGAAATTGTCGCTGACCGGCACGACGCTGCCGAGGTATTTCCGGACCAGTTCGGGATGCTCGCGGATCGCCTCGGAAATCGAACAGAAGATCACCCCGGCCTTTTTCAGCTCGGCCTGGAACGTGGTGCCCACCGAAACCGAGTCAAACACCGCGTCCACGGCCACCTTGCGCCCTTCCGCGGGCGCGGCCTCTGCCCCTTCGACACCGGCAAGGATCATCTGTTCCCTGAGCGGGATGCCCAGTTTTTCATAGGTCGCCAGCAACTTGGGGTCGACCTCGTCCAGCGACTTGGGTTTGACCTCCATGCTCTTGGGGCGGGCATAGTAATATTGATCCTGGAAATCGATCTCCGGATAATCGACCATCGCCCAGTCGGGTTCTTCCTTTTGCAGCCAGCGCTCATAGGCCGCCAGCCGCCAATCGGTCATCCACTGGGGCTCGTCATTCTTTTCCGAGATCAGCCGCACGATATCCGGTGTCAGCCCCTTGGGGGCGTATTCCATCTCGATCTCGGTTTCCCAGCCGTATTTATAGGCCCCGCCAACCTCGCGCACGGCATCCACCGTGTCCTGATCGACACCTTCCTTTACCTGTGTCTGGTCCACCATGGTCATGGGCACTCTCCTTGACTCACGCCGCCCGGGCGCGAAATTTCTGTTCTTTTTCCAACCATGCATCGGCAAAGCGAAGCACGTCGGTTTCTGTCGTTTGCAACCCCAGCGACACGCGGATCGCGCTGCCGGCGGTGATGTCGTCATGTCCCATCGCACCCAGCACCCGGCTCGCCTTGGCCTTGCCGCTGGAACACGCGGAACCGGCGCTGATGGCAAAACCGGCCAGATCCATCTGCATGACCTGGGTTTCACCTTTCCAGCCGGGGCTGGAGAAACACAAAGTGTTCGGAAGTCTTGCCGCGCCTTTCCCGACAAAAATAGTATTCTTTGTCGCGGCCACAAGGGCGTTTTCTAGAATATTTCTAAATTCCTCGACACGCGCCCAGGCTCCGCAGACAACATCCCTTACCGCCGCTTCGGCCGCGGCTCCGAAACCGGCGATGCCAACGACATTTTCGGTTCCCGAGCGCCGCCCCATTTCCTGACCGCCGCCGCGAATCTGTGCCGCCAGGTCGGTGCCCCGCCGGATCACCAGCGCGCCGACCCCTTTGGGACCGCCCAGCTTATGCGCCGAGATCAGGGCCATCTGTGCCCCCATTTCGTCAAAGGCGAGGGGTATCTTGCCAAACGCCTGCGTGGCATCCACCACCGCAAGCCCGCCGGGCAGCACCTGCACCACCCCGGTTTCGGAATTCGCCAGTTGCAGCACCGAGGCCGCCGGATCGGGCACCTCGACCTGTCCCGAGCCCGCGACCGACAGGCGATCATCGACCCAGGCAGCGACCGCATCATGCTCGACCGCCGCGCCATGCAGGCCACGCCCCTTGCAGGCCAGCGCCGCCGCCTCGGTGGCACCCGAGGTGAAAACGATATCGGCCCCCTCTGCCCCAAAGGCGCTGGCCACCTGCGCCCGCGCCCGCTCGACCAGCGCCTTGGCGGCGCGCCCCTCGGCATGAACGCTCGACGGATTGCCGGCCACGTCCATGGCGGCAATCATCGCCGCCCGCGCCTCGGGGCGCAGCGGCATGGTGGCGTTATGATCGAGGTAGGTCCGCGTCATTCGTCGACCACGTCAAACAGGCTCGGCACCGCCGGACAGGGCGCAAGATCGTTGCGCACCACGTCCGACAACCGGGTCTGGTGCAGGAAGACATAGACATGAGCGCTCATGCTCTCCCACAGGCGGTTGGTCAGCGATTGTGCCCGGCTGCCCGAGGATGCCCCCGACGCGCCCGCCCCCTTGTGCATCGCGTCGACCTTTTCATCCACCGCCGCCAGCACATCGACCACACGGATGTCAGCGGCCGGTTTCGCCAGCCGATAACCGCCACCGGGGCCGCGCACCGAGGAAACCAGCTCGGCCCGGCGCAGCTTGACGAACAGCTGTTCGAGATAGGGCAACGAGATATTCTGGCGTTGCGAAATGTCGCCCAACGTCACCAGCGCATCTTCGGGTTGCAACGCGATATCGACAAGCGCGGCCATCGCATACCTGCCTTTGGTCGATAGTTTCATTCTCACTCCCCCGAGAGGCCGACATTCGCGCGAAATCATTGACGTTTGCGCGCCCAATGCGTATGTGCCCAGACACACGAGGCAACGCTCGCGCGCCCAATTAGAACCGTTCTAAGGTGGCCTAGCGAATTCGTCAAGAATTTCGCGGCACCTGAGCAGAAACAGACAGGACTTACCGCCAAATGCCCGAGGTCATCTTTCCCGGACCCGATGGCCGCCTTGAAGGCCGTTACCACCCCCAAAAGGAAAAGGACGCGCCGATCGCCATCGTGCTGCATCCGCATCCGCAATTTGGCGGGACGATGAACAACAAGGTCGTCTACAACCTGCATTATGCCTTTTACAACATGGGCTTTACGGTGCTGCGCTTCAATTTCCGCGGCGTCGGACGCAGCCAGGGCGAATACGATCAGGGAATCGGCGAATTGTCGGATGCGGCAAGCGCGCTGGACTATCTGCAATCGATGAACAACAACTCCAAGCATTGCTGGGTCGCCGGATTCTCGTTCGGTGCGTGGATCGGCATGCAGCTGTTGATGCGCCGCCCGGAGATCACCGGGTTCATCAGCGTGTCGCCTCCGGCCAACATGTACGACTTCTCGTTCCTGGCGCCCTGCCCCTCGTCGGGCCTGATCATCAACGGCACGGCCGACCGTGTCGCGCCGCCCGCCGATACGGTATCGCTGGTGAACAAGCTGCACGAACAAAAGGGAATCACGATCACCCACCAGGAGATCGAAGGGGCCGACCACTTTTTCCAGGAGCCGCACATGGACACCATGATCGGCAATGTCAGCGATTACGTGAAGCGCAGGCTGACCGAAACATCGCGCTGAGCGGGCAAGCCACGCGATGAGCAGCCTGGACACCATAGCCGCCAAGCTGGCCGACGACACGGTCGAGGCCATGAGGATCACCGGCGATGAACGACTCTATGTCGAGATCGGAGCGCTGATCGGGGCCTCGTCGCAGACTTTGGAAGAGGCCTATCTGACCGCTATCCGGGTGCGGCTCGCCGAACGCGCGGCGCGCCGGCTGCTGAATGGCAAACTTGCCGCCGCCAAGGGCGCGGCGCGCGGGCAAGACGCGGGATGAGCGGCCGGCTGGAAGCCCAGATCGCCTTTCTGCGCGAAGCCGACAAGCTCAAGTCGATCCTGCGCGCCTCGCGGCTGATCGACGGATCGCGCCGCGAGAACTCGGCGGAACACAGCTGGCACATCATGCTCTATGCGCTGGTGCTCTCGGAGCAGGCCGGCCCGGATGTCGATATCAACCGGGTGCTGCGGATGCTGCTGCTGCACGACATTGTCGAGATCGATGCCGGTGATGCGCCGATTCACGGTCATGTGGACCACGCGGCAATGGCCGCCAAGGAGGCCGCGGCGGCCGAGCGGCTGTTTGGACTGCTGCCCGGGGATCAGGCCAGCAGCTTTCGCGCCCTGTGGGATGAATTCGAGGCCGCCTCCACCCCCGACGCCATATTCGCCAAGAGCATCGACCGCCTGCAAACCCCGATTGCCAATCTCGTGACCGGCGGCGGTAGCTGGACCGAATATGATGTGACGCTGGCGCAGTTGGAACAGCGTGTCGGTGTTCCGGTCAAACGCGGCCTGCCGCGGGTATGGGATTGGCTCTTGCCGCAATTGCGTGCCTTTTTTGCCAGGCAAGGCTGAGCCGTCAGGACGGCATGTACCCCCCCCAAAGCGCTCGGGGATCATGCGGATCGGCGGGAATGGTGGGTGATGAGAGACTCGAACTCCCGACATCTTCGGTGTAAACGAAGCGCTCTACCAACTGAGCTAATCACCCGTGGCGATGCGTTTACGAAAAGCGCGCGGGACGTGCAAGCCCTTATGACAACAATCGACTCTCGCCGTTTCGAATGTGGTAAACCACCCCCTGCCCGCCGCCGATCGTGTCAAAGGCCTCGACCGGCAACCCCTGCGCGAGACAGCGGATCACCCGCGACGTGATGCCATGTGTCACAAGCACCGCAGGCCCGCGAAGGTCACGCAAGAATTCGTTGGCACGACTCGCGAGCGCCAGCAGCCCCTCCCCCCCCGGCGCATGGTCATACCAGGCCAGCCCGTCGGTTTCGAACAGCTGCGGGTTGCGCGCGGCGATCTCGCTGCGCCGCATCCCGGTCCAACCACCCACGCCGATTTCACGCAGCCGGGCGTCGGCAAGGATCTCCGCCTCCAGCCCCTCGGCGGCGATGCGTGCGGTGTTCATCGCCCGCCCCTGTGGGCTGGCGTACCAGGACCACCCGGCCACGCCAAACGCCCTCAGGATCGCATTCTGACGCCGCGCCTGGGCCTGGCCTGCCGCGGTCAGCACCGAATCCAGACCGCCCTGCATCCGCCCTTCGCGATTCCATTCGGTTTCGCCGTGGCGCAGGATAAGAAACTCGGGAAAGGACATGACATACCCCGGCAACGAAATGGGGCGCCGCCAATGGCCGCGCCCCGAAACCTGGTGGGTGATAAGAGATTTGAACTCCTGACATCTTCGATGTGAACGAAGCGCTCTACCACTGAGCTAATCACCCGTGAGGCGGGGTATTAACCGTCTTGCGCCGCCTCTGCAAGGGCTGTCGTGTCACTTGTTGCATTCGATGTCTGGCGCAGCTTGCAAACCGTGACGCGGCCATTGTCTTTTTCGACCTTGCGGTTGATGCGCAGCTTGCCGAATGGCTGAAGGTTCAGCTCGCGCCCCTCGGCAATTGATTCTCCCAGAACCGCCAGCATGGCCTCGACCACCGGCTTGGCGTCTTTCTTCTTGATTCCCGAACGGCTGACCACCAGGTCGACCAGTTCCTTCTTTTTCATCTCGCCGACTGGTGCGCCGCCGGTCTCGGTCGGGGTGGAAACAGTCATCTTGGCCTACCTTTCATATGTACCGCCGTGATCGGACGCTAGCGGATCAACCGTGCGATTGCCAGCAATGCAAAGGGGCGGCCCGTCACCGGACCGCCCCCATTTGAGACATGCTCAGTTTCAGTGCGCGCGCGCGCTCGTGCCGTCATCCGAAGGCGCCAGCGCGGCCCGCGCGGCGGCGGCCTCTTCTTCCGCCGCCTCGTCCCATTCAATCGCTTCCGGTTCGCCGACCAGCGCGTGCTTCAGCACTTCGGACACGTGTTTGACCGGAATGATGTCCAGCCCGTCCTTCACGTTGTCAGGGATATCCGCCAGGTCCTTTTCATTCTCTTCCGGAATGAGAACCGTCTTGATGCCACCGCGCAACGCCGCCAGCAGTTTCTCCTTGAGCCCGCCAATCGGCATCGCATTGCCGCGCAGCGAAACCTCGCCAGTCATCGCGATATCCTTGCGCACCGGAATCTGGGTCAGAACCGACACGATTGATGTCACCATCGCGAGACCGGCGCTCGGACCGTCCTTGGGTGTGGCCCCGTCCGGTACGTGCACGTGGATGTCCAACCGGTCGAACCGCGGCGGCTTTACCCCGATCTGCGGGCTGATGGACCGCACATAGGAGCTGGCCGCGTCGATGCTTTCCTTCATCACGTCACCCAGCTTGCCGGTGGTCTTCATCCGCCCCTTGCCCGGCAGGCGCAACGCCTCGATCGGCAGCAACTCGCCCCCGACACTGGTATAGGCCAGCCCGGTCACGACGCCGATCTGGTCTTCCTGCTCGGCCAGGCCATAGCGGTACTTCTTGACCCCCAGGAAATCGTCGAGGTTCTCCGGCGTCACCGATACGCTCTCGGCCTCGCCCTTGACGATCCTGGTCAGGCTCTTGCGGGCCACCTTGGCGATCTCGCGTTCCAGGTTCCGCACCCCCGCCTCGCGGGTATAGGTACGGATGATCTCGGTCAGCGCCGCGTCGGTCAGCTCGAACTCCTTGGCCTTGAGCCCGTGGTTCTTGACCTGCTTGCCAATCAGGTGCTGCTTGGCAATCTCGCGTTTCTCGTCCTCGGTATAGCCGGCCAGCGGGATGATCTCCATCCGGTCCAGAAGCGGCCCTGGCATGTTGTACGAGTTCGACGTGGTCAGGAACATCACGTTGCTCAGGTCATATTCAACCTCGAGATAGTGATCCATGAACGTGTTGTTCTGTTCCGGGTCCAGAACCTCGAGCATCGCACTCGCCGGATCACCCCGGAAATCCTGGCCCATCTTGTCGATTTCATCCAACAGGATCAGCGGGTTCGTGGTCTTGGCCTTTTTCAGCGCCTGGATGATCTTGCCCGGCATCGAACCGATATAGGTCCGGCGGTGACCGCGAATCTCGCTTTCATCGCGCACCCCGCCCAGCGAAATCCGGATGAATTCGCGGCCCGTGGCCTTGGCCACCGATTTGCCAAGGCTGGTCTTGCCGACACCCGGAGGGCCGACCAGACACATGATCGGGCCTTTCATCTTCTTGCTGCGCTGCTGCACCGCGAGGTATTCGACGATCCGTTCCTTGACCTTCTCCAGGCCATAGTGGTCGTTGTCCAGAACCTGCTGCGCCTTGCCCAGGTCTTTCTTGACGCGCGACCTGACGCCCCACGGGATCGACAGCATCCAGTCAAGGTAATTGCGCACAACCGTCGCCTCGGCGCTCATCGGGCTCATGTTCTTGAGCTTCTTGAGTTCCGCCTCGGCCTTTTCGCGCGCTTCCTTGCTCAGCTTGGTCTCGGCGATCTTGGCTTCCAGCTCGGCAATCTCGCCTTCACCCTCTTCCCCATCGCCAAGTTCCTTCTGAATGGCCTTCATCTGCTCATTCAGATAATATTCCCGCTGGGTCTTCTCCATCTGGCTCTTGACGCGTGTCTTGATCTTTTTCTCGACCTGCAACACCGACAACTCGCCCTGCATCAGGCCATAGACCTTCTCCAGCCGCTCGCTGATCGACAGCGTCTCGAGCAATTCCTGCTTCTGCGCCACCTCGATCCCGAGATGCCCCGCCACGAGATCCGCCAGCTTGGCGGGCTCGGTGGATTCGCCCACCGCCGCCAGTGCCTCTTCCGGGATATTCTTGCGCACCTTGGCATAGCGCTCGAACTCATCGCCAACCGAACGCACCAACGCTTCGGTGGTTGTCACATCCCCCGGCATCTCGGTCAGGTACTCGGCGCGGGCCTCAAAGAAACTGTCATTGTCCAGATATTCGGTGATCCGCACGCGGGCCTGGCCCTCAACCAACACCTTCACCGTACCGTCGGGCAATTTCAGCAACTGCAACACGTTGGCCAGCACGCCCGCGGCGTAGATGCCATTGGTATCGGGATCGTCCTCGCTCGGTTCGATCTGGCTCGACAGCAGGATCTGCTTGTCGTCGGCCATCACCTCTTCCAGCGCGCGCACCGACTTCTCCCGGCCTACGAACAGCGGAACGATCATGTGCGGAAACACCACGATGTCGCGCAGCGGCAGGACGGGGTAGGAGGAATTCAGGGGCTCTTGCATGCTCTGTCCTTATCATTGGCAAGATGGCGCTCGTCCCGCTTTGCGGCAACACACGGCCATCTCCGGTCTCAGGTGCCTAAGGTGGGGCCTTCGCCGGCCAATTCAACCTCGGTGCCTCTTCGGGGGGTCACAATGGCGCGTGCATCCGGTCAGGACAAGGGTGCATTTGCCCCTGCAACCGGAAAACCTGCCAATGCCCGCGCCGACGGGACGGCGGGCGGGGCGCCTTGGCCGCGAGGCCAACAGCGCCGCACGATCGTCAGAGCGGTTCGATATCCCCTTGCGCGCGCTGCGCGTGAAAGCCGGCCTGCCATGTATCAAAGGTCCCGGCAGAAATCGCCTCCCGCATCCCCGCCATGATCTCCTGGAAATAATGCAGGTTGTGCCAGGTCAGCAGCATCGACGAGATGATCTCCTGGCTGCGGAACACGTGGTGCAGGTAGGCCCTTGAATAGTTGCGACAGGCCGGGCAGCTGCACGCCTCGTCCAGCGGGCGCGGATCGTCCTGGTGCCGGGCGTTCTTGATATTGAGCACACCGCGCCTGGTAAACACCTGCCCCGTGCGCCCCGACCGGCTTGGCAACACACAATCCATCATGTCCACCCCGCGCGCCACCGCGCCCACGATGTCATCGGGTTTACCCACCCCCATCAAATAGCGCGGCTTGTCCTCGGGCAGCATGCCGGGCGCAAACTCCAGACAGCCAAACATCGCCTCCTGCCCCTCGCCCACGGCCAGCCCGCCGATCGCATAACCGTCAAATCCGATCCCGCGCAGGGCTGCGGCCGATTCCGCGCGCAAATCCTGTTCCAGCCCGCCCTGCTGGATACCAAACAACGCATGGCCCGGCCGGTCGCCAAACGCCTCGCGCGACCGCGCCGCCCACCGCATCGACAATTGCATGCTCTCGGCAATGCGCGCCTTGTCGGCGGGCAAGGCCGGGCATTCGTCAAAACACATCACGATATCCGACCCCAACAGCCGCTGGATCTCCATGCTGCGTTCCGGTGTCAGCGCGTGTTTCGACCCGTCGATATGCGATTTGAACGTCACCCCCTCTTCGGTCAGCTTGCGCAGCCCGGCAAGGCTCATCACCTGAAAGCCGCCGGAATCCGTCAGGATCGGCCGCTCCCAGTTCATGAACCTGTGCAACCCGCCCAGCCGGTCGATGCGTTCCGCCGTCGGGCGCAGCATCAGGTGATAGGTATTGCCCAGCAATATGTCGGCCCCCGTCGCCCGCACGCTCTCGGGCATCATCGCCTTGACGGTCGCCGCCGTGCCCACCGGCATGAAAGCCGGTGTGCGGATCTCTCCGCGCGGTGTTGAAATCACCCCGGTGCGGGCCTTGCCATCGGTTGCGCTCAGCGCAAAGGAAAATCTCTCTGTCATGTCTTTCCGTTACCGCTCCGGCATCGAAATGCAAAGCCCAACCCGGCCTCATGCCGATTTTCCGGCCCGATATGCCGCGGCATCTGCGCCCTGCCCCAGCCGGCCTTGAATTACCCGCATGATACGGTGAAAAGGAAGTGGCACAACAACCCGAGGACGTCCCATGAGCCAAGATCAGATCTATGCCCTTCTGAGTGAAAGCGGCATCTTCATCTTTGGCGCGATCTTTCTCGTCCTCATCATCTTCAAGGGCGTGCGCATCGTGCCGCAATCGGAAAAACACGTGGTCGAACGGTTTGGCCGCCTGCACTCGGTACTTGGGCCGGGCATCAACTTCATCGTGCCCTTTCTGGACGTGGTGAAACACAAGATCTCGATCCTCGAACGCCAGCTGCCCAATGCCACGCAGGACGCCATCACCAAAGACAACGTGCTGGTCCAGATCGATACATCGGTGTTCTACCGCATTCTTGAACCGGAAAAGACGGTCTATCGCATCCGTGACGTGGACGGGGCCATCGCCACCACCGTCGCCGGGATCGTGCGCGCCGAGATCGGCAAGATGGATCTGGACGAGGTGCAATCCAATCGGGCCCAGCTGATCGGTCAGATCCAGAAGAGCGTCGAAGATGCGGTCGATGACTGGGGCATCGAAGTCACCCGCGCCGAGATCCTGGATGTCAATCTCGATCAGGCCACCCGCGACGCGATGCTGCAACAGCTCAACGCCGAACGTGCCCGCCGCGCGCAGGTCACCGAGGCCGAGGGGCAGAAACGCGCCGTCGAGCTCAACGCCGATGCCGAGCTCTATGCCGCCGAGCAGACCGCCAAGGCTCGCCGCATCCAGGCCGATGCCGAAGCCTACGCCACCTCGGTCGTGGCCACCGCGATCAAGGAAAACGGCCTGGAAGCCGCGCAATACCAGGTCGCGCTAAAGCAGGTCGAGGCGCTGAACAAGCTGGGCGCGGGCGATGGCAAACAGACCATCCTCGTTCCCGCCAACGCGCTCGAAGCCTTTGGCGACGCGTTCAAGATGCTCAAGGGCAAGGCCTGATGGTGCTCTGGGCGCTCTGGTGGGCATGGGTCTGCCTGGCCCTGATCCTCGGCATCGCCGAAATCCTGGCCCCCGGTTTCATCTTTCTCGGCTTTGCAATCGGCGCGGTCGTGGTCGCGGTCCTGCTGGCGCTTGGCCTGACGGTCTCGCTGCCCGCGCTGTTGCTGATATTCGCGGCGCTGTCGCTGGCGGCATGGCTGGTGCTGCGCCGCTATTTCGCCTTGCCCAAGGGACAGGTCAAAACCTTCAAGGACGACATCAACGACTGAAAGCACTCAATACTGCTTGTAATTCCTGCCAACCTGAACCCGTTTTCATACAAGGACGCAATTCATGGCAAACCCGATTGGAAAGGACTCTGCATTGCCCGTGTTGGGCACATTGACTCCTACGGATCTCATCGCGCTCAAGGGTGGCGGCTATGTCGTTGCCATCGCCGGCCATCGCGGCCCCAATGATACTTATGGGCGTGACGCGTTCGTTGTACTTGATGAAAACGGCAACGCCGTGAGCGGCATCCTGACCCCGACCAAATCCGCAAACTCGGGCGAAGCCTATGGCAGCCTGCTCGCCCTGTCAGACGGTGGTTTTGCAATGACATGGGTTGCCAGTTTATCAGTCGCCGGTGGAAAGCACCCGGTCTACATGCGTTACTTCGATGCCGCCGGAAACCCGACAAGCAAGCGCATCAGGCTTGACACGGACTCGGATGCGGGCCTCTTCACGAACCCCATATTGATCGAAACCGAAAACGGTGTGCGCGCAATCTATGCCGACCAGAATGGCGCGCTGAACTGGTTGCTTGAAACCGTGGATGTCAGCTTTGCCGGGGCAAAAGGCAACCGCCAGATCCTCGATATAGACAGCGCCGCATTCAACCCCGCGGCCACGCAACTGGATAATGGCAATGTTGCCATCGCCGTCGATGCGGGAAATGGCGGCATTGCCCGCCTGATCACCAAAGCGGATGGCACACTGATAGAAGACACCCGGGTCGATCTGCTCGTGGAAAGCTATGGCACACGCAACATTGCCAGCAATCCTGTCATCGCCAATCTGGCCAGCGGCGATTACATCGTGGCCTGGGAAGACGGGGGCTATACTGCGGGCGCTTTTGCGGGGGCTGGCGGCGTCTGGGGGCAGCGATTTGATGCCAATGGAAACCTGATTGGAACCCGCTACCAACTCTCCGATACGCAGGCAATCGACACCGTCGACATCGCCGCAACGGCAAGCGGTGGCTTCCTTATGACATGGGAGGAACGCGACGATCGCTTTGGCACAAGCAATCCGTACATCGCCCATGCACAGGAATTCGGCCCAACCGGCCGCCCAATCGGGCCAGAGATCACCTTGCCCTCGAACCGAACCGATACCAACAACACCAAACCATATATCGCGGTGCAGGACGACGGCACCGCTCTCGCTGTTCTCGGCTCCATCGGAAACGGCTACCGCGAAACCGTGGTGCGCCGCCTCGAACTGGCAGACCTGCCCAATTATGCCGGCGATATCACAGGCAATCGAAAGGCCAATGTCCTGTCCGGCACCAACGCGACCGACGACATCATCCATGGCAGGAAAGGTGCCGATACGCTCTTTGGCAAAAAGGGCCACGATGACCTCTTTGGCGGGCGTGGCGCAGATACGCTTAACGGTGGCGCGGGCAAGGACACGCTTGATGGCGGGCTTGGCAACGACGTGCTGCGTGGCGGTAGCGGCAATGATGTGCTCGTCGCCGGAACCGGCAAGGACATCCTTTATGGCGGTGCCGGACAGGACACATTCGTCTTTCGCCAAGGCACTGCCGCCCATCAGGCGACGATCAAGGACTACCAGATTGGAACGGATTCCATCGAGATCACCGGCTATGGCCCGGCGGGTTCGCCCGCGCCGTCACAGACCCTGACCAACATGGGTCTGCTCCTGGAATGGAACCTGAATTCGCCCGATCCGGATTGCTCGATCCTGCTCGAAGGGATCACCCAAACCCTGACCTATTCGGATTTCCTGTATGTCTGAAACCGTCCCATGTCTCGCCCTGTGACCAACGACGCCCATTTGGTGAAAAGGATCGAATCCCGTGCGCTTGTCATTGGCATGTGGGGCAACCTGTTCATGGCCGCCGCCGGGATCGCCGCTGCCATATTGTCGAACTCGATCGCGGTCATGACCGACGGCCTGTTCTCGCTGATCGGGTTCACCGCGGCCTTTCTCGGGCGGCGGATCAGCCAGAAGGTCGAGGCCGGGCCCGACCGGCTGCGCCCCATGGGATACGCGGCGGACGAGGCGCTGTTCACCACGTTCCGCGCCCTGTCGCTGCTCGGGCTGGTGTTGTTCGCCGTGGCGACAGCCAGCATGAACATCTATGACTATCTCAGCGGCGGCACCCCGCCGCAGCTCGTCTATGCGCCCCTGCTGATCTATTTCGCGGTGATCGGCGTGACCTGTTTCCTGCTCTGGGCACTGCATCGCCACACGTGGTCGCGCACCGGCAAGAGCAGCGACATCTTGCGGCTCGAAGCCAAGGCGTCGATGTTCGACGGGATCATCACCGCCGCCGCGGCCGCCGGGCTCGGGGCGGTCTACGTGTTTCGCGACGGGTTCCTTGGCCCGATTGCCCCCATTGGCGACTCGATTGTCGTGCTGCTCCTCTGCCTCTTCGTGGTCGGCCAGTACCGCCGCGACCTGATGGCCGGCATGGGGGAACTCGCCGGGGTCACCGCCAGCCCCGCCACACTCGCCACCGCCCGCCGCGCGATCCGCCCGGCGATTGCCGAATATGGCGGAACGCTCACCGATCTGTCGGTGATCAAACAGGGCCGCAGCCATTTCGTCACCGCCTATTACGACCCCGGCACGGCGATCACCGCCGCGCGTATCGACGACATCAACCTGCGCATGATCGCGGATATGCGCGCCGATCTGCCCGGTGCCGACGTGCTGCTGATCATCAGCGAACATCCCCGCCGCTGGCCCGACGACATCAACCCGTTCTGAGCCCCCTTTCGTGATGCGTGCGGGTAGGTCTCGACCGCGCCACAACCGTTCCCTGAGGGCATTTACGCGAGCAATTCGCCTCAAAGTTGCCGAATTTCGAGAATCATGCTACGTTAACCTTTTATTGACTATGTTATTTTTTGGAGTGTCAGCATGAAGTGCGCGTTTTTCTGCGTCATCCTATCCGTCTCGGTGCTACCGGTCGACATGTTGCGGGGGCCGGGCAATCCCGCCGCCGGGCCGTGCAATCCGACCGTCGAACGCTGCCCCTGACGCGGGCGAAACCTGACAGATGAATAACCTGATATACGCCGGGGTTGTGCTTTTCGGCGCGATCACGCTTGTGATCGAGGCGCGGCGCAACTACTCGGTCTCGGCCAAGCATCACCCCTTTGCGTTCTATGGCATTCTCGAACATCTCGAAGCGCGGCACCTGTGTTCGCCGCGCGAATGGAATTTCGGCTTTTACGTCTATTCGCTGCTCTATCTGATCAGCTACGCGATCCTGCTGTCCTCGACCGAGCTGATCGAACTGATCTACAATTCCAAAGCCGCCGCCAACCTGGTCGGTGCCACCGGCACGACGCTGGGCCCCGAAAGCGATCCGTTGAACCTTTCGGGCACCGATTATGGCAAGCCGCTGTTCATCTCGGCCTTTATCATCGCCTTCTATTCGGTCGGGGCCACCCGCAATATCGAGCTGCATATCCGCACCCTTGCCCATCGGCTCGCCGGGGTACCGCGCGGTGTTTACCAGGTGCTCGACCGGTTGCAGGATCCCGACTTCCTCTCGGAAACCACCCCGCCCACCGGCCCCCTGATGGCGAGCTTTCGCGACAAGCTGAAACAGCTGCCATCAGACGACATCGCGCCGCTGTCGATGGCGGACCTTCTGACGGTGACAAGGCTGCCGCTGGAACCCGGACGGACGGGAAGGAATGCCCGGAGCGGCCAAGGCCTGATTGCGTCGCTGCTGATCCAGAAGACCCCAAGGCCCGACGGCGATGCCGACGACAACCGCCCGAAAGGCAAAGAGCAATACCTGTTTGATATCTGCAAGGCCCTGCGGGTGATCGACCTGTTGCGCCCCGCGATCATCGGCGGGCAACGTGCCACCCATTTCCCGCTGCTCGGCATGAAAGAGCTGGGCGATATCTCGGCCAGCCTGGAAGACGCCATCGGCAAACCGGGCAGCCACCGCGAACCGAAGGACGACAGCCCGAAAACCCTGCATGACGAAATCAGCGAGTTTCAGCAATATGACGAATCCAGCCTTGAACGGCTGCGCGAAAAGGCCATCGAAGTCGCCAACAGCGCCCGCGCCGTGTTCGCGGTCTATTTCATCTGCAACAGCCGGACGGTTCTGAATGTCGACCGCCAGAGCGCCCTGCAAAAAGTGCGCGCATTTGCCGATCGCGGCTACAAGGTCGAACAGAATTCCTTTGCCGGTTCCCTGTTCTTCGCCGCCGTGATCGCCACATTCGCGGGCTTTTTCATTCATCAGTCCTTCAAGCTGCAAGAGGTTCAGGTCTATCCCGACCTGATGGCCGAACAAGTCTATGACCACCTCGGACGCGTCGAAGACAGCTATACCGCCTGCCGCGATCGGGGCCATTTCAAGAAAGACGGCGCCGCTTCCAAAGCTGACCTGCCAGAACTCCCCGAAGAACTTGGCGAAATCGTGACTGAACCCAATTGCAAAGAGGCGTTTCAGGCCGGGCTTTCAAGCTATCGCAAGGACAACAAGTCGCAAATGATGGCCTGGACATTCTTTGACAACCTGGCGCTGCTCTTGATGGTGGCCGCCGTCGTGCAGATGTCGATCTTTGAAAAGGACGTTCAGATGGACCAGAACGCCTGGCGGCGCTGGACCATGAACCGCGTGCCCTATGTGCGCCTTTTGACCGGGGCCATCCTGCCCGCGCTCACCGGGGTGTTTGCCCTGTCCATCGGGTTCATCCTGCGGCTTGTATGGAACGCGGAATTTGATGTCACCACCTCGCAGATCGAATTTCTTTTTGTCGAGAACTGGCAATATTTCGTTGCCTATCTCGTGCCCTGCTTCGTGCTTTCGATCTCGACCTTCATCCTGATCGACAAGCATGACGACTGGACCCTGCCGGCAACCCTTGGCGTCGCCCTCATGGCCGCGGCGATCTATGTCTTTTCCGTCTGGCTGGTGCCCATGGCGACGCTGCGGTTCCTGCCGCCGATCGACATCAAGAGCCTCTGGGTCGTGTGGTGGAACACCGGGTCTTTCCGCGATGCAATCCAAAGCGACGCCTTCTGGCTGACCTCTTACGTGGCGCGCGACCTGCTCATCCTGACCCAGATGCCGGTGCTGTTCCTGATCCTCTTCGCGATTTTCGTCGAGTTCTCCGAAACCCCGGGCACCCGCCTGAACAACGGGAAAGACAAGGACGCTTTGGATGACCCAACCAAGCAGGAGGACCCGGAGGAATGATGCGCCACCTCGCCCCCCTTATCTCGGCGTTGCTGTTGATCGCACCCGCCGTGACAGCCCAGACAACCGGCACCACCCGGACCGGCAACAGCTGCCCGCTTCCCGACTTCGACTATCTCTATGCCAGCCATCTCGACACGGACTCGCTGCGCATCGGCGTGCGCCGGCACGCGCGGCCGTTCTCCTATTATTCCGAGAATCTGCGCGAGGTCTGGAGCGCTGCGCCGCAAGCTCCGCTCGCCCTGCGCAACTATACCGGCTACATGAGCAAGATCTGCGACGCGGTCCTGGCCGATATGCGGGTAAGCGCCCCCGCAAATTCAACCAGCCTCAGCTATGATGATGTCAAGGTCGTGGACCTGGATTGCGCGATCCATTGGGATGATCTCAACGGCACGCCGAAACCCAGCCGGCTGGAATATCTCGGCGACAAGATCGACATTCTCTGTGATCCCGCCACGATCACCAATGCCCGCCGCCACGGCTTTATCCTTTCGCCGCCACTGTTCCTCTCGGGCATGGGCCTGATCAATCGCGGTGCCGCCAAAATCGGCAACAGGGGGTGCCCTCCCAAGCCGCTCATCGGCTATGTGCGCAACACCACCGCCGCGCTCTCGGGCATTCCCAAGGTCCTGGAAGCCAATGAGCTCAAGAGCTTCTCCGACCTGCTGCGCGCCTATGTGCGGGACCAGACCAATACCTGCAGCACCGCGCTGAGCACCAGCGTCGTGGTACAAAGCTATGAGACACACGCCAAGGCCGCCGAGGCCTTCTGCAAAGGCGAGTTCTTCTACTACATCGGAGACCGCGAAATCATCACCTACAACGCGCGCAACATCCCCGGCTGCGGAGCCGAGATCGAAGGCGCGGGCCAGTCCTATTCCAATGACCGCTACGCCATCTATGGCAAGATCAGCCATCGCGACGGCGCCGAGATCCGCGACCTGCGCATCGCCCGCTTTTTCGAAATCCTGTCACAAAAAGTGGTGGTCAGCCCCTCCCTGCTCGACACCGCCTATGAAAGCACCTTCTACGAGAAACCCAGCCGCAAGCTCGAATCCTTCTATTGGAACATCCGCGGCCCGCGCCAACCCTGACATGCAAACATGACCGACACGCCCGCCCCCGACACCGCGATGCCGGGGCATCGCAATAACGCGATGCGGCTGGTGCGCCTCTGGACGTTGGGCGCATCATTTCCTATATAATCGGTCAGGATCAAACCAGAGGCCCGCATGACCCAAGCCCCGGAACCGCTCGAAGGCACGCCGCTGATTGCGCCGTCCACCACCGATCACCCGCTGTTTGCGCAGGTGGTTGACGCTTGTCGCAGCGTCTATGACCCGGAGATTCCGGTCAATATCTATGAACTCGGCCTGATCTATACCATTGATATTTCTCCGGAAAACGAGGTTCGGATCATCATGTCCCTGACCGCGCCCGGTTGCCCCGTCGCGGGTGAGATGCCCGGCTGGGTGGCCGATGCGGTGGATCCGATCCCCGGCGTCAAACAGGTCGATGTCGAGCTCACATGGGAGCCGCCCTGGGGCATGGACATGATGAGCGACGAAGCCCG
Source organism: Microbulbifer sp. S227A (assembly GCF_049800935.1). NCBI lineage: Bacteria > Pseudomonadati > Pseudomonadota > Gammaproteobacteria > Cellvibrionales > Microbulbiferaceae > Microbulbifer > Microbulbifer sp. S227A. Next base: position 349,916 of record NZ_JBNAFZ010000003.1, on the reverse strand, counting down.
TCTTGAACTTGGATTCATGTAAGGAACGGCCCACAAGCCGTTTTGAGGACACAGAAAATGTTCGGCATACCCGGAAAACAGGCCGTTACCCTGACCCCCGCCGCCGCCAGCCAGATCACCCGGCTGATGGCCAAGAACGATCATTCCGGCCTGCGCATCGGCGTCAAGAAAGGCGGCTGTGCGGGCATGGAATACACCATGGAATACGTGCAGGCCACCGACCCCAATGACGAGGTGGTCGAACAGGATGGCGCCCGCGTGATGATCGCGCCGATGGCGCAGATGTTCCTGTTCGGCACCGAAATCGATTATGAAACCGGGCTGTTGGAATCCGGTTTCAAGTTCAACAATCCGAACGTGTCCGAAGCCTGCGGTTGCGGGGAATCGATCAAGTTCAACACCCCAGATGACGCGTCCTGATCCGCGTCACGCCCGGGATTTCAGGTGCAGGTAGGTCTCGTTGAAGCGGCGCGACAGGTGATCGCCGGCGAGGATGGTCTGATCTGATCCCGGCGGCGCGACATTGGTGTCATGGGACGGGTTGAGAAACAGCGGCACCGAGATCCGCTCATTCGCGCCGCCGACCACCCTGTGCAGCGTCGCCTTGACCCGCCCGCCGGTCCACATCTCCAGCATCTCGCCGAAATTGATCACAAAGACTCCGGGCTGTGCGTTGATGGCCTGCCAGCTGCCATCGGGCATCTGCACCGTCAGCCCCGGCGATCCGTCCATCGCCAGCAGCGTCAGACAGCCGTAATCCGTATGCGCGGCGATTCCGAAATCCTTGTCTCCAGCCCATTGCGGGCGTTGCGGATAGTAATTGCCGCGCAACAAGGCCATCGGCGCGTCAAATGCCCCGGCAAAGCCAAAGGGATCGTCCCCGGCCACATCGGCGATTGCCGCCAGAACCTGTCGCCCGACGTCCAGCGCCTCGTCGTAATAGGCTTGTATCTCGGGCCGGAACGCTGCCGGTTGCACAGGCCAGAGGTTTGCCGCATAGACACCCAGTCCGCGCATGGCGAGCGGGTGATCGGCGGGCAATTCATAACCGCAATCAAAGACTTCCTTGAAATCCGGATTGGCTGCCGGGTCCACCTGCTCCGATCCCGGCGCGCCCCAGCCCCGGTTCGACCCGGTGCGCGCCATGTCGACCGGGCGCTTGGCCGCCTCGGGTTGTTTGAAGAATTCGCGATACAGGCTCAGCACACGGGACACCCGCGCCGCGGTCAGGGGGGTGCCGGTGATCGTGAGAAAGCCGATCTCGCGCACGGCATGCCCCAGCTTGGCCATCTCGTCCCTGTCCCGCGCATTCAGGGCGTTCAGGTTCAGTTCGGGTATCATGAGGGCCTCCCCCGCCGGTGTCATTGTGGTCAGCGGCGGGATGCTAGCACGGGTTCGTGCATCGCGACAGGTGCGAACTGTCCGCCCTCGCAACGGAACATGCCGCCTCGGAAACCGAGACGGCATGTCGGGGGCGTGGTGCTGCCCTATTTGACGATGATTTCCGGCCCCATGAACGTGTTGGGCAGGAAGGTGCTGATCGGGGGCACGTAGGTGACGATGATCAGGAAGACAAAGAGCACCGCAAGGAACGGCAGCGCCGCGCGCACCACCCGCATCATCGGCATGCCCGCCACGCCCGAAGTCACGAACAGGTTGAGCCCGACCGGCGGTGTGATCATGCCGATCTCCATGTTCACCACCATGATGATGCCCAGGTGAATCGGATCGATGCCCAGCTCGATGGCAATCGGAAAGACCAGCGGCGCAACGATCACGATCAGCCCCGAGGGTTCCATGAACTGCCCCCCGATCAGCAGGATCACGTTGACGATCATCAGGAACACGACCGGCCCGAAACCCGCCGCCAGCATCGACCCGGCGATCTGTTGCGGGATCTGCTCGTCGGTCAGAACATGCTTGAGGATCAGCGCGTTGGCGATGATGAACATCAAGGTCACCGTCAGCTTGCCTGCCTCGAACAGGGTATCGCGCACATCGCGATGAAAGAACGCCGTGACCAGCGCAATGGGCTTGTCCAGCAGCGTCAGGTTGCGTTCCCCCTCGGGGCGCGTGAGCGGCCCCATGTCACGATAGACAAAACAGGAGATCAGGAAGGCATAGACCGCCGCCACCGCGGCCGCCTCGGTCGGGGTAAAGATACCGCCATAGATACCACCCAGGATGATCACGATCAGGAACAGGCCCCAGCCCGCATCCCGGCCCGAGGCGAGGACTTCGCCCCAGCCCAACCAGTCGCCCTTGGGCAGGTTCTTGACCTTGGCGATCAGGTAGATGGTGAGCATCAGCATCGTGCCCGCCATCAGGCCCGGAATCACCCCGGCCAGGAACATGCGGCCCACCGAAACATCCGTGGCGCTGGCATAGACCACCATCACGATCGACGGCGGGATCAGGATGCCCAGGGTGCCCGCATTGGCGATGACCCCGGCGGCGAAATCCTTGGAATAGCCGACCTGGCGCATCCCGGCGATCACGATCGAGCCGATGGCGACCACCGTGGCGGGCGACGACCCGGACAGCGCGGCAAAGAGCATGCAGGCAAACACCCCCGCAATCGCCAATCCGCCGGGCAGGTGGCCGACAATGGCGATCGCAAAGCGGATGATCCGCTTGGCCACGCCCCCGGTGGACATGAACGACGATGCCAGGATGAAGAACGGGATCGCCAGCAGCGTGTAATGCCCGGCCATGGCCTGAAACAGCGTTTGCGCGATCGAGGCCAGCGACGTGTCGCTGAGCACCAGCAGAAAGACGATCGACGACATGCCAAGGCTGACCGCGATTGGCACACCGACCAGCATGAGGCCGATGACCATCAAGAAGAGAATGGCAACTTCCACGGATCAATCCTCCCGGTTCATGTGCTGGACATCGGCGATGGCGTCCTCGGCTTCGTGGCTGACGATCAGCCCCGTCGCGCTGCCCCGCGCGATCCGGATCGTCGCCTGCACGAACCGGAACAGCAACAAGGCCGCACCGAAAGGCAGGATCGCATAGGGAATGAAACGCGGCAGCTTTTCATAAGCTTCGCCCTCGTTCATGACCGGCTCGATCCAGCGCAGCCATTCCGGGATCGGGATATCCACGACCTCGTACCAGGCCTGATCGCGCGAATTGGCGAACCCCGTGGGGAACCAGCGCCCGCTGGTCGCGTCCAGCCCGGCAAAAGGTGCCCAGTAATCCCACGCCCCCTTCAGGACCAGCGCGGCATAAAGAATGCAGACGACACCGGCAAACAGCGCCAGCACCCGGCGCACCGGGTCGGAAAACAGCGCGATCACCGCATCCACCCCAAGATGCGCGGTCACCTTGACCGCATAGCTGATCCCGAACAGAACCAGCCAGGCAAACAGGAACGATGTCGCTTCCAGCCCCCATATCAAGCCGGTGTTAAAGCCGTATCGCAGCACGACGTTGATGAATGTGACCAGCGTCATCAGCCCCAGAAGGATCGCGATCGCGGTCTCTTCGAGTTCATTGACCACCCGGCCCAGGATCGAGTGCGACTCGTAATGGGTCGACATGATGCCCTCCCCTCCTGTTTCAAGATGCGAAATCAAAAATCGGCCCGGTCCAAACGTCGGACCGGGCCCAAGCGCGGGACGCGCTTAGTTCATGGCGTTGAACTTCTGTGCCTCGGCAATGTTCTCGGCCCCCACATCGCCTTCGAACTCGGCCCAGACCGGTTTCATCGCCTCGACCCATGCGGTGCGCTGTTCCGGGGTCAGTTCGACAATGGTGCCACCAGCATCCAGGATCGCCTGGCGGGCAGCGGCATCAACCTCGCCCACGGCGGCATTGCGGGTCTCGGTCACCTCTTGCACGATGGTCGCCAGCTGGTCGCGCACATCCTCCGGCAGGCTGTCCCACCAGTCGGTCGATGTCACCAGCATATAGTCGAGAACACCGTGATTGGTTTCGGTGGTGCCCTCCTGGACCTCAAAGAACTTCTGGCCATAGATATTGGACCAGGTGTTTTCCTGCCCGTCGACAACGCCGGTCTGCAACGCGCCATAGACTTCGGAAAAGGCCATCGGCTGCGGGCTGGCCCCCATCGCGGCCATCTGCGCCTTGAGCACGTCCGAATTCTGCACGCGGAACTTGAGCCCGTTGGCATCCGCCGGCGTCACCAGCGGCTTGTTGGCTGACATCTGTTTCATGCCATTATGCCAGAAACCCAGACCCAGAAGCCCGCGGCGGGTCATCGATTCCTTCATCTTCTGGCCAGTTTCCGAGTTCTGGAACGCGTCGACCGCGGCCATGTCATTGAACATGAACGGCAGGTCAAAAATGCGGAACACCTTGGTGAACTGCTCGAATTTGGACAGCGACGGCGCGGCCATCTGCACGTCGCCCTGCAACATCGCCTCGAGCACCTGGTCGTCATTGTAGAGGGTCGAGTTCGGGAATACCTCCATGCAGGCCTTGCCGTTCATCTCTTCGTTCACCCGCTCCTGAAGCAGCGACGCGGCGATGCCCTTGGGGTGTTTGTCGGTGTTGGTGACGTGGCTGAACTTGATGACGATTTCGCCGTCTTCACAGGCGGCGAACCCTGCGGTCGCGGTCAGCGAAAGCGCCATTGCCGTTGCGGCGGCGTTGATCAGTTTCATCGGTATTTCCTCCCAAAGGTTAACTGTCTGTTGCGGGTCTGCACCCCGAACCGGCGCCGGAATCGACGCGCTGAGCGCAGTGAAGCCGAAGCCATCACATCGCTCAACAGTTTGTGATGTGTCGCCCGAAATTTCGACAAATCACGTGATTTTAACGGGTTACAGGTAGATCTTGAATATATACATCAGCCATACATCAACAGGTGTGCGATATCCCGCACAGCCAAATCGCGATATGTGCGGAAAACCACACAGTTCTATCTGCGGAAATCCTCGGGGCGAATCCCGTATTTCGCCAGCTTGTCATAGAATGTCTTGCGCGGCAGCTTGAGTGCCCGCGCCGCATCCGAGGCATGGCCATTCTGCCGGCCAAGTGCCGCGATCAGCAACGAGCGTTCAACCCGCGCCATCTGTTCCGCCAGGCCCAGCTCCGCCGCCTGGCTGACCTCTTCGGGCATGCCCAGCACGAAACGCATGGCCGCGCTCATCAGGGAGCGGGCATTGCCGGGCCAATCCTGCGCCATCAGCGCCGCGAGATGCTCGGGCGAGATCTCGGGCACCGCAAGCCCTGCCTGCTCGCTCGCCTGCTCGACATATCTGCGAAACAGGACCGGGATATCCTCGGGACGTTCGGCAAGCGACGGTATTCGCACCGAAGCCGCCTGCAGGCGGTAAAACAGATCGCCATTCAACATGGTGTCGTCAAGCTCGACCGTGCTGCCCGCCATCAGCCGCGCCTGCCCGGTCTCTTCCAGCGCCTCGATCAACGCGATCTGGGTATCCGCCGGCAGATTGCGGATTTCATCCAGAAACAGGCTGCCGCCTTCTGCCGCGCCCAGTGCCTCGGCCAGCCCGCGCCGGTCAAGCCCTGCTGCCGCGCGTTTTTCAAACGGCCCCCGCGCCTGCTCCGAGCATAGATGGATCACCTCGGCGACCTTGGACACGCCGCTCCCCGGAGGGCCGCTTACAACCACCGCCGCCGCCGTTTTCGCCAGCCGCCGCACCCGCTCGCGCATCCCTTCGACCAGCGCCGAACTGCCAAAGATCATCCGGGCGGCCGGGTCTCCCGTGCGTTCCCGCTCCTGCTCGGCCCGCATGTCGAGGGTTTCGCGCCGTGCCGCCAGGGCCCGCCCCAGCACCGCGACAAGATCGGCCGGCGCGCAGGGTTTTTCCAGAAAATCGAACGCGCCCTGCTCCATCGCCGAAACCGCCATCGGAATATCCCCCTCACCGGTCAGCAGGACCACGGGCAGATCGGCATCCATCTCGCGCGCATAGGATAGCAGGTGAAACCCGTCGCGCCCCGGCATGCGGATATCCGACAGGATGACGCCGGGGAAATCGCGCAGGATATGATCCTTGGCCGCGACAAAGGAGCCTGCCGTCGTCACGTCGAGATCGGCCAGGTCCAATGTCTGGGCCAACGCTTCGCGCACCGCCGCGTCGTCATCCACCAGCAGAACCCTCCGCACGCCGCTCATGCCGCCTGCTCCGCCTGCCAGGGTTCGAGTTGCACCGTGAACACCGCGCCACCCTGCGGGCCGTTTTCGCCGCGAATGTCACCGCCGAAACTCTGCACGATGCCATAGGAAATCGACAGACCCAGTCCCATGCCTTCGGAGGCCCCGACCTCCTTGGTGGAATAGAACGGTTCAAACACCTTGTCGGGCACGTCGATTCCCGGCCCGTTGTCGCGGATGATGACGCGCAACGGACCGTCCCCGTTCAGTGCGATCTCGATGCGCTTGTCATCGCGCCCCTGCATCGCGTCCGCGGCGTTGGTCAGCAGGTTGACAAAAACCTGCCCCAGCCGCACGTCCCCGCCCCGCACCCAAATCGGCCGGTCCGGGCGCGCGAACGCGACCGTGACCGCATCCTGGCGCATGCGCGCACCGGTCAGCTCGATGGCGCTGTCGAGAATGGCGACGATGTCCACCTGCCGCACCTCTTCGCTTTCCTGCCGGGCAAAGGCGCGCAGGTTGCGGATGATCCGCCCCATGCGATGCGCCAGATCGGCAATACGGGTCAGGTTGTCGCCCACCTTGTCACTGCGCCCGCGCGCCAGATATTGCGTGCCGTTCTCGGCAAATGACCGGATCGCCATCAGCGGCTGGTTTAATTCGTGGCTGATCCCCGCGCTCATCTGGCCCAGAGCGCCGAGCTTGCCGGCCTGCACGAGATCCGCCTGCGCGCGTTTGAGCGCGGCTTCGGCCTCCTTGCGTTCGCTGATCTCCTGGCGCAGCTGTGCGTTCGCCTCGGACAATGCCCGTGTGCGCTTGGCAACCCGGCTTTCCAGAACCGCGTTGGCCTGTGCCAGGGTCCTGCGCCGCTCGGTGGCCAGGAACAGCATCGCCCCGAAGGCCAGGCAGATCGCGGCAACCGCCGAGGCCTGCAACCCCGCCAGACGCCGCGCCGGGGCCGCGTTCACCAGGATCTCGCCGGTCAGGCCGACAATCGGCAGGTGACGTTGCAAATGCAGCGCCCGCGTCGGCACATATGGCCCCCAACGGATGTTCCAGATCTCATGCCCCCCGGTCTGTGCCGCCCGGAATTCCGGGGCCGGTCCGTCTGGCGGCACCAATCCGACCCCGCTGGCCGGGCGCGTCCAGAACAGCAACTCGAACCGGTTGGTGATGAACACCTCGCCATTGGCATCGGTAAAGAACACCGCCGGGGCATTGCCGGGCCAGGCAAGCTCGATACTGGCCACATCCGCGACCACCACCACCGCCCCGCGCACCTGCCCCGCCGCGTCAAAGGAAGGCGCGGCATAATAATAGGCTCGGCGATCAAGCGGCGCACGCAACCCGTGATCCGACCCCAAGGCCCCCTGCAAGGCCCGGCGGAAATAGGCCGCGTCGGACACATCGCCGGCGGTCAGTCCATTGGCGCTGACCAGGATGCGGCCCGTCAGATCCGCATAGGCCACATCCAGCGCCGCCGTCTTGTCCGCCACCGCAAGCAGATGCGCCTGCGCCTCGTCCCGGCGCGCCGGATCGTCCAGCCCGTCGAGCATCGGATGATCGGTCAGTAGCACCGCAAGCTCCTGATAGACCTGCAACTCGGTGCTCAGCCGATCGCTCGCAAGGGCAAGATCGCCCTCGGCCCGCCGCGCAAGCTGCTCAAGCGCCTGCAAATACCCATAGCGCCAGACCGCCCCGGCCAGCGCCGCGACGGCGACCAGAAAGATCAGCACAACCAGGGGCCGTTGATGTCGCAAACCTGTCATTCCCAGAGCCTAGCAGCAGCATCCGCCGCCTGGCCAGAGCCAGCTAGAGGGGCAGCATGGTGGTGGATTTGATCTCTTCCATCGACAACAGCGCGGTGACATTGTGCACGCGTACCTCGGAAATCAGCGCCTGATAGAACTCGTCATAGGCGCGGGCATTCTTGACCCGCACCTTGAGAATATAGTCGATATCCCCCGCCAGCCGGTGCGCTTCCTGCACTTCAGGCCGGTCGCGCAACGCCTTGAGGAACATCGCCTGCCATTCGGCCTCGTGTTCCGACGTGCGGATCAGAACAAAGAAACAGGCCTCGAACCCAAGCGCCTCCGCATCGAGCACCACGGTCTGCTGTCCGATCACCCCGGCCTCGCGCAGCTTGCGAATACGATTCCATACCGGCGTCTTGGAACTGCCCACCGCGCGCGCGATTTCATCGAGCGACTGGGCGGCATCACGCTGCAATTCCGCCAGAATTTTCCGATCTGTCTCGTCGATCCGTACCGACATTCCGATTTCGCCCCCTTGCCCAGGCCAGTTGTTCCAATCGCCGCCCGTTTTGGAACAATATTCCTTATTTGGCAATGCATCTGGCGCAAATGTGGGAAAATTTCCTATATAGAGCGCAGAAACACAGCAGTCTTGAGGAATTGAGCGGATGCCCCGTGAGTTTACGCCCAAAGTTGTCACCGCATCGGACCTTCTGGAAGGCGATGTGATCTATCAAACCGCCCAGGATGGCTGGAGCCGCGATCTGGCGGAGGCCGAGATCATCACCGACGAGGCCCACGCGCAGCTGCGCCTGCTTGATGCAGAGCGTCAGGCCAACCGCATTGTCGGGGCTTATCTGGCAGATATGGCGCCCGCCGAGAACGGCCCCCAGCCCATCCATTTCCGCGAAGAGTTCCGCCGCACCGGGCCGTCGAACTATCCGCATGGCAAACAGGAAGCGCAGGTCGGATTGCGCGGCTGATAGCCCAGCCCAGCCAGTCGCGTCACCTCTCCAGACAGGACAGATCAGATGTACAGCTATACCGAATTTGACACCGCGTTCCTTGCCGAGCGCAACGCCCAGTTCCGTGCCCAGGTCGAGCGCCGGATCGATGGCTCGCTGACCGAAGATGAATTCAAGCCGCTGCGCCTGATGAACGGGGTGTACCTGCAATTGCACGCCTACATGCTGCGCGTCGCGATCCCCTATGGCACGCTGAACAGCGCGCAGATGCGCAAGCTGGCCTATCTGGCCGAGCGGTGGGACAAGGGCTATGGCCACTTCACCACCCGCCAGAACATCCAGTATAACTGGCCGAAGCTGCGTGACATTCCCGATATGCTGGATGCGCTGGCCGAAGTTGGCCTGCACGCGATCCAGACCAGCGGCAACACCATCCGCAACGTGACCGCCGACCATTTCTCGGGGGCTGCGGCGGACGAGATCGCCGACCCGCGCCCGGTGGCCGAGCTGATCCGGCAATGGTCGACCGACCACCCGGAATTCCAGTTCCTGGGCCGCAAGTTCAAGATCGCCGTGACCGGCAGCGAAACCGACCGCGCCGTCATCAAGGCGCATGACATCGGCTTGCAGATTGTTCAGCAGGATGGCGAGATCGGCTACAAGGTCATCGTTGGCGGCGGCCTTGGCCGTACCCCGATGATCGGCAAGGTCATCCGCGAATTCCTGCCCCAGGCCGATCTGCTGCCCTATCTGGAATCGGTGCTCAGTGTCTACAACTTGCTGGGCCGTCGCGACAACAAGTACAAGGCGCGCATCAAGATCACCGTGCATGAACACGGCATCGACGAGATCCGCGAGCGTGTCGAGCGGGTGTTTGACCGGCTGCGCCCCGAATGGTCGGGCATTGATCAGACCCTGCTGCCGCAAATCCAGGCACAGTTCACCCTGCCGCCGCTGCGCGCGGGCTCGGTCGCGGCCTATGAGACCGCCTATCAGGCCGACCCGGTGTTCCGCAGCTGGGCCGATACCAACCTGACGGCGCATCGCGACCCGGATCATGCCATCGTTTCGATCAGCCTCAAGGCGCATGGCGCAACGCCGGGCGACGCCAGTGCCGAGCAGATGCGCGTGATGGCCGACCTGGCCGAACAATACGCCCATGACGAATTGCGCATCAGCCACGAGCAGAACGTGGTGTTGCCGCATGTTCACAAATCGGACCTGCCGGCGATCCATGCGGCGCTCAAGGCAAACGGCCTCGCGACCGCGAATATCGGGCTGATCAGCGACATCATCGCCTGCCCCGGCATGGATTACTGCGCGCTGGCCACCGCCCGCTCGATCCCCATCGCCCAGCAGATCGCCACGCGGTTTGACGAGTTGAAGATCGAGAACGACATCGGCCCGCTCAAGATCAAGATCTCCGGTTGCATCAACGCCTGCGGCCACCACCACGTGGGACATATCGGCATCCTGGGTCTGGATCGCGCGGGGGTCGAGAATTACCAGATCACCCTGGGCGGCGATGCCACCGAGCACGCGGCACTGGGCGAACGGGTTGGTCCGGGCTTTTCCGCCGATGACGTGATCCCCGCCATCGAACGGCTGGTCTATGCCTATCTCGACCTGCGCAACGAAGCGTCCGAGAGCTTCCTGCAAACCTATCGCCGTGTCGGGATGGCACCGTTCAAGGCCGCGCTCTATCCCCAGGCCGCCGTCGCTGCCGAGTGATCGCCATGCTTGATCTCGCAGAGAACACCCCCCTTGGCGGCCCGGATGCCGCCGAGCTGGAGGCCAGGGTTGCCGCGCTCAATGCGCGCTATCGGCATCACGGTGCCACCGCGGTGATGCAGGGCGCCTTGCAGGACGCCGGCAAGATCGCGCTGGTGTCGAGCTTTGGCGCGGAATCCGTGGTGCTGCTGCATATGGCGGCAGTGGCCGACCGGTCCACGCCGGTGCTGTTCATCGATACCGAGATGCTGTTTACCGAAACGCTCGTCTACCAGACCGAGGTTTCCGAACGCCTGGGCCTGAACAATGTTCAGATCATCCGCGCCGATGACATCGCCGCGCGCGATCCGGACGGCACCCTGCATCGGCGCGACACCGATGCCTGCTGCGCCCTGCGCAAGACCGAGCCGCTGAACGAGGCGTTGGCGCCGTTCGATGGCTGGATCACCGGGCGCAAGCGGTTCCAGTCGGGCACCCGCGCCGCGCTCGATTTCTTTGAGGTCGAGAACGGCACCGGGCGGATCAAGGTCAACCCGCTGGCCCATTGGGCCCCCGAGGACGTGCGCGCCTATATGGACGAAAACCGGCTGCCCCGGCACCCGCTGGTGGCCAAGGGCTATCCCTCGATCGGCTGCGCCCCCTGCACATCGCCCGTGGCCGAGGGCGAAGATCCCCGCGCCGGTCGCTGGCGCAACCAGGAAAAAGACGAATGCGGCATCCATTTCGTGAATGGCAAGATGGTCCGCACAGGAGCAAAATCATGAATGTACTCGTGACCGATACCGGCTTTGGGCCGGATGACTGGACCGCCGGCTATTGCGATGCCGGACAGGCCGCCAATGACGCAGTGGCGCTGGATGTTGCCTCGGACACCGATCCGGCGGACGTACCGCTGCATTCCGGGCTTCAGATGATCCGCGTGGATTTCCCGAGCTCGGCCGACGGGCGTGGCTTTACCATTGCCCGGCAATTGCGATTGCGCGGATTTTCCGGACGGCTGCGCGCGCGCGGCCATGTGCTGGCCGATCAATACGCGATGGCGCGGCGCTCGGGGTTTGACGAGGTCGAAATCGACGAGGCCCTGGCCACCCGTCAGCCAGAAGAACAGTGGCTGGCACGCGCAAACTGGCAGCAGCACGACTATCAGTCCCGCCTGCGCGGCTAAGACCCCTTTCCCTGACATACATCAAAGATTAATCAGAGGTGTCGGTTTAGCAGACCGGCAGTGTAAACGATGACAGAGATGACCCCCGTGACCAACGCCGCGACCGACGCCACCCCCGTCAAGACGCCGACCCTGCCCGATGCCCAGACGGTCACCTCCGTCAAGCACTGGACCGACCGGCTGTTCTCGTTCCGCGTGAGCCGTCCGCAGAGCCTGCGGTTCCGCTCCGGCGAATTCGTGATGATTGGCCTTTTGGGGGATAACGGCAAACCGCTGTTGCGCGCCTATTCCATCGCCAGCCCCGCCTGGGACGAAGAACTCGAATTCTATTCGATCAAGGTTCAGGACGGCCCGCTGACCAGCAAGCTGCAACATATCCAGCCCGGCGACCAGATCATCCTGCGCCCCAAGCCGGTGGGCACGCTGGTGCATGACGCGCTGCTTCCGGGCAAGCGCATCTGGTTCTTTGCCACCGGCACCGGCTTTGCGCCCTTTGCCTCGCTTCTGCGCGAACCCGAGACCTATGAGAATTATGACGAAGTGGTCATCACCCATACCTGCCGCGATGTCGCGGAACTGGACTATGGCCGGCAGCTGATCGAGGATCTCAAGGCCGACGAGCTGATGCAGGAGCTGATCGGCCCCGAAAACCTGGCCAAGATCCGCTACTATCCCACCACCACCCGCGAAGAGAGCCCCAGGATGGGCCGCATCACCGACCTGCTCAAGGACGGCACGGTGTTTGCCGATCTGGGCATTGCCCCGATCACCCCGGAAACCGACCGGGCGATGGTCTGTGGTTCGCTGGCGTTCAACCAGGACATCAAGGAAATCCTTGAAGAATTCGGCCTGGTGGAAGGCGCGAATTCCGATCCACAGCATTACGTGGTTGAAAAAGCCTTCGTGGGCTGACACCGCAGCCCGAAAACGCAAGAACGCCTGCCAAGCAATTGGACAGGCGTTCTTTTTTGTCTCGCCCACGGCCTCGCCCGAATGGCGGAGCGGCAAATGAGATGACCGGGGCTACGCATAGCACCGGCCCCTGACATGTCGCGTGGCGATCAGAGCCCCATGGCCGAACGGATCTGGTCAAGCGCCGCCTTGAGCAATTCCGGATTGTTCCGGGCCTGCTCCAGGCCGGCCAGCAAAGTCGCCTTCTGCGCCGCCCCAAGGCTCGACTCCTGCAATGCGGCGGTGGCCTTGTCATAATCGAACCCGTCAACGGTAAAGAGCTCGGTCAGGTTGGTGCCCGCCCCCGCAGCGGCATCGGCGCCACCGGTTGCGGCATCAACCGCGTCCGCCGCCGTGTCGGCAACCGCATCCGCCGCCTCCGTGGCCTCCGTCACGGTTTCAGTCGCGGCATCGGCAACGCCCTCCTGTGCCGCCTCGGCTGCGCTCTCTGCGGCCTGGGCCGCTTCGCCGGCCACGTCAGTCGCGGTTTCGGTTGCGGCATCCACCGCGTCCGATACAGCGTCCTGCACGCTTTCCGCCGCCCCAGTCGCCGCATCCACGGCTTGGTCCGCGGCTTCGGTGGCGCTCTCTGCGGCGTCACTTGCCGCCTGGGTTGCGCTATCCACCGCGTCGGTCGCGGCGGTCGTGGCATTGTCCACCGCGTCTGTCGCCGCATCCGTCACCGCCTCGGCGGCGTCCGTCGCGGCGTCGACCGCATTGTCCACGGCTTCGGCCGTAGCCTCAGCCGCACTGTCCGCCGCTTCGGCAGCCTCTTCAACCGCATTGCTGGCCGCACCGGTTGCGCCGCTTGCGGCCTCGGTCGCCTCGCTCACCACGTCTTCGGCTACGGATTCGGTCTTCTCCACCGCCTCTGTCACCGTCTGGCTCACTTCCTCCTGATTGTTCAGATAGTAATACCCCGCACCTGCAACCGCAGCGGCCGCAACAATCCAGATCACTGGTTTCATGACGTTCTCCAAATTTCTGACACAGGCACCCGACCGGCACCGGTTGGCCGATAGATCTGCTGCATGGCCGGTACAATCAAGGGGGAAATCCGGCGACAAAGCTGCAATACATGCATTTCGGCAAAGAATTGCGACTTGAACCGCAACGCCGCCAAAGCTAGATTTGCGTTTCAGTTATTCCAACGATCAAAGGAACGAATCCATAGCCCGCAGACCTCATAACGCGCCGCCGACCCGAGACACCGGCCCGCGCGTAAACGAAAATATTCGAGCCCCGGAAATCCGCCTGATTGGTGCCGAGGGCGAAAACGTAGGTGTCGTGACCCCGGCCCGCGCGCTCGACATGGCGCATGAGGCGGGGTTGGATCTGGTTGAGATTTCGCCGAACGCAAAACCTCCGGTTTGCAAGATCATGGATTTCGGCAAGTTCAAGTACGAAACCCAGAAACGCGAGGCCGAGGCGCGGAAAAAGCAAAAGACCATCGAGATCAAAGAGGTCAAGTTCCGCCCGAACACCGACACCAATGACTATAACGTCAAGATGCGGAACGTGTTCAAGTTTCTCGACAATGGCGACAAGGTCAAGGTGACTCTGCGGTTCCGTGGCCGCGAGATGGCGCACCAGAACCTGGGTCGCGAATTGCTGGAACGCGTCGCGGAAGACACCAAGGATATCGGTCGGGTCGAGAACTTCCCCAAGATGGAAGGCCGGCAGATGGTCATGCTGATCGGCCCGCTGCCCAGCAAATAGACCAGCCGCCCTGCCAAGCTGGGCTACCCCCGCAAAATGACAAACGCCCGACAGATTCTCTGTCGGGCGTTTGTCATTTTGGACCCGACCCACAGCAGACCGTCAGGCCGCTGTGGGAAAACAGGCCCGATCAGCTGGCCGGCGCACAGACCGTCGCGCCTGTCTCGGTCGTCGCCAGCGCGTATCCCGCGATACAGCTTGCATTGCCCGCCTTGTCGAATGTCGGCTGCACATAGACCGGGGCCGGTTCGGGCTGCGCACATGCTGCCAGACCCAGGGCGACTGCACCCAATGCAAAGAGCTTGAATTTCATGATCTTCCACCTTCTCGTTGTCAAAAGAAATTCACCAACTGGTTGAATCTCCCCTCACGATACGTCTTCGCTCCCAAGCTGGCAACTCCACAGGGCGCGCCGCAAAGCCATGAGGCCGGATCTTGCCACCCTCGTCTCGAAGGTGCGTAAACACCGCCCCGATCGAGGCGGCGTTTTGCATGTTCCAAACCGGCATCCGAACCGGTCCCGGCACTTTGACCCGCAAAGGATGGCCGGGTCGAACTAGCCCGCGGCCTTCACTGCCCGCTGGGTCATCACCTTGGTGATATGCGCCCGGTAATCCCCGCTGCCATGCAGGTCGGAAATCATGCCATCTCCGCTCAGGCTCACACCGTCAATCGCCCCCGGGGAAAAATCGCCGGTCAAGGCCGCCTCCGCCTCGCTCCATCGGAACACTCCATCCTCCGATGCGCCGGTCACCGCAACCCGCACACCATCGGCAAACCGCGCGACAAACACCCCCACCATCGCAAAACGCGAAGCCGGCTGTTCAAACTTCTGGTAGCTCGCCGCGTCCGGCACCGGGAAACGCACCGAGGTGATCACTTCCCCTTCCTCCAGCGCCGTAGTGAACATGCCCTGGAAATAGTCATCCGCCGCGATCTCGCGGGCATTGGTCACGATCGTTGCGCCGCTCGCCAAGGCCGCCGACGGGTAACAGGCCGCCGGATCGTTGTTCGCCAGGCTGCCGCCAATCGTGCCGCGATTGCGCACCGCCGGATCACCGATATTGCCGGCCAGCGCCGCCAATGCCGGATAGGCCGATGCCGCCTCCGCCGCCACGACACCATGGGTCGTTCCGCCACCGATGGTCACCACGCCATCGGCGCTGCTGACGCCCTTGATCTCGGCAATACCTGCCAGGCTCACCAATCGCGACGGGCTGGCCAAACGCTGCTTCAGTGTCGGGATCAAGGTCTGCCCGCCCCCCAAAGCCTGCGCCTCCTCCACCTTCAACGCCGCAACCGCCGCCTCGACACTGTCCGGCTTGTCCACTTCAAAACTGTACATCTCAGTCCTCCCGGAAGAGGCCACGCCCCTTCATCTTTGTGCAAATACTCCGGGGGGTCCGGGGGGCTGGCCCCCCGCCCCGCGCTCTCACCTCAGCCCTGCATCGCGGCCCAGACCCGCGACGGGCTCAGCGGCATATCAATATGCGCGACGCTCTTGCCACCGGACTGCAGCGCATCGATCACCGCGTTCACCACCGATGGCGGCGACCCGATCGCACCGGCCTCGCCACAGCCCTTCACACCCAGCGGATTATGTGTACAAGGCGTACAGCTTGAGTGATCCACCTCGTAGAACGGCAGATCATCGGCCCGCGGCATGGCATAATCCATATAGCTCGCGCTCAGCAACTGGCCCTCATCATCATAGATGCAATGCTCCAGCAACGCCTGCCCGATGCCCTGCGCCAGCCCGCCATGGACCTGCCCCGACACGATCATCGGATTGACGATATTGCCGAAATCATCCGCCGCCATCATCCGCTCGATGCTCACCTTGCCGGTCTCGGGATCAACCTCGACCTCGCAGGCATAGGCGCCGGATGGATAGGTAAAGTTCGACGGATCATAAAACGCCGTCTCCTCCAGCCCCGGCTCGATATCCTCAAGCGGATAATTATGCGGCACATAAGCGGCCAGGCACACATCACCCCAGGCCACCGACTTGTCGGTGCCCGCCACGCTGAACGCCCCGTCCTTCAATTCGATATCGGCCTCGGCGGCCTCCATCAGGTGCGCCGCGATCTTGCGCGCCTTGTTGATGATCTTCTCGGTTGCCCGCACCATTGCCGAGCCCCCCACCGCAAGGCTGCGCGACCCGTAGGTCCCCATGCCCATCGGCGCGTTGGCGGTATCGCCATGCACGATCTCGACCATGCTTTCGTCGATCCCGATCATCTCGGCGATCACTTGCGGAAACGCCGTTTCATGACCCTGGCCATGGGAATGGCTGCCGGTCATCACAACCAGCCCCCCGGTGGCATTGACACGTACCGTGGCGCTCTCATACAGCCCGGCCCGCGCCCCCAGCTGACCGACGAGATTGCTTGGCGCAATTCCACAGGCCTCGATGTAACAATTCACGCCCAGCCCGCGCAGCTTGCCGTTCTTCTCGCTTTCCGCGCGCCGCGCCGCAAACCCCGCAATGTCGGCAATCTCCTCCAGCTTGTCCATCGTCGCGTTGTAATCACCGGTGTCATATTCAACCGCAACCGGGGTGGCATAAGGAAACTCGGTAATGAAATTCTGCCGCCGCAAGGCAATCGGATCAACACCCAGCTCGCGCGCCGCCTTGTCGATCACCCGTTCCAGCTGATAGGTCGCCTCGGGCCGGCCGGCTCCGCGATAGGCATCCACCGGAACCGTGTTGGTGAACACCGCCTTGACGTTCACATAGATCAGCGGCGTCTTGTAGTTCCCCGCCATCAGGGTGCCATGCAACCAGGTCGGAACACTCGGCGCAAAGGTCGACAGATACGCCCCCATATTGGCCAGCGTATCGGTGCGCAGCGCAACAAAGTTGTTTTCCGCATCCAGCGCCAGCTCGATCTTGGTCACGTGGTCACGCCCATGCGCATCCGACATGAAGGCTTCCGAACGTGACGACGTCCATTTCACCGGCCGGTTCACCGCCTTGGCCGCAAAGGTACAGAACGCTTCCTCCGCATAGTGGAAGATCTTGGTGCCAAAACCGCCACCCACATCCGGCGCGACAACGCGCAGCTTGTGTTCGGGAATGCCCAGAACAAAGGCCCCCATCAAGAGCCGGATCACATGCGGGTTCTGGCTGGTGGTATATAGCGTGTGATCGCCGGTTGCGCGGTTGAAATCCCCCACCGCCACGCGCGGCTCCATCGGGTTCGCCACCATCCGCTGATTGACCAGCTCCAGCGTCGTCACATGCGCCGCCCCGCTGATCGCCGCATCCACCGCCTCGCGGTTCTCTTCGACAAAGCCCCAGTCGTAACACAGGTTGCTCGTCAGATCGTCATGAACATTGGCCGAGCCCGGTTCCAACGCCGCCTTCATATCCACGACCGCGGGCAGGTCCTCCATGTCCACGTCGATTGCCTCGGCGGCATCGCGCGCCTGCTCATAGGTATCGGCAACAATTGCGGCAATCGGATCGCCCACGTGACGCACCTTGCCCTGCGCCAGCACCGGATGGCCCGGCTCCTGCATCGGCTCGCCATGGCGGTCGGTCACCTGCCAGCCACAGGGCAGCCCGCCGATCCCCTCGAAATCCGCACCGGTGAAAATCCGCACCACACCCGGCATCGCCGCCGCCGCGGCGGTATCAATCCCGTTGATCTTGCCATGCGCCACGTCCGAGCGCAGAAAATGCACATAGGCCTGGCCATGCACGTTGATGTCATCCGTGTAGTTACCGGTCCCGCTCAGAAACCGCACGTCTTCGCGCCGCTTGGTGCTGGCGCCGATGCCACTGTCTTTGGGCATGTTCACTGTCCTCCCTGGATGTCCGGCGGGCTCCCCGCCACTGTTGGAAACGCCGCGCCGCGCGCCCCTCCCCCTTCATCTTTGTGGAAATACTCCGGGGGTCCGGGGGCTGGCCCCCGGCCTTATTCTGCGGCGATCGCGCCCAGGTCCTGACCCGAGGCCGCCATGATCGCCTTGACGATGTTGTGATACCCGGTGCACCGGCACAGGTTCCCCTCCAGGTAATCCCGGATCTCCGCTTCGCTGGGCTTGGGATTGTCCCTGAGCAGGGCCGCCGCCGACATCACCATGCCCGGCGTACAAAACCCGCATTGCAGACCATGGTGATCCTGAAACGCCTGCTGGATGGTATTGAGCGTGCCGTCCGCCGCGGCCTGCCCCTCGATCGTGTCAACCGTCGCGCCATCCGCTTCGACCGCGAACATGGTACAGGATTTGACAGCCTGCCCGTTCACATGCACCACGCAGGCCCCGCATTGCGACGTATCACACCCCACATGCGTCCCCGTGAGTCCCAACCCGTCCCGCAAGAATCCGGACAGCAGCGTCCGCCCCTCGACCGACCCGGACTTCGAGACACCGTTCACCGTCATGGTCACATCAACCATCACATTCCTCCCTCTGCATTCCGTTGGCTTTTGCCGAATTTAAACATGCCGACCCGGCATTTAGAACAAGAATCTTATAGGACTTTAGCATCACACCCCGGGTCATTCCCGTGGCCGGCGCGGCTGTGGGCGCGTGGGAATCTCCTTGAGCAGCCCCCCGACGCCCATGCCCATGATGTCCTCAGGGCCGACATCCAGACCGCAGACCACCCGCTCGAGCACCCAGTCCACGCCGCTGACCGCCGGTGAACGCGCGCTGCCAGGCAGCCCGATCACCTTGCGCGTGCCGATCCGACCCAGAAACAACAGATTGCCCGGGTCCACCGGCATCCCGAAATGGATGATCTCGCCACCTGCCTGACGCACCGCTTCGGGCGCGACATCCATCGGGTCGGACGTGGCCGAGCCGGTCAGGATCAGGATCAGTTCCGTGTCGCATGCCGCAATCGCCTCCGCCAGCGGCGCAACCCGGTGCGCCACCGTTACAGGATCCGCCAGATCGACCTGCAACCGGTCCAGCCGCCCCTGCAACATGCGATACCCCTTGTCGCTTGGGGCCGCCGGGCCGGGGCCGGAAATCCGCGTCTCGACAAAACCCGCGCGTGCAATTGCCGGGCGCTGCAGCCCAAGCGCCCCCCCCGCCAGCGTGCAGGCCCGCGCGAGCGCCGCGCCGGGAACCGCATAGGAAATGATCTTGACGGTCGCGACCATGCCATCCGCATCCATGCGCTGCCAGCGGGGCACGGTCGAGACCGTCACCATCGGATGCACATGGTTCACCTGATCGATGGCGGCGGCGTCGATCCGCGCCAGGCCGGGCCCCGCCGCCAGAAGATTGACCCGACCGGTGAAGGGCGCCCCCGGATGCAGACCGGCCCGGACCGGATCGGGAACCAGTGCCCGCGCCAGCGCCGCCGCCGCGTCATTCTCGCCGACATCGCCGGGATCGAGCCGGGCCACCGTGACCTGTTCGAACCCGGCCGCCGCCAATGCCGAAATATCAGCCTGCGCCAACAGCTTGCCCTTGCGCAACCGCCCCTGCGGCAAGCGCACCGAATGGGCGAGCACATGCCCCACCGACTCGTGCACCGGAACCGGGCCGAACCTCATCCCTGTCTCAGAACCCGTGTCATCTGCGCCAGAATCGAAACCGCGATTTCCGCCGGTCCCGCCGCGCCGATATCCAGCCCGACCGGCCCGTGAATACGCGCGATCTGCTCGGCGGAAAACCCGGCTTCGGTCATCCGCTCCACCCGCCTGGCATGGGTGCGGGTCGAGCCGAGGGCGCCGATATAGAGCACATCCGCCGCCAGCGCGGCCTTGAGCGCGGGATCGTCGAGCTTGGGGTCATGGGTCAGCAAGACCAGCGCAGTGCGCCGGTCCAGACCAAGTCTGGCCACCGCCTCGTCCGGCCAGTCCTGCAGGATGGTTTCGCCCGGAAACCGCGCCTCGGACCCAAAGGCGTCCCGCGGATCGATCAGCACCGGGTCATAACCCGCGATCCGCGCCATCGGCACCAGCGCCTGCGCGATATGAACGGCCCCCACGACGATCAGCCGCAAGGGCGGGTTGTGCACCGCCACGAATGTCTGGCCATCCTCTTCGAAACCCGAACGATCCATGCGCATCCGCTGCGCATACCCGTCGCGCACCAGCTGCCGGGCACCGGTTTGCAGATCGACCTCATAGGCCACGGCCCTGCGCGCCGCGCGGGCCGCGACCAGCTCTGCAAGCAGCGCTTCGCTCAGCACCGGGCCGACCGGCTCTACCAGTATCCGAATGGTGCCGCCACAGGCCAGGCCAACCGCAAAAGCATCGTCATCGCTGACCCCGAATTCCAGAACCCGGTGCGCGCCCTCCTCGAGCGCCTCAAGCGCCTCGACGATCACTGCGCCTTCGACACAGCCACCCGAGACCGATCCCTCGATGCGCCCATCCCCGCCAATGGCAAGCTGCGAGCCGACCCGGCGGGGGGCGCTGCCCCAGGTCTGAACCACCGTGGCCAGCACCGCGCCGACGCCTTCGCGATGCCAGGCAAACGCGGTTTCGGGGCTATTGTCAAATCGCTCCATCTCGGTCCTCCACGGGGCATTGGCGACCCCGGCAATATAGGTTCGCGGCCCCGCGAACACAAACCACGCACCCCTAGCGCGGCGCGTCCAGCAGCCCCATCAAGCGCGCCTTTTCCCCGACATCCTCGGGGCGCGAAATCACCGTGGCGAGCGCCTCGAGCGAGGCAACGGAATGGCCAGCGCGAAAGCTGTCGACATGGGGCAGCATCGCGGCAATGCCCCGTGCCCTGGGCGCGAACCCGTCCCATCGCAGCAGCGGGTTCAGCCAGATCAGGCGACGTGCCGACAGGTGCAGCCGTTGCATTTCGCGCCCGAGCGCATCGGGATCGTCGCGGTCCAGCCCGTCGGTGATCAGCAGCACCACGGCGCCTTGTCCCATCACTCGGCGCGACCAGTCGCGATTGAAGCCATGCAGGCATTCGCCGATCCGGGTGCCCCCCTCCCAGTCCTGCGCCTCGGCCCCCGCCGCCGCCAGCGCCGCATCGACATCCCGTTGCCCGAGATGGCGGGTGATATTGGTGAGCCGGGTGCCAAAGGTAAAGGCATGCACCCGCGCCCAGCCCTGGCCCCTGGCGTTTGAGACCGCGTGCAGGAAATGCAGGATGACACGGCTGTATTGGCTCATGGAACCGGAAATATCGCAGAGCACAACGAGGTTCGGCCAGCGCAGGCGCGGTTTGAGATGCGCCAGCCGGCGCAGCTCGCCACCCTGTCGCATGCTGGCGCGCAGGGTGCCGCGCCAGTCGATCCGCCGCCCGCGCGGGCTGGCCGCGCCGCGCCGCGACGGGATCGGCTCAACCGGCAGGCTCAGCCGTGCGAGCATACGCTTGGCCTGGGCGATCTCGTCGGTGCTCATCTGTTCGAAATCAAGGGTTCGCAGTTTTTCCTGGGCGGACATGGTCATCGAGGCATCAACCTCGATCAGGGTTTCCTCGTCGGGGCGGTCGCCGCTGTCATCCGGCAAATCCGGAGCCGCGCCATCCAGCAATGCCTCGGCGGCGCGTTTCTCGGCGGCCTGGGCGCTCCTGTCCTCCTGCACGCCACGAATGGCGGGCAGCATCATCGACATCATGTGTTCCATGAAGCGGGGATCACGCCAGTAGAGGCGGAAGATCTGGGCAAAGACCACCCGCTGCTCGGGCTTGTTCACAAAGCAGGCATGCAGGGTCCAGTAGAAGTCGCGCCGGTCGGTGAACCCGGCGGCCTGCACCGCGCGGATCGCATCGACAACGCGGCCGCTTCCGATCGGCAGGCCCGCCTTGCGCAGGGCGCGGGCGAAATGGGTGATATTGTGCACCAGCTTGGGATCGTCGGGAATGTCGAGCGGAGCGTATTCGGGCATTCACGCATCATGGGGGCTCTGCCCCCATACCCCCGGAGTATTGGGACAAAGATGAAGGGCCGACCGGCGGTTCATGCCGGTTCCAGTGTGGCCCGGGCTTCGTCGAGGATGCGCTTTACCTCGGAGCCCTGCAGCTTCTGAATGTCGTCCTGGTATTTCAGGATCGCACCCAGCGTGTCGGCGATGACCTCGGGGCTCAGGTTGATCACGTCGAGCGCCAACAGGCATTTCGCCCAGTCAATGGTTTCGGCAATGCCGGGTTTCTTGAACAGGTCCTCGGTGCGCAGGCCCTGGACAAAGGCGACAACTTCGCGGCTCAGGGTTTCGGAGGCTTCCGGGGCGCGGGCCTGCAGGATCTCGATCTCGCGGTCGAAATCCGGGTAGTCGACCCAGTGATAGAGGCAGCGGCGTTTCAGGGCATCGTGGACTTCGCGGGTGCGGTTGCTGGTGAGGATCACCACCGGCGGTTCGGGTGCGCGGATGGTTCCGAGTTCGGGGATCGTCACCTGGAAATCGCTCAGCGCTTCGAGCAGGAAGGCCTCGAAGGGTTCATCGGTGCGGTCCAGTTCATCGATGAGCAGCACCGGCGCGCCGTTTTCATCCGGGCGCATGGCTTCGAGCAGGGGGCGCTCAACGAGAAAATCGCTGCTGAAGAGTTCACGGTTCAGCGCCTCGCGATCGGCCGCGCCGGTGGCTTCGGCGGTGCGGATGGCGATCATCTGGGCGGGAAAGTTCCATTCGTAGACGGCGCTCGCCGCATCCAGCCCCTCGTAGCATTGCAGCCGGATCAGCCGACGATTGAGCGCGGCGGCCAGGGCCTTGGCGATCTCGGTCTTGCCGACCCCGGCCTCGCCTTCGAGGAACAGGGGGCGGCCAAGCCTGAGCGACAGGAACACGACCGTGGCAAGCGCGCGTCCACATACGTAACCCTGCTGTGACAACAGGTCTTGCACCGCATCGATGGAGGTCGGTATCTGCATGAAATCTCCCCTTGCGCCCTAAAGGTCACGAATTGCGCCCCGCCGTCAAGCATCGCGCCCTGCGACCTTGGTCCTAGGGAACGGCCCGAGAAGATTGGATCGATTTGCCTCAAATCCGGGGGGGATTGGCCGGGATCATTGACCCCAAATCGAGCCGATGGCATGACTTGAGCCACAAGAACGCGGTATTGGCATGGAACCATCGCCCACGGAGCAGGCAGACGCAATGGCACCTGGTGCAGAGCAATCGGAAACGCGGATCACCGCCGTCACCTGCGTCAAGAACGAGGGGCCGTTCCTGCTCGAGTGGATCGCCTATCACCGGCTGATCGGGGTGAACGATTTCCTGATCTATTCCAATGATTGCAGCGACGGCACCGATGCCTTGCTGGATGCGCTGGATCGGCGGGGGGTCCTGCGCCACCTGCCCAACCCGGCGCAGGGGCGCAATTACCAGATGGAGGCGCTCAGGGATGCGCGCCGCCACGAGATCGTGGCCGGGGCCGACTGGGTCTGGATCGCCGATGTGGACGAGTTCCTGAACATCCATGTGGGCGATCACACGATCCCCGCGCTGATCGCCGCCTGTGGCGATCCGGCGGCGATTTCGGTGACGTTCCAGTTCTTTGCCAATGGCGGGGTTGAGCGGTTTGCAGACCAGCCGGTGATTTCCCAGTTCGCGCGGTCACATAACCCCGATCTCTGGTGTGGCGAGTTTGCAATCGAGGTCAAGACCTTGGTTCGAAATGATTTTCCCTTGCAATATTACGGTGCGCACCGGCCATTTTTTCGCGGCAACCTGGCGGCGGACAAGCGGCCACGCTGGACCGATGGCTCCGGGAGGGAGGTGCCGCACCGGTTTCTCGTGGCCGCCAACCCGCGCCGCATTCGCCGGTTTCCCGCCCGGGGCGCGCGGGATTTCGCGACGCTGAACCACTATGCGCTGCGCTCTCTGGACAGCTATCTAGTCAAGAATGACCGTGGCGATGTGAACCGCGAGAACCGTGCCTTTGACGACACCTATTGGCGCGAACGCAATGATGCCGCGCATGAGGATCGCAGCATCCTGCGCCACCTGCCGGCGCTGAAGGCGGCGATGGCGCAGTTGCGCGGCGACCCCGAGATCGACGCCCTGCATCGGGATTGTGTGGCGCGGCACAGGGCGCGCCGGGATGCCCTTTTGCGCGATCCCGCCTATCGCGACATGCGGACGCAGCTGCGCAAGGCCGGCCCGCTGCCGCCGCAGGAAGAGGCATTGATTGCCACCCTGGGACTGGCGACATGACGCTGGAAGTCGTCAATCTCGGCTTGCCGAAATCCGGCACCACGACGCTGGCCAAGGCCTTGCGGCTGGCGGGTTACGCGGTGGCCGATCACCGCCTGCGCGGACGCAACACGAATGATCCGGCACAAAAGGGCACGCCGGTGGCCGACCTGCTGTATCGCGGCCTGTTTGAAACCGGCGATCCGGCGGCCTATCTGCCCGGCATCACGGCCCTGTCCGAGATGAGCATCCTGCGCGGCGCGAAATCGCTGTGGCCGCAGATGGATTTTGCGTTGCTGCTGGCGATCCGGGCACAGCATCCCGGGGTGCGGTTCCTGGCCTCGCGGCGCGATGCGTTCGAATTGTCGCAATCCATGCTGGCCTGGTCCGATCTTGGCCTGGCCCGCCTGCCCGACAGCGCGATCCCCGGCCTGCCGCAGGGATATGGCGAGACCACCAAGCAGCGCATGCAATGGGTCGAGGGCCACTATGCCGCGCTCGACCGGTTCTTTGCCGATGATCCCTGCTATCTCGCGTTCGATATTGCCGACCCGACCGCCCGTGCGCGGATTTCGGATTTCATCGGTCGCGACCTGCCCTGGTGGGGGCGGTTGAATGCCAATCCGATCCGGCAACATTCGGGGGCGCTGTGATGCGGATCCGGCTGCATATCGGGCTGGACCCGTCAGTGACCGGGCGGGTGCAACAGGTGATGCGCGCGCGGCGCGAAGTGATGATCGCCCAGGGAGTACTGTATTCCCCCGAAATCAGCGGCGCGCTGTTGCGGTCGGTCCGGGATGGGCCAGGCCCTGATGAGGGTCAGGACGGGATACACGGACACATCGCGCAGCACCTGGCGCAGCACCGGCCCGATACGCTGATCCTGTCGGATGCCCGACTCGGTCAGCACATCACCCGGCGGGAAGAGCTTGACCGGATCGGGGCCGCGCTGGCCTCGTTTTCGGACGACATCCGCATCGTCGCGCAGATCGAGGAACAGGCCCGGGCGCTGGTCCGTCATTATGGCGCGCAAATTCTCGCCGGGCGGCGGGCAGCGCTTGGGCAAGACCTGGCGGTCCTGACGTCTGGTCATGCCGAGACAGAGCCGCAATCCGCAACGCAATCCGCCTGGCTCGACTATGCGGCGCTTGCCGATCTCTGGGGGAGCGCGTTTGGCGCGGCGAATGTCACGCTGCATCCGCACCATCGCGGGGCGCTGGAAACCGAGGCTGCGCCGGATGTCATCCGCAGCCTGTTTGACCTCGCGCCCGATCTGGGCCGGGTTCCGGCGGCCAACTTTGCACCCCTTCCCTCGGCCCGTTGGCTGGCGCGGGCGCGCCGGATGAACATGCTGTTTCACCGCCTCACCGAAAGCGGCCAAAAGGTGATCCCGCCCGAACTTTGGCACGCGCTGCTTGCGGAACTTGAGATCGCCGGAGAACCGATTGACCCGGGTGCGCTGCATGCGGTGTCAGACCGTTTCGCCGCGGACAATGCCGCGCTGGTCGCGGCGCATCCCGCGCTGGCGGAGGGCGATCTGCGCCCCGACCCCGCGCGGGACAGCTGGCACGAGCCCGATCCCGGCAACGGGTTCCGCGCCACGCAATACCTGCTGGCGTTCATGTACCGGATCAACAAGGCCACCGCCGCGGCCCGCAAACCCGCCGGAAAGCCAACCCGCAAGCCGGCCACGCCCTCCGCCGCCCCGCCCCCGCTCAGCCCGCAGGCGCGCGCGGTGATGCCGCCTTTGGCCGTACAGAATTTCGACAAGCTGCACAAATCGCCCTATGCGCCGCATAACCGGCTGGGCGCGGTCAACGAAGAGGACCTGGCCGCCGCCTATAGCCCCGCGCCACCGCGTCTGTTGCCATCGGGATCGTCCGGTCGCGTCATTGTGGGCTGCATGAAGAACGAGGCTCCGTATATCGTTGAATGGATCGCCTATCACCGGGCCATCGGCGTCGATAACTTCCTGATCTACACCAATGACTGCAGCGACGGCACCGACCGGATCCTGGACCGGTTGCAGCAGATGGGTATCGTCCAGCATCGCAACAACGACAATTGGCGCGGCAAGTCTCCGCAGCAACACGCGCTGAACATGTCCCGCAAGGAGCCGCTGATCCGCGATGCCGAATGGCTGATCCATATCGACGTGGACGAGTTCATCAATGTCCGCACCGGCAACGGGACGCTGGACGATTTTCTGGCCGCGGTGCCGGATGCAACCAACGTGGCAATGACCTGGCGGCTGTTCGGGCATGGCGGCGTGACCCGGCTGGCGGATGCATTTGTCATCGACCAGTTCGAGCGGTGCGCCCCGACCTATTGCCCGAAACCGCATACGGCTTGGGGTTTCAAGACGATGTTCAAGAATATCGGCGCCTATGGCAAGATCAGTTGCCACCGCCCGAACAAGCTTGACGACGCGCTGCGCCACAAGGTCCGCTGGGTGAACGGATCGGGGCAGGACATGACCGCCGAGGTCGCCAATAACGGCTGGCGCAATTCGCGCCGCTCGATCGGCTATGACCTGTTGCAGCTGAACCATTACGCCCTGCGCAGCGCCGAGAGCTTCCTGATCAAGCGACAACGCGGCCGCGCCCTGCATGTGGATCGCTCGATCGGGATCAACTACTGGATCCGCATGGATTGGTCCGACTTTCGCGACATCACGATCAAGCGCAACATGCCCCGGCTGCGCGCCGAATACGACCGGCTGATGCAGGATTCCGGGTTGCGCAAATGGCACGACAAGGGGCGCGCATGGCACCTTGCCAAGGCCCGAGAGCTGCGCGACACGCCAGAGTTCCGCGACCTTTATGAACAGGCGCTCGCCATCCGGCTGACCGAAACCGAACGCGTGGCCTATGCGCTGGCGCTGGACATGGAGAGCTGAGATGCAGGGACGCCCCGACCGGTGAAGGTTCTTGCCGTTCTCACCGTCCGCAACGAAGGGGCCTTCCTGCTGGAATGGCTCGCCCATCACCGTGCCATCGGGTTCACCGATTTCCTGGTCTTTTCCAATGACTGCCGCGATGGCACCGACGTGATGCTTGACCGGCTGGCGCAGATGGGCTGGCTCAGCCATCACCGCAATGACGGCCCCTTTGACAAGCGCGGCATCCAGTTCACCGCCCTCAAGCAGGCCGAGCGGCTCGACATCGTGCACAACGCCGACTGGATCCTGCCGCTGGACATCGACGAATTCGTCAATATCCACGCGGGCGATCACACGCTGGCGGCGTTGCTGGCGGCGCTGCCCGCGGCGACGGCGATCACGCTGACATGGCGGCTGTTCGGCAATGCGGGCATCCGCGACTATGCCGACACGCCGATCACCCAAACCTTTACCCGCTGCGCCCCGGTCGCAATGCACTGGCCCTGGCGGTCGGCGATGTTCAAGACCCTTTATCGCAACGACGGCACCTATCGCAAACTCGGGGTGCACCGCCCGCGCGACCCAGACCCCACGCGACTGGCCGAGGCCCGCTGGTTCGACGGAGAAGGCCGCGCGCTTGACCAGCAGTTCAAGACCCGGCGGCTGTTCTCCAATTACGGCCGCTCCAACTATCGGCTGGTCCAGCTCAACCACTACCCCTTGGGCGCGATGCAAAGCTATGTGCTCAAGGCCGATCGCGGTCGTGCAGTTCACAGCGACCACCTGCTTGGCATGGATTACTGGGTCGACCGGAATTTCAACACCGACACCGATGACAGCATCGCACAGACCCGCCCGCTCAGCGCCCCGCTGCGCGCCGAGTTGCTGGCCGATCCCCGGCTTGGCCCGCTGCATGACGCCGCCGTCGCCTGGCGTCACGCAAGGTTTCGCAAGCTGATGGAACAGGAACCCTACCGCGCGCTGTTTGCCCGCCTGCTGATGACCCCGCCATCGCAACCGGTCGACATCGCCGCTGCCAGCGCCTTGCGGCAATTTGCGGTCAAGGGCCAGGGTTGAACGTCAGGCCGGTACGAGCAACTGCCGCATCGCCCGGTGCCGGCGGCGATACAGTGTTCTGACCCAGAGCGCGACAAGACCCGAGCGCCACCCAGCGTCGATCTCGACCCGGTCAACCTGCAACGCGCCGGTGCCCGCCGGTTCCACCTGCAACTCATGCACAAGCCGGGTGATGCCCATGCCGTGCTCTTCACTGCGCAACAGCCGCGCAGCGCGATCACAGGTCACCACATGCATCGTATAGGGCTGCGCCGGCAACACCCCCAGGGGCGACAGCGCCACATCGATATGCTGGCCCACCTGCGCCGGCCCCGACGGCAAATGATCGAACCGCAGCCACGGACGGCTCACCGCCTCGAGCACGTCAAGATCGATCGCCATCGCGAACAACCGGTCCGCGTCGACCGGATAGCTGTGTTTGAAAGTGAGTCGACGTACCATGCCAAACCTCGTGCCCAACCTGCCTGCCCGCACTCTGACCCGAGGCGCGGCCCATTGAAACGGCGCATTTCGTCTCGCCCCTCTGGTCCACGCCCACCGGCTGTGCTAGCGGAACCCCATGAGCAAGACATTGACGATCCCGCGCCCCGATGACTGGCACCTGCACCTGCGCGACGGCGCGATGCTGGAGGCGGTGCTGCCCGAATCCGCCCGCGACTTTGCCCGCGCCATCATCATGCCCAACCTGGTCCCCCCGGTTGTGACCGGTGCCCAGGCCCGCGCCTATCGCGACCGCATCATGGCCGCGCTGCCACCAGGGCTTGATTTCGACCCGCTGATGACACTCTACCTCACCGAGGACACCGAACCCGAAGACGTCGCCGCCGCAGCGGCAAGCGGGCTGGTCCACGCGGTCAAACTCTACCCGGCAGGTGCCACCACCAACTCGGCCAGCGGCGTGTCCGATTTCGACCGCGTCCGCGCCGTTCTGGAACGCATGGCCGAGATCGGGCTGCCCTTATGTGTCCACGGCGAAGTCACCGACCCCGACATCGACATCTTCGACCGCGAGGCCGTGTTCATCGACCGCGTCCTCGATCCGATCCGCCGCGCCACCCCGGGCCTTCGCGTGGTCATGGAGCATATCACCACCGCCAATGGCGTGGACTACGTTAAGTCCAATGCCCGGGACCTGGGCGCAACCATCACCACCCATCACCTGATCATCAACCGCAACCACATCCTGGTGGGCGGGATCAAGCCGCATTACTACTGCCTGCCCGTCGCCAAGCGCGAGGAACACCGCCTCGCCCTGCGCGCCGCCGCCACGTCCGGCGACGCCCGGTTCTTTCTCGGCACCGACAGCGCCCCCCATACCGATCCCAACAAGGAAAGCGCCTGCGGCTGCGCCGGATGCTTCACCGCCACCAACACCATGCCGCTCCTCGCCCATGTCTTCGAGCAGGAAAACGCGCTCGATCACCTCGCCGCCTTTGCCTCGCGGAACGGCCCCGCCTTCTACCGCCTGCCGGTCAATGACGACACGCTCACCCTCGCCCGCTCCGAGACCGCCACCGATTTCCCGACCAGGATCAACAGCGCCGACGGCCCGGTGACGGTTTTCGACCCGGGCTTTCCCGTCTTCTGGCGCGTCACCTGACCGCCCATTCATCTTTGTCCCCAATACTCCCGCCGGAGGCTCCCGGCCTCACCACTTGCGCAAAGGCCCGATCATGATCCCCACGAGCTATCCAGACGCCAAGGAAATCTCCCGCCTCTCCGCCCGCATGCTGCTCGAAATCGGCGCGGTGCACCTCAATTCCGGCGACCCCTTCACTCTCGCCTCCGGCCTGCCCAGCCCGACCTATATCGACTGCCGCAAGCTGATCTCCTACCCGCGCATCCGCAGCACGTTGATGGATTTCATGGCCCTGACGGTCATGCGCAACGTCGGGCTCGAGGCGTTCGACAACATCGCCGGCGGTGAAACCGCGGGCATCCCCTTCGCCGCCCTGGTCGCCGAACGGCTCGGGCTGCCGATGACCTACGTGCGCAAGAAACCCAAGGGCTACGGCCGCAACGCCCGCATCGAAGGCGTGATGAACGAAGGCGATCGGGTGCTGCTGGTCGAGGATCTCACCACCGATGGCGGCTCCAAGCTCTCCTTTGTGGACGCGATTCGCGACACTGGTGCCAGCTGTGCCCATACGGCGGTGATCTTCTACTACGGCATTTTCCCCGATACCGAGAAAAATCTGGCGGCGCACGGGATCACCCTGCATCACCTCTGCACCTGGTGGGACGTTCTCGCCGAGGCCAAGGCCTCCGGGGCGTTTGACGCCAGCACCCTGGCCGAGGTCGAAGCCTTCCTGACCAACCCCCGTGCCTGGTAGGACGCGCGCACCCCCGGATGAGCGAAGACCAGCCACCCGCCGCTTCCGTCACGTGACGCCCAGGGCAGCGGATTGTGACACATACCAGATATTGACCCGATCCCCCCTCTTCATCCAAGATGCAGGGTGTCACGGATATGCACAGGCTATCCACAGAAACATACAATTTGCGGGGACCGCCGGAGCTGGGCTATCACCCGGCACCGGCGGCAAGACACGCAACATCCAATGACAACAAGCCCGCGGCAAACGCGGTCAGGCGAGGCGAAATGGGGGCGACATGAACGAAATAACCAGCTTTGACGGGGCCAGCCCCGAGACCGACAACCCGGATACCATGCCGCATTCGGTCGAGGCCGAACAGCAGCTTCTGGGCGCGATCCTCACCAATAACGATGTCTATGACCGCGTGGCCAGCATCATCGGATCACAGCATTTCTACGATCCGGTCCATGCCCGCATCTACGAAATCGCCGCCGCCCGTATCGCCAAGAACGCGCTGGCCTCGCCGGTGACGCTCAAGGCGTTCATGGAAGATGACGAAGGGCTCAAGGAGCTCGGCGGACCGGCCTATCTCGTGCGCCTCGCCGGCGCCGCGATCAGCGCCTTTGCGGTGCGCGACTATGCCCAGATGATCTATGACCTGGCTATCCGGCGGCAGCTCATCGGCCTCGGACGCGACATCAGCGACAAGGCCAGCCGCGTCGATGTCGCCAGCGAACCGCGCGAACAGATCGTCGAGGCCGAACAGCAGCTCTACAAGCTCAGCGAACAGGGCCAGACCGAAAGCGGCTTCCAGAGCTTCCTGCGCGCGGTGACCGACGCGGTCAATGTCGCCAACGCCGCCTACATGCGCGAGGGCGGCCTCGCCGGCATCTCGACCGATCTTGTCGACATGGACAAGATGCTCGGCGGCCTGCACAAATCCGACCTCCTGATCCTTGCCGGCCGCCCCTCGATGGGCAAGACCTCGCTCGCCACCAACATCGCCTTCAACGTCGCCAAGGCGTATAAACGCGGCAAGCTGCCCGACGGCACCGAAGGCGCGGTCGATGGCGGCGTGGTCGGCTTCTTCTCGCTGGAAATGAGCGCCGAACAGCTCGCGGGGCGGATCCTCGCCGAAGCCTCCGAGATCTCCAGCCACAAGATCCGCCAGGGCGACATGGATGAAACCGAGTTCCGCCGCTTCGTGGATGCCGCCAAGGCGCTCGAAGCCTGCCCGCTCTTCATCGATGACACCGCCGCGATCCCGATCGCCCAACTGGCCGCCCGGGCGCGCCGCCTGAAACGTACCCACGGGCTTGACCTGCTCATCGTCGACTATCTGCAACTGGTGCGCGGCACCTCCGACAACCGCGTTCAGGAAATCGGCGAAATCTCGATGGGCCTCAAGGCGATCGCCAAGGAACTCAACATCCCGGTGATTGCCCTGTCCCAGCTGTCGCGCCAGGTCGAAAGCCGCGAAGACAAACGCCCGCAACTCTCCGACCTGCGGGAATCCGGCTCGATCGAACAGGATGCCGACGTGGTGATGTTCGTGTATCGCGGCGAGTATTACAAGGAACGCGAAAAGCCCGGAGAAGACGACCTCGCGGCGACGGAACAATGGATCGCCGACATGGAGCGCCTGCATGGCAAGGCCGAAGTCATCATCGGCAAACAGCGCCACGGCCCCATCGGCACCGTCGAGCTCAGTTTCGAATCCCAGTTCACCCGCTTTGGCAACCTCGCCAAATCCTGGCAGCAGGGCGGCGGTGAACAGGGCTTCTGATCCCCGCCCCCCCTTCATCTTTGCGAAATACTCCGGGGAGCGCGAGGGGCAGCGCCCCTCGCCCACGCAGGCGGCGCACCAGCCCGCGGGGCCCTCTGCGCGCCAATTCGCCGATCCCGGCAATCCGGTCAGGCGCATTCCCTCTTGACGCGCCGCCCCCCCGTGGCATTACCCCCTCATGAGCACCGCAAAGCTGACAATCGATCTCACCGCCCTCGCCGAGAACTGGCGCGCCCTTGATGCGCGCACCGGTTGCGAAACCGCCGCCGTGGTCAAGGCCAATGGCTATGGGCTTGACGCGGCCCGGGTTTCCCGCGCGCTGGCCCAGGCCGGGGCGCGGCAGTTCTTTGTCGCCGTCGCCGAAGAAGGCGCCGTGGTGCGCAAGGCGCTCGGCCCCGGACCGGGCATCTCGGTGCTGTCTGGCCATATGGAAGGCGACACCGACCTGATCCGCGACCACGACCTGATCCCGATGCTGAACTCGGTCGACCAGATGCTGCGCCACATGGAGAACCTGCCCAGCCGGCGTTTCGGCGTTCAGCTCGACACGGGCATGAACCGGCTTGGCATGGAGCCCGGGGAATGGGCGGCGCTGCGCGACATCGCGCTCGCACAGAAACCGGTCCTGCTGATGTCGCATCTTGCCTGCGCGGACGACCCCGATCACCCGATGAACCGCCAGCAATTGCGCAGCTTTATCGAAGTCACCGCCAATAACAACGTGCCCCGCTCGCTGTCGGCGACCGGCGGCCTGCTGCTGGGCAAGGACTATCATTTCGACCTGACCCGCCCGGGCATCGGCCTCTATGGTGGCCTGCCCTTTGCCGAGGCGCAACCGGTTGTCTCGCTTTCCCTGCCGGTGATCCAGATCCGCGACGTCGCCCAAGGTGAAACCGTTGGTTACGGCAACACCTGGACCGCCCCGCGCCCTTCGCGCATCGCCACCGTGGCGGCGGGCTATGCCGACGGGCTGCACCGCGCCCTCGCATCCGGCCCGCTCGATCTTTATGCGGGCGATACCGCCTGCCCCGTCGTCGGGCGGGTCTCGATGGACCTGATCACCGCCGACGTCACCGACCTGCCCGAAGACCCTGGTCGGCTGGACATTCTCTGCCGCCACCAGCCCATCGACACTTTGGGCGATGCGGCGGGCACCATTGGATATGAAATCCTGACCGCTCTGGGCGGGCGCTATGCACGGGAGTATCTCGCGTGAACCCGCTCACCCTCCTGGAACGGCTGGGCCGCGCCGTGCTCAACGCGCTTGCCCTCGTGGGGCGCATGTCGATCTTTGCGGCACGCGCCTTTTCCCACATCTTCCGCCCGCCTTTCTATCCGCGCGAACTCCTGAATGCGCTGCTGGCGATCGGCTGGATGTCGCTGCCGGTGGTCGGGCTCACGGCGATTTTCACCGGTGGCGCGCTGGCCCTGCAAATCTATTCCGGCGGTGCCCGCTTCAACGCCGAGGCGGTGGTGCCCCAGATCGTTGCCATCGGCATGGTACGTGAACTGGGGCCGGTGCTGGTCGGGCTGATGATCGCGGCGCGCGTCACCTCGTCCATTGCCGCCGAGATCGCCACCATGAAAGTGACCGAGCAGATCGACGCGCTTGTCACCCTGTCGACCAACCCGATGAAATACCTCGTGGCCCCGCGGGTCCTCGCGGCATTGATCACCGTGCCGCTGCTTGTTGCGGTAGGCGATATCATCGGCATCGGCGGCGGCTATGTGGTTGCGGTCAAGAATCTCGGCTTCAACTCCGCCGCCTATCTGCAAAACACGGTCGATTTTCTCGAGGCGCGCGACGTGATCTCGTCGCTGGTCAAGGGGGCGGCCTTTGGCGTGATCGCGTCCCTGATGGGCTGCTATTTCGGCATGCAATCGGGACGCGGTGCCCAGGGTGTCGGCAGCGCCACCAAGGACAGTGTCGAAGCCGCCGCCATCCTGATCCTCGCCGCCAACTTTGTCCTCACAGGAGTGTTCTTTTCGATATGATCCGAATGGACGAAGTCAAAAAGGCCTTTGGCGAGAACGAAGTGCTGCGCGGCATGACCCTGCACATCCCCAAGGGCACATCGATGGTCATCATCGGTGGCTCGGGCACCGGCAAGTCGGTGGCGCTGAAGTGCATTCTTGGCCTGATCCAGCAGGATTCCGGGCAGATCCTCGTTGACGGCAAGGATGCCGCCGCCGGGGATCGCGATGCCTTTCTCGCCCGGTTCGGCATGTTGTTCCAGGGTGGTGCGCTGTTTGACTCGCTGCCGGTCTGGCAGAATGTCGCCTTCCGCCTGCTGCGCGGCTCGCTCAAGCGGCCACAGGACGAGGCCCGCGAAATCGCCATCGACAAGCTGCGCCGCGTGGGGCTGAAATCCAAGGTTGCCGATCTTTACCCGGCCGAGCTTTCGGGCGGCATGCAGAAACGTGTCGGGCTCGCCCGCGCGATTGCGGCCGAACCCGAGATCATCTTTTTCGACGAACCCACCACCGGGCTCGACCCGATCATGTCCGGCGTCATCAACGACCTGATCCGCGAGATCGTCGTGGAAATGGGTGCCACCGCCATGACCATCACCCATGACATGAGCAGCGTGCGCGCCATCGCCGACAACGTGGCCATGCTGCATGACGGCGTGATCCAGTGGACCGGCCCGGTGAACCAGATGGACAGCAGTGGCGACCCTTATCTCGAACAATTCATCCACGGCCGTGCCGAAGGTCCGATCGAAGCGGTGCGCTGACACCTAGACCGAGCGCGTCAGCCCGCCGTCGATCCGGATATTCTGGCCGGTGATATAGCCGCCGCCCTCGGATGCCAGCAGCGAAATCATCGACGATACCTCGTCTGTGCTGCCATACCGCCCCATCGGAATGCGCGCCTTGCGATCCTCGGTTTCCAGCAGGCTGTCGATGAAACCCGGCAGGATATTGTTCATGCGCAGGTTGTCCGCCGCGTATTTGTCGGCAAAGAGCTTGGCAAAGGCGGCAAGGCCCGCGCGGAACACGCCCGAGGTGGGAAACAGCGGGTCCGGTTCAAACGCCGCAAAGGTCGAAATGTTGAGAATCACCCCGCCGCCCTGCGCCTGCATCAGCGGCGTCACAAGCCGCGTGGGGCGGATCACGTTCATCAGGTAGACTTCCATCCCCATGTGCCAATCCTCGTCCGACATGTCCAGCACCGGCCCCTTGGGGCCGTGGCCCGCGGAATTGACCAGCACATCCACCCGGCCCCACCGCGACTTTGCGCCCTCGACAAGCGCCGCCAGGGCCTCGTGATCAAGGTTCGACCCGGTAACACCAAAACCACCAAGCTCGGCACCCAATGCCTCGCCCTTGCCCGAGGATGACAGGATGCCAACCCGAAAGCCGTCCGCCGCAAGACGCCGTGCCGCATCGGCCCCCATGCCGCTGCCACCGGCGGTGATCAGTGCTACTTTTTCTACTGACATTGGCGTGTTCTCCATGCATTGTTCCAATGCACCATGCCACCAAACCCCCGGAGTTTCGCATGAGAAGCAATGCTGTCTGACTATAGAATTTCTATCGGCAAATGACCCGCCTGCCCCCGCTCAACGGCTTGCGTGCCTTCGAAGTGGCCGGTCGTCGGCTGACCTTTCGCGCGGCGGCGGAAGAGCTTGGAGTCACCCAGGGCGCGGTGGCGCAACAGGTACGCCAGCTGGAAGCCCATCTTGGCCTGCCATTGTTCGAGCGGCTGCCCAAGGGGCTGGCCCTCACCCCGTCCGGACGCAGCTATCACACACAGATATCAACGGCCTTTGACGACATGCGCCGCGCCACCGGGAATCTCGCGCCCGAGCCGGGCGACGTGCGGGTCAGCGTCACCCCGACCTTCGCGGCCAAGTGGCTGATCCCCAACCTGCCCGGCTTTTCCGCCAGCCACCCGAATATCGACCTGCAAATCCTCGCAACCGAAAAGCTGTCCAGCTTTCACAGCGACGGTATTGACCTTGCCATTCGCCAGGGCCGGCCACCCTTTGGCGCGGCGCTGGACGCGATCCGGCTGTTTGCACATGAGAACATCGCGGTGGCTGCGCCCTCTTTCCTGCGGGATCACCAGCTGCCGCTCGCACCCGAGCAGATCGCGGAACTGCCGAAGCTGCACGATGCCCATGACCTGTGGCCGGCGTTCCTGCGCCTGCTGGGCACCACCGAACGGAACGGCCATGGCCTGCGGCTGAGCCAGACGACTCTCGCGGTGGACGCCGCGCTTGCGGGCCAGGGCATCGCGCTGGTCAGCGATTTCCTTGTGGCACGTGACATCAAGGCGGGAAACCTCGTGCAGGTCACGCCGCAGGTCATGCCCGGAAACAGTGATTTCTACCTGCTCGTGGAACGCAGCGCCCGGCGCAACCCGGCCATGGAAACAGTGATCACCTGGCTCACTTCGCAAGCCGCAGCCCCACCCTGAGTAGCCAGCGCGCATCAGCCCACACGAAAAAGGGCCACGCCCAGGCGCAGCCCATCTCGGTTTCGCGGTTGCGAAAGGCTTACTTGATCTTGCCTTCCTTGTACTCGACATGCTTGCGGGCAACCGGATCGTATTTGCGAACGACCATTTTCTCGGTCATGGTGCGGGCGTTCTTCTTGGTGACATAGAAGTGGCCCGTGCCTGCGGTCGAGTTCAGGCGGATTTTGATTGTGGTCGGCTTCGCCATGGTATCTCTCCTGCAACAAAAGGCCGACCTGTGGCGGGCCCTTTGAAAAATCTATCTGAGCGTGCGCTTTTACCCGCGATGCGGCCCGAGTCAACAGGTGTTTTGCCAAAACCCGGCCGGGGGCCGCGGAATCTTTACAAGGCGCGTGCGAAACGCTAATCCACAGGTGTTTTTGCAGACCATGTTTCTTGTACCAGTGGAGCTTTCTATGCGCATCCCCCCCTTTGCCCTCGTGGTTATCCTCTGCGGCACGGCCATCGCCGCCACCCAATTGGCCGCCGAACGCCCGGCCGGCGCGGGGCCTGCCGCCCCGGCCATCGCCGACGATCACACCAAGCGCCCGGTGCATTGATCCCGACAGGGCGGTATTGCGCGGAGAGCCTGTAAGCCGGATTCTGTCCCCGGCAGGTTGCCCCGCCAGTGGATGACCATTCCTCTAGGGTCCGCATTGCTGGGGACCTCAAGCTGCCAACCCGACCCCTCTCGGCCAACGCGCGCCTAGCGGCGGTATCCCGTTTCCGGGACCAGCCCGCGCGGGGGTCCTATTTGGCATTGCTCCCGGTGGGGCTTGCCTTGCCGCCCCTGTTGCCAGCGGCGCGGTGGGCTCTTACCCCACCGTTTCATCCTTACCCCGGACTGCACCGGGGCGGTTTGTTTCTGTGGCGCTATCCGTCGGGTTGCCCCGCCCGGGCGTTACCCGGCACCGTTGCCTTGTGGAGTCCGGACTTTCCTCTCGCGCCCATGGGCGCCAGCGGCCACCCGGCTCTCCGCGCCCCTGCGCTCTATGCGCTGCTGTGCGCCCGGTCAACGCCAAAGCGCCACGCCAGGTCGGCGATGGCGATGCGGTCAGCGTCGCCAAGCGGACCGTGGCCCCATGGCCGGAACCGCGCGCGAAAGGCGGCCAGAACATCGGCCTGATTTGCCTGCGGATAGCCGAACCTGGCGGCATCGGCATCAAAATCGCCAGGCAGGCCCGCACCATCGGGCCAGATTGCAAGCCCCTGGCGGGCCAGACGCCGCCAATCGAATCGCGGGCCCGGATCGTGTTTGCGGGTCGGCGCCATGTCGGAATGCCCGATCACCCCGGACGCGGGTATCGACCAGCGCGTCAAAATCCCGCGCAGCAAGGTGTCCAGCGCCGCCATCTGTGGTTCGGAAAACGGGTGCCGCCCGGTATTGTCCAGCTCGATGCCGATGGAACGGGAATTCACATCCCCCTTCCCCTGCCAGCATCCCGCGCCCGCGTGCCAGGCCCGCTGGTCTTCTTCGACCAGCTGCCAGCACGTGCCATCGCCCGCGATCAGGTAATGCGCCGACACCTCGGCCACGGGATCACATAGCCGCGTCAGCGCCGCGCCGGCGCTGGTCATCGCGGTATAGTGGATCACGACAAGCTCCGGAGTTTGCCCGCCCCGGCGCGGCCCGAAATTGGGAGACGGAAGCCACGTCGCTGACGCGGCCCGGCTCACCCTTGCTGGGCCTTGCGAAACGGTGCCGGATCCCAGCTACAGGCATAACCATCGCCATCAGGGTCCACCCCGATACGATCCCGTTCCGGGCCGCCCCGGGCAAGGAAATCGATCTGCGCGAGGTCCGGAGAGGCATAGCCCGCGCATTTGCGCTCGGAGCGGGCTTGCAGGTTGAGACCGACCCGGTTGTAAATCCGCGTGCCTTTGGGGTGGCTGCTGCTCAGGGCATAAGCCACGATATTGGGCTGCGACCCGCCGTTGCGCGACGGCAGCGCCGTCGGTTCGATCACCTCGTAGCGCGCCCGGTTTTCCGCGATCAGCGCCGCGTCGCTCTGGATCGAACGATTTTCAGAGACGGCCGAGAAATCGTTCTCGACCGACAACCCGCTGCTGGTCACAACCGGGGCCGGCGCAGAGGGCAAGCCATCCGCCGCCCCCGTCGCCAGTACCGCGGCGGTCTCTGCGGCGATTGCCTCCGGCGTATCCGCCGGTGCCGTAGCGGCGGGCAAGGGTGCAGCCGTCCCCGCGGCGGTCAGCGGAGCGCTGGCCACCGGCGCGGGCGCGGCGAGCCGTTCGGCGCTGGCCACGCCACCCGATAGTTCTGCTTCGCGCGCTGCATAAGACGCGCCGCTATCGGGAATCTGCGGCGCACAGGCCGAGATCAAACCAAGCGAAAACCCCAGAAACAGGGGCACACGGGCCACCGACTGCATTTCTGCCATCCTGCCGTTGTTACCTAACTGACGACGGTGCCTACCACCATTTCGCGGGCTTGGCCACAAATCCGGCGGCCGATTCCAGCGCATAGGCGGTATTGAGCAGATCGCCCTCTTCCCACGGCCGCCCGATCAGTTGCAGCCCCAGTGGCAGACCCTTTTTGTCAAGCCCCGCCGGCACCGAAATGCCCGGCAATCCGGCGAGGTTGACGGTCACGGTAAAGACATCGTTCAGGTACATCTGCACCGGATCCGCCTCGGCCATCTCGCCCAGCCCAAAGGCCGAGGACGGGGTCGCGGGGGTCAGGATCGCGTCGATGCCAGCTGCAAACACATCTTCGAAATCCTTCTTGATGAGGGTCCGCACCCTGCGGGCACGGTTGTAATAGGCATCATAGAACCCGGCGCTCAGAACATAGGTTCCGACCATGACCCGGCGCTGCACCTCGGGACCAAACCCTTCGGCGCGGGTCTTTTCGTACATCTCGGTGATACCATCGCCCTGCGCCAGCTTGGCGCGGTGGCCATAGCGCACACCGTCATAGCGCGCCAGGTTGCTGGACGCTTCGGCCGGGGCAATCACGTAATAGGCCGGCAGGGCGTATTTGGTGTGCGGCAGGCTGATATCGACGATCTCGGCCCCCGCATCGCGCAGCATGTCCGCCCCGTCACTCCAGAGTGTTTCGATCTCGGCCGGCATTCCGTCCATGCGGTACTCGCGGGGGATCCCGATTTTCTTGCCCTTGATGTCACCGGTCAGCATTGCCTCGAAATCCGGCACCGCCAGATCGGCGCTGGTGCTGTCCTTGGGGTCATGCCCGGCCATCGCCCCGAGCATGATCGCCGCGTCCCGCACCGATTTCGTCATCGGCCCGGCCTGGTCCAGAGAGCTTGCAAAGGCCACGATGCCCCAGCGAGAACACCGCCCATAGGTCGGCTTGATGCCCACGGTTCCGGTGAACGCGGCGGGCTGGCGGATCGAACC
Source organism: Microbulbifer sp. S227A (assembly GCF_049800935.1). NCBI lineage: Bacteria > Pseudomonadati > Pseudomonadota > Gammaproteobacteria > Cellvibrionales > Microbulbiferaceae > Microbulbifer > Microbulbifer sp. S227A. Next base: position 309,565 of record NZ_JBNAFZ010000003.1, on the reverse strand, counting down.
GCCGGTATCGGTGCCCGTCGCGGCAAGGCACAGATCGGCGGCAACCGCGGCGGCAGAGCCCCCCGAAGACCCACCCGGCGTCAGCGCCGTATCGTCATTGCCGCGCCGCCATGGGCTGACCGCGTTGCCATAGGTGCTGGTTTCGTTGGAACTGCCCATGGCGAATTCGTCCATGTTCAGCTTGCCCAGCATTACCGCGCCCGCATCCGCGAGCTTCTGGCTGACCGTGGATTCGTATTCCGGCAGGAAGCCTTGCAATATGCGGCTGCCCGCCTGGGACGGAACGCCCCGGGTGCAGAACAGGTCCTTGATACCAACCGGCAGGCCGCACATCGCGGGTGCATCGCCCGCCTTGATCCGCGCATCGGCCGCCGCCGCGCGCTCCCGCGCAAGCTCCGGTGTCTTGTGCACAAAGGCATTGAGAGCACCCGCCGCGTCGATTGCCCCCAGACACGCCTCGGTCAGCTCCATCGACGTCGTTTCGCCCGCACGCAGCGCATCGCGCGCCTCGGCCAGGCCCAGCTTGTTCAGATCGCTCATTATTCAACCACCTTCGGCACTGCAAAAAAGCCCTCGCGCGCATCGGGCGCATTTGCCAGCACCTTGTCCTGCTGATCCCCGTCGGTCACCACATCCGCCCGCCGCTTGAGCCGCTGTGGCGTCACCGAGGTCATGGGTTCGACACCCTCGACATCAACCTCGTTCAACTGCTCGATAAAGCCCAGGATGGTGTTGAATTCGGCGGCCAACGCAGGCAGCGCCTCGTCCTCGACCTTGATCCGGGCCAGCTTGGCCACCCGGGCGGCGGTGTTCTGATCAATCGACATGGGACCTCTCGTACTCTGTCACGTGGCGTTTACCCCCGTGGCGCAGCGCTCGCAAGAGGCGCGGCAGCAGGCGATCCCGACGATCGGGCCGCTCTCGTCATTGTCACCATTTCATGGGAAAATGGTGGGCGACCCTGGAATCGAACCAGGCGTGCGTCTCCGCGAGGGAGTTACAGTCCCCTGCCACACCTTGCGGCCTGTCGCCCACTGTCAGACGTGCATTGCGCCTGACGTGGAGGCGTGATTACTAGCGGTCCAAAGGGGCGTCAACAGGAAAATCCACCGATTTTCGTCCTGTGTCACGGTTCATGTCAAAAAGGTCGGAACGATGAAAAAGCCCAAATGGGTGATTGAAAAGGAACAGGCCCAGAAAGCACGCGGGGACGAGACCGTCTGGCTCTTTGGTTTGCACGCGGTACGGGACGCCCTGATGAACCCGCGCCGTACGCGGCTGCGCCTGATCGTGACCCAGAACGCCCAGGCCAAGCTGGCCGAGGCCATCGCCGAATCCGGCATGGAGCCGGAGATTGCCGATCCCCGGCGGTTTCCCGCGCCGCTTGATGCCGGTTCGGTTCACCAGGGGGCGGCGCTCGAGGTGAAACCCCTGTCATGGGGCAGCCTGAGCGAAGTCTGCATCGGTGCCGAGGCCCCGCGTGTTGTATTGCTCGACCGGGTAACCGACCCGCATAACGTCGGGGCGATCCTGCGCAGCGCCGAAGTGCTGGGCGCGTCGGCGGTCATCGGCACGCGTCACCATTCCGCCCCCGAGACCGGGGCGCTGGCAAAAACCGCCAGCGGCGCGCTTGAACGTCAACCCTATCTGCGGGTGCGCAACCTGGCCGACACGATCGTCGAGTTGCAGCGCATGGGGTATCTCGTGCTTGGCCTTGATGGCGAGGCGGACCAGACCATCGAAGAGGCGCTTGCGGGGCGCACCGATCACGCGGTCGCGCTGGTATTGGGGGCCGAGGGTCCGGGTCTGCGGGCCAAGACCAAGGACACGGTGGATGCGCTGGTGCGGATTCGCTCGGCTGGCGGCTTCGGTTCGCTGAATGTTTCCAACGCCGCGGCCCTTGCACTCTATGCCTCGCGCGGCTGAATCGCGTTGAAACCGGACCGATGGGTGAATATGTCGATCCGGATCAGAGAGAGATACCAGCCGGATGCCCCACCCGACCAAGATCGCAACCTGTTGTTACTGCGGGACACGTGCGGCGCTGGTTCTGGCGGGTGATGTGCGGCACGAACTGGCCTGCTCAGCCTGTGGCGCGCCGCTTCATGACCTCAAGATGCTGCGCAGGGATCGCGGCAAAGACCGGGACCTGACGCCGCGCAAACCCGCCAAGCCGACAAAGCCCCGCAAGCCGAAATCGCGCAAAAAGCGCAAGGGCGTTCTGTCGAAACTGTTTGACGAAGCCTTTGACGCGATCGAGGACATCTTCGACTGACCGGGTGAAATAATCATCACAGCTTGGACAGGCTGTTTTCACAACTGCGTATCCCGTCTTTTCTCGGGCGCGATCCGTCGCCATTGTACGGGCATGACACAGACGACTCTCTTTTCGCGCCCGCATCCGGGTTGGCTTGCCGTTCTCTGCTTCTGCCTGAGCGCGGTGATGTCCGTTGCCCATGCGGATGCGCCGGTTTTCAGCGCCGATCACGGCAAGGCGGTTGCCGGCTATGACGTGGTGACCTATTTCACCTCGGACACTCCCCTGCCCGGCGATCCGAGCCATGCGGTGATCTGGAAGGGGGCCGTCTGGCAATTCATATCCAGCAAGAACCGCGAACAGTTCGAGGCCAACCCGCGCGCCTATGCGCCGCAATATGGCGGCTATTGCGCCTTTGGCGTGTCGCAGGGCCTGGTTCTGGATACCGATCCGATGCTGTACCAGATCCGCGACGGCAAGCTCTACCTGATCCACAGCGAGGCCATCTGGAGCAAGTGGGTCGAGGACATGTCCGGCTTTATTACCGAGGCCGATTCCCATTGGCCGGCGGTGCTGCGCGACGAATAGCGCCCGCTTCACAGATATGCGAGGGTGGTTCAAAACGCCGCCCGCACCCCTATATCAATAGGGATCGCGAATGGAACAATCGCGCATCATTGACTGTCCCTCGTTCCACACTTTGCGCCCAGGGCCCTGCCTTGGGCGCTTTTTTGTTGCGCGCAAAGCGGCTATAGACACCGCATGAGTCCCTATTCCGATAGCCTGTTGAAAGACGTTCTGAAACGCACCCGCGTGATTGCCGTGGTCGGCGTGTCGATGAACCCGGTGCGCCCGAGTTATTACGTCGCGCGCTATCTCTCACTCAAGGGATATACGGTGATCCCGGTCAATCCGGGACATGCGGGCAAGACCCTGTTCGGGGCGACCATCATGGGCAGCCTGCGCGACATCGACCGGCCGGTGGACATGGTCGACATCTTTCGCCGCTCCGAGGCAGTGCCGCCGATCGTCGACGAGGCACTGCAGGCGTTTCCCGATCTGGGTACGATCTGGATGCAGATCGGCGTCGAACATGAGGAAGCCGCCGCCAGGGCCGAGGCGCACGGCGTCACGGTGATCCAGAACCTCTGCCCCAAGATGGAATACCAACGCCTGTTCGGCGAGCTGCGGATGGGCGGGTTCGCAACCGGGGTGATATCCTCCAAGCTCTGAGCACGTGCCCCGGCGGCGGGCACAGACAAGGTTACCCGCCAACCGGCGCGGGCCCACCCTCGCGACTTGCGGGACTATCCACAGGCACAACACAACCTATTGATGTAGAACCGCAAACTGGATTTCGGCATGATCCGGCATCTGGCTGTGCCCGGAGGCCAGTTTTACCAATCTGATTAAAAACTGACATAAAAGCTTCAAACCCGGTCCCGAATAAGGGGGCAACGTCCGCGATCCGCGGGCCACTGCCCCACGCCATTTTCAGCCTTTCATTGCTGCCGCACGGAGAACCGTCTCATGAACATGATCAGTGAATTTCAGCCCAATCCGATTGGCTCGGACCCCGCCAATGTCACTTTTGAACTGAGCGGCATCGCCGGTGCCAGCCTTTCCGGCACCCTGCTGAGCATCGAGAGCGACGCGGGCGATATCGGCGTGATCGACAGCGTCGCGACGATCTCGGGCACCTATGACGCCAATGGTCTGCTGACCGTCACGCTGCCCGACCTCGAGAATCCCAGCTTTACCGTCGCGCTGGTCGATACCTTTACCGGCACGGTTGGCGACGATCTCGACAGCGACGATGACGGCACCATTGACGTAAGCCTCGCGTCGCTGGGCATCACCACGGTTCATGACGCCATCGGCGTGCCGGACTCGGCGACGGACCAGGGTTTCCTGTTTGGCGCGCAACTGGGTGGCGTCGATTTCGCCTATACTGGCGATGAGCCCCGGCTGATCTTTCGTTCCGGTTCAACCGGCGATCTCTTTGCGGTGAATGACCCGAATAATGGCCAGGTTTTTGATGTCAACGGAACCGATGTGACGCCCGCCGCCTTTGACACCGACCCGACCACCGGCACCGATACGTTCGGCGCGGTCAATCCCGAGATCATCCCGGCGGGGTCGTTCGACCTTCAGATCACCGAAATGTGGGCCGGAAACGACGCTGGCAGCGACCTGACCGAAGACTGGTTCGAGCTGACCAACACCGGCACCATTGCCTGGGATGCCGCGACCCATGGCGATCTGTATTTCGATGATGTCTCCGCTGATGTGGCCGCCGCCGACAGGTTGACGGGCATTACCCGGATTGAACCGGGCGAGACGGTGATTTTTGTCGACGCCGCCGACAGCACCAATTTCCGCGCGGTCTGGGGCTCGGTTACCGATCTGACAAATGTGCAGATCGGCACCTATGACGGTGCGGGCCTTGGCGGCGGCGGCGATGCGGTCACGGTATTCAAGGAAGGCAGCGAAACACTTGGCGATGGCATCCTTGGCGACGCGGTGACGCTGGATACCGAAGCCTACCCCGAGACCGAAAACAATCCGGGCCAGTCCTTTGACGTGCCGGCGCAGCAATTCTCGGGCGATCTGGCCGATCAGAGCGGCGTTGCCACAACCGCCCCCAATGACGCAGGCGAAAGCGCCGTGGGCAGCCCCGGCAACGTCGGAGCGACCACCCCGCCCCCGGCCAGCGCCTTCACCCTCGAACTGTTGCACATCGCCGATCAGGAGGGCGCAACGGCGGCCATCGTCGACGCCCCCAACCTCTCGGCCGTGGTCAATGCGCTCAAGGCGCAGGATCTGGGCGATGACGGGGTGGCGGACAACACGCTGTTCCTGTCCTCCGGCGATGCGTTCATTCCGGGCGTGTTCTTCTCGGCCTCGGAAACCGTGTTCGGCGCCGAAGGCATTGCCGACATCCAGATCCAGAACGAGCTGGGCATCCAGGCCATCGCCCTGGGCAATCACGAATTCGACCGTGGGCCGGATGTTCTGGCCGGTTTGATCGACGGCACGGCGGGCGACGGCAACCTGATCCTCGGGGCGGATTTCACCGGCACCGACATGCCCTATCTGTCGACCAACCTGGACTTTGACGCCGAGGCCAACCTTGGCGCGCTGCAAGTCGCGGGTGGATCGGCCCCGGTGGGCAACAGCATCACCTCGTCGGTGGTGATCGACGTGAATGGCGAGAATATCGGCGTTGTCGGCGCGACCACCCCGATGCTTGCCTCGATTTCCAGCGCGGGCGGCGTGCTCGCCTCGCCGCAGCCCTTTGTCGGCACCCCCACCGGTGCACAGCTCGATGCGCTGGCGGCCGAAATCCAAGTCGAGGTCGACGCGCTCCTCGCCGCCGACGCGACCCTGAACAAGATCGTCCTGCTCGCCCATATGCAGCGGCTCGACATCGAACTAGGCCTTGCCGAGCGGCTGGAGAATGTCGACATCATCGTTGCGGGCGGCTCGAATACCCGCCTGTTCGATGACAATGACCGTATCCGCGCTGGCGACAGCGATCAGGGCCAATACCCGCAATTCGTCGAAAACGCGGGCGGCACCACCACGGCGGTGGTCAATACCGATGGCTCTTACAAATATGTCGGGCGGCTGGTCATCGATTTTGACGATGCGGGCAATGTCATCCGGGAAAGCTATGACGCCGATGTCTCGGGGGCCTATGCAACCGATGCGCAGGGTGTCGCGGACCTGGGCGCCGAGTCGCTGGTCGACCCGGAAATCCAGGCCATCGTCGACGCGATCGAAACCCAGATCATCCAGGCCGAAAGCAACGTGTTCGGCCTGTCAGACGTGTTCCTGAACGGCAATCGCTCGGGCACCGAAGCGGCGACCGATCCCGATGGGGTGCGCACGCAGGAAACCAACCTTGGCAACCTGACCGCCGACGCCAACCTCGCCGCCGCCCAGGCGGTCGATACGGATGTGGTGGTTTCGATCAAGAATGGCGGCGGCATCCGCGCGTCGATCGGTGAAACCGTGGTCTTGCCCGGCGGCACCACCGCCACCCGCCTGCCCAATGGCGAACTGGTTGACGGTGATGGCAACGTCATCAAACCCGCCGGCGGCATCAGCCAGAACGACATCCAGACGGCGCTGGCCTTCAACAACTCGCTGTCGCTCCTGACCCTGACCAGGGCCGAGTTGATCGCGGTGCTGGAGCATGGCGTCAGCGCGCTTCCCGGTGTCGCGGGGCAATTCCCGCAGGTGGCCGGGGTGCAGTTCTCATATGACCCCGACCTGCCCGCCGGCGCGCGTATTCTGAACGCCGTGATCGAGGATGAGAACGGCACCGAGATCGCCGTACTGATGCGCGATGGCACCATGGTCGGTGCGGCGGATCAGGAATTCCGTATCGTGACGCTTGGCTTCCTCGCCGATGGCGGCGACGGTTATCCCTTCCCCGCCGATACGGGTGCCAATCGCGTCGACCTGAACGATCTGGACGCGGACGGGATCGACGATGGCGCAACCGGGATCGCGACCTTTGCCAATGACGGCACGGAACAGGATGCCCTGGCGGAGTACCTGGCGGCGAACCATGCGGATACGGCCACGGCCTATGACGATGCCGACGCGGGCCGCGACGGTGACACACGCATCCAGAACGTGAACTTTCGCGCGGACACGGTGTTTGACAGCACCCTGCCCACCACGCCGGTTGTCACCGGCGAGCTGAGCTTTGCGGTGGCCGCCGAGTTCGAGGGCCCGGGCGGCGAAGGCGCATCCGAGGTCGTCGCGCATGAGGATGGAATGCTCTATGTCACCAACGGCGCATTGGGACGGATCGACATCTTTGCCCTGCCCGGTTCGGACAACGCCGCAACGCCGGGATCGATCGACCTTAGCGGGCTGGACGGGTTTGCCAGCCTGCAATCGGTTGCGGTCAAGAACGGCGTCATCGCCGTTGCAATCAGCCGTCCGCCGCTGGCGCAATCGGTCTTTGGTCAGGACGCCACCCTGTCGCAGCCCGGTTTCGTCGCGCTGTATGACGCGCAAACCCGCGAACTGATCTCGACCGTCGATGTCGGCAACCTGCCCGACCAGCTGACGTTCAATGCCGATGGCTCCACCCTGCTGGTTGCCGGTGAAGGCGAAAAGAACGAGGACAGCGATCATGACGACAACCCGCTGGGCACCGTTGCGATCATCGACGTGAGCGACCCCGCACAGCCAGGCGCAAATATCGTCGATTTCAGCCAGTTCAACGGGCTGGAAGACGCGGCGCGCAACGCGGGCATCCGGATACAGCCGGGCGTCAGCCTCGCCGAGGACCTGGAACCGGAATACATCTCGGTCAGCCCGGATGGTACAACCGCCTTTGTCTCGCTCCAGGAAAACAACGCGATTGCCCGGATCGATCTGGCCACCGGTGACGTGGTCGACCTGTTCGGCCTTGGCACCGTGGATTTCAGCGAAACCGCCTTTGATCCGCTGGATGACGGCAATATCGATATTCGCACCTTTGACAACGTGGTCGGGTTCCGGATGCCGGATGCAATCGCTTCGGCCGAGATCGGCGGCAAGACCTATATCCTGACCGCCAACGAGGGCGATAGCCGCGGCAGCGACGAGGCGCGGGTCGAGGACCTGGTCGATGACGGCCTGCTGGATCAGGCGTTGCTGGACGACCTGCTGGCCAAGGGGTTGATCGACAATGACCCGGACACCGATGTGGGGATCGAACGGCTGGAAGTGTCGACGCTGGATGGCGATACCGACGGGGACGGCGATATCGACGTGATCCACAGCTTTTCGTCGCGTTCCTTCTCGATCTTTGACGAGGATGGCAATCTGGTCTTTGACAGCGGTTCGCAATTCGAACAGATCATCGCCGGGATCGCCCCGGAGCGGTTCAACGACGATGACGGGCAGGATGACGAAGACCGTTCAGACGCCAAGGGCCCCGAGCCCGAGGCCATCGAGGTCGGCGAAGTCGGTGGGCGCATGTATGCCTTTATCGGCCTTGAGCGTGACAGCGGCATCATGATCTACAACATCGACGACCCCGCCAATGCGCAATTCGTCGACTACATCCCGCCCAGCCACGTGGACAACACGGCTCCGGGCGCGATCGCCAAACATGGCCCCGAGGTCATCGAATTCATCGCCGCCGAGGACAGCGCCAGCGGCACCGCCCAGATCGCCGTGTCCTACGAGGTTTCCGGCACGACCGTGGTCTATGACCTGACATCGCTCAGCCCGCTGGTGGCGATCCCGGACATCCAGGGGGCCGGTCATGTCTCGGCCTATGACGGTCAGACCGTCACCACGACGGGCATCGTCACCGCGGTGGATTTCAACGGCTATTACCTGCAAGACCCCGATGGCGACGGCAATGACGCCACATCGGATGCAATCTTTGTGTTCACCGGCAACGGCGTGGCGCAGGGGCTTGTCTCGGTCGGCGACGAAGTCCGGGTAAGCGGTGAGGTCAGCGAGTTCATCCCCGGCGGTGCCAGCACCGGCAACCTGTCGGTGACGCAGCTCAACTCCTCCGAGGCCGAATTGCTCTCGAGCGGCAACACCGTCGCCGCCACCGTGATCGGCGCCGCCGGTCGCGCCGCGCCGACCGAGCTTGTGATCTCGCCCGACGAGGTTCCGGTGAACCTGCAAGAGGATCCTGGCACATTCAATCCGGAGCAGGATGGCATCGATTTCTATGAATCGCTGGAAGGCATGCTGGTAACCGTCGACAACCCGGTGGCGATCTCGGCAACCAACCGGTTTGACGAAACATGGGTGGTCTCCGACGATGGCACGGGCGTCAGCGGCGGATCGGCCGGTGGCGGGTTGAACGATCGCGGCGCGCTGATCATCAACGCTGATGCGGACGGGTTGGGAGATCTCAATCCCGAACGCATCCAGATCCAGTATGATGCCTTTGCCGACCTGCTGCCCGAGGGCTTCACCCCGCCGCAAATCACCCTTGGCGATGACCTGAGTGACATCACCGGCGTGGTGGGTTATTCCTTTGGCAATTACGAGATCAACGTCACCCAATCCTTCACGGTCGAAACCCCCTCGGCCAACACCGCCGAGATCACCGGGATTGCCGCGGACGGCGACACCCTGACGGTTGCCACCTACAACGTGCTGAACGTCACCGCCAATCCGGGCGACGGGGATGCGGATCAGATCGCCAGCCTGGGCGTGCAGATCGCGACCAACCTGGGCAGCCCGGACATCCTCGCCCTGCAGGAAATCCAGGACGACTCGGGTGTCACCGATGACGGCACATTGACGGCGGATGCGTCCCTGCAGGCGATCGTGGACGCCATCGAAGCCGCCGGCGGGCCGCGCTACAGCTATGTCAGCGCGGTGGTCGATGTCGATGGCGAGAATGGCGGGGTTCCGGGTGGCAACATCCGCAACGCGTTCCTCTACAACGCGGACCGGGTCGATGCCATCGGGTTCCAGACGCTGGAAAGCAACGTTCTGGCGGGCTATGGCGCGACAAACCCCGATGCCTTTGAGGGCACGCGCGATCCGCTGCTCGGTACTTTCCGGTTCAATGGCAACGACATCACCCTGATCAACAACCACTTCTCGTCCCGCTTTGGCTCCGAGCCGATCTTTGGCGGACCCCAGCCCTTCACCCAGGGCGGCGAAGATGCGCGCGAACAACAGGCGCTCGCGATCAACCAGGTGGTCGATGCGCTGCTGGCCCAGAACCCCGATGCGCGCATCTCGGTGATGGGTGATCTCAATACCTTTGAATTCACCGACGAACTGGCGGAAGACCTGCCCGGCGTCGGGGCAGACAAGGTGCTGAGCAACTTGATCGACAAGGTGGCACAGGACGATGCCTACAGCTTTGTCTTTGACGGCAACGGCCAGATGCTCGACCATATCTTTGCCACCGACAACCTGCTGGACGGTGCCCATGTGGACGTGGTTCATGTGAACACCGACTTTGCCGATGCCACATCGGATCACGATCCTATCATCGCCAGCTTTGACTTTGCCGCGCCTGCCGCGGACATGGTCCTCGTCGGGGCCGGCGGCGGTGACACGCTGACCGGAAATTCCGGCAATGACCTGATTGTCGGGCGCAGCGGCGGTGACGTGCTGTCGGGTCTCGGCGGCAACGACCTGATCCTTGGCGGCAAGGGCAGTGACGTGATCGATGGCGGCGCGGGCAATGATGTGATCCTCGCCGGCGCGCGCCGCGATGACATCAAGGGCGGTGACGGCAATGACCTGATCAAGGGCGGCACCGGCAACGACACCATCGAGGGTGGCGCGGGCAACGACCTGCTGATCGGCGGGAACGGGGACGATACCTTTGTCTTTGACGGCGCGTTCGGGGCGGATGTCATGCGCGGGTTCAATCCCGACCAGGATGATCTCGTGTTCCACAATCTCGACGCGGGCGACCTCACGGTGGAAAGCTCGGGCCAGCATACGGTCATCACGGCAAGCGGCGCGGAGACCTTTGGCTCGGTCAAGTTGCTGCATGTGGACATGCTCGGGGATGACGTGTTCAGCTTCGTCTGATCCAACCACACAAGATCCCGAGAGAGGCCGGCCCGGCGGGGTCGGCCTCTTGCTTTTTGGCCCGGCATTGGTTTGCCCATGCGGGGACTGTGATCTGCCGTGCTCACATTTGAGTGATCGCTCAAATTACGTATTGAGCGATCACTCAATTCACCTATATCTCCCTCATACCGGCACGCATGAGGCAAGGCCGACAGGACAAGGGACACACGTTATGGCTGCTCACCTACCGACATCGCCCCCTGCCACCGGTATCACCGACACCGGCCGATCCTTGTGACCGGCTGATCTCACTTGCTCCGGCGGTGCATTTTCCGCCGCCAGACCTGACCCACCACTCACGCCACATCCTGACAGGAGAAACAAATGACCCAGTTCACCATCCACACCGAAGACTCCGCCCCCGAAGCCTCCAAGCCGCTGGTCGCGAAATCCATCGCCGCCAATGGCCGCCTGCCGGGCCTGCATGGGGTGATGGCCGAGGCTCCCGGCCTGCTCGAGGGCTATCAGAAGCTGCACGAACTCTTCATGAACTCGAGCTTTGACAAGGACGAACTCACCGTTGTCTGGCAGGCGATCAACGTCGAGAACGAATGTCACTATTGTGTGCCCGCCCATACCGGCATCGCCAAGATGATGAAGGTCGACGACGCCATCACCGAGGCGCTGCGCAATGAAACGCCCCTCCCGACCCCGCGTCTCGAAGCATTGCGCAGCTTCACGCTCAAGCTGGTACGCGAGCGCGGCTTTGTCTCGGATGCCGATGTGCAGGCGTTCCTTGATGCCGGCTTTACCCAACGCAACATCCTGGAAGTGATCCTCGGCTACAGCCAGAAGATCATGTCGAACTATACCAACCACCTCGCCAAAACGCCGGTGGACAAGGTATTCGAAAAATATGCATGGTCGCGTACCGAGGCCGCGGCCTGATCCGCGACACCGCACGTGATCCTGTCGACAGACAGGATGGATCGCAACCCGCCGCGTTCTGCGGCGGGTCTTGCCGGGAAAGGAAACCGCATGAGCACCGCCCCCCTTCGTATCGACATCATCTCGGATGTGATGTGCCCGTGGTGCATCATCGGCTATCGCCAGCTCGCCAAGGCGCTGGCGGCGACCGGAACCGCACATGAAATCCACTGGCACCCGTTCGAGCTCAACCCCGACATGCCGCAAGAGGGGCAGGATGCGTTCGAGCATATCGCCGAGAAATACGGCTCGACCCGCGCACAATCGGAAGAGAACCGCGCCCGGATGACCGCGCTTGGCGCCGATCTGGGGTTTGATTTCCGCTGGGACGACGGCTTCCGGATGCACAATACCTTCAACGCCCATCAGCTGCTGCACTGGGCCGATCAGCAGGGGCGCAAGAGCGATCTCAAGCTGGCCCTGTTCTCGGCGCATTTCACTGACCAGCGGAACCTCTCGGATGAGGCGGTTCTGGCGGATGTGGCCGCTGACATCGGGCTTGACCGTGACGAGGCGCTGGCGGTTCTGACCGACCAGCGGTTTGCACAGGCCGTGCGCGATGCCGAACGGTTCTGGGTGCAGCAGGGCATTCAGGGCGTCCCCGCCGTTGTGCTGGACCGCAAGTACCTTGTGACCGGCGCGCAGGGCGTGGATAACTACACCAATATCCTGCAAGAGATGGAACGGGAAAAGGTCTGAACCGATGCCACGCGCCGCGCCCTATGATCGCGACAGCACGCTGGATGCCGCCATGTCCCTGTTCTGGGACAAGGGGTATCACGCGACTTCGCTCAAGGATCTGGAAGCGGCGCTCGGAATGAAACCGGGCAGCATCTATGCCGCGTTCAAGAGCAAGGAAAACCTCTACCTGCTGGCGCTGGACAGGTATTTCGACAATTCGCGCAGCCTGTTCCGGACCCTGATCGCGCAGGCTGACTCGCCGCTGGCCGGGCTGGCCGCGCATTTGCGCGGTTTCAGCCGGCTTTCCGAAGCCGATGCCGCGCGGCAGGCCTGCATGCTGACCAAGTCGCTGGTTGACACCCGCTCGACCGACCCGGCGATCGCCGAGCGCTCGCGCCAGCATCTGAAGGCCATGCGCCGGGAAATCTGCCAAGCGTTCAGGGCCGCGATCCGCCAGGGCCAATTGCCTGCCGATGCCGATCCCGAACGTCTCGCCCACCGGTATCAGGCCAATGTCACGGCATTGCGGCTGGAACTGCACCAGGGCACCGACCAGGCCGAGCTTCGCGCGCTGGCCGAGGATATGGCACGCGAGGTCGAAGCCCTCGCCTAGCCTATTTTAGCTGGCTGTCCTTGCTGCCCCGCCGGTTGATCCCGCCCCGCGCCTTGAAGGCGCTGTCGCGTTCGGCCATGCAATCGATACACAGCTTGACGCCGGGGATCGCGCGGCGCCGTGCCTCGGGGATGGGTTCATCACATTCCGCGCAATGGGTCAGGCTCTCGCCCTCGGGCGACCGGCGCGCCTTCAGACGTGCCAGTTCGTCGGAAATCGACGCCTCGATCTGTTCGCTTACCGCGCCATCGCGCGCCCATCCACCGGCCATCGCGTCTCTCCTTGCTGTTGCGCGGCTATAGCCTGCGCGCCACTTCGAATACCCGGTCCATCATGGCCTGCGTACCGCGGGAAAACTCCAGCGGGCACGGATAGGCCACACCGTCGTGCAGCGACCGGCCAAACGCCTCGACCTGCAATACATAATGGTTATCGGCGGGAAAGCGTTCAACCCGCAGCCCGAGATCCGGTTGGTGCAGTTCGATCCGTGCCTCGCCAAAAACGCGGGCGTTGAACGGGGCCGACAGGCGGATCACCCCGGTTTCGCCATGAAACGTCATCTCCTGATATGGGTGCATCCGTGTACTCACATAGGCGGAACAGGTGGTTTCGGGAAACTCGGCCTGCACATCGGCAAACACGTCGACGCCATTTTCCCAGCGGATGCGCGCAGCGATGGTGTCCGGCTCGGCACCGGTGACAAAGCGCGCCGCGCCAAGGACATACACCCCGATATCGCGCAACGCGCCACCGCCGGCCTCGGCCCGGTTGCGGATATTGTCGGGGTCGCGATTGGTAAAGCTGAACCGCCCGTCCACATGCAGCAGCCGGCCTATGGCCCCGTCCTGCACCATCTGGCGTGTGCGCTGCCATTGCGGGTGATGCACGATCATATAGGCCTCGGCCGCCAGCAACCCGGTCTCGTCCCGTTTCGCGATCAGCCGGTCGAACTCCGCGGCCCGCAGGGCCATCGGCTTTTCGCACAGCACGTGCTTGCCTGCCTCAAGCGCCTTCAGGCTCCACGCCACATGCAAGTGATTGGGCAGCGGGATATAAACCGCGTCGATGTCGGGATCCGCCAGCAACGCCTCGTAACTGTCCAGCAACCGCAACCCGGGACAGAACGCCCGGAACGCCTCTGCCTTGTCGGGATGCGCGGTGGCCAGCGCGGACAATTGCGCGCCCTTTGCCGCGTGAATGGCCGGGCCCATGTGGCGGCTGGCAAAATTCGACGCCCCCAGAATGCCCCAGCGGATTGGTTCGGACATGTATCTCTCCTTGGTTGCGCCCGACCATAGCGCAGCGAAGCCATTCCGCCCAACCCCTTTGCCGCCAAGTCACGATTGCCATTCCCCGCCCGCCCGCTAGGGTCATCCGGGAAACAACCATCGGGAGAGTGCCATGCGAAGCTTGGGAAAATGGCTGGGACGGCTGCTGCTTTGCCTGCTGCTGATCGGCGCGTTCTTTGTCTTTGCCCCCGGCTATATCGAACGCGGCAGAAACGCCGTGGTGCCGCATGACCCCTACCCGGTCTCGCCGGCCGCGCAAGCCTTGCATGACGACATGATCGTCGGCGACTGGCACGCCGATCCGCTGCTATGGAACCGCGACCTGACCAAACGCGGGCGCTATGGACAGGTCGATCTGCCCCGCCTGATCGAAGGCGGCGTGGCGTTGCAGGTGTTCACCGCCGTGACCAAGAGCCCGGCGGGGCAGAATTATGAACACAATTCGGCCGAGGCGTTCGACAACATCACCCTGTTGGCCGTGGGGCAGCTTTGGCCGCCCCGCACCTGGCAGAGCCTGTTGCAACGGGCGCTTTACCAGGCCGAAAAATTGCAGGGCTTTGCCGCCGAGGCCCCCAACAGCCTGAGACTCATCAAGAGCCGCGCCGATCTCGACCGGCTGCTGGCCGATCGGGCGGCGGGGGCAAAGGCCGTGGGCGGTATCCTGGGAATCGAAGGCGCGCACCCGCTGGAAGGCAGGCTCGACAATCTCGACCAGTTGGAAGCCGCCGGCTATCGGCTCGTGGGGTTGCAGCATTTCTTTGACAACGCGCTCGGCGGCTCCTTGCATGGCGAGGGCAATCACGGGCTGACCGAGTTTGGCCGCGCTGTTGTGGACGAAGTCGTGCGGCGCAACATGGTGCTCGACCTGGCCCATTCCAGCCCGCAGGTGGCGCGGGACGTGCTGGCCATGACCGACATCCCGCTGGTGGTCAGCCATTCGGGCATTCACGGCCACTGTGCCACCAAGCGCAATTTCCCCGACGCGTTGATGCGCGACATCGCGGCCACCGGCGGTGTCATCGGCATCGGCTACTGGGCTGAGGTGGCCTGCGGCGACATTACCCCCGCCGGGGTGGCCCGGATGATCCGCGCCGCAATCGACACCGTCGGCGAAGACCATGTATCGCTGGGCTCGGATTTCGACGGTTCGGTCGAGACCGCCTTTGACACGTCAGAACTGCCCGCGCTCACCCAGGCGCTGCTCGATGAAGGTTTGACCGAGCCGCAGATCCGCAAGGTCATGGGCGAAAACATGGTGCGGGTTTTGCGCGCGCGGCTGAGCTGAACCGGCGGGCGGTCCGATCCGCTGCGGCCGCGCTATTGGTCGGATACGGCGATGTGCCGGCCATCGGCCGAAACCTCGATGTCCAGCTGCGCCTCGCCCAGCGTGCCGACGAATTCATAGCCAATCACCTGCAGGCTGGGCGAATGGCTGGCCTCGATAAAGCGCGGCACGAAATCCGGCAATTTGCGCGCAACCGCCATGAGCACCGCCCCGGGCACGTCTTCGCGCGTGAATTCGATCTCGATCTCCTGGACCTGCCCGTCGGGCGCGATGTCGATCTCGACCTTGCGCCCATCGTCCGTGGTGCCCTGGATTTCGTAGACAAAGCTGCCATCGGCTTCGGTTTCCGTATTGGCCCCCGCCAGCGACACCGCGCCCAGCGCCTGATAGGAAAGCACCAGGTTGTCATCGATCTCGCTGCCGTCGTCGATGGTTTCGGGGGCCTTGGCCACCGCGAGCCGCAACCCCGCGAGATTGTCCCGCGCGATCTCGATGATGCCGGCGGGCAGGCCCGCCAGATCGATCGCCTCTTCCACACCCGCGGTTGCCGTGGCCCCCGCAACCGCGAACACCGCCGCCCCCACCAGGCCACACGATTTTGCCGGCACCGTCATTGGTCGCCCCCGCGCGCCGCCTGGGCGCTGAACAGGTTTTTGATGTCGCTTCGCAGCATCTTCCAGAAATCCTGCAAATTGGCGTGCTTGTTGTCGAGATCGCCAAGATACTCTTCCAGCCGGTCGATGGCGGCATGTTGCTCGCTCTCGGTTTCGGCCTCAAGCTGACGCTTCAATTCGGACAGGGTCGCCTCGAGATCGGCAATCTTGTCTTCAAGCTCTTTCTTGCGAATGGGTGCTGTGTTCATGATCCCGATCCAGTGATTTACCAGCCCATCATCTGGCTGATACCAATCAGCAGGATGGGCAGGAGGAAGAATACAATCCCGATATAGGCGGCAACGTAGATCTTGTTCCTGACCGCAAGATCGGCAAGCCATTCGGCGGCGGCAATCGGGATGTTCCGGGTAAATGGCAGGCCAAAGATGACCAGCACGCCGATCACGTTGTAACTCAGATGCACCAGCGCGATCTGCAAGGCAAAGATCGCATTGCTCCCGTCCACCGCGGTCGCCGCCAGCAAGGCGGTGATACAGGTGCCGATATTGGCCCCCAGCGTAAAGGGGTAAATCTGCCGGAGGGTGAACACACCGCTGCCTGCAAGCGGCACCACGAGGCTGGTGGTGGTCGACGACGACTGGACCAGCACGGTGATCGCGGTGCCCGAGAAGATACCCGAAATCGGCCCGCGCCCCACGGCGGCGTGCAGGATGGCCTTGGCACGGCCCACCATCAGCACCTTGAGAAGCTTGCCGATAAAGGTGATCACCACAAAGATCAGCGCGATGCCCAGCACGATGAACGCGACCCCCATCACCACGTCATTTGCGCCGATGCCGTGGAACATGTCCTTGAGCAGGTTGATCGGCGGTTTCACCAGCGGCTTGATGAAATTGAACCCCTTGACCGACATCGACTCGCCGCCGACCATCAGGCCGGCCAGGAACGCCCCGATCCGCTGCAGGAAACCGAACATGATCTCCAGCGGCAGAAAGATCAGGATGCTGAACAGGTTGAAGAAATCATGCACCGTCGCGGCGGAAAAGGCGCGGCGAAATTCCTTGCCCTCGCGCACGTGGCCCAGGCTCACGATGGTGTTGGTGATCGTGGTGCCCATATTGGCCCCCATGATCATCGGAATGGCGATGCCAACCGGCAGCCCCCCGGCAACAAGCCCGACGATAATGGAACTAACGGTGCTCGACGACTGGATCAGCGCGGTCGCCACCGTGCCCACGACCACACCGGTGATCGGGTTGCTGGCAAAGGCAAAGAGCTCCTTGGCCTGATCCCCGGCGGCGGCCTTGAACCCGGTGCCGATCATCGCAACCGCGACAAGCAGCAGATAGACCAACCCCATCACCACCAACCATTGCGGCCAGTTGGACGAGGAAGAGTGACTCTCGGGGAGCGTTTCAGTTGATGTCATTGCGCGGCCCTCATCAACACATGCGGTTCAGGTCTTCGCCCGACGATCGCACGAAGCTGCGTCATCGCTAGGCGCGCAATGTAACACCACGATGATGCCCCCCCAGCTTTGACCAGAAGCCCATGTCCTCGGGTGACTTTGCCCCGAGACTGATTTACCCCTGTCTGATGCCTGCAATGCTGCAACAGGAAGGATCGCGGTGAACACGCGCTTTTTGGAAACCTTCGTCACGGTCGCCAACCTTGGGAGCTTTCGCGCCGCCGCCGAACAGCTCAACATCAGCCAGGCCACCGTCTCAAGCCGCATTTCGGCGCTTGAGACCGAGCTGCGCGTCGATCTCTTTGACCGCGAATTCCACACCACGCGCATCACTGTGGCCGGGGCATTGATCCTCGACAAGGCACAGGACATTCTCGCCACCGAACGCAAGCTGCGCACCACCCTGTCCGACCCTTCCACCGCCGCCGGGCGGGTGCGGCTCGGGCTGGTGTCCTCGGTGGTGCATACTTGGCTCTGCGACCTGGTGGAAGAAGTCGCGCGCTGTTATCCGCGGCTCGAACTCGAACTGACGGTGGAACCCACGCCCAACATTGCCGCCGCGTTTGAACGCGGGGCGCTGGACATGCTGCTGACCACCGAAGAGCGCCACGACGAAAGCTGTGCCTGCATGGAGCTGCCGCCGCTGGAGATGCGCTGGTACGGCCCCGAGGGGATGCGCGGCGAGCCGTTGACGCTTGCCGATGTGGTGACCGGTCCGCTGATCACCTTTACCCGCAATTCCCGGCCCCATGCCAATGTGCTGGCGCTGTTCGCCGAGCGCGGCCTGCGGCCTTCGATCGTGCATTGCGTCACCTCGATGGCGGCAATCGCGCGGCTGACAAAGCGCGGCCTGGGCATCGCCACCCTGCCCAGGGCGAGCGACCTTGCCGGGCCCGGCCTGTGCGAACTTGACGTGGACGCGCAATTGCCGCCCCTGCCGCTATTCTGCCTCTGGCGGCGCAGTTCGGATGCGACGGCCTACAAGGCCATCGCCGACCTGGCACGCAGCTGTGCGGCACGCCATCGCGACGCCCCCTGATCCGGTCGATCTTGGGGGGGGTGATCGGGTTTTCCGATCACCCCCTCCCGGATAATCCCGTTTGCGGTTGAGACCCGTCTCGGCGAATTTGGCGCGACACCAATCAACACGGTTTGACCGGGCGTTCACGGGGTACGGCATGGGCTGTTCCCCGCCGGGAGAGCCTTGCCCAAGGATCAGCAAGCACCATGACCAAGACCCGCATGACCAACCAGGCCCAGCTTTTCGTCTGGAGCGACATCGACCCCGATCACGAGGCGGATTTCAACCAGTGGTACGACCGCGAACACATGGAAGAGCGCGTGCGCATTCCCGGTTTTACCGGCGCGCGCCGCTACCGGGCGGTGTCCGGCACCGCGCGCCGCTATCTCGCGCTGTACCGCGCCAGCGCGCTGACCGATTTCACCTCTGACGCCTACCAGCGTGCCTTTACCCGGCAGACCCAGTGGTCGGTCACCAATTTCGGCCGCATGTGCAACACCCGCCGCCGGGTGATGCACATCGCCCAGGAGGGCGGCTTTGGCTGGGGGGGCGCGCTGGTGCTGATCGAGCTGGTCCCCGGTGCGGTTTCCGCCGAAGCGCTGCGCGCGCAGATGGAGGCCCTGCTGGCCGAGGACGGGGTACTGCGCGTGCATCACATGATCCCCGACGAGACCCTGTCGACCCCGCTGCCGTCTGAAAACACCGAGGGCCGGGTGCTGGCCCCCTGTCTCGCGGTGGACGTGTCCTCCGAACCCATCGCCGAGGCAACGCTGCGCCAGCTGACCGAGGCATTTGGCGGCGCGGTACGCGAGGCCGAGACCTTCCGCCTGATGTGGTCGCTTGATGAAAACGATCTGCCGGCCCTCGACGCCTGAGTCACTGCCCGCTCCGCCGGTGCTGCTGGCGGAGCGGCAATCCGACACCCCCCAACAAGGAGAATATCACAATGAAAACCATGTTCCTTGGTGCCGCCATCGCCGCGCTGATCGCAGGCATGGCCCAAGCGGAAACCTGGCAGATGTCGGCGGATGCGCCCGACGGCAACTACCTGACACAGAACATCCGCGCCTTTGCCGACGACGTTGCCCGCCTGTCCGACGGTGCGCTTGAAATCGACGTGGTGTCCAACTCGGTCCTGCTCAAGCGGCCCGAGCTGAAACGCGGCGTTCAGCGTGGCATCGTGCCGATCGGCGAGGTGCTGATCTCGGCGCTTGGCAACGAAGACGCGGCCTATTCGGCGGATGCGGTGCCGCTGCTTGCAACCACCTTTGACGAGGCCCGCGCCCTGTGGGAGGCCTCGCGTCCGATCTACGAGGACAAGCTCGCCCAGGACGGGCTGATGCTGCTGTTCGCCGCGCCGTGGCCGCCACAGGGTATCTATATGAACCAGGAGGTCACCGGTGCCGCGTCGTTTGACGGTGTGAAGTTCCGTGCCTACAACCCGTCGACCGCCCGGCTGGCCGAGCTGTTGGGGGCGGTGCCCGCCACCATCGCCACCGCCGAGATCAGCCAGGCCTTTTCGACCGGTGTGATCAACGGCATGATCACCTCGCCTTCGACCGGCGTGGACAGCCAGGCATGGGATTTCGTGTCGCATTACTATGATGTTCAGGCATTCCTGCCCAAGAACATGGTGATCGTGAACAAATCCGCCTATGACCGCCTGCCCGCCGAGACCCAGGCCGCGCTGCAAGAGGCCGCCGCGCTGGCAGAGGCCCGTGGTTTCGAGATGGCCGAGATCGCCACGGGCGAAGCAACGGGCACCATGGCCGCGAACGGCATGCAGGTTCTGCCGACGCCCGAGGGGCTGGCCGCCGATTTCCAGGGCATCGCCGCGACCATGCGGGCCGAATGGCTCGAACAGGCCGGCGAGGACGGTCAGAAGATCGTCGACTCCCTCGCCAACTGATCCCTGGCTGGCCCGGACCCGTCGCGGTCCGGGCCCTTGCACGAACCCGGCCGGTGCCTGATTCCCGGCCGCCTTTTTCCCGACCACAAGGAGCCTGCCGCCATGGCGCTGACACGCCACCTGTTTTCGTTCTGCGGTGCATTGGCCGCGCTGTCGCTGCTGGGGATTGCCGTTCTGATCCTCGCACAGATCGGGCTGCGCCTGATGGGCAGCCAGATCCCCTCCGCCGATGATTTCGCCGCCTGGGGGCTGAGCGCCTCGATCTTTCTCGCCCTGCCCGCCGCGCTGATGCATGGCGATCATATCCGGGTAACGTCGCTGCGCCAGCTGTTGCCGGGCACCGCCGGGCATGTCGCCGATATCGCCGCCGCCGGTTTTGCCACCGCGATGATGGGCTGGGTGGCCTGGGCGATCTTTGGCTATGTCAGGGAAAGCTGGACCTATCACGATGTCAGCCAGGGCGTGGTGGCGGTGCCGCTGTGGATCCCGCAATCGGCAATGGTTCTGGGGTCATCGCTGTTTGCGCTGGCCTTTGCCGAACGCACGCTGCGGCTGCTGCTCGGGCGCGCCGTCGAGCGCGACGACACCGACGAACAAGCGCACGGAGAATGACCATGGATATCCTGTTGCAATCCGCCGTACTCGTGGTGACGTTGCTCGTCCTGCTGGGGCTGGGCATCTGGGTCGGCGTGGCGCTGCTCGCCTCGGCGGTGGTGATCTTCCTGATGTTCACCTCGACCCCGGTTGACGCCATTCTCGGCACCACCATGTGGGCGCATTCGGCAAGCTGGACGCTGACCGCGCTGCCGCTGTTCATCTGGATGGGCGAGATCCTCTATCGCACGCGATTGGCCGAAGACCTGTTTTCCGGCCTCGCCCCCTGGGTCGGACGGCTGCCGGGCGGGCTGGCCCATGTCAATGTCGTGGGCTGCGGCATCTTTGCCGCTGTCTCCGGCTCTTCCGCCGCAACCACCGCCACTGTGGGGCGGATCTCGCTGCCGGAACTGAAATCGCGCGGCTATGCCGACCGGCTGGCCATCGGCTCGCTGGCCGGATCGGGGACGCTGGGCCTGCTGATCCCGCCGTCGATCGTGATGATCGTCTACGGCGTCGCGGCGCAGGTCTCGATCAACCGCCTGTTCATCGCCGGCGTGGTGCCGGGGTTGATGCTGATGGCGCTGTTCTCGGGCTATATCGCGATCTGGTCACGCATGAATCCCGACGGCGTTCCCGCCCCCGAAGCGCGGGTTTCCCTGGGCGAGCGGCTGGGCCGGCTGCGCCTGCTGCTGCCGGTGGTGGGGCTGATCATCGGGGTCATCGGGTCGATCTATGCCGGTATCGCCACCGCCACCGAGGCCGCCGCCATCGGCGTTGCCGGGGCGCTGATCATCGCGGCACTTGGCGGTTCGCTGAACAGGCGCACCTTTGCCGACTCGCTCTTTGGGGCCACCCGCACCTCGGCAATGATCGGGCTGATCCTGCTTGGCGCGGCCTTTCTGACCTCGGCGATGAGCTTTTCCGGCCTGCCCGCGCAACTGGCCGAAATCATCTCGGCCAGCGGTCTCGGGGCCGCCGGGCTGATCGCGGTGCTGACGGTGTTCTTTGTGCTGCTCGGCTGCTTTCTCGACGGCATCTCGATCGTTGTGCTGACGACCTCCGTGGTGATGCCCGCCGTCGCCGCCGTGGGGATCGATCCGGTCTGGTTCGGCATCTACCTGATCATCGTGGTCGAGATGGCCCAGATCACGCCGCCGCTCGGTTTCAACCTCTTCGTCATCCAGAACCTCACCGGCAAATCGATCTTCGAGATCACCCGCATGATCATTCCCTACTTCCTGATCCTGGTTCTGGGTGTCATCCTGCTGACGGCATTTCCCGGTATCGCCACCTGGCTGGTACAACAGACCCTCTGAAGGCAGACCCCATGACACAGACACCCCAATCCCTGCTGAAGGCGGCGCGCGACGCCGCCACCGCACCGGACTTCACCCGGGTCTTCGACGACCCGATCACCTGCGACGGCCCGCTGTCGGGGCTGAACGCGGCGGTCAAGGACCTGTTCGACGTGGCCGGATATGTCACCCGCGCCGGAACCGTGGCGCGGCGCGACCTTGCCCCCGCCAAACGTGACGCGGTCAGCGTCGCCCGGTTGCGGGCGGCGGGTGCCGGGCTGATCGGCCATGCCAACATGACCGAATACGCCTATTCCGGCCTCGGGCTTAACCCGCATTACGGCACGCCGCTGACGCCGCTGCGTGACGGTTGCATCGCCGGCGGATCGACCTCGGGCGGAGCCTCCGCCGTGGCGCGGGGCATCGCGGATATCGCCTTGGGCACCGATACCGGCGGTTCGGCCCGGATTCCGGCGGCGTTCTGCGGCCTCTTCGGGTTCAAACCGACCGCTGCCACGATTTCGCGGGACGGTGCGGTGCCGCTGTCACATTCGCTGGACAGTGTCGGGGTCATGACCCGCGAGGCCGCGCTTCTGCGCCCGGTGCTCGACACGTTGCGGGACGCCCCGCTGCCCATGGCCGCCGCACCGCGCGCGGTGATCGTGCCCGGGAATTTCGGCATGGACGGGTTGGACGCGGACATCGCCGAAGCCTTCGAAACCGCGCTGGCATCGCTGCAAAAGGCCGGCGTCGCGGTGCGCCGCCTGTCGCTCGACATCTTCGAACGCTATCGCGCCTTGCCGGTCTGGCAATTCTCGGCGGTGGAATCGCGGGCCCATCACGGGGCGGAATACGACGGAATGCGGGATGTGCTCGATCCCCGCGTCGCCGCGCGCATGGCACGGGCGGACGGCGTCAGCGCCATTGACTTTGCACGCACGCTCGCGGCCCGCGCAACGCTGGCTCGCGAGGCCGCGCGCCTGTTCGGCGATACGCCCGTCGCCCTGCCTAGCGTCGCCATCATGCCGCCCCGGCTGGCCGATCTGCAGGATGACGCGGCCTATGACCGGATCAACCTGCTGGCTCTGCGCAACACCAGCCTTGGCAATGTCATCGACGGCTGTTCGGTCAGCCTGCCATTGCCGGACCATCCTGGCGCGGGGCTGATGCTGACCGCCGCCCACGGGCAGGATGCGCGCCTGCTGGCGATGACCGAGATGTTGCAGGGCGCGCTGTGAACGCCACGGGACCGGCGCAGCGCCCCGCCACCTATGTGGCATTGGGCAAGCGGCGCTACCGCGTGGCACATGTCGCGGATCCTGCCCTGGACGGCCTCAGCGACCTGGCGCTGTGCGGCGAAACCATCGTGGTGCTGCGGCGACAGGTGCCGGAGCTGGTGCTGCTGCACCCCGACGGGGGCCTGACGGGAGAAACCGCCGAACTGGCGCAATTCGCCTGTGGCCACGGGCTGCGCAGCCTTGGCGACGGGCGGCTGGCGGCGACCGACATGGACGGGCACAAGATCGCGTTGCTGGATGACACGCTGCGCGAAACCGCCCGGCTGCATTGCGACGAACGGCCGGGGCTTGGCCGCCCGTTCAACCATCCCTGCGATTGCACCGTGGGGCCGGATGGGCGGCTCTATGTCGCCGATGGCTATGGCAACAGCGCGGTACACATATTCGGCCCCGACCTCGCGCATATCCGCAGCTTTGGCCAACCCGGACGCGGACCGGGCGAATTCTCGACACCACACAGCATCCTCATCGATGGCCGGAACCGGCTCTGCGTCGCGGACCGGGAAAACAACCGGGTCCAGCGGTTCGATACCAACGGCACCTGGCTGGACGAAATCACCGGGCTGCACAAACCCATGGCGCTGGCGCTCACCCCGGACGGGCTGCTGCTGGTCAGCGACCAGACCCCGCGCCTGTCGGCATATGACGCAGCGGGGCGGCTGGTCGGGCGCTGCCGAACCTTTTCCACCTATGGTCACGGGCTGGCGGTCACCGGGAACGGCACCATCGCGATTGCCGAGATGTCACCGGACCGGGTGACGCTGCTGATCCCGGACGGGGCATAGGCCACCGCCGCGTCGCACCGCAAAAAACCCTTGCCGCAACCGGCGCGGCTGTTTATCGAACGCGGGTCGGTTTCCGAAAGGAATCAAAATGGGAATCCGCCGCCGGCCTCCGGCGAAACGGAACTGCCCCCGCAACTGTAAGCGGTGAGTGAACAGCGAGACATCCACTGTGGCGCAAGCCATGGGAAGGTCGCTGCCAGCCATGACCCGCCAGTCAGGAGACCTGCCGACGCATAACTGCAACGCGGCCCGGACGGGGTGTCCGGAGAGGTGTCGAATGAAGTCTTTCCCCCGGTGGTCCCGTCGGACCACCACAGCCAGCACGATCCATGCCGCCCCGAGGGCGGTCGATCTCGCCAGCCCTGGGCGCGACATGTCTTACCTGTTTTCGGGCGCATCACTGACCGGAGACATGACATGTTCACCAAGACCCTGACCGCCGGGAGCCTCGCGGCGGCCTGTTTCGTGCTGCCCGCACAGGCGGAAACCACCTATCCCCTGACGCTCGAGAATTGCGGCGTCCAGGTCACCTTTGACGCGGCCCCCGACAGCGTCGTGTCGGTTGGGCAGGCGGCCACCGAAATCCTCTATGCGCTCGGACTTGGCGACAAGGTTACCGGCACATCAGTCTGGTTCACCGACGTGTTGCCGGAATATAAGGAGCTGAATGCCGGGATCGAACGGCTGGCGGACAACGACCCCAGCTTTGAAAGCGTCGTGGGCAAACGCCCCGGCCTGGTCGCGGTGCAATATGAATGGCATGTCGGCCCCCAGGGCATCGTCGCCACGCGCGAACAATTCTCGGACCTGGGCATTCCCACCTACACGCTGCCCGCCGATTGCGTGGGCAAGGACAATTCCACCGGCTCGGACGGCACGCGGCTCGAACTGTTCTCGATGGACAGCGTCTATCAGGGCATCACCGAACTGGCCCAGATTTTCGATGTCGGCGACCGGGGCGAGGCGCTGGTTGCCGAGCTGCGCGCCCGCGAAGCGGCGGCGATCGAAAAGGCCCGTGGCCTCGGGCTTGATGACGCCTCGGCGGTGTTCTGGTTCTCGTCGGCGGAAATGGATATCGACCCCTATGTCGCCGGTCAGGGCGGCGCACCCGCCTATATGATGCAGGCGCTCGGGCTGGCCAATGTCATCCAGAGCAACGAGGAATGGCCCACGGTCAGTTGGGAAACCATCGCCCGCGCCGATCCCACCGTCATCGTGGCCGCCCGTATGGAGCGCCGCCGCTTTGACGCCGATGACATCGAGAAAAAGCTGGAATTTCTCGGCACCGACCCGGTCGCCAGCCAGATGGCAGCCGTCAGGGATGACCGCATCGTGACTCTCGACGCCCATGGCATGGACCCGTCGATCCGCAATATCGGCGCGCTTGAAACCCTGGCCGAGGCGCTGGCTCGGTACAACCTGCAATGACCTATGTGACCATCCCCATGACGCATGTCAAACCGGTCGCGGTCTGGAGCGTGACGGGGGTGGTCGTGCTTGTTACCGCGATCCTTGCGGGCGTGATGATCGGCGAAACGCCGCTGTCGCCGGGTATGGTTCTGGCGGTGTTTGCCAACCATCTCTGGGAGGCCGGCCACGTGGTCGATCCGATCGATGCGGGCATCATCTGGAGCTATCGCCTGCCGCGCACATTGGTGGCGGCAGCCTGTGGCGCGGGGCTGGCATTGTCGGGCGTAGTGCTGCAATCGCTGGTGCGCAACGCGCTGGCCGATCCCTACCTGCTCGGCGTGTCGGCGGGGGCCGGCACCGGGGCTGTCGCGGTCTCGATCCTCGGGCTCGGCGGCGGGCTCATCGGCATGTCGGCGGGGGCCTTTGGCGGTGCTACGCTGGCGTTCCTGCTGGTTTCGGCGCTGGCACGGGCGGCGGGTGGCGGCTCGGCCCACCTGATCCTCGCGGGCATTGCCGGTTCCCAGCTCTTCAATGCGCTGACATCGTTTTTCATCGCCAAATCCGCCAATGCCGAACAGGCGCGCGGCATCATGTTCTGGCTGCTGGGCAACCTCTCGGGCGTGCGTTGGCCCGACGTATCCCTTGCCCTGCCGGCGGCGGCCATCGGGCTGCTGGCCTGTTTCTGGTTTGCCCGCGCCATGGACGCGTTCTCTTTTGGCACCGCCTCCGCCGCGTCGCTGGGCATCGCGGTGCGCCGGGTGCAGGCCGTGCTGATCGGCGCGACCACCCTGATGACCGCCACCATGGTCAGCATCGTGGGGTCGATCGGCTTTGTCGGCCTCGTCGTTCCCCATGCCATGCGCTTTATCGTCGGCCCGCGCCATGGCCGGCTGGTCCCGGCCTCGGCGCTGGCGGGCGCGGTGTTCCTGATCGCCGCGGATGTCACCTCGCGCATCCTGATCCCTGGCCAGGTTGTTCCCATCGGCGTCGTCACCGCGCTGGTGGGCGCGCCGGGCTTTGCCCTGATCCTGCTGCACAACCGGAGACGGCCATGAAACTGACCGCGCGGGACCTCGGCTGGATCGCCGGGGGCAAACGCATCGTCGACGGGGTATCGCTTGCGATCGAACCGGGCGAAACCCTTGGCCTCGTGGGACCGAACGGGTCCGGCAAGTCAACGCTGATGCGGCTGCTGGCCGGGCTCGCACCGCGCCCCAGCGGAACCGTACAGCTTGACGACGCGCCCATCGGATCGCTGACCCGGCGGCAGGTGGCGCAGCGCATCGCCTTTGTCGAACAGATCGCCGACACGACCGAGGCGCTGCGCGTGCGCGATGCCGTCGAACTGGGCCGCACCCCGTGGCTCTCGGCCCTGGCACCCTTCAGCGCGCAGGATACCCAGATCGTCGATGACGCGCTCGTGGCGGTGGACATGCTCGAAAAGGCCGGCAACCGGTGGTCGACCCTTTCGGGTGGCGAACGGCAGCGGGTGCATATCGCCCGGGCGCTGGCGCAACGCCCGCGCCTGCTGATGCTGGATGAGCCGACCAACCATCTGGACATCCACCACCAGCTTACCCTGTTGCGGCTGGTCTGTCGCCTGCCCGTCACCGTCGTCATGGCGCTGCATGACCTCAACCAGGCCATGTGCTGTGACCGGCTCGGGGTGATGGATGGCGGGCGTCTTGTCGCCTGCGGTCCGCCCGCCGAGGTTCTGACCCCCGACCGTCTCGCCACGATTTTCCGGGTGCGGGCGACACCGCTCTTTGATCCCATGGACCAAACCACCCAGTTTCGGTTCCGCTGCCTTGAGGACCATCCATGAAGCCGCTTTTTGCCACCCTCGCCCTCTGTTCCCTTGCTCTCTGCTCACTTGCCGGCTCCGGTCTCGCGGAAACCCACGAGGTGCGGATGTTCACCCGTAATGACCGGGGGCCGATGATCTATGAACCGGATTTCCTGACCGTCGCACCGGGAGACAGCGTGCGCTTTGTGCCGACCCAGCCGGGCC
The DNA here is from genome assembly GCF_049800935.1 of Microbulbifer sp. S227A. Taxonomy (NCBI): domain Bacteria; kingdom Pseudomonadati; phylum Pseudomonadota; class Gammaproteobacteria; order Cellvibrionales; family Microbulbiferaceae; genus Microbulbifer; species Microbulbifer sp. S227A. The sequence goes on along the minus strand of NZ_JBNAFZ010000003.1, from coordinate 281,525 downwards.
ACAACGCCGCAACCATCGACGGGATGATCCCCGCCGCCGCCGCGCCGTTCAAGAGCCAGATCAACGAGGATTTCACCATCACGCTGAGCGAGCCGGGGCTATACGGCATCAAGTGCAGCCCGCATTTCGCCATGGGGATGGTGATGCTGATCGAGGTTGGCGGCAAAACTGACCGGGCACTGCCCGACGACCTGCCCAACCGGGCGCGGCAACGGTTTGCCAGCATTCTGGACGCGCAATAGGCGCACGGTTCCCCTGTACAAGCAAAAGGCAGCGCCCCTTGCGGAACGCTGCCTTGTTTCAGATGCGCGGCCTGCGCGGCAATCAGGCGCTGGCCAGCATGCCCTTGTCGCGGGCCAGATCGCGCATCCGCTTTTGCAGCTTTTCAAAGGCGCGCACCTCGATCTGGCGGATGCGTTCGCGGCTGACATCATATTGGCCGCTGAGATCCTCGAGCGTCACCGCCTGATCCGACAGGCGGCGTTGCGTCAGGATATCGCGTTCGCGTTCATTCAACACGTCCATCGCCTGCGCCAGCAATTCGCGCCGCGCCTCAAGCTCGTCACGCGCTTCGTAATCGCCGGCCTGGTCGGCGTCTTTGTCCTCGAGCCAATCCTGCCATTGCATCGTCCCCTCGCCCTCGCTGCCAACGGTGGCATTCAACGAGGCATCGCCCCCCGACATCCGGCGGTTCATGCTGATGACTTCGTCCTCGGTCACCCCCAGATCCGTCGCGATCTGCTTGACGTTGTCGGGATGCAGGTCGCCCTCTTCCAGCGCGCCGATCTTGGCTTTGGCCTTGCGCAGGTTGAAGAACAGTTTCTTCTGTGCCGAGGTGGTCCCCAGCTTGACCAGAGACCAAGAGCGCAGGATGTATTCCTGGATGCTCGCGCGGATCCACCACATCGCATAGGTCGCAAGGCGAAAACCCTTTTCCGGGTCGAACCGCTTGACCGCCTGCATCAGGCCGACATTGGCCTCTGATATCACTTCGGCCTGCGGCAGACCATAGCCGCGATAGCCCATGGCGATCTTGGCCGCCAGTCGCAGGTGGCTGGTCACCATCTTGTGGGCGGATTCGGTATCCTGTTCCTCGACCCATCGTTTCGCCAGCATGTACTCTTCTTCTGGCTCAAGCAGCGGGAACTTGCGGATTTCCTGCATGTACCGGTTCAGACCACCCTCGGGTGTCGGTGCCGGCAGATTTGCATAGTTGGCCATTCTCATGTCCCTTAATGTTTATTGTCTTAACATGAATATGGTGCGCCCGGCGCAGCATTCAAGTGAGACCGCTAACATATTGCACCGACTCGTCGCGGATTTTGAGTGGAACATGGGCGCATTCACGCGCATGTGCTGTTCATGACAGCCCATTTGAAACATTCCGCGCCCCGCCCGCCGCAATTGATGACAAAGCCGTGAAACCGGTGTCACAATTGGCCCGGCGCGGGGTCGCACCGGCCGCCTTATCCCGGTGGCAGGCGCAGGGTTTCGATCAATGTTTCCATGTCATCCGGCATCCCGGCCTCAAAGCGAACCGACTCGCCCGTGACCGGGTGGACAAAGCCCAGAACCGCCGCATGCAGCGCCTGGCGCGGAAAGGTGCGGACCGCATCGGCACCCGCCCCGGAGATCGCCCGCGCCGGCAGCTTGCGCCGCCCCCCATAGACCGGATCGCCGATCAAACCGTGCCCCGCATGCGCCATATGCACCCGGATCTGATGGGTGCGCCCGGTTTCCAGCCAACACTCGACCAGCGCGGCAACCGATGGCGTGCCAAAGGCTTCGACGATCCGCACGCGGGTGACCGCGTGCCGCCCGCCCTGAAACAACACCGCCTGTTTCTGCCGGTCGGTCCTGTGGCGGGCAAGCTGCGTGGTCAGGCGCAGGATATTGCCCGGCTCGAACGCCGCCCCCCGGATGCCGCGCAGCCGCGGATCATTGGCGTCGGGCACGCCATGGCACAGCGCCCGGTAATAGCGTTCGACGCTATGCGCCTCGAACTGTGCCGCCAGCCCGTGATGCGCGACATCGGATTTTGCAACCACCAGCAAACCGCTGGTGTCCTTGTCGATGCGGTGGACGATCCCCGGCCGTTTGACGCCGCCAACCCCCGACAGGTCATCGCCGCAATGGTGCAGCAGCGCATTGACCAATGTACCCGAAGGAGTACCCGGCGCGGGATGCACCACCATGCCCGCCGGTTTGTTGATCACCACCAGGTCGTCATCTTCATGCACGATGTCCAGCGCGATCGCCTCGGGGCCGATATGGCTCTCTTCGGCGGCTTGCACCGTCAACACCACCTCGGCCCCCTCCTGGATGCGCGCCTTGGCATCGGTCAGGGCGACACCATCGACCGACACCGCGCCCTCTGCGATCAACCGTGCCAGCCGCGTGCGCGACAATGCGGCCGCGGCTGGTACATCGCGCGAAAGCGCCTTATCAAGGCGCGGCGGCGGGTCGGCCGCGATTGAGAACCTGATTTGGCGCGTGCCCATGACTGATCCTTCCGAACCGGTCGAAGAACCGGCCAACCTGCGTTTCCTGCGTCGGCTCGTAACGGTGCTGACTGCGGTGATGATTGGCGGGCTTTTAGTGATCGTTTCACTGATTGTCATCCGTTTCTCGTCAGATCGCGCCCCGGCGCCGATCCCCCTGCCCGATCACATCACCCTTCCCGATGGCAGCAGGGCCGAGGCCTTTACCGTCACCGCCGACTGGTATGCCGTGATCACCGGCGACGATCGGGTGCTGATCTATGACCGGACAAGCGGTGCATTGCGCCAAACCATCGACCTGGTCACACCCGAATAACCCACGGTCTCGCCCCGTCTCGTTGAAATTGAACGCCGCGCATGGCAGTTTCATGGGGAAACGAGGTGATCCGATGCCAACCACGATCCTTGCCGTGATGATGCTCTGCCTTGCGCTGCCCCTTTGGGCGGGCAACGTGGCGCTGGTCATTGGCAATTCGGCCTATCGCTCGGTCGAAACGCTGGCCAACCCGGTGAATGACGCCACCGCCGTCGCCGCCGCGCTGCGCGCGCATGGGTTCGACGTCACGCTTGCCACCGATCTGGGCCGGGCCGACACGCTCGACACCCTGCGGGCGTTTCGCAATGCCGCGGACCGCGCCGATATCGCCATGGTCTATTACGCCGGGCACGGGATGGAGATCGCCGGGCGCAACTATCTGGTGCCGGTGGACGCCCGGATCACCGACGAGCGCGACGCGCGGCTGGAAATGATCGAATTACAGGATGTGCTGTCGCAGTTGTCGGGGGCGAAACGTATGAAAACCGTGGTTCTGGACGCCTGCCGCGACAATCCATTTGTCACCGGCATGAAGCGCGCCAATACCGGGCGCAATGTCGGGCGGGGTCTTGCGCTGGTGGAAAATGCCGGGGCGGATACGCTGATTGCCTATGCCGCCGCTGCCGGTGAAATCACCCCCGATGGGATCGAGGGCGGCAATTCGCCGTTTACCCGCGCCTTTCTCAACGCTCTGGGCGGGCCGGCTCAGGACATCCGGCTGCTGCTCGGATCGGTGCGGGACGAGCTGCGCCGCTCGGTGCCCGGGGCCGCGCCCTTTGTCTATTCCTCGCTGGGTGGCGGCACCTATGTGATCAATCCCAGGCAGGCCCCCTCTCCTGCCGCACGGCCCGCCCCGAACGCGATGCTCAGCGATTATGCCACCGCCGAACTTGCCGACACGATCGCGGTCTGGGATGCGTTTCTGACGGCCTATGCCGGTCAGCCGGATCATACGCTCTATATCCTGGCGCGGCGCAAACGCGACCTCAAGCAGGCGGCGCTTGACCCGGGCAAACCCGAGGCCCCGGCCCGCGCCCCCGCCAACAATGTGGCTGCACCGCCAGAGCCCGTACTTGATCGCAAGGATGCGATCGTCGAGATCCAGCGCCTGTTGACGGACCGGAACTGTTACGCCGGGCGGCTGGACGGAATCTATGGCCGGCAGACGGCGGGCGGGCTGGCCACCCTGTCCCGCGAATCCGGGCAAAGTCTGAACATGGGGCGGAACACGCCCCCCGAACAGCTGATGGCGCTGATCGACGCGCTGGCTGTGATCGACGACGCAACCTGTCCAAAGGCCGTCGCCGTGCGCAAATCCGCCCCCGCGAAACAGCGCAGCCGCCCCACCCCCACCAGAACCGCGCCCGCGGCCCCGCCCCCGCAACCCAAGGCAGCGGAACCTGCAGACGATCACTCGGTCTTCAGGAACCCGCCGAATTACTGTCCGCAATTCGGCGCCGCGCCAGGCTGTCGCGACGGCGACCGGATCGACAACTGAAGGCGGCCCCTTGCCTGTGACGGCTTTCATCGCCACATGATCCCGCACCGGGCGCATCCAGTGCCTGACTGACCGAGGATCGATGCCCGTGCCGCTGCGCTTTGCCAATCTTGCCCTGCTGATCCTCTATCCCGTCGCATGGTTCGCGCCGCTGCTGCGCGCCGGGCTGCTGCCGCTGTTTGGCCTGAGCGAAATCTCGGTTGTGACCGGTCTGCAAAGCCTGTGGAGCAGCGATGTCGCGCTGGCGCTCCTGGTGACGTTCCTTGCGATCTTTGCGCCCTATCTCAAGACCATCGGGCTGGCGATGATCCACTTCGGCCTGATGCGGCGCAAGGTGCTGCCGGTCTTTGACATCCTCGGCAAGCTGGCCATGGCCGACATCTTCCTGATCGCGCTATACGTGGTGGTCGTCAAAGGCATCGGCGTGGCCACCATCGAAACCGCCTGGGGCCTCTATCTCTTTACCGGCTGTGTGCTGGCCTCGGTGGCGATTAGCCATTTGACCGCCAGACGCTGAGAGGCCATGAAAGCGCCATGGCAAAACCCAAATCCTTTACCTGTTCCTTTTGCGGCGCGTCCTTTTCCAAATGGTCCGGGCGCTGCGAATCCTGCGGCGACTGGAACACCATCGTCGAAGAAGCCCCGCTGAGCGCCGGTCCGGCGTCGAAATCCCTTGGCGCAAGACGCGGCAGCACGGTCCCCCTGACCGACCTGTCGACCGAGGAAACGCCGCCGCCGCGCACGCTCTCGGGGGTGGCGGAACTCGACCGGGTCCTGGGCGGCGGGCTGGTGCCGGCCTCGGCAATCCTGGTGGGCGGCGATCCGGGCATCGGCAAATCGACGCTGCTGCTGCAGGCGGCGGCAAGATTCGCCCGCAACGGGTTGAAAACCATCTATGTCAGCGGCGAAGAGGCCAGCGCACAGGTGCGGATGCGCGCCCAGCGGCTGGGGCTGGCCGAATCTCCGGTCAAGCTCGCCGCGGAAACCAATCTGCGCGACATCCTGACCACGCTGGAGGCGGAAAAGCCGGAACTGGTGATCATCGACTCGATTCAGACCATGTGGGCCGACAATGTCGACAGCGCCCCCGGTTCGGTCAGCCAGGTGCGCGCGGCGGCGCATGAGCTGACCACCTTTGCCAAGCGGCGCAACGTGTCGGTGATCCTGGTTGGCCACGTCACCAAGGAGGGCCAGATCGCCGGTCCCCGCGTGGTCGAGCACATGGTCGACACCGTGCTCTATTTCGAAGGCGAGCGCGGCCACCAGTTCCGCATCCTGCGCGCGGTCAAGAACCGGTTCGGCCCCGCCGACGAGATCGGCGTGTTCGAAATGACCGGTCGCGGCCTTGCCGAAGTCACCAACCCCTCGGCCCTGTTTCTCAGCGAACGGGGCCAGCCGACCCCCGGTTCCGCCGTCTTTGCCGGGATCGAGGGCACCCGCCCGGTTCTGGTCGAGCTTCAGGCGCTGGTCGCCCCGACGCCACATTCCCAGCCGCGCCGCACCGTGGTCGGCTGGGATGGCGGGCGGCTGGCGATGATTCTCGCGGTGCTCGAAGCGCGCTGTGGCATCCCGTTTGCCGGGCTCGATGTCTATCTGAACGTCGCCGGCGGCATGAAAATCTCGGAACCCGCTGCGGATCTCGCGGTGGCGGCCGCCTTGCTCTCGGCACGCGAGGATGCCGCGCTGCCCGCTGACACGGTGGTTTTCGGGGAAATCAGCCTGTCCGGGGCGCTGCGTCCGGCACCACAGACAGAAAACAGGTTGAAAGAGGCGCAAAAACTTGGTTTTACCGCCGCGATCGCCCCCGCAGGTGGCAAATCCGGCACAGTTGCCGGTCTTGCGGTGACGCGGGCGACCGATTTGACGGGATTTGTTGGCGAAGTGTTCGGGGCCGGGTAAGGTCTCGCTGCCGCAGCAGACAGCAACAGGACGGGCACAGACGAATGGACGGTTTTACCATTATCGACGGGCTCGTTGCCCTAATCATCGTTGTCTCGGCGCTATTGGCCTATTCGCGCGGCCTGGTGCGCGAAGCCATGGCGATCGCCGGCTGGATCGCCGCCGCGATCCTCGGCTTCCTGTTTGCCCCCAAGGTCGAACCGCTGATCAGGGAAATCCCGGTTCTCGGTGAATTCGTCGCCGACAGCTGTGAACTCAGCATGATTGCCGCCTTTGCCGCCGTCTTTGCCGTCGCCCTGATCATCGTATCCTTTTTCACGCCGCTGTTTTCTTCGCTGGTGCAACGCTCGGCATTGGGCGGGGTCGACCAGGGGCTCGGGTTCTTCTTTGGCGTGGCACGCGGCATCCTGCTGGTGGCCATCGCCTTTTTTGTCTACGACACCGTGATCACCGGCCAGACATTCACCATGGTGGATGAAAGCCGCTCGGCACAGGTCTTTGCCAAGCTGACCGGCAGCATCGAGGAACAGAACCCCGAGCAGGCGCTTGGCTGGGTCACCCAGCAATACGAAAACCTCGTCGGATCGTGCAGCCAGTAACCCGCCCCGCCGATTCGGCCAGCAACTGCCGCTCGACCGGATAAAAAAACTGAACATCCTGACCCTGAGATGCCAGGACCGGTGATGCGCGTGCAAGCCATGCGTGCGCGCCCGGAAAATCGCCCGCCCCCCGCTTGCGCCACGGCCCCGGACCGCACAATGCCGCAGTGCAGAGTTGCAACGGTTTCATGACAGCATGGGTGACATGGGCAGCCCGAGGCACTATGTCAGGACCAGATACCGCAAACGGATTCGGAGCTGCCTGCTTTGTCGATGAATTCCATGCCGCCGTCGCATCCTTTCGATGACGACAAACTCCGTGAAGAATGCGGGATTTTCGGGGTCGTGGGCGTCCAGGACGCCTCGACCTTCGTTGCTCTCGGATTGCACGCGCTCCAGCATCGCGGCCAGGAGGCTGGCGGCATCGTCAGCCATGATCCGCAGCTGGGCTTTAACCAGGCCCGCCGCTTTGGCTATGTGCGTGACAATTTCACCAGCCAGAAAATCATGGAGACCCTGCCCGGCCCGCTGTCGATCGGCCATGTGCGCTACTCGACGTCGGGCAGCAAGGGGCAGACCGCGATCCGCGATGTCCAGCCGTTTTTCGGCGAATTCTCGATGGGCGGCGCGGCGATTGCCCATAACGGCAACATCACCAATGCCAATGCCCTGCGCCGCGAATTGATCGAACGCGGTTCGATTTTCCAGAGCTCGTCGGACAGCGAATGCATCATCCACCTGATGGCGCGGTCGCTGCAACGCACCATCCCGGAACGCATGGAAGACGCGCTGCGCCGTGTCGAAGGGGCGTTTTCGGTGGTGGCGATGACGCGCACCAAGCTGATCGGCGTGCGTGACCCGCTGGGCGTGCGCCCGCTTGTGCTGGGCAAGATCGGCGATGGCTGGGCGCTCAGCTCGGAAACCTGTGCGCTCGACATCATCGGTGCCGAATATGTGCGCGAGATCGAACCCGGCGAGATGGTCGTGATCAACGAGGAAGGTGTCGAAAGCCGCTTTCCCTTCCGGTCGCGCAAATCCCGGTTCTGCATCTTTGAACACGTGTATTTCAGCCGCCCCGACAGCATCCTTGGCGGGCGCAGCGTCTATGAAACCCGCGAGAATATCGGCCGAGAGCTGGCCAAGGAAAGCCCGGTCGAAGCCGACCTGGTCTGTCCGGTTCCCGACAGCGGAACGCCCGCCGCCATCGGGTTCTCGCTCGAAAGCGGCATTCCCTATGCGATGGGGATCATCCGCAACCAGTATATGGGGCGCACCTTTATCGAGCCGACCGAACAGATCCGCAACATGGGTGTGCGGCTCAAGCTCAACGTCAACCGAGCCCTGATCAAGGACAAGCGCGTGATCCTCGTGGATGATAGCGTCGTGCGCGGCACCACCAGCCGCAAGATCAAGGAAATGATCCTGGATGCCGGTGCCAAGGAGGTGCATTTCCGCATCGCTTCACCGCCGACCGCATGGCCCTGTTTCTATGGGGTCGACACGCCACAGCGCGAAAAGCTGCTGGCGGCGACCATGAGCGAAGAGGAGATGCGCGCGCATCTCGCCGTGGACAGTCTCAAGTTCATCTCGCTTGACGGGCTCTATCGCGCGGTTGGCGAGGCAAACGGCCGCAATGCCGGAAATCCGCAATATTGCGATGCCTGTTTCTCGGGCGAATACCCGGTCGAACCCGCCGACATGCTGGAACAGGGGTTCCGCCTGAAGACCGCCGCCGAATAGCATCTAACCGCTTGGGCAGTTCCTTGCCGACCCGGCGGGGCTGCCCTTTCGCCTGCCCGTGGCCCGTGATAGCCGCTGCGACCTGAAATGCTGCGACGCAGCATAGCTGGCCATCTGGTCCATGAGGCATTTATGACAAGCAGAACCGAGGCGGGGAAGACGCCGGAACGTGTGGCCAAGATGGCCACCACAGATCACGCTCTTGCGCGAGGCAAGACCGACCTGATCGGCCTGTTCGGGCCGCAAAACAACATGTCCGCGCTGATCCGGACACCGCGAGGGGCGATCCGGCGCGTCGAGATCGGAGAGACCTTGAGCATCGGGCGTATCGTCGCCATCGATGACAAGGGGCTCATACTGTCAAAGAATGGCCACAACCGGCGCCTGACCCTGCCCGCGGGCTGATCCGGGCTTGACCGCCGCGTGTTCCCGGTTCAAAGCGCGCGCATGACACAGATAGCATTGATCACCGGTGCCTCGCGCGGGCTGGGTGCCGCGCTGGCACAGGCACTGGCCCCGACACATCATATCGTGGCCGTCGCCCGAACCACCGGCGCGCTCGAAGAACTTGACGATCAAATCCAGGCCGCCGGCGGCAGCGCCACGCTGGCTCCGATGGACATCACCGACACGGCGGCAATGCAGACCCTGTGCCGTGGCATTTACGACCGCTGGGGTGCGCTCGATATGTGGCTGCATACCGCCATCCATGCCGCCCCGCTCAGCCCCGCGAATTTCGTCGATGCCAAGGATTGGGAGAAATCCGTCACGGTGAATGCCACGGCAACCGCGACGCTGATCGGCTATGTCGCGCCGCTGCTGGGGTCCGGGGGGCGCGCGGTGTTCTTTGACGATCCCCGCGCGGGCGAGAAATTCTTTGGCGCCTATGGCGCGACCAAGGCGGCGCAGATGGCGCTTGCGCGCAGCTGGGCGGCGGAAACCGCCAGGACCGGCCCCAGGGTTCACATCCTCTCGCCGGCTCCGATGCCCACAGCCGTCCGGGCGCGGTTCTTTCCCGGCGAAGCCCGCGACGCCTTGACCTCGCCCATAACCGAGGCGGCACGGCTGCTGGCCGGGCTGTGAGCGCAGCGATATTGCCGCAACCGCGCAATATCGTGACGCCACGGTCGGCGCTTGCTTGCCGCGTGGCAACCCCGCGTCTATCAAGAGCCCAAAGGGGCAGGCAAACATGCGTATTCTGATTACCAATGATGACGGCATCAACGCGCCGGGGCTCAAGGTCCTGGCCTCCATCGCGGCGGATATCGCCGGGCCGGACGGAGAGGTCTGGACCGTGGCACCGGCCTTTGAGCAATCCGGCGTCGCCCATTGCATCAGCTACACGCACCCGATGATGATCGCCCGCATGGGCGAGCGCAGCTTTGCCGCCGAGGGCAGCCCGGCCGATTGCGTGATGGCGGGGCTGCACGAGGTCATGAAGGACGCCCGCCCCGACCTGGTGCTGTCGGGGGTGAACCGGGGCAACAACTCGGCAGAGAACGCGCTCTATTCCGGCACCCTCGGGGGCGCGATGGAGGCCGCGTTGCAAGGGATCCCGGCCATCGCCCTGTCGCAGTATTACGGTCCGCGCAATCGCGATCTGGACAATCCGTTTGACGCCGCCGCCGTGCACGGCGCGCAGGTGGTGCGCAGGATCCTCGCCGCCAACCCGGATCAAGGCGACGATTACCGCCTGTTCTTCAACGTGAACTTTCCGCCGGTGCCCGCCAGCGAGGTTCTGGGCACGCGGGTCACCACACAGGGCTATCGCCGGGGCGTGCATTTCGGGGTCGAGCCGCATAACGCGCCCTCGGGCCGCCGCTTCCTGTGGATCAAGGGCGGCGATCAGCACGTGCCCACCGAGCCCGGCTCGGATGCCCATGCGAACCTTGGCGGCTATGTCTCGGTCACGCCGATGCGGGCCGACCTGACCGCCCATGACGCCCTGGAGGCGATGAAGGCCATCGAATGACCGGCCCGGAACCCGAAACCAAGATGCAGTTCCTGTTTGCCCTGCGCTCGCGCGGGGTGACGGACAAGCGCGTGCTGCAAGCCATGGAAGAGATCGACCGTGGCATGTTCGTACGCGGCATCTTTGCCAACCGGTCCTATGACGACATGCCGCTGCCCATCGCCTGTGGACAGACGATCAGCCAGCCCTCGGTGGTCGGGCTGATGACCCAGGCCCTGCACCTCAGCCCGCGCGACAAGGTGCTCGAAGTCGGGACCGGCTCGGGATACCAGGCGGCGATTCTGTCGCGGCTGGTGCGCCGGGTCTATACGGTGGACCGGCACGCCCGGCTGGTGCGCGAAGCCAGCCAAGCGTTTTCGGCGCTCGGCCTGAGCAACATCACCGCGATGACGGCGGATGGATCCTTTGGCCTGCCCGAGCAGGCACCGTTTGACCGCATCATCGTGACCGCCGCTGCCGAAGACCCCCCCGGCCCGCTCTTGGCCCAGCTCAAGATCAACGGTATCATGGTGGTGCCGGTGGGCCAGTCGGACGCGGTACAGACCCTGATCCGGGTTCTGCGCACCGAAACCGGCTATGACTACGAAGAAATCAGACCCGTCCGCTTTGTGCCGCTGCTCGAAGGCCTGGGCAAGGACGGGTAAACAGCAAGAGCAACGCGAACAACACGCCCGAACCCCCGCATCCAGACAGGGGGAGACTTTGAGGACAACGAGATGGCAAACCCCCTAGGACTGACTTCGGCCCGGCTTTTGGGTGCGGTGGCGACCGCCGCGCTGCTGGCCGGTTGCAGCGAGCCGCTGGACTATGACCTGCGCGGCCAGATCGGTGCCTTCAGCACCACCAACGCCGCCCGCAACGTGGCCGCGAGCCGGCCCGAACCCGATGCGCGCGGGATCATTTCCTATCCCAATTACCAGGTGGCCGTGGCCCGGCGCGGCGACACGATCAACGATGTTGCAACCCGCGTGGGGCTGCCCGCTGCCGAGCTTGCCAAGTATAACGGCATCGACCAGACGGCGACCTTGCGCGATGGCGAGATCATCGCCCTGCCCCGGCGTGTCGCCGAACCTGCCGGAACCGTGGATATCGCCACCCTGGCGGGCGACGCGATCGACAACGCCCCGGACACCTCGCAGGTTCAGACCAGCACCCTGCCCCCCGCCAGCGCCCCCGCGACGCCGAAACCGGTGGCCAAGGCCGAACCGCTGCGGCACAAGGTGGTGCGCGGGGAAACCGCCTATACCATTTCGCGGCTGTACAACGTGTCGGTCAAGTCGCTGGGTGAATGGAACGGGCTGGGTCCGGATTTCGCCATTCGCGAGGGGCAATACCTGCTGATCCCGGTTGCCGGCGAAACCGCCCCGAACCGCGGCGCCGCAGCGGCCGCCGTAACCGAACCGGGCAGCGGATCGCCAACCCCGACGCCGCCAAGCGCCACCGCTCCCCTGCCCGACGAAAAGGTCGCCGCCACGGCCCCCGAGCCGCCGAAAACCAATGTCGGCGCGCCCACCCGGACCAGCAACGCGGCCATGGCGCTTCCCTTGCAGGGCAAGATCATCCGCACCTATTCCAAAGGGCGCAATGACGGGATCGACATCTCGGGCAGCCCGGGAACTTCCGTCACCGCCGCCGCCAGCGGCTCGGTCGCGGCAATCACCCAGGATGCGGACCAGGTGCCGATCGTAGTGGTTCGCCACCCGGACAACCTGCTGACCGTCTATGCCAACGTGGACAAGATCGCCGTCAAGAAAGGCGACAGCGTCAAGCGCGGCCAAAAGCTCGCTCAGCTGCGCAGCGGCGACAATTCCTATGTGCATTTCGAAGTGCGCGACGGGTTCGAAAGCGTCGACCCGATGCCTTACCTCGAATAGCCACCGGCGGGCCGGCGCCCATGCCGCTTGACTATTTCCCGGATAGGCGCATCGTGGCAGCGATCAACCACAAGGATTTCTGTCATGAAGTATATGCTCGCCATGGCTGTTCTGGCCGCTCCGATTGCCGCCTCGGCCCAGGATTGTCACTGGTCCGGGGGCAGCTTTGGCGGAGAAGAAGGAAATTTCCAGGCGCGGTTCTCGGTCAATGAAGCCTGCACCGAAATGACGTTCGAATCCTCGGGCAATACCGGGATCCAGGCCCAGGACGTGCCCCAGGCCTTTGCCCTCACCGCCGGGGATCACGGTTGGGTGGCGGATATCAACGGGGTGACGGCCACGCTGGGCAAGCGCGGCAATTTCGTCAATTTCCTGGGCGAAGGCGTGAATACCCGCCTTCAGGTGCATCAGCAAGAATAGCCCGGCGGTCAGGCCAGGCTGATCCCATGCCGCCCGGCAAGATCGGTAAAGAACTGCCACGCCACCCGGCCCGAGCGCGCGCCACGGGTGGCCTGCCATTCAATCGCCTCGGCGCGCAGCGTGTCGGGATCGGTCTTGACCCCGTATTCGGCGCAATAGCGATCGATCATCGCGAGGTATTCATCCTGGGTGCAGGGATGAAAGCCCAGCCACAGCCCGAACCGGTCGCTGAGCGAGACCTTTTCCTCGACCGCCTCGGACGGGTTGATGGCGTTGGAGCGTTCGTTCTCGATCATGTCGCGCGGCATCAGGTGACGGCGATTGCTGGTGGCGTAAAAGGCGACATTCTCGGGCCGCCCTTCGATCCCCCCGTCCAGCACCGCCTTGAGGCTCTTGTAATGCTGGTCGTCATGGGAAAACGACAGGTCGTCACAAAACAGCAGGAACCGGTAGGGGGCCGTGCGCAGATGATTGAGCAGGCGGCTGACGCTGGGCAAATCCTCGCGCTGTAGCTCTACCAGCTTGAGCCCCGGATGGTCTTGCAGAACCTCGGCATGGATCGCCTTGACAAGGCTCGACTTGCCCATTCCGCGCGCGCCCCAGAGCAGGGCGTTGTTGGCGGCAAATCCACCGGCAAAGCGCCGGGTGTTGTCCAGCAGCGTATCGCGCGAACGATCGATTCCCACCAGCAGGCCCAGCCCCACGCGGCTGACCTGGGGCACGGCTTCGAGCCTGTCGGGTTCGACATGCCAGACAAAGGCGCTGGCGCTTTCGAAATCCGGGGCCGGCATCGGTGCCGGCGACATGCGTTCAAGCGCCGCGGCAATCCGGTCCATCGGGTCATTGATCACTTGGGGTCTTCCTCATCCATCTCGGCCATGGCGGCATCCGCCAGATCCTCGTCGTCATAATAGCCTTCGGCCCGCAACTGTGCCTCGCGCTTGGCTTCGACGCGCCGCACGAGAAAGATCGAGATTTCGTACAGCCCGTAAACCACGGTGAACAGGATGACCTGGGTGATGACATCGGGCGGCGTGACAAGCGCGGCCAGCACGAGAATACCGACCACCGCGTATTTGCGCACATTGCCCAGCCCCTCGGCGCTGACCAGCCCCGCCTTGCCCATCAGGGTCAGCAGCACGGGCAATTGAAAGCAGAGGCCAAAGGCAACGATGAACTTGATGGTCAGGTTCAGATATTCCTGCGCGCTGCCCTGGAACACCACGCTCAGCGGTGCGGCGGCGTCGGCCACCGCCTCGCCCTCGGCTCCGAATTGCTGGAAGCCAAGGAAAAAGTCATAGGCCAGCGGTGTCACCACGTAAAAGGCAAAGCCCGCGCCCAGAAGGAACATGAAGGGCGAGGCCACGAGGAAGGGCAGGAACGCGCCCTTTTCGGATTTATAGAGCCCCGGTGCCACAAAGCGCCACATCTGCAAGCCGATATAGGGGAACGCCAACAGGAAACCGCCCAGCAGCGACACCTTGATCGCCACAAAGAACCCTTCCTGCGGGCTGATGAAGATCAGGTCGCAATCCTGTCCGCGCTCGGCCAGAACCTGGCACAGCGGCGCGGTCAGAAAGTTGAAAATCGGGGTCGCCACGGTGAAACAGATCACCATGCCGATGATAAAGGCGACAACCGAATGGATCAGCCGGCTGCGCAGCTCGGCCAGATGCTCGATCAGCGGTGCGCTGCTATCGTCGATGTCGTCGGTCTGGCTCATGTCTTGCTTTCCGGCGTATCCGGCAGCGCGGCCTCGGCGGCATCGGCGCGGGCCTGCGCCTCGGTCGCCTCGCGCCTGAGCCGGTCGGCGGCGGCACGGGCGGTGGCGGCCTGGATTTTCCGGGCCTGTTCCGCGCGCTCTTCGGCCAGCTTGCCGGTCTCGCTGTCGGGATCGTATGTCTTGGGATCGAGCTTGGCGGGGTTGATGCTGTCGGTCAGATCGCGCGTTGCGTCCTTGACCCCGTCCATCACGCCCGACATCGGGTTGGTCGCCGTTTTCACGCCCTTGGCCACGTCCCGAATGCCCGATTCCTCGGCGGCATCATGCATGGCGCTGGAAAATTCGCGCGCCATGCCCTTGGCCTTGCCCACGAACCGCCCCACGTTGCGGAACAACACGGGCAGGTCCTTTGGGCCGACCACGATCAGCGCCACGATGCCAATGACCAGCAGCTCGGTCCAACCCAGATCGAACATGCGGTGTTACGCCTTGTCCTTGTCGGTTTCCGGCGTCACGTCCTTGGCAAGCTCGGACGGGTCTTCGTCGATCTCTTTCTGGCCTTCGTTGATGCCTTTCTTGAACGAGGTGATGCCCTTGCCCACCTCGCCCATCAGCGAGCTGATCTTGCCGCGGCCAAACAGCACCAGCACAACAATTGCAATCAGCAAGATGCCGGGAAGGCCAATATTGTTCAACATGTCCGTCTCCTCAGATTCGCGCAGGCCCCGAGTCGGGGCGCGCTGCAAAATTCTCCCGTGTTCTAAGCACCCTCGCCGATCCGCAAAAGCGCGATCGCCCCGGATCTGCCGGGGGTGCGGACATTCTTGCGGGTGAAATCCGGGGGATCCCGCACTCCTGACATGTTTTTGTCAGCATATCTGGACAATCCGCCCCCCCCGTGCCACCTATCCGCATGGCCCGTACCGACCGACTTGTGACGCTGATCACCCTCCTGCGCGACGGGGCGTTGCACCGGGCGCAGGATCTTGCGCCCCTTTTGGATGTGTCGGTGCGCACCGTCTATCGTGACATGGATCGCCTGATTTCTGCCGGGGTGCCGGTTGAGGGCACGCCCGGTACCGGCTATCGGATGGTGGACAGGATTGCCCTGCCCCCGCTGCATCTTTCACCGGCGGAACTCGACGTGCTGCACCTGGGAATCGCCATCGTGTCCGAAGCCGCCGATCCCGATCTCAGCGCTGCGGCGCAGACCCTGGCCCGCAAGATCGATATGGCGCTGCCGGCCGAGTCCGTGGCCGAAGCGGAGGCGTGGAAAACCGCGCTGACCCCGCTGGCCAATGCCGCGCGCGGGCTGTCGCATATGGCCAACCTGCGCGATGCCATTGCCGGGCGGCAAAAGCTGCACCTGACCTGTCGTGACGTGGCGGGGGCGCTGGAACATTGCACCATCCGCCCGCTGAGGCTCGCAAGCTGGGGCCGGGTCTGGCTGTTGACCGCATGGTGCGAGAGTCGCGGAGAATTCCGCGATTTCCGCCTCGACCTGATCGAAGCCGCAACACCCTTGCCCGAGCTCTTTGCCGATGAGCCGGGCAAGCGTCTCTCGGATCGCGCCTGATCAGGCGGGAAACACGAAACAGCGGTCGCGCCGGATCGTCAGCCACATGACCTTGCCCGCCGCGGGCAGGAACACGTTGGGCACGGTTGCCTTGATCATCGAACCGTCATGGGACATGCGGAACTCGACAAGGCTTTCATGCCCCATGAAGCGGGCCCGCTCGACCACGCCGCGCGCCGCGACACCATCGGTCGGGGTGGGCAACGGGCCCGAACCGCCCCGGTCGAAATCGATGCGTACATGCTGGGGCCGGAACACGATATCCACATCGGTGCCATCGGGAATGCCGGGCGCGAGGAACTGGCCAAAGGGGGTGTCCGCGAGCGCCCCGTTGACCTGTGCGCGCAACACGTTGGCATCGCTGAAGAACGACACCGCCGCGCGGTCGACCGGGCGGGTGTAGACATTGTAGGGCGCGCCCTGCTGCACGATCCGGCCATCGCGCATCAGGGCGATTTCATCGGCCATGCGCATCGCCTCTTCGGGTTCATGCGTGACCAGCAGAACGGCGGTATCCTCTTCCTTGAGCAGGGTCAGGGTCTCGTCGCGAATGCCGTCGCGCAACCGGTTGTCGAGCCCTGAAAAAGGTTCGTCCATCAACATGATGCGCGGACGCGGTGCCAATGCGCGGGCCAGCGCGACCCGCTGTTGTTCGCCGCCTGACAATTGGTGCGGATAGCCGTCGATGAACCGCAACAGGTCCACCCGGCCCAACAATTCCTCGACCCGAGCGCGTTTCTCTTCCCGGTTGCCGCGCAGGCCATAAGCGACATTGCCCGCGACACTCAGATGCGGAAACAGTGCGAAATCCTGAAACATCAGCCCGATTTCCCGCCGCTCGGGGGGCACCCGGAACACCGTGTCGCAGATCAGCCTGCCATCGACCCAGATTTCGCCGCTGTCTTGCATTTCGACCCCGGCAACCATCCGCAGGGTGGTGGATTTGCCACAGCCGGATGGGCCAAGCAGGCAGGTCACCTGCCCCGGTTCAATGCTGAGCGAGACATCGTCCACCACGGTGCGCCCGTGGAATTTCCGCGTCAGATTGCGGATTTCCAGCCGGGGCGCAGAGCGCGCGGGTGCAGGTTGCGCTGTTCTGACGTGCTCCACCGGGGTCCTCTTGGCCGTCGCGATCATGGTCGTCGGGTCCTAGCGCAGATAGCAATCCCCACGCCCCGGCGCAACCTAGCGCGGCGCAAAGACCGACCAGCCGGTGCGCAGGGCCAGCTGTTCCAGCGCCCGCGAGGCCAGATGCGAGTTGCCCACCGCGTTCAGTCCCGGCGACCAGCAGCCGATTGACACCTGCCCCGGCACCACGGCCATGATGCCGCCGCCCACCCCGCTCTTGCCGGGCAACCCGACGCGAAAGGCGAATTCGCCCGAGCCGTCGTAATGGCCGCAGGTCAGCATCAGCGTGTTGATCTGGCGCGCCATGCGCGCGGAGATCGCCCGCGCCCCGCCGGGCGACAGGCATCCGTCAAAGGCAAGGAACCGCGCCGAGGCGGCCAGTTGCTCGGTTGTCATCGCGATGGCGCAATGGTGGAAATATACGCCCAGCGTCTGTTCCGGCGGGCTGGTGATGGTGCCAAAGCCGCGCATGAAATTCGCCAGCGCCGCGTTGCGGAACCCGGTGGCCAATTCCGACCGCGCCACGTCGGGATCGATGGCAATGTCGTCATCGCTGGCCAGGAACCGCACGAATCGCAGGATTTCGCCCAGGGCCTCCTTGGGGGCAAAGCTGCCCAGGATGCTGTCGGTAACGGCGATGGCGCCGGCATTGATGAAGGGGTTGCGCGGCAGCCCCTTTTCATATTCGAGCTGCACGATCGAATTGAACGGATCACCCGACGGCTCGCGCCCGACGCGGGTCCAGAGACGATCGCCCAGCCGTCCGAGTCCAAGCGCCAGCGTGAATACCTTGGACACGCTCTGGATCGAGAACCGGGTCTGCGCATCGCCCCCCGAGATTACCTCGCCATCGCGCGTGATGATGGACAGCGCGAACTGGTTCGGGTCGATCCGGGCCAGCGGCGGGATGTAATCCGCCACGTTGCCCCGTTCGGTTTCCGCCGCCATTTCCTGCGCGATCTCGGTGACGATGCCGCGCAAACGCGCACTATTGGGTTCCTGTTGTGCCATGCCCTATTCCGCGATCAGGTCGAATGCCGCCTCGGCCCGCACCCGCCCGTTGATCTGAAGTTCGACGCGATGCGGCCCCGGATACAATCGGAACGTGGTCGCGTCGCCCTTGAGCTTGTGCGATTTGCGCAGGTCGACGGGTTTGCCCGGCGACAGTTCCAGCTGTTTGAGCTTGAACACCTTGGGGGCCATATCGCCATTGGCCCGCCGCCGCCAGAACACGTAATCGACCAGCGCCCGCGCCCCGCTGCCCGAACAGAGCGTCGCGGTCAGCGTCAGCGCATCGCCAATCGCCACGCTCCCGGGCGCATCGAACCGCAGCACCTCGACATCCGCGTCCGCATCATACCCCAGCAACGAGAGCGCCCGCGCATCCCCCGCCTTGACCAACCCGCGCAGCGCATGTTGCGTCATCCAGTCAAGCTCGCCCGGCTGCTGCGTCGCCTCGGCGGCCCATTGCTCCAGCCGGTCCACGACCAGCGCGGGGTGTTTCTTGCTGATGTCATTCAGGTGATTGGCAACCGAGCGGGTGACATAACGCGTCTGGTCCCGATGCAGCAGATCCAGCAGGGGCAGTGGCGCGGTGATGTCGATATCCACCGCCTGCCCCCAGGGCAGCCGCGGGCGGCTGCCTTCGCTCACCAGACGGCGCACGTGGTAATTGGGGTGCGTCGCCCAGCGGCGCATCCGGTCGAGAACCCGATCCGGCCAGCGGTTCAGGTACGGGCGGATCGCCCATTCCATCGAGAACCTCTGGGTGATCTCTTCGATCAGGTCCAGCGACAGATCGGGGCTGTCCAGTCCGCGCAACACGACCAGTTCGCCAAGCGGCGCAAAGATGAAATCGCCGAAATCGTCATCCGTCAGGGTTGGATCAAGCGGGGGCGGAAGCGCATCGCGCAAGACCGGCGCAATATCGTCCAGCCCCCCCGGCAACCGCGCCCCAAGACATTCGGCAATCCACGAGATACGCTGTTTCAATTCCAGCCCGGGCAGCCGCTCCATGACCTGTTGTTCAAACAGGTCGCCGTCGAATGCCGGGCTTGCCGCCGCGAAAAGCCCCGCCAGATAGCGCACCTTGTCCGCGTTGAACAGCTGATCCTTCAGCGAAAACCCCTGTGCCATGCTACATGGTCATGTTGGTCGCGCCACCGTCGAGCAGGATGTTCTGCCCCACGATGAACCCCGCATGCTGGCTGCACAGAAAGGCACAGGCCGCGCCGAATTCCTGTCGGGTGCCATAGCGCCCTGCGGGGATCGTCGCCGCCCGCTGGGCCTGGGCCTCTTCCAGCGACACGCCCTGCGCCTTGGCCACGCCGCCATCCAGCGATGCCGCGCGGTCGGTCGCGTGAATGCCCGGCAGCAGGTTGTTGATATTGACGCCGCTGCCGGCCACCTGCCGGGCGGTGCCCGCGACATATCCGGTCAGCCCGGTGCGCGCGGAGTTCGACAGCCCCAGCACCGCGATCGGCGCGCGCACCGATTGGCTGGTGATGTTGACGACCCGGCCCCAGCCCCGATCGATCATCCCCGGCATCAGCGCCTTCATCAGCGCGATGGGCGCAAGCATGTTGGCGTCCAGCGCCTTGATGAAATCGTCACGATCCCAGTCGGACCACATGCCCGGAGGCGGCCCGCCGGCGTTGTTGACCAGGATATCGACCCCGGCGGCGGCCTCGATCACGCGGGCCTGCCCCTCGGCGGTGGCCACGTCGGCGGCGACGGTGACGACCTCGACCCCGTATGAGTCGCGAATGGCCCGGGCCGACGCCTCAAGCGCCTCGGCGCCGCGCGCGTTCATCACAAGGTTGACCCCTGCCTCGGCCAGCGCCTCGGCACAACCCAGCCCGAGCCCCTTGCTGCTGGCGCAGACCAGCGCCCGTTTGCCGGCGATTCCCAAATCCATCTCTGATCTCCCAACTGGTTTCTGCCCCTCGCATAGCACCGGTTCCGCCGCCAATGCCAGCGATTGCCGCCACCGGCACATGCGCGTGTCGATTTTCTTGCGCTTGGCGCGTTCCTTACCTATACGCGCCTCATGTTGGACACCGCTTCAAATCGCCCCGAATTGCCGCCCGAAATCGCGCGCCGCCGTACCTTTGCGATCATCTCGCACCCGGATGCGGGCAAGACCACGCTGACCGAGAAATTCCTGCTTTATGGCGGTGCCATCCAGATGGCCGGACAGGTCCGCGCCAAGGGCGAGGCCCGGCGCACGCGGTCGGATTTCATGCAGATGGAAAAGGATCGCGGCATTTCCGTCTCGGCCTCGGCGATGTCGTTTGACTACAACAATTTCCGGTTCAACCTGGTGGATACGCCGGGCCATTCGGACTTTTCCGAAGACACCTATCGCACGCTGACGGCGGTGGATGCGGCGGTGATGGTGATCGACGGCGCCAAGGGTGTCGAAAGCCAGACCCAGAAGCTGTTCGAGGTCTGCCGCCTGCGTGACCTGCCGATCCTGACCTTCTGCAACAAGATGGACCGCGAAAGCCGGGACGTTTTCGAGATCATCGACGAGATCCAGGAAAACCTGGCCATTGACGTGACCCCGGCCAGTTGGCCGATCGGACAGGGGCGCGATTTCGTCGGCTGTTACGACATCCTGCGCGACCGGCTCGAACTGATGGACCGGGCCGACCGCAACAAGGTGGCCGAAAGCATCAAGATCGACGGGCTTGATGATCCGGCGCTGGCCGAACACGTGCCCGCGCAGCTTCTTGAACAACTGCGCGAAGAGCTTGAGATGGCGCGCGAATTGCTGCCCAAGCTTGATCCGCAGGCGGTGCTCGAAGGTCACATGACCCCGATCTGGTTCGGCTCGGCGATCAATTCCTTCGGCGTCAGGGAATTGATGGACGGTATCGGCGTCTATGGCCCCCAGCCACAGATCCAGTCGGCCCAGCCCCGCCAGATCTCTCCGGAAGAGAGCAAGGTCGCGGGCTTTGTGTTCAAGGTGCAGGCCAACATGGACCCCAAGCACCGCGACCGCGTGGCCTTTGTCCGCATGGCCTCGGGCCATTTCAAACGGGGCATGAAGCTGACCCATGTGCGGTCGAAAAAGCCGATGGCGATCACCAACCCGGTGCTGTTCCTGGCCTCGGACCGCGAACTCGCGGACGAGGCCTGGGCCGGGGATATCATCGGCATCCCGAACCACGGGCAATTGCGCATCGGTGACACCCTGACCGAGGGCGAGGCGCTGCGGGTTTCCGGCATACCGTCCTTTGCGCCCGAATTGCTGCAAGGCGTGCGCGCGGGTGACCCGATGAAGGCCAAGCACCTGGAAAAGGCGTTGATGCAATTCGCCGAGGAAGGCGCCGCCAAGGTGTTCAAACCCTCGATCGGCTCGGGCTTTATCGTGGGCGTGGTCGGGGCGCTTCAATTCGAGGTGCTGGCCAGCCGGATCGAGCTTGAATACGGCCTGCCGGTGCGGTTCGAAGCCAGCCAATTCACCAGCGCCCGCTGGGTTTCCGGCGACAAGGCGGCGGTCGACAAGCTGGTCAATGCCAACAAGCAGCACATCGCCCATGACCATGATGGCGACATCGTGTACCTGACGCGGCTGCAATGGGATATCGACCGGATCGAACGCGACTATCCGGAGGTGCGCCTGACCGCGACCAAGGAAATGATGGTCTGAGCGGTTGGGGATTTCCCGCGCCCGCGCAGCGGTGTAAGCACGGGTATGGACCAACGCGACGCGACCTATGAAGGCGGCCTTGCGGCCCTGCGCGCGCGCTATGACGCGCGCCGCAAGCCCTATCATCCCGATGCTGTGGCCCTGCCCCCCCTTGACGCGGATCTCGCCGCGCTGGCCGCGCAGCCCGTCGGTCAGGACGACCTGGCACCAGCCAACCCGACACGATGGGCGCGCAAAAGGGCGCGGATCGCCAGCGAGTTCCCCGGCAAGTCGCAACTGGCGTTGCTCAATGCGTTGCTGATCTCGAACCTGCGCAAATCCAGCGCCCCGGAGCACGCCCCGGCGCTGTTTCAGCGCATCTGGCGGGAGCAGCACGCACATCTGATCGGGCAGCTGGACCTGCGCTGGAAAGTGTCCTCGGTCATGACCTTTGCCGATCATGGCGCGACCGATGTGCAGCGGCAGGTGGGACAGGCGCTGCGGATGCTGTTTTCGATGATGAAGCTCTACGAGTTCGAGCGGCTGTTCGGGGGCACGGCCCCCGCCGAGCCACACCCCGTCAGGGGCCGCCTGCACAGCCCGCTGCCCCTGCAGATGGAAGATTATTCGATCCGCAAGGGCGGGCTTGATATCAACATCCTCGCCCCGGTCTGGGACCTCGCGCTGAGCGATCCGGGCATCGCGCCGCTGGCCGACCACCTGATGCAGGAGCTGAACCGCGATCCGGCCAATATCTTTCGCCGGCTGCGGCTGATGCGGCAACAGTTTCAGGACAAGACCTGATGCGTTGGGGGCTGGTGGCGACGGTCAGGGCATCCACCGGGGCGGTGCTGGATTTCGTGGCCCATCACGTCGAACTGGGCGCGCACCGGATCTATGTCTATCTGGACGAGCCCGACCCGGCGACTTTTGCCTTGCTCAAGGCGCATCCCAAGGTGCGTGTGACCACCTGTGACGACGCCTATTGGGCGAAGCATCCCAGGCGTCCGAAAAAGCACCAGGTCCGCCAATCGGCCAATGCCACCCATGCCTATCGCCGCGCCGAGGTCGATTGGCTGGCGCATATCGACGTGGACGAATTCCTGTGCCCGCAAACCCCGCTGACGGATCAATTGGCGGCACTGCCCGATACCGCCGGTTGTGCCCGCCTCTATCCGGCCGAGGCGCTTGCCGGGGATGGTACGGCCTTCAAGCTGACCAAGAGGTTTCCGCGCGAACGCGCCGCCAGTGCCGAGCGTCTGTATCCCGTCCATGGCAAGTATCTGAATGGCGGGTTTCTCAGCCATGTAGAGGGCAAGCTGTTTGCCCGCACCGGGCTGTGCGACGTGATGTTTCGCATTCACAACCTGTTTGAGGGCGACATCAAGAACCCCGGCGAAGCGGCCCTGGACGATACCGTCCTCTGCCATTGCCATGCCCAGAACTGGGAAGCCTTCATGGCCTCCTATCGCTTTCGGCTGGAACGCGGTTCCTACCGTGCCGACCTTGCCCCGATGCGCAAGGATCGCGTGGACGGGCTGACCCTCCATCAACTGCTGATGTCGATCGAACAGCGCGACGGTGCGCAGGGCCTGCGGGCCTTTTACGACGAGCTTTGCGCCGATACGCCCGACCATCGCCAGCGCCTCGACGAGCAGGGATTGCTGTTCCTGTGCGACCTGCAACTGGAACGATCCCGCCGGAAACAGTTTTCCACATATTGAACGCATGGCACCCCTGCGGAAACAATGTGCGATTTACACGCAAATTTGACGGCGCTGTTTGACCGCTGCCTCCCTTTTTGCTAATGCAGCGGGACGAGCCAGCATGCGCACAAGCGCAGGACCGCTGGGGTCCGGCTCAGACAGGACGGCGGGCCAAGACAGTGTCCGCAACACACGGACACAAATGACAAAATTTTCTGAACTGAACCTGAATCCCAAGGTGCTCAAGGCAATTGACGAGGCCGGGTACGAATCCCCGACCCCGATTCAGGAAGGGGCAATCCCCCCGGCACTCGAAGGCAAGGACGTGCTGGGCATCGCCCAGACCGGCACCGGCAAGACCGCGAGCTTTACCCTGCCGATGATCACACTGCTGGCCCGTGGCCGCGCCCGCGCCCGGATGCCGCGCAGCCTCGTGCTCTGCCCGACCCGGGAACTGGCCGCGCAGGTGGCCGAGAATTTCGACACCTACGCCAAGCATGTCAAACTGACCAAGGCGCTGCTCATCGGCGGCGTCAGCTTTGGCGAACAGGACAAGCTGATCGACAAGGGGGTCGATGTTCTGATCGCCACGCCGGGCCGCCTGCTGGATCATTTCGAGCGCGGCAAGCTGTTGTTGACCGGGGTTCAGATCATGGTGGTGGACGAAGCCGACCGGATGCTGGACATGGGGTTCATCCCCGATATCGAACGCATCTTTTCGCTGACACCGTTCACCCGCCAGACGCTGTTCTTCTCGGCCACCATGGCCCCCGAGATCGAACGCATCACCAACACGTTCCTGTCCGCGCCAACGCGGATCGAGGTCGCACGACAGGCCACCACCAGCGAGAATATCGAACAATCGGTGGTCATGTTCAAAGGCAGCCGCAAGGACCGCGAGGCGAGCGAGAAGCGCAAGCTCTTGCGGGCCATGATCGATGCCGAGGGCGACAAATGCACCAACGCGATCATCTTCTGCAACCGCAAGATGGACGTGGATATCGTTGCCAAATCGCTCAAGAAATACGGCTATGACGCGGCCCCGATCCACGGCGATCTCGATCAGAGCCAGCGCACCCGCACGCTTGACGGGTTCCGCGACGGCACCCTGCGGATCCTCGTGGCCTCGGATGTTGCCGCGCGCGGGCTCGACGTGCCCAGCGTCAGCCACGTGTTCAATTTCGACGTGCCCGGCCATGCCGAGGATTACGTTCACCGGATCGGGCGCACCGGGCGGGCCGGTCGCGACGGCACTGCGATGATGATCTGCGTGCCACGCGATGAAAAGAACCTCGATGACATCGAAAAGCTGGTTCAGCGGGAAATTCCCCGGGGCGACAACCCGCTGAAATCCGAAGCCAAGGCCGCGAAACCGGCCAAGGAGGAAACGGCATCAAAGCCCGAGTCGCGCAGCAGTTCCAGGAAATCCGACAGCGCCGCCAAACCGTCATCGTCGGCCAAGGCCAAGGACGAGCAACGCCCGACCTCTTCCTCTACGCGCAGCCGGTCGTCCGGGCGCGATTCCGGCGGCAACAAGGTTGTCGGAATGGGCGATCACCTGCCCAGCTTCATCGCCCTCAGCTTTGAAGAGCGCCGGGCCGGATAAACCGGCCCCGCCACGGAAATCTGCGTATCGCGTTTTTCCTGAAACGCGATACGCCGCAGATGCCTACCGCATCCGGCTGATCACCACGGTCACTTCTGGTTTCTTGCCGATCTCGGCCTGCGCGGTCTGGCGCGCCGCACGGCGCAGCGCCTCTTCCAGCTTGTCGTCATCGCGCAATGTCTTGTCACCAGTGCGGCCCAGCAACTGGCTCAGGTCTTCTTCCAGCACTTCGACCAGCAGCGCATTGGATCGCCCGGTCTCGGCCAGCCCGACCGTGTCGCACCACGGCTCGCCCAGCGGTTCGTCCTGTTCGTCCAGGATCACCGTCACGGTCACATGCCCGTTCAGCGCCATGCGGATACGGTCGCGTACGATACCGTCCAGCGCGCCAACCTTGATCGACCCGTCCAGATAGGTGCGCCCGGTCTCGATATATTCCGCGACGCTGGGGGCGTTGCCGGACAGATCCATCATCATGCCATTGACCACGACGGCCGATTGATAACCCCGCCCCGACGCAAGCCGAGCATGTTCGCGCAGGTGACGGTGTTCGCCATGCATCGGGATCACCATCTGCGGGCGCACGATGTCATGCAGCCGTTCGATATCGGGGCGGTTGGCATGGCCGGATACATGGTATTTGCCATTGCTGTCATCCACCACGTCGACGCCCATTTCGCTGAACTGGTTCATCACCCGGATGACTCCGCGCTCATTGCCCGGAATCGTCTTGGAGGAGAACAGGAACATGTCCCCTTCCTTCATCTGGATGCCACGATACTTGCCACGCGCGAGCTGAGCGCTTGCGGCGCGGCGCTCGCCCTGACTGCCTGTGACCAGCAGCATCAGGTTCTCGCGTGGCACCTCGCGGGCGGCTTCGTCGCTGATCGTGGCGGGAAACCCGGACAACACCCCGGTTTCCCTGGCAGCCTCGACCATCCGCTCCATGGCGCGCCCCAGAAGCACGATCGAACGCCCCGCCCGATGCCCGGCTTCTGCCAGCGTCTTGACCCGCGCCACGTTGCTGGCAAAGGTCGTCGCGACCACCATGCCCGAGGCCCCGGAGATCAGCTCTTGCAATGCCGGGCCAAGCGATTGTTCCGAGCGCCCCGGATCGGGCGAGAACACGTTGGTCGAATCGCAAACCAGCGCGCGCACGCCATCCTTGCAGACCTCGGCCCAGAGCTCGGGATCAAAGGGTTCACCCACAACCGGCGTCGGATCGAGCTTGAAATCGCCGCTGTGGATCACCCGCCCGTCCGGCGTATCGATGACCAGGGCGCCGCTTTCGGGAATCGAATGCGATATCGGCAGGAACCCCACCTTGAACGGACCGGCTGTGATCTGTTCGGGCCAGGCCGAGGCGGTCCGAACCGCGTCTTCGGGATGGCCAAGATCGCGCATCTTGCGGCGGGTGATATTGGCGGTAAAGGCGCGGGCATAGACCGGTGCGCCCAGATCTTCATAAAAATGTGCAATCGCCCCCACATGATCTTCATGCGCATGGGTGACAAAGATCGCGTCCAGCCGGTCGGCCCGCTGTTTGAGCCAGGTGATATCGGGCAGGATCAGGTCGACCCCGGGCGAGCCGTCCATATCCGGAAAGGTGACGCCAAGATCGACAAGGATGAACCGTTCCTTGTCAGGCGCGCCATAACCATAAAGATAGGCATTCATGCCAATTTCGCCCGCCCCGCCAAGTGGCAGGTAAACCAGTCTCTTGCTTGTCATTGGGTTAACCGTTGTCCTTGTTAAATTGGTGGATCACGGTCAGGCCGTGCATCGTCAGGTCGTCTTCCATCGCGTCAAACAGATCCGCGCTCTGCTGGAACAACGGGGCCAGACCACCGGTGGCGATCACCCGCATGTCCCGATCCCGCTCTGCCTTGACCCGGGTGCAAATCTCGCGGACCAGCCCCACATAGCCCCAGAAGATGCCCGACTGGATACATCCGACGGTATTGGTACCGATCACCTTCTGCGGCACGCTGATATCCACGTGCGGCAGGGCGGCGGCGGCCATGTGCAGCGCCTCGAGGCTCAGGTTGACACCCGGAGCGATCACCCCACCAATATAGGCTCCGTCGCTGGCCACAACATCAAATGTGGTCGCGGTGCCGAAATCCACGACAATCAGATCGCCACCATGCCGCTCGAACGCCCCCGCCGCATTGACCAACCGGTCAGGCCCGACCTGGGTGCCCAGATCGACGCGCGGTTCATTGGGCAGCAGGCAGTCGGGTTTGCCAACCACGATGGGCCGGCAGCCAAAGAACCGGTCGGCAAAGACCCGCAGGTTATAGACCACGCGGGGCACGGTGGACGAGATGATCACATCGTCGATCTCCACCTCGATCCCGTAATGTTTCACCAGGGTCGAATACCAGGTGAAATAGGCATCCGCGGTGCGCGCATGATGGGTCGACGTGCGCAGCGTACACAGAAATGTCTCGCCATCCCAGATCGAGAAGACGGTGTTGGTGTTGCCGCAGTCAATGGCGAGAAGCATCCGCGCCCCCCTTCAGAAAAAGACATCGGCCGCCGGGATCGATGTGCGGCCTCTGCTGGTGTTTAGAACAAGGTTCCCCTGGGCGTCCACCGTCTCGAACGTGCCGGTGGTTTCGCTGTTTCCGGTGCGCGCGGTGATCACCTCGCCCAGCCGCGCCGCCCGGTTCAGCCACGCGGTGCGGATCGGTTCGAACCCGTAGGTGGTGAACGCGGATTCGTGACGCGCATAGGCGTCGGCCAGAAAGGTCAGAAAGGTCTCAGGATCAACCCGGGCCCCGGTCGATGACAGCAGCGAAACCGGCGGAACCGCCCCCGGTTCCACCTTGTCAGGGGTCGGCGCGTCGGCGAGGTTGACACCGATCCCGATGGCCAAATGCCCCATATGCGGCCCCTGCCCGCTGCTCTCGAGCAGGATCCCCGCCAGCTTGCCCCCGTTCAGCAGAACGTCATTGGGCCATTTCAGGGCAAAGCCATCGCTGCGGCCACATACCGCGACACAGGCATCATACAATGCCAGCGACGCCACGAATGAGCGCAGCGCCGCAACCCCCGGCGGCTCTTGCGGGAACAGCACCAGCGTCGCCGCCAGATTGCCCTCGGGATTGGCCCAGGCCCGGCCCCTGCGCCCCCGCGCGGCGGTCTGGCGATGCGCCATGATCCATTCCGGACCGGCAAGGCCCGGCGCGATCCGCGCCGCCTCGTTCAGGGTCGAATCCACCTCGTCCAACACGCGCCGGCCATAGGCGTCGGGCCATTGGATCATGCCCATGCCATGTCCCGGAAAACGGCACAGGTGCGGGATTGTGTCGTGCCGGTCAATGCAGCAACGTTGCCGCCGCCGCCGCTGCGGCCCCCTCGACCCCGAACATGTTGACGATGCCCAGCAGCATCACCGCGGCAGAGGCCATCAGGAAGCCCCAGAGCACCGGAGAAGAATTGGTCTCAAGCTCGGACCCCTCTTCGCCGAAATACATGAAATAGACGATCCGCAGGTAATAGAACGCACCGATCACCGAGGCGACGACACCGGCAACCGCCAGCCAGGCCAACCCGCCATCATAGGCCGCGCGCAGCACGTAGAACTTGCCGAAAAAGCCCAGCATCGGCGGCACACCGGCCAGCGAAAAGAGCAGCACCAGCATCGCCAGCGCCCGCCCGGGTTCGCGCCGGGCATAGAGATGCAGCGCGCCGATGTCGGTGATCGGGCGCCCGTCCTTTTCCATCATCAAGATAAAGGCAAAGGTTCCGACATTCATGGTGACATAGATCGCCATGTAGATCAGCATCGCCTGCACACCGAACTCCGTGCCCGAGGCAAGCCCCATCAGCGCAAACCCCATATGCGCGATCGAGGAATAGGCCATCAGCCGCTTGATGTCGCGTTGCCCGATCGCCGCCACCGCCCCGAGGAACATCGACAGCACCGCAAGCAGGGCGATGACCTGCTGCCAATCGGCAACCGCATGACCGAACGCGTCATGCAACACCCGTGCAAACAGGCCCATCGCCGCCATCTTGGGCGCGGTGGCAAAAAACGCCGTCACCGGGGTGGGCGAGCCTTCGTAGACATCCGGGGTCCACATGTGGAAGGGCACGGCGCTGATCTTGAAGGCGAGGCCCGAGATCACGAAGATCAGGCCAAAGAGCAGGCCCAGCGACACGTCGCCATGCTGCGCCGTCTGGATGATGCCCGAAAACAGGGTGGTGCCGGCATAACCATAGACCAGCGATGCGCCATAGAGCAGCAACCCCGAGCTCAGCGCGCCGAGCACGAAATATTTCAGCCCGGCCTCGGTGGATTTCACGCTGTCCCGGCGCAGGGCCGCGACGACGTAGAGCGCCAGCGATTGCAGTTCCAACCCCATGTAGAGCGACATCAGGTCACCGGCGCTGACCATCACCATCATGCCGACCGAGGCCAGCGCAACCAGCAGCGGGTATTCGAACCGCAGCAGCCCCCGGCGCGCCATGTAATCCTGGCTCATCAGCAGCACGGCGGCGGCGGAGATCAGGATCGTCACCTTGGCAAAGCGGGCAAAGCCGTCATCCACGAACATGCCGCCAAAGGCGACGCTGGTGCCGGTCCCGCGGGTGGCGATGAACAGGCCCAGGATCACCATCAGCGCCGAGGTCGCCCAGACCAGCGCCGGCGCGAGCCGGTCCTTGCCGGTATAAGCCGCGCCAAGCAGGGCCAGCATGGCAAACACCGCCAACGCGATTTCCGGAATGATTACGGTCAGATCAGCCTGGATCATACGCCCGGCCCCCTCAATTCGATGCAAGCTGGTTGGCGGTTTCCGCCGCCGTCAGCGCTGTGTCATAGCTTGAAACCAGGGCCGTGGTGGATGGCCCGATGATGTCGCTCACCAGCGACGGGTACACCCCAAGCAACAGGGTCATCACGACCAGCGGTGCAAAGATCGCCCGCTCGCGGCCCGACATGTCCTGAATGGTGCGCAGGCTCTCCTTGATCAGGTCGCCGAACACCACCCGGCGATACAGCCACAGGGCATAGCCGGCGCTGAAGATCACACCGGTGGCGGCAACGGCAGTGACCCAGGTATTGACCTGAAAGGCCCCCATCATCGTCAGAAATTCGCCCACGAAGCCCGAGGTGCCCGGCAGGCCGACATTGCCCATGGTAAAGAACATGAAGACCAGCGCATAGGCCGGCATCCGCACCACAAGCCCGCCATAGGCGTCGATATCGCGGGTATGCATCCGGTCATAGATCACGCCAACACAGAGGAACAGCGCCGCCGAGATGAAACCGTGGCTGAGCATCTGGAAAATCGCGCCGTCCACGCCCTGCTGGTTGGCGGCAAAGATACCCATGGTGACAAAGCCCATATGCGCGACCGAGGAATAGGCGATCAGCTTTTTCATGTCTTCCTGCACCAGCGCCACCAGCGATGTATAGACAATGGCGATCGCGCTCATCCAGAGCACCACGGGGGCCATGACATCCGCCCCGATCGGGAACATCGGCAGGCTGAACCGAAGGAAGCCATAGCCGCCCATCTTGAGCAGGATCGCCGCCAGCACCACCGACCCGGCGGTCGGGGCCTGAACGTGGGCATCGGGCAGCCATGTATGCACCGGCCACATCGGCATCTTGACCGCAAAGCTTGCAAAGAAGGCGAGGAACAACAGTGTCTGCATCCCGCCCACAACCTGCATTCCCAGCAACGAGAAGGCCTCGCTACCGAACTGGTGGGTCAGCAGGATCTCGATATCCGTGGTGCCCGCATCCGCAAACATGGCAACCATCGCCACCAGCATCAGCACCGAGCCGAGGAAGGTGTAGAGGAAGAACTTGAAGCTGGCATAGATGCGATCCTTGCCGCCCCAGATCCCGATGATCAGGAACATCGGGATCAGCCCGGCCTCGAAGAACAGGTAGAACAACACCAGATCCAGCGCCGTGAACACGCCCAGCATCAGGGTTTCCAGCAACAGGAAGGCAACCATGTATTCCTTGACGCGGTCGGTCACGTTCCAGCTCGCCAGGATGGTCAGCGGCATGATGAAGGTGGTCAGCATCACGAACAGCACGCTGATCCCGTCAACGCCCATCTTGTATTGCAGCCCGAGCAGCCATTCAGATTGCTCGACGAACTGGAACCCGGTGTCCTTGGGGTCGAACTCGAAATAGATGCCCAGCGACACGAGGAACGTCACGCTGGTGGCGAACAGGGCGACATATTTGGCATTGCGTTGCGCCGCCTCGTCATCGCCGCGCAGGAAAACCACCAGGATCAGCGCCGCCAGCGCCGGAACGAAGGTGACAATGGAGAGGATATTATCCATCAGTGCGCTCCTCCGCCGATCGACATCCAGGTGACAAGGGCGGCGATACCGAGCACCATCCAGAAGGCATAGGTAAAGATGAAGCCGGACTGTGCCCGCCCCGCCAACCGGGTAAAGAACGGCACAATGCCCATCGCCACCCCATTGAGGAAACCGTCAATGACACTGCCATCGCCGCGTTTCCAGAACAGCCGGCCGATGCCAAGCGCGGGTTTCACCAGGACCGCGTTATAAAGCTCGTCGAAATACCACTTGTTCTTGAGGAACAGGTAGAGCGGCCGCTGGCTCTCGGCGAGACGCGCCGGAAGCGCCGGGTTCACGAGATAGAACCAGATCGCGATCCCCAGGCCCAGCAACATGGCGACAAAGGGCGACACCTTGACCCAGACCGGCGCCGCGTGGGCATCGTCGAGCACGTGGTTGTCGGGCGCAAAGTACAGCGCGCCTTCGCCGGGTGCGCCGGCAAAGGCATAGTGATGCTCGCCATGGGTATCATGGCCCTCATCGGCATGACCCTCATCGGCATGGCCGTGGTCGGATGCCGCGGCATGATCCGCCGCTTTGGCGTGATCGTCGCTGTGATCTGTGCCCTCTTGGTCATGAGCCGTCGCTTCGGCGACCGGGATGCCATAGAACTTGCCCACCTGGTCGGCATGGCCAAAGAAGCTGCCATACCAGATCATCCCGGCAAAGACCGCGCCAAAGCTGAGCACACCCAGCGGGATCAGCATGACCATCGGGCTTTCATGCGCGTGTTCATGGGTATGCTTGTCGCCGCGCTCCTCGCCAAAGAAGGTCAGGAAGATCAGCCGCCAGCTGTAAAAGCTGGTCATGGCCGCCGCGATCACCAGCATCCAGAACCCATAGGCCGAACCGCCGGCATAGGCGCTTTCGATGATGGCATCCTTGGACAGGAAGCCTGCGAACCCGATCGTGGTGAGCGGAATGCCGACACCGGTGATGGCCAGCGTTCCGATCATCATCGCCCAGTAGGTATAGGGGATTTTCTTGCGCAGGCTGCCATAGTTGGTCATGTCCTGCTCGTGATGCATCGCGTGGATCACCGAACCGGCACCAAGAAACAGCAGCGCCTTGAAAAAGGCGTGGGTAAACAGGTGGAACATCGCCGCCGAATACATGCCGACGCCGGCGGCGACGAACATATAACCAAGCTGGGAACAGGTCGAATAGGCGATGACCCGTTTGATATCGGTCTGCACCAGCCCCACGGTCGCGGCAAAGAACGCGGTCGTGGCCCCCAGCACGGTGATGAACGCGGTGGCCCCCGGCGCGAACTCGAACAGCGGCGACATGCGGCACACCAGGAACACGCCCGCCGTCACCATGGTCGCCGCATGGATCAGCGCCGAAACCGGTGTCGGACCTTCCATAGCGTCCGGCAGCCATGTGTGCAGGATCAGCTGCGCCGATTTGCCCATCGCGCCGATGAACAGCAACATGCCGATCAGGTTCGCGGCGTTCCATTCGGACCAGAGAAAGCTGAGCTGAGTCTCGGCAAGGGTCGGTGCGGCGGCAAAGATGTCGCTCATGTTGATGCTGTCCACCAGGAAGAACAGCGCGAATATGCCCAGGGCAAAGCCGAAATCGCCAACCCGGTTGACCACGAACGCCTTGATCGCCGCGGCATTGGCCGAGGGCTTGCGGTAATAGAACCCGATCAGCAGGTATGACGCGACGCCCACGCCTTCCCAGCCAAAGAACATCTGGACCAGGTTGTCGGACGTCACCAGCATCAGCATGGCAAAGGTAAAGAACGACAGATAGGCGAAAAAGCGTGGCTTGTAGCTTTCGCCCTCTTTCCACTGGGGGTCCTTGTCCATGTAGCCAAAGCTGTACAGATGCACGAGCGCCGAAACCGTGGTCACCACGATCAGCATGATGGCGGTCAGCCGGTCCAGTCGGATGGCCCATTCGGTCGCCAGCGTGCCGCTTTCGATAAAGCGCAGCACCGGGATTTGCGCGGTCACCCCGTCAAAGGAAAAGAACACGACCCAGGACAGCAGGCAGGCCAGGAACAGCAGGCCCGTCGCCACCCACATCGCGGCGGTCTCGCCGATGAATTTCCAGCCGAACCCGCAGATCAGCGCGCCGACCAGGGGGGCAAAGAGGATGATGGTTTCCATAAGTCTCTCAGCCCTTCATCATGTTGACGTCTTCAACCGCGATGGTGCCCCGGTTGCGGAAGAAACAGACCAGGATGGCCAGCCCGATCGCGGCCTCGGCGGCGGCCACCGTCAGCACGAACAGCGTGAACACCTGGCCGACCAGATCGCCAAGAAAGCTCGAAAACGCCACGAGGTTGATGTTCACCGCCAGCAGCATCAACTCGATGCTCATCAGCAGGATGATCACGTTCTTGCGGTTCAGGAACAGGCCGAAAATACCGATGACGAACAATGTCGCCGCAACCGTGAGGTAATGTTCAAGTCCGATCATGTTTCACCATTCCAGCAACGGATAACCGTGCTTCCTGCATGCGTGTTGGGCCAGCGGCGCGACCTCGGAGGTTTCCTCGATCGGGTTCAGGTTGAAATCGAGCCCTTCCAGCGGAAAGGCTTCGGGCGGCACGTCGCCCGCATAGAGGGCGGCATAGGTCTTGTTCGCGCAATCGAAACCGTGGACCGCATGGGCGTTGCCGCCCTCGCCTTGCCGGCGCGAATGCATCTGTACAAAACCGTCGCCGAAATCCTTGCTTGCGATCTCGTAATCCGTGTCGACCTGGTGCGGCGTGGTGATCGCGCTTTCGGCCAATGCGGTCCCGGCCCAGAGCAGCGGGCACAGGGCGGCAATGGCAGCGGCGCGGCGGTTGCGGATAATGGCAGGTGTCATCGGTTACAGCCCCTGCCCCGGTTTCACGTCTTTCAGCTCCATCGCGGCCGCCGGATCGCGCATCATCTGGGCAACGATGTTCTGCCGCTTGATGTCGGTACGGTGGCGCAGGGTCAGCACGATGGCCCCGACCATTGCCACCAGCAGGATCAGCCCCGCCAGCTGGAACAGCAGGAAATACTGATCATACAGGATCATGCCCAGGGCTTCGGTATTGTGCCGGTCGGTGGGAACCACCTGCGCGCGCAGTTCGCTGGCGGCGTGGCTGCTCTCCCATGCGCCAAAGGCCATGACGAACTGCATCAGGATCACCAGCCCGATCAGCAGGGCAAGCGGCATGTACCGCGCCATCTCGGCCTTGAGCTCGGCGAAATCCACGTCCAGCATCATGACCACGAACAGGAACAGCACCGCAACCGCGCCCACATAGACGATGACCAGCAACATCGCGACGAATTCCGCACCCAGCAACACGAACAGCCCCGCCGCCGAGATGAAGGACAGGATCAGCCACAGCACCGAATGCACCGGCTGGCGGCTGATCACGGTGAACAGGCCGCCGGTGATCACGCTGATGGAAAAGAGGTAAAAGGCAAACACGCTCATGACTTGTCATCCTCCGGATCGCCCATCACGTCCTGCGCCAGCTCCAGCGCCCGTGTCATGGCGGGAATACCGGCAAAAACCGACATCTGGCCGATGGTTTCCACGATTTCCTGCTTACGCGCGCCTGCGGCGATGGCGTGGCGCACGGTCTGGCGCACGGCGGTGTCCGCCTGCGCGCCCTGCATGGTCAACCCGCACAGGGTGATCAAAAGGCGGGTCTTGGCATCAAGCCCGTCCTTGTTCACCGTGTTGCCGAACATCAGCTCCATCGCCTCTTTCGGCAGGGTCGGCCAAAGGGCCTCGAACCCCTTGGGCGAGAAACTCTCAAGCGCCGGGTTCAGCGCCTTGGCCATCTCGTGCGCCTGGTTCATCATGGCTTCGAACGGGTTCTGCGGGTCACTCATCGTTCACGGCCTCTTCTTCAAATACTTCAAGTGCGGCGTTCATCGCGTTGATCATCGCCGGAAATCCGCCATAGAGTGCCATCTGGAAAATCACTTCTCCGATCTCGCGCTGCGTGGCACCAACCTTGCGGGCGCTGGCGATGTTCACCTTGAGCTGCGGTCGGGTCTGCCCCCCGAGCGCAGTCAGCGCCGCAACCGTCGCCAACAGGCGGGTTTTCTCGTCCAGCCCCTCGCGCGCGTAGAATTGCCCATAGGCGACATCGACGACGGTGCGCGACAGGCCCGGCACCAGCGCGTCATACCGCCCGGCCAACACGGCCTCCATGCCGGGATTGACCGTTTCGGCCAATTCGCTGCCCCGTTCATAGGTGCCTTTATCGGTGCCTGCGGTGCTCATCGGTACGGCGCGTCCAACTCCAGGTTGCGGGCGATCTCGGCTTCCCACATCTCGCCATTCGCCAGGAGTTTTTCCTTGTCATAGAACAGCTCTTCGCGGGTTTCAGTGGCGAATTCGAAATTCGGCCCCTCGACAATTGCATCCACCGGGCAGGCCTCCTGGCAGAAGCCGCAATAGATACATTTGGTCATGTCGATGTCATAACGCGTGGTGCGGCGGCTGCCATCCTCGCGCGGCTCGGCATCGATGGTGATCGCCTGCGCCGGGCAGATCGCCTCGCAGAGCTTGCAGGCAATGCAGCGTTCTTCGCCGTTGGGATAGCGGCGCAGCGCGTGTTCGCCACGAAAACGCGGGCTGAGCGGCCCCTTTTCATGCGGGTAGTTCAGCGTCGCCTTGGGCGCAAAAAAGTACTTGAGACCCAGCTTCATGCCCACCACGAAATCCCAGAGCAGGAAATACTTGGCGGCGCGGGTATAGTCGATATTCGCCATGATCAGACCCCCGTGCTCCAGCGGGCGAAGATGCCCCAGAACCAATCGAATTTTGCCGCGAAGGAGACGAACACCACCCAGACAAGGCTGAAGGGCAGGAAGACTTTCCAGCCCAGCCGCATCAGCTGGTCATAGCGGTAACGCGGCGTGATCGCCTTGACCATCGCAAAGAGGAAGAAGAAGAACGCCATCTTGCCGACCATCCACAGCACCCCATCGGGCAGCCCCGGTATCGGCGACAGCCAGCCGCCAAAGAACAGCAGCGAGGTGAGCGCGCACATCAGGAAGATGGCGATATATTCACCGGCCATGAACAACAGGAAGGGCGTGGCGGAATATTCCACCTGGTACCCCGCAACCAGTTCCGATTCCGCCTCGGGCAAATCAAAGGGCGGGCGGTTGGTTTCGGCCAGCGCCGAAATGAAGAACAGGAACACCATCGGGA
The DNA here is from genome assembly GCF_049800935.1 of Microbulbifer sp. S227A. Taxonomy (NCBI): domain Bacteria; kingdom Pseudomonadati; phylum Pseudomonadota; class Gammaproteobacteria; order Cellvibrionales; family Microbulbiferaceae; genus Microbulbifer; species Microbulbifer sp. S227A. Next base: position 244,820 of record NZ_JBNAFZ010000003.1, on the reverse strand, counting down.
AATGCGGCAGCCAGTACCAGCCAAAGAACCCGAAGCCGGTATCCTGGGCGTTCACGATGGCGCTGAAGTTCATCGATCCGGTCGAGATGATGATGCCGATGATGATCAGCCCGATCGACACCTCGTAGGAAATCATCTGCGCCGCCGAGCGCAGGCTGCCGAGGAACGGGTATTTCGAGTTCGACGCCCAGCCCCCCATGATCACGCCATAGACCTCAAGGCTGGATACAGCAAAGACATAGAGGATCGCCACGTTGATATCCGACAGCACCCAGCCGTCGTTGAACGGGATCACCGCCCAGGCGATCATCGCCAGAACAAAGCTGGTCAGCGGGGCGAGCAGGAACACGGTGCGGTCCGACCCGGCGGGGATCACCACCTCTTTGACCACGTATTTCAGCGCGTCGGCCACCGATTGCAGCAACCCGTAGACGCCCACCACGTTGGGGCCCCGGCGCATCTGGACCGCCGCCCAGATCTTGCGGTCGCCATAGACGAGGAACAAGAGCGAGATCATCACAAACGCAACCACGGCAAGCACTTGTGCAACAATCAGCACCGCGATGCCGCCCGGAGTGGAAAAGAAATCAGCCATAGGTCCTCACACCGTCGGTAGTCCGTTGTTCTGCGCGGCTGTCGCGCGCCGGGCAAATGCCTGGCCGGTCCAGCTTGCATGGCAATGATGACGAGTTGCTGTAAACAGCATCTGTCCGTGATATGCCAGACTCTTCCTGCCATTTTGCGCGCAATTGACGCGCGCCTGTCGCCGTCCGGTCGCGGCCCGCGGATATGTTGCCCTTACCGATCATTCCGCGGCAATCCGCTCCTGCCCGCGCGCCTTGGCGGCGGCTGACAGCTCGGCCATCAGGGCGCTGGCCCGTGCAATCGGGTTGGTCAGATAGAAATCGCGGATCGCGGAGCGGAAGGGTGCCGTGCCAAGGGCTGCGCCCGGCAGCGGCTGTACCGCGTTTTCGGCAAGCGCGTCGACCTTGGCCAGATGCGGCACCTCGGCAACCAGCGCCCGGCGCAGCTGGGCCAGCGAGTCATAGGGCAAGGCCGCTCCCAGCTCGGCGCTCAGCGCGCGCAGGATCGCCCAGTTTTCCTTGGCCTGCCCCGGCGGAAAACCGGCGCGCAACGCCAATTGCGGGCGACCCTCGGTGTTGACGAACAGCCCGGCCTCTTCGGTATAGGCCGCACCGGGCAGGATCACGTCGGCGCGATGCGCGCCGCGATCCCCGTGGCTGCCCTGGTAGATCACAAAGGCCCCCTCGGCGATCTCGATCTCGTCGGCACCAAGGTTATAGATCACGTCCGCATCGCCAACCGCATCCATGCCCCGCGCGTTGGTACAGCCCGCATCCATCGCCCCAACCCGCGCCGCGGCGGTGTGCAGGATCAGCAGGCCGCTCGCCGTGGCCTCGGCAACCTGTTGCGCGGCGGCCAGAACGGCGGCGCCATCGGCCTCTTGCAGCGCCCCCTGCCCGACAATCACCAGCGAGGGCCGGTTGCGAATCTCGTCATCGCCGCCCATGTCCACCACCTGCTGCAACGCCGCGCGATCATCGCCGACATGGGCATAGTCATAGGTCAGGTCAGCTGCCTGACCGACAAGGGCGATATCCGCCCCGTGTGCCCAGGCGCGCCGGAGTCGCGAATTCAGGACCGGTGCCTCGATGCGGGGATTGGTGCCGATCAGCAGGATGCGCTCGGCGGTGTCGATGTTTTCGATCCGCGCCGTGCCCACATAGGCCCCGCGATTGCCGGCGGGCAGCTTGGCCCCATCGGTCCGGCATTCGACCACGCCGCCCCGCGTTTCGATCAGTTGCCTGAGCGCAAAGGCGGCTTCGACCGGGGCAAGATCGCCGACGATCCCCACCGGCGCCTTGGCCGAACTCAGCGCGGCAGAGGCGGCAGCAAGCGCTTCGGGCCAGCTCGCCGGGCGCAGCTTGCCGTTTTCGCGCAGATAGGGCCGGTCCAGCCGCTGCCGGCGCAGCCCGTCCCACACGAACCGGGTCTTGTCGGATATCCATTCCTCGTTCACGCCGTCATGATTGCGCGGCAAGAGCCGCATGACTTCGCGCCCCTTGGTGTCGATGCGGATATTCGAGCCAAGCGCATCCATCACGTCGATGCTCTCGGTCTTGGTCAGCTCCCACGGGCGCGCGGTGAACGCATAGGGTTTGGACACCAGCGCCCCGACCGGGCACAGGTCGATGATATTGCCCTGCATGTTGGAATCGAGCGTCTCGCCCAGATAGCTGGTGATCTCTGCATCCTCGCCGCGCCCGGTCTGGCCCATCTGGGTGATCCCGGCAACCTCGGTGGTAAAGCGCACACAGCGGGTGCAGGAAATGCAGCGCGTCATGTGGGTTTCCACCAGCGGCCCCAGGTCCAGGTCGTCGGATGCCCGCTTGGCCTCGCGATAGCGCGAGAAATCCACGCCATAGGCCATGGCCTGATCCTGCAGATCGCATTCCCCGCCCTGGTCGCAGATCGGGCAATCCAGCGGGTGATTGATCAACAGGAATTCCATCACCCCTTCGCGGGCCTTCTTGACCATCGGCGAGTTGGTCTTGACCTGCGGGGCCTGCCCTTCGGGGCCGGGGCGCAAATCCTTGACCTGCATGGCGCAGGACGCCGCCGGTTTCGGCGGGCCGCCCACCACCTCGACCAGGCACATGCGGCAATTGCCCGCGATCGACAGGCGTTCGTGATAGCAGAAGCGCGGGATTTCCACGCCAGCCACTTCACAGGCCTGGATCAGGGTCATCGCCCCGTCCACCTCGATCTCGGTTCCGTCGATGTTGATCTTGCGCAGGTCAGACATGGTCTATCTCGCCCTCAGCAGCGCGCCGATCGCGCTGGATTTTGCTATCTCCGCACGACCGAACGCGCAGAAGGTTTCAGGGGTGTCGAGCTTGACACCCCTGGATTTCAAGTAGCTTTCGCCCTTTGCACGCATCCGGGCCTTTTCGGCATCGGATTCCACATAGGCGCGGATTTCGGCATCCGTATAGCCCAGATCGTTGGCGCGCCCGCGCAGCTGGAACAGCATGTTATAGCCCTTGAGCCGCCGGCCGCTGATGGTCTCGCATTTGCGCCCCACCTCGTTGGCCAGCGCCACCACGAACAGCGTATCCTCGATCTCGGCAACCTCGCTCAGTGGCGGTCTCGATTGCGCCGCCAGCACCGCCGGGGCCGCCACGCAGACAAGCAGGGCCAGCGCACAGGTTTTCAATCGGGTCATGTCGGTATCCTCCTGAATGGAAGACCGACAGCACCGATGACCGCGATGATATGCAATATCATCCGCGTGCTATCCCCTGTGATCGCGGCACTGCGGCTCATGGATCGCATTTCCCCCGAAAGGTGATGTTGTTGTCAACAACCGCAAGACGGCCGGGCTCGGTATCGGGGCCGATGGTCCAGGCGATCCTTGAGGTGCCATAGTTGGTCACGCAATAGATCGTCCCCTGGTAACGCGCGGCCTCGCGGGCCCCGTCGAGCGATTGCGACACCTTGTAGATGGTCGAGGTGAAATCGGCGCGCGAGACCTTCTTGTCCACGGCCTTGGTCTTGGACTTGAAGATCACCCCGTCAAACGCCACCCGGTTCGGGTTGTCCCGTCCACAGGCAACCGGCCCCGCAAGTGCGGCGGCCAACAACAGAAACAGTGTTTTCCTGGACATACTCATACTAGCCCACCCGCGAATGCACCGGGCGATAGACCGGCTCTTTTTCGATAACGGCAATCGAATCGTGAATGTGCAGACCCGACACGATATTGCCAAGCTCGGGGTGGCGCATACCTTTCTTGTGATACCAGCGGTGCATGTCATCGACCAGTTCGCGGGCAAACCGGAAAAAGTTCTGCCCGCTGCGATAACCGCCGCCGTATTTTTCGATATAGGCGGTGTGCAGATCTTCGATCATGTACACACCGTGCTCGGCCAGTCGCGGAAACAGCGCCTCGAACGAGGCACGCACATGCGGCATCCGGTGGCTGCCGTCATCCAGCACCACGTCGACACCGCCCATTTCGTCAACCAGCGCGTTCAGGAATTCCGGATCCGCCTGGCTGCCGATCCGCACCTGTCCGGCCTGACCATCAAACCGGGCACAGTCCTGGTTGATGTCGATGCCATAGATCACCGCATCCTCGCCAAGATAGTTGCGCCACATTTGCAGGCTGCCGCCCTTGTTGATGCCGATTTCCAGAAACCGCACCCCGGTGCCGCGAAACCGCGAGAAATAGCGATCATAGATCGGGATGTAATGGTGCCACTTATGGACCACGGCACCGGTATTGCCCGCAAAGACCGGCAACAGATCGCCGTCATATCCGTATTTCTCGCGGATATCGGCGGCCACGTCGCCATTCTCGTCGAACCGGAAACGCCTCATCCCGCCATGCCCCCGAAAACCGGCAGAGAACCTGTCTGCATTGCCTTCATACCCAACCCTTACTCCGCCGCCACCGGGGCACAGCGCTTGTCGCGCCACATCGTTGCCTGTTCCAGCTGCGCCCAGCCAAACGCGGTGTCATCCGGGCCGTTCCGGCGCAGATGCTCCAGACGTGCCATCGCCTCGTCCAGCGTCGGCCGATGCCCGGCCGGCACCCACCACATGACGAAATGCTGCTCTCCGAGTATGTCGAACCAGTCGCGGCGTCTATCGTAGAATTGCTTGTGAACCGTGCCCCAGACGAATTTCTCGAGCGCCGCCGCGTCCTGCCAGACGGTCAGGTTGGCAACAAATTGCGGGTCATCGCCGATGCTGTTCTCGGTATTGCCGGTCCCCGGCTCGCCCGAGCCCTCCATCATCCAGACAAAGCCCGGCATCCGTTTGCCCAAGCCGTTGATCCGGTCGAGATTGTCCATGAACTCGGCCACGCGCGGATCATCCGTCGGCGCGACCAGCCGTCCGACATTGAGCTCGGCCAAATGATATTCCCGTGGGTCCGTCACAGCAGCGCCACCAATCCCAGAACGCCCATCGCGAACATGCATAGCCAGCCCCCGACATAGGCAAAGCTGCGCGGTCCGTTATGGGGGCTGCCCGTGCCCGAGACATGAAGCGCAATCATCACGAGCCGGGTGATCAGGACCAGGCCCGACAACAGGTTGATCCAGAACGGGCTGGCCCCGGCGAGGATCGCAACCCCGGCGGTCGCCACGAAAAAGCCGAGCGTGTCGGTGCCGTTCTGAAACACCCGGTGCAGCCGGTAAGCGGGATTACCGTAATCCGCCGCCGGCTCGGCCCCGGGCGCGAGGCCCTGCTTGCCCTTCTGAATCGCCGACAGGGGCGAAAACAGCATCACCACCAGCGCAAACAGCACCACCGACGCCAGGGCGGGTGCATATGGTTGGAACGCCTCCATCCCTATTCCGCGGCCACGGCGCTCACGCGCCCGGTTCTCTTGTGCTTGATCCGGTCCTCGATCTCGTCACGGAAATGCCGGATCAGACCCTGGATCGGCCAGGCGGCGGCGTCACCAAGGGCGCAGATCGTGTGGCCCTCGACCTGTTTGGTCACGTCCAGCAGCATGTCGATTTCCTCGACCTCCGCCTCGCCCGTCACCAGCCGGTCCATCACCCGCATCATCCAGCCGGTGCCCTCGCGGCAAGGCGTGCATTGGCCACAGCTTTCGTGCTTGTAGAACTTGCTCAGCCGCCAGATCGCCTTGATGATGTCGGTGGAATTGTCCATCACGATAACCGCCGCCGTGCCCAGCCCCGACCGCTGCTCGCGCAGCCAGTCGAAATCCATGATGCAATCTTCCTTCATGATCTTGCCCGGCAGGCACGGCACCGACGAGCCGCCCGGAATCACCGCCTTGAGATTGTCCCAGCCGCCGCGAATGCCGCCACAATGCCGGTCGATCAGCTCCTCGAAACTGATGCTCATGGCCTCTTCGACGACACAGGGGGCGTTCACATGCCCGCTGATGGCAAAGAGCTTGGTGCCCGCGTTATTGGGCCGGCCGAATGACGAGAACCATTCGGGCCCGCGCCGCAGCACAGTTGGCACCACCGCGATGGATTCAACGTTGTTCACCGTGGTCGGGCAGCCATACAGCCCCGCGCCCGCCGGGAATGGCGGCTTCATGCGCGGCATGCCCTTTTTGCCCTCAAGACTTTCGAGCAGGGCGGTTTCCTCGCCACAGATATAGGCCCCCGCCCCATGATGCAGGTAGAGATCGAAATCCCAGCCCGACCCGGCGGCATTCGGCCCCAGCAGCCCGGCGTCATAGGCCTCGTCGATGGCCGCCTGCAACGCCTCGCGCTCGCGGATATATTCGCCGCGGATATAGATATAGCAGGTGTTGGCATTCATCGCGAAGGACGCGATCAGACAGCCCTCGATCAGCGTATGCGGATCATGGCGCATGATCTCGCGATCCTTGCAGGTGCCCGGCTCGGATTCGTCGGCATTCACCACGAGATAGGCCGGCCGCCCGTCGCTTTCCTTGGGCATGAACGACCATTTGAGCCCCGTCGGAAAGCCCGCGCCGCCGCGCCCGCGCAGGCCGGAATCCTTCATCTGCTGGATGATCCAGTCGCGCCCCTTCTGGATCAACCCGGCGGTCCCGTCCCAATGCCCGCGCGCCCTGGCACCGGCCAGCGTACGGTCATGCATGCCGTACAGGTTGGTGAAAATCCGGTCCTCGTCTTTCAGCATGGCTGCCTACCTTTGACTGTCCTGACGCATGCGCCAAAGTTGATACGTGTTGATCCCCGCATAGACGAATCCGGCCAACGCGATGAAATCGAATAGCAGGGCATACCGCCCCGGCAGCCCGAGAGCCGGGCCGACAAAAATCGACAGCACAAGCCAGGCCACCGCCGTCCCGGCGATCACCAGGGCGATGTGGCGGCCCTTGCGGGCGATGGCGATGTTGCGGTCCTCGTCCATTCAGTTCGGCTCGTCTGCCTGTCGCCTCATGCCGAGGCGGAGTTGTTTTCAAAGCGCCACGTGCCCTTGCGCGCGGCGAGTTCCATTTGTCCGGGAAGCACTTTGGACGCCTTGACCAGAGTGCTGGCCGACAGGGCCGGCGGCTCCGCATGGTCCGCCGCCGGTTCCGGGTCGGGCGCGGCGGGTTCCGGTTCCGGCGCGATCGGGGCGGCAACAGGCGCGGCCGGTGCTGGGGCGCTGCGCGGCTCGGATTGTGCCGGGGGGGCGACCTCCCGTGTCACTTCGGTTTCCGAGGCCCAACCCCTTGGCAACAGCACGAGACCAAGACCAAAGATCACCAGCGCCCCGACCAGGGCAATGCCCAGACCGCTTCCCGCGACCAGCAGGACGAGTCCCACGACGGCCCCGGCGATGGCTGCGGGCTTCCAACTGCGAGTGGTCCTGTTCGGTGATGTGGTCATGGCTCTTGTCCCTTGTACTGTCCGTCCTTCAGGTGTCGTAAATCCCGTCCTGTTTGGCCCGTGCGGCGAATTCGGTCTCTTCTCCGGCGGCCAGTTTCCTTGCTTGCGCGACCCAGTCGTCACGGCTGACCCGGCCCTTGAACCCGATCAGGTTGTCATCGACCCAGGCAACCTCGGCGGCGCTCCAGGCGGCGATCTGGTCGAAATGGTAAACCCCGATCTCGTTCAATACACCTTCGAGCTTGGGCCCGATCCCCTTGATCAGCTTGAGATCATCGCCCCCGCCGCTCCGCGCCGCTTCGAGGAATGCGGGTTTTTCGCCCGCTGTCTCGCCGGCCGTTTCGGCCGTGTCGGCTTCGGGCTGATATGTCCACGTCCCCTTGCGCGCGGCAAGTTCCGCCTGCCCCGGCAATGCGGCAGAGGGTTTGACCAAATCGCTTTCGGCGTCGTCCCGCGGCGCGGCAGCGGGCGCGGGTTTGGTTTCCGCACCTGGCGCGCCGCTCTGCTGTGCCGCATCCTTGCGCCACGGTGTCAGCAACGGCACCTCGGTGCCGTCGATACGCTTGACCGTATCGCCGATATCCACCGCCAGTTGCGCGCTGGCGTTATACTTGGTGTGGCCGCTGTCAAAGTCCTTGAGGCTGGTCAGACCGCTGAGCGGTTCCGAGGCAAACCGGCCATTCTGCGGCCCCGGAACCGGCACCTTGCCCGCCGCCAGTTCATCGATGAGTTCGCCGAAACGGAGCGCGGTCAGGTCTTCGTAGTAATCCTTGCCGATCTGCACCATCGGCGCATTGGCGCAGGACCCGAGGCATTCGACCTCTTCCCAGCTGAACTTGCCATCCGCGGACAGGGTGTGCGGTTTGGCCGCGATCTTTTCCTGGCAGACGGTCATCAGGTCCTCGGCACCGCAGATCATGCAGGAGGTGGTGCCACAAATCTGAAAATGCGCAACGCTGCCAACCGGTTGCAGCTGGAACATGAAGTAAAAGCTGGCGACTTCAAGCGCCCGGATATAGGCCATGCCCAACATGTCGGCCACGGCTTCGATCGCCGGGCGGGTCAGCCAGCCCTCCTGTTCCTGTGCCCGCCACAAGAGCGGGATGATCGCGCTGGCCTGCCGGCCCGCGGGATACTTGCTGATCTGTGCCTCGGCCCAGGCCATGTTGGCATCGGTGAAAGCGAAGGATTCGGGTTGTTCAGGGTGCAGACGGCGGAGCATCAAATCGTCTTTCTGTTCACGCCGAGACGTCGGACGCCTCCGGCGGGAGTATTTTCACAAAGCTGAAAACAGGGGCGCAGCATCAGCGGTCGATCTCCCCGAACACCACGTCCATGGTGCCGATGATCGCGGCAACGTCGGCCAATTGGTGGCCGCCAGCGACATGGTCCATCGCCTGCAGGTGCAAAAAGCCGGGCGCGCGGATCTTGGCGCGGTAGGGTTTGTTGCTGCCATCCGCGACGAGGTAGACACCGAATTCGCCCTTGGGTGCCTCGACGGCGGCATAAACTTCGCCGGCAGGCACGTGGAAGCCCTCGGTGTAGAGTTTGAAATGATGGATCAGGCTTTCCATCGAGGTCTTCATGTCGCTGCGTGCCGGCGGCGTGATCTTGCCGCGCGCGAGCACGTCGCCCTTGCCCTCGGGCGCGCGCAGTTTGGCGATGGCCTGCTCGATGATGCGCAGGGACTGGCGCATTTCCTCCATGCGCACCAGGTAGCGATCGTAGCAATCGCCATTCTTGCCCACGGGGATCTGGAACTCGAACTCGTCATAGCATTCATAGGGCTGCGCGCGGCGCAGATCCCATGCCAGCCCCGAGCCGCGCACCATGACGCCGGAGAAGCCGTATTCGAGAATGTCCTGTTCGGAGACTACCCCGATATCGGCGTTGCGCTGTTTGAAGATTCGGTTTTCGGTCAGCAGCCCGTCGATATCCGCCAGCACGCGGGGGAAATCGGCGGCCCATGTTTCGATGTCGTCGATCAGGTCGTCGGGCAAGTCCTGATGCACGCCGCCGGGGCGGAAATAGGCCGCGTGCAGGCGCGCGCCACAGGCCCGTTCGTAGAACACCATCAGCTTTTCGCGCTCTTCAAAACCCCAGAGCGGCGGGGTCAGCGCGCCTACATCCATCGCCTGCGTGGTCACGTTCAGCAGGTGGTTCAGGATGCGGCCGATTTCGGAATAGAGCACCCGGATCAGGCTGGCGCGGCGTGGGACCTGAACCCCGGTCAGCTTTTCGATGGCCAGGCACCAGGCATGTTCCTGGTTCATCGGGGCGACGTAATCCAGTCGGTCGAAATAGGGCAGGTTCTGCAGGTAGGTGCGGCTTTCCATCAGCTTTTCGGTGCCACGGTGCAGCAGGCCGATATGCGGGTCGCAACGCTCGACGATCTCGCCATCCAGTTCGAGCACCAGTCGCAACACCCCGTGTGCGGCTGGGTGTTGCGGGCCGAAGTTGATGTTGAAATTGCGGATCTTCTGTTCGCCGGTCAGGGCATCGGTCGATCCGTCGTCAAATTTCGAGCCGTCCATCTAGAGTTTCTCCAGCTCTTGTAGCTTGATACCCATCCACCACAGCAGGGCGATGGTTCCGAAGGGTACGAGGCAGGCCACCGCCCAGTACTTGTTGATGCCAAAGAACGGCAACAGCTTGAGCATCGGGATCGCCGTCAGCGCCGACAGGATCAACCACCAGAATCCACCCATCACTTGGCCTCCGGCTTCTCATCCCCGGGCAGGATGTATTCGGCGCCCTCCCACGGGCTCATGAAATCGAATTGCCGGTATTCCTGGACCAGTGACACCGGTTCATAGACGACGCGTTTTTCGGCCTCGTCATAGCGCACCTCGGTATAGCCGGTGGTCGGGAAATCCTTGCGCAGGGGATAGCCGCGAAAGCCGTAATCCGTCAGGATGCGGCGCAAGTCGGGATGGCCGGTGAACAGGATGCCGAACATGTCGAAGACTTCGCGTTCAAACCAGTTGGCCGAAGGGTGAGTCTCGATGATCGACGGCACCATGTCATCCTCGCGCAGGCCCACCCGCAGGCGGATGCGGTGATTCTGGTACATCGACAGGAAATGATAGACCACGTCGAAACGCTTGGCGCGGTCGGGATAGTCCACCGCCGTGATATCCACCAGCGTCGAGAACCGGCAGGTCGCGTCCGATTTCAGGAAGTCGACAAACGGCACCAGCGAGCCGGGCGTCACATCCACGTTCAGCTCGCCATGGGACACGTCCCATGACAACACGCAGTCCGGGCGCTTGAGTTCGATATGGGTGCCTAGTTCTTTCAGTGCGTCGCTCATCGTACGATCGTCCCCGTGCGGCGAATCTTGCGTTGCAGCTGCATCAGTCCGTAAAGCAGCGCCTCGGCGGTCGGCGGGCAGCCCGGTACATAGATATCGACCGGGACGACGCGGTCACAGCCGCGCACCACCGAATAGCTGTAGTGGTAATAGCCGCCGCCATTGGCGCAGGAGCCCATCGAGATCACATAACGCGGCTCGGGCATCTGGTCATAGACCTTGCGCAGCGCCGGGGCCATCTTGTTGGTCAGCGTGCCGGCTACGATCATCACATCCGATTGCCGCGGGCTGGCGCGTGGCGCGATGCCGAACCGTTCGGCATCATAGCGCGGCATCGAGGTATGCATCATCTCGACCGCACAACAGGCCAGGCCAAAGGTCATCCAGTGCAGGCTGCCGGTGCGCGCCCAGTTGATGATGTCTTCGGTCGATGTCAGCAGAAAGCCCTTGTCCTGCAACTCGGCATTCAGCGCGCGGGTGGCGACGTCCTTGTCGATGCCGGCGGTGTTTGCGCCGGTCTGCCGTACGGTCTCACCTACTCCCATTCCATCGCCCCTTTCTTCCATTCATAGGCGAAGCCAAGTGTCAGCACGGCGAGAAAGGCCATCATCGACCAGAAGGCCGCGTCGCTCAGGTCCTTGAAGCCGACGGCCCAGGGAAACAGGAACGCGATTTCGAGGTCGAAGATGATGAACAGGATCGAAACCAGGTAAAAGCGGACATCGAATTTCATCCGCGCGTCGTCAAAGGCATTAAAGCCGCATTCATAGGCGCTGACCTTTTCCGGGTCCGGGTTGCGCACAGCCACGATCACCGCCGCCAGGATCAGAACGATTCCCAGCCCGACCGCAATGACCAGAAACACCAGGATCGGGAGGTATTCCCGCAACATCTCTTCCACGAGCGTCTCCATTTTTGCTGCGCGCGATCTCACGCGACGCTGACTAGGGATTTGTTTACTCTTGACAATCCTGAGGGTCAACCAAGGGAACGCCCTGTGGACCGGATGTTATCGACACAGGGGTGCGCCGATCGGGCGGTGGCGCGGCACTCCGGGGCCGCTTGACGTCAGCCGGGCGGCATGTGTTCATGACGGCAGAACGCCGGAAACCAAGGAGATTGCGATGCACAAGACCCTGACCCGCGCCAGCGAATTCGCCCGAGACCTTGGTATCGAACGCCCCATCCTGCTGGCACCGATGGCGGGGGCCTGCCCGGTATCGCTGTCGGCGGCGGTGGCGGCGGGCGGCGGGCTTGGGGCCTGCGGGGCGTTGCTGATGTCACCCGAGCAGATCACCGGCTGGGCGCGCGACCTGCGGGAGAGTTCGAATGGCGCTTTCCAGATGAACATCTGGATACCCGATCCCGCGCCGCTGCGGGATGCGGCGCACGAGGCCCGGCTGCGCGATCACCTGGCGGATTGGGGACCCGAGGTGCCGGTAGATGCCGCCGATACACCGCTGATTGATTTTGACACCCAATGCGCGGCGATGATTGCGGCCTCTCCGGCGGCGATGTCGTCGATCATGGGACTGTTCCCGCCCGATGTGGTGGCCGAGATGAAGGCACGCGGCATCAGGTGGTTTGCCACCGTGACCACGGTGGCCGAGGCCCGCGCCGCCGCCGCCGCCGGGGCCGATGTCATCGTGGCGCAGGGGATGGAGGCCGGCGGGCATCGTGGCGCCTTTGACGCGGACCAGGCGGCAAGCGCCCTGGTCGGGCTGTTCGCGCTGCTCCCGGCGGTGGTGGACGCGGTAGACCTGCCGGTGGTGGCAACCGGCGGCATCGCCGATGCGCGCGGCATCGCGGCGGCGCTGATGCTGGGGGCTTCGGCGGTGCAGATCGGCACCGGGTTCCTGCGCGCGCCCGAGTCAGGGACCAATCCGGCCTGGGCCGACGCCCTGGCAAAGACCGCGCCCGAGGACACCATCGCGACACGGGCGTTCTCCGGGCGCCTCGGGCGGTCGGTGCGCACGGCTTATACGGTGGCGGATGGCCCCACCCCGGCCCCCTACCCGGTGCAACGGGCCCTGACCGGAGCGATGCGCGCCCAAGCCGCCAGGGACGGCAATATCGACGCGATGCAGGCCTGGGCCGGACAGGCCGCCGCCCGCGCGCCCGATGAACCCGCCGCCCGGATCGTCACGCGGCTATGGGATGAAACCCTGGCCCTGATCGGCTGAGGCCGTTCAGGACATCCAGGCCGCCTTGCGCTTGTCGAAAAACGCCCCGATGCCTTCGGCGGCCTCGGCGGTTTCCCAACGATCCACCAGCGCCCGGATCGTCATGTCGATCGCCGCTTCGTCCACCTGCGGCGCAAGATCGCGCACCAGCTGCTTGGCCGACGCCACCGCCCCCGACGCACAGGACAGGTAGGGCACGACCTCGCGCTCGACCGCCTCGGCCAGATCCTCGGCGGCTACCCGGCGTGCCAACAACCCGAGATCGACCGCCTCGGACGCGTCAAACAGCCGCGCCGACATGAACACGCGCCGCGCGCGTGCCTCGCCCATCCGCGCCACCACATAGGGGCCGATGGTTGCCGGGATGAGCCCCAGCCGGGTTTCGGTCAGCCCCATCTTGACGTGATCCGCCCCGATGGCCACGTCGCAGACGCTGATCAACCCGACACCGCCGCCAAAGGCATTGCCCTGAATCGCACCGATCAGCGGCTTGGGCAGCGTGTTCAACGCGCCCAGCATCTCGGCGAGCTTGCGCGCCTCGCGAAAGCGGGTCTCGCCATCCGCCGCCATCTGGGCCCGCATCCAGCCCAGATCGCCCCCCGCGCAGAAGGATTTCCCCTGCGCCGTCAGAATGACGACCCGCACATCTGCATCCTCGGCCAGTTCCCCGGCGGCCCGGGTCAACTCGGCGATCATCTGCGCCGACATGGCATTGTGCTTGTCCACCCGCACCAGCGTCAGCGTGGCGACGCCGCGCGCGTCCCTGGTGATTTCGATTGTTTCGTACATCACGCCCCTCCGCGCATCGCCTGCGCCATTTCCGCCGCTTTGCGCAGCACATCAAGGTCCAGACCGGTGGAATAACCCAGACGCTCCAGATGTTCGGCCACCGCTTCGGTGGCGACATTGCCGCTGGCCCCCGGCGCATAGGGGCAACCGCCAAGCCCCCCGACCGCCGCATCGAAGACCCGCACGCCAAGCGACAGCGACGCGTCGATATTGGCCAGTGCCCGCCCGGCCGTGTCATGGTAGTGCCCCGCCAGGCGCGAAACCGGCACGTGCTCGCGCACCGCCATCAACATGCGCGCGATGCTGTCGGGCGTGGCCTGTCCGATGGTATCGCCCAGAGAGATCTCGTAACAGCCAAAGCCGAACAGCGCATCGGCCAGTTCGGCCACCTTGGCCGGGTCGGTCTTGCCGTCATAGGGGCAATCGGTCACGCAGGAGATATAGCCGCGCACCGGCATGTCCACATGCCGCGCCGCTTCGAGGATCGGTTTGAACCGCTCGATGGTTTCGGCAATCGTCGCGTTCACGTTGGCCTTGGAAAACCCCTCGCTGGCCGAGGCAAAGACCGCGATCTCGTCGGCCTGCGCCGCCCGCGCATCGTCATAGCCCCGCATATTCGGTGTCAGCGCCGCATAGCGCACCCCCGGAACACGGGTGATACCGGCCAGCACCTCGCCGCTGCCCGCCATCTGCGGCACCCATTTCGGCGAAACGAAGCTGGCCACTTCGATCCGCGAGAACCCGGCCCCGCCCAGGCAATCCACCAGCGCGATCTTTTCCTCGACCGGGATCTCGCGTTTTTCGTTTTGCAGGCCGTCACGCGGACCGACCTCGAAAATCTCTACTGACTCGCTCATCGTCTCTCCCAACGCTATGTGACCCGTGCCGTTCAGTCTTCTTCCGGTTCCAGCCGCACCAGCGCCGCGCCGGCCTCGACCTGAGACCCGGCCGCTGCCAGCACCTCGGCGACAACGCCATCGCGCGCGGCAAGCAGCGCGTGTTCCATCTTCATCGCCTCGAGCACCGCCAGCCGGTCCCCGGCGGCAACCGCCTGCCCGACCTCGGCATAGACCGCCTTGACCAGGCCCGGCATCGGCGCCTCGACCAGGTTGCCGTCGCCCGCGGCCCCCGCAGCCCGTTCCAGCGGGTCGATGATGTCAAAGGCCAGGCCATAGCCGTCAAACACCGTGACAACGCCGCCGGCAGAGGCGGTTTCCGGCATCGGATCGCCATCGATCATCCACCGTCCCCCGACCCGCAGCGCGCTCACCTGCGCCTCGCCCACGGTCCAGTTCTGCCGGTCCGGCCCGTCGGCCCGCATCTGCAATTCGACCGGTTCATCCTGCCATGCCAGCGTCACCGCCCGAACCAACGGCTCCCACAGGGTAAACCCCGTCGCCCAATCGCCCGCGGTCACCCCAAGCGCAACCATGCCCGCAGCCACCCAATGGCGCGGTTCCGGGTCGGCGGCGGCGATCAGCGCGTCGATATCGCGACCGATCAGCCCGGTATCCACATCGCCCGAAGCAAACCCCTTGTGCCGGGTCAACGCGCCGAGAAAGGCAAGGTTGGTCACCGTGCCGGCCACCTCGGTGCGCGCCAGGGCGCGATCCAGCCGCGCCAGCGCCACCGCACGGGTCGGCCCGTGTACCGTGACCTTGGAGATCATCGGATCATACCACGGCGAGATCACATCCCCCGAACGCACGCCGCTGTCAGCGCGGCAATCGTCGGGAAAGGACAGGTGCGTCAACGTCCCGGTGGCGGGCAGAAACCCCTTGGGCACGTCCTCGGCATAGAGCCGCGCCTCGAAGGCGTGACCATTGATCGTCAGGTCCTCCTGCGCGGCGGGCAGCGCCTCGCCCGAGGCGACGCGCAATTGCCATTCCACCAGGTCAACGCCGGTGATCGCTTCGGTCACCGGATGCTCGACCTGAAGGCGGGTGTTCATTTCCATGAACCAGAACCGGTCCGGGCGCAGCCCTTCGCTGGCGTCAACGATGAATTCAACCGTACCGGCCCCCGAGTAACCGATGGCCTCAGCGGCGCGCACACCGGCCTGCCCCATCGCATCGCGCATGTCCTGGGTCATGCCCGGTGCCGGGGCTTCCTCGATCACCTTCTGGTGACGCCGCTGCAACGAGCAGTCCCGCTCGAACAGATGCACCGCCCGCGTGCCGTCGCCAAAGACCTGCACCTCGATATGGCGCGGCTTGGCGACGAATTTCTCGACCAGCACCGCGTCATTGCCAAAGGCGGTTTTGGCCTCGCCGCGCGCGCTGTCCAGCGCGGCGGCGAAATCCGCCGCCTTTTCCACCAGCCGCATGCCCTTGCCGCCGCCGCCCGCGACCGCCTTGATCAGCACCGGATAGCCGATGTCATCCGCCGCCGCCGCCAGATGGGCGGGATCCTGGTTGTCGCCGTGATAACCCGGCACCACCGGCACGCCGGCCTCTTCCATCAGCGCCTTGGCCGCGTCCTTGAGGCCCATCTTGCGGATCGCGTCGCCGGATGGTCCGATGAAGGTCAGCCCGGCGGCCTCGACCTGATCGACGAAATCCGGGTTCTCGGACAGGAAACCATAGCCCGGATGGATCGCCTGCGCGCCCGTATCCCTGGCCGCCTGGATGATGCGGTCCCCCAGCAGGTAGCTCTCGGCTGGGGCGGACCCGCCAATATGCACCGCCATGTCGGCCATCTGCACGTGCTTGGCACCGGCATCCGCATCCGAATAGACCGCGACACAGCGCACGCCCATTTTCTGGGTGGTTTCCATGATGCGGCAGGCAATTTCGCCGCGATTGGCAATCAGTATCGTGTCAAACATCACTCTGATCCTTTGGCTGTTCGGGTCGCCGGGGGCCAGCCCCCGGACCCCCGGGATATTTCAAGCAGGAAAAAGCGCATCCCTGCCGCGCATCGTGAACCCCATGCAAGGGTCGTTTCCGCCGGTGGCATGGGCAGGGCAGCATGACCTTGCCGTGCCGTGGCCACCGATGGGGCTCACATCCGGAACACGCCGAACCGCGTGTCCTCGATGGGGGCATTCAGGGCGGCAGACAGGCTGAGCGCCAGGACGTCGCGGGATTTGCGCGGATCGATGACCCCGTCATCCCACAGGCGGGCGCTGGCGTAGAGCGGATGTGACTGATGTTCGAACATGTCTATGGTCGGGCGTTTGAACTCGGCCTCTTCCTCGGACGACCAGGCACCGCCGCCACGTTCGATGGCGTCGCGTTTGACCGTGGCCAGGACCCCGGCGGCCTGTTCGCCGCCCATCACCGAAATCCGGCTGTTGGGCCAGGTCCACAGGAAACGCGGCTGGTAGGCGCGCCCGGCCATGCCGTAATTCCCGGCCCCGAACGACCCGCCGACCAGCATGGTGATCTTGGGCACGTTGGTGGTGGCCACCGCCGTCACCAGCTTGGCACCATGCCGCGCGATGCCTTCGTTCTCGTATTTGCGTCCGACCATGAAGCCGGTGATGTTTTGCAGGAACACCAGGGGGATTTTGCGCTGTGAACACAGTTCGACAAAATGCGCGCCTTTCTGGGCGGCCTCGGAGAACAGCACGCCGTTATTGGCGATGATCCCGATCGGGCAGCCCTTGAGATGCGCGAACCCGGTCACCAGCGTTTCGCCAAAGCGGGGTTTGAACTCGTCAAACCGGCTGCCATCCACCAGCCGCAGGATGACTTCGCGGATGTCATAGGGGGTGCGCAGGTCGGCGGGCACCACGCCCAGGATTTCATCCGGATCATAGGCCGGGTCCTCGGGGGATTCCCATTGCACCGTCGTCGGCTTGCCCCGGTTCAGTGAGGCAACCGCCCGGCGGGCCAGCGCCAGCGCATGTGCGTCATCCTCGGCGAGGTAGTCCGCCACGCCGGACAGGCGGGTATGCACATCGCCGCCGCCCAGATCCTCGGCGCTGACCACTTCGCCCGTTGCCGCCTTGACCAGCGGCGGGCCGGCCAGAAAGATGGTGCCCTGCTCGCGCACGATGATGGTGACGTCCGACATCGCCGGCACATAGGCCCCGCCCGCCGTACAAGAGCCCATCACCACGGCGATCTGCGGGATGCCCTTGCCGCTCATCCGGGCCTGGTTGTAGAAGATCCGCCCGAAATGGTCGCGATCCGGGAACACTTCGTCCTGGTTGGGCAGGTTGGCGCCGCCGCTATCCACGAGATAGATGCAAGGCAGGTGGTTTTCCTCGGCGATTTCCTGGGCGCGCAGGTGTTTTTTCACCGTCATCGGGTAATAGGTGCCGCCCTTGACCGTCGCGTCGTTGCAGACAACCATGACTTCCTGGCCATGCACCCGGCCGATCCCGGCGATCACGCCGGCGCAGGGGGCCGCGCCGTCATACATGTCATGCGCCGCCGTTGCGCCGATCTCGAGAAAGGGCGAGCCCGCATCCAGCAGGTTGGCAACCCGCCGGCGCGGCAGCATCTTGCCCCGGCTTTCGTGACGGGCGCGCGATTTCTCGCCCCCGCCGATCCGCGCGGCCTCGGCGGCGGTGCGAATGGTTTCCAGCGCCTCGAGGTGGGCCGCACGGTTCTGCTTGAATCCGTCCGAAGACGGCAGAGCGCTTGATGTCAGTCTCACGGTTCAGCCTCCTGTTCCGCCGCGGCGCGACGATTGAGTTCACGGCGCACCCCGTAGCGAGGGATCGCCGGACAGCCTGTCGGAAATACGATTTCCGTTTCAGATGAGCGCCTTGTCGGGCAACGCTCAACACATACTCTAAGCAACAACATGACCGGGTGCCGGCGCGCGGATCCCCCCCGCGCCGCCTCGGTCGGGGATGGTCAGCCCATGGTCCCCAGCATCTCGCGACCCACCAGCATCCGGCGGATTTCGCTGGTGCCCGCGCCGATTTCCATCAGCTTGGCATCGCGGAAAATGCGCCCGACCGGGTTGTCGGAAAGATATCCGGCACCGCCCATGGCCTGCACCGCCTGGTGTGCCTGTACCATCGCCTGTTCGCTGGCATAGAGACAGCAGGCCGCCGCGTCCTGACGGGTCACGTCACCACGATCACAGGCCTTGGCAACCTCGTAGACATAGGCGCGCGCGCTGTTCATCGCGGTGTACATGTCGGCCATCTTGCCCTGCATCAACTGGAAGCTGCCGATGGGTTTGCCGAATTGCTTGCGTTCGGCCATGTAGGGCATGATCTCGTCAAGACAGGCCGCCATGATACCGGTGCCGATCCCGGCCAGAACCACGCGTTCGTAATCAAGCCCCGACATCAGCACGGCAACGCCGCGCCCCTCTTCGCCCAGCACGTTTTCAAACGGCACTTCGCAATCTTCAAAGATCAGTTCGGCGGTGTTCGACCCGCGCATCCCCAGCTTGTCGAAATGCGGGCTGGTCGAGAAGCCCTTGAAGCTCTTCTCGATCAGGAAGGCGGTGATGCCCCTGCTGCCCGCTTCGGGGTCGGTTTTGGCATAGACCACCAGCGTGTCGGCATCGGGACCATTGGTGATCCAGTACTTGTTGCCGTTCAGGACAAAGCGATCATTGCGCTTTTCCGCGCGCAGCTTCATCGACACCACATCGGAACCGGCCCCGGCTTCGGACATGGCCAGCGCGCCAACATGCTCGCCCGAGACCAGCCCCGGCAGGTATTTGCGCTTTTGCTCGTCATTGCCGTTCAGCTTGATCTGGTTGACGCAAAGGTTGGAATGCGCGCCATAGGACAGCGATACCGAAGCGCTTGCCCGGGCGATCTCTTCGACCGCGATCACATGAGCGAGATACGACATGCCCGAGCCGCCGAACTCTTCGGGGACGGTGATGCCCAGCAGGCCCAGCTCGCCCATCTCTTTCCAGAGATCCGCCGGAAAATTGTTCGTGCTGTCAATCTCGGCGGCCAGCGGCTTGACCCGCTCCTGCGCCCAGCGATGCACCATGTCCCTCAGCGCATTCACGTCCTCGCCCAGGTCAAAATGCATAGAAGCGTTGAACATCGCGATCTCCCTCCTCCGATTTAATGAACGACCGTTCAATAAACTCATAACAGCCGGAACCGCGCCGGTCAACTGTCAAGCTGTGCCCCGTTCAAAATCCACCTTCCGACCGTCCGAACCGATGCCCGGAATTCGGCTCAACCGGCTGTAAGTGATGGTAAATTCTTGCCTCATCCGATGTGGCCGACGCATCGATGCTCTCTCGCCGGCAGCAGGGTCGCGTGCTGATCCAAGGCTGGAGGCGCCCCAGCCATGCATCGCGAATCCCACCCGCGAGCGGGCCGGCAAGCGATCGACACATGGGGGTTCTGCGCCCGGCATCAGGTAGTCAGCCACCGCTGACACGATGCGCGCAAGCAAGTGTTGCATGAGAACCGCGGGGCGGACCCGGCGGCGCATTGCTCTGTCATGCAGCAGTCTTGCGCCGCAAGTTCCGCTGGGTCAAGCAAGACTTCCCACCCGTCACCGGGCGGCGACGCCGCTAGCCGATCAGGTCGGCAACGAGTCCCGGCAGGTCGGCAAAGCGATCCAGCAGCGCCTCGGGCTGCAACGCGGCCATATCGGCACCTGACGGCCCGAACGTCACCAGAACCGAAGGGACCCCGGCAGCCCGCGCGGTGTTGCGGTCGGTATCGGAATCGCCAATCAGCACACACTGCGCCGGATCGCCCCCCGCCCGCCGCGCCGCTGCGCGCAGGGGTTCCGGATCGGGCTTGCGCACGGGCAGCGTATCCGCGCCGACCATTGACGCAAAGGCATCACGCACCCCCAGACGACGCAGCAGCAATTCGGCCAGCGCCTCGGGCTTGTTGGTGCAAATCCCGACACCATAGCCGGCGGTTTTCAGCGTCTCGACCGCTTCCATCGCCCCGTCATAGAGCACCGTATGAGTATCGATCGCCGCGCGATAGGCGTCGAGCAACACCGGATACTGCGCCTCGACGGTCGCGGCGTCATAGAGGCCCAACCGCTCAAGCCCGTGTCGCAGCATCATTTTGCCGCCGCGCAGCGCGATCCCTGCATCCTGCCCCGGCACCAGCACATCCCCGTGACCCAGCCCGCGAAAACAGGCATTTGCCGCCGCAAGCAAATCGCCCGACGTATCCGCCAATGTTCCATCAAGATCGAAAATTACCGTGCGCATCCTGTACCCCGTCCGCCGACTGGCGGCATTTCGCCCGCCTCTGTTGCATACCGCAACCTTGTTTGATTGCCGCAAGCCTTGCTATGCCGCGCCCAGCGGATAAAACGGACGCAACAAAAACACAAAGAGAATTCATATGAGTATTGCATTGGTCATTCTGGCGGCGGGCAAAGGCACACGGATGGAATCCGATCTGCCCAAGGTGCTGCACCCGATCGCGCAGGTGCCGATGCTGGTCCATGCCATGCGCGCGGGCGCGGCGCTTGAGCCGCAAGAGGTGGTGATCGTTGCGGGCCACGGGGCCGATCAGGTCACCAGGGCCGCACAGCACGAGAGCGAAACCGCGCGGATCGTGATGCAGACCGAACAGCTTGGCACCGCCCACGCGGTCGATCAGGCGCGCGAAGCCCTGTCCGGGTTCTCGGGCGATATCGTCGTTCTCTATGGCGATACACCTTTCGTGCAGCCGGAAACGCTGGAACGGATGGTGGCGGCGCGAGCAGATCATGACCTGGTGATCCTCGGATTTCACGCCGCCGATCCCGGACGCTATGGCCGGCTGGTCACCGAGGGTGACGCCCTGCAACGCATCGTCGAGTTCAAGGACGCCAGCGAGCAAGAGCGCGCCATCACCCTCTGCAACAGCGGCCTGGTGGCCTGTGATGCAAATACCCTGTTCAACCTGATTGCCGAGATCGGCAATGACAACGCGGCGGGAGAATATTACCTGACCGATATCGTGGCGCTGGCCCGCGAGCGCGGCCTGTCTGCAACCGCCGTCACCTGTGACGAGAGCGAAACGCTGGGGGTCAATTCGCGCGCGGAACTGGCGGCGGCGGACGGTGTCTTTCAGGCGCGCGCCCGCGCCGACCTGCTGGCGCTTGGTGTCACGTTGATGGCCCCCGACACTGTCTATCTGGCGCAGGATACGGTGATCGGGCGCGATACGGTGATTGAACCCAACGTGGTGTTCGGCCCCGGCGTGACGGTGGAATCCGGTGCCACCATCCGGGCGTTTTCGCATCTGGAAGGCTGCCATGTCAGCCGGGGCGCGGTGATCGGCCCCTATGCCCGCCTGCGCCCCGGCGCGGAACTGGCCGAAGGCGCGCGGATCGGAAATTTTGTCGAGATCAAGAACGCCGTCATCGACGAAGGGGCCAAGGTCAACCACCTGTCCTATATCGGCGATGCAGCGGTCGGGGCGCGGGCCAATATCGGCGCGGGTACCATCACCTGCAACTATGACGGCGTGATGAAGCACCAGACCCGCATCGGCGCGGATGCCTTTATCGGGTCGAACACCATGCTGGTGGCGCCGGTTTCGGTAGGCAACCACGCGATGACGGCAACCGGTTCGGTGATCACCCGCAATGTCGAGGACGAGGCGATGGCGATTTCCCGCACCAAGCAGGAAAACAAGCCCGGCCGCGCCCGCAAGCTGTTTGAGATATTAAGGGCCAAAAAGGCCAGACGCGACAAGGAACGGTAATCATGTGTGGTATTGTAGGTGTTCTGGGCAGCCACGAGGTGGCGCCGATACTGGTCGAGGCGCTCAAGCGGCTGGAATACCGGGGCTATGACAGCGCCGGCATCGCCACGCTGAACGATGGCGTCCTGGAGCGTCGCCGCGCGGTTGGCAAGCTGGTCAACCTGAGCGATCTGCTGGTCCACGAACCGCTGCCGGGCAAGTCCGGGATCGGGCATACCCGCTGGGCAACCCACGGCGCACCTTCGGTCAAGAACGCCCACCCGCATCGCGCGGGCGGCGTCGCCGTGGTGCATAACGGCATCATCGAGAATTACCGCGAGCTGCGCGCCGAACTGGCCGAGGAAGGCATCCGGTTCACCACCGATACCGATACGGAAACCGTCGCGCTGCTGACCGAGCATTACATGGCGCAGGGCGACGATCCGATTGCCGCCGCCTACAAGACGCTCGCCCGGCTGGAAGGGGCCTTTGCGCTGGCCTTCCTGTTTGACGGCAATGACGACCTGATCATCGCCGCGCGCAAGGGATCGCCGCTGGCCATCGGGCACGGCGATGGCGAGATGTTCGTGGGCAGCGACGCCATTGCGCTGGCCCCCCTGACCGACCGGATCACCTATCTGGAAGAGGGCGACCGCGCCGTCGTGACCCGCCAGGGCGTAACCATCCATGACGCCAAGGGCAAGCTCGCCAACCGCGCCATCAAGAAAATCAAGCTGGCCAATGCAAGCGTCGACAAGGCCGGGCACAAGCATTTCATGGCCAAGGAAATCGCCGAACAGCCCGAGGTCATCGGCGACGCCATCCGCCATTACCTTCCCAGCGGCGAAGACCGGGTCAGCCTGCCGGGCGACGGCATCGATTTCACCAGGGTCCAGCGGCTTACCATGGTTGCCTGCGGCACTGCCTACTATGCCTGCCTGACCGCGAAATACTGGTTCGAACAGATCGCCCGCCTGCCCGTCGAGGTCGATGTGGCGTCCGAATTCCGCTATCGCGAGCCGCCGATCACCGAAGGCACGCTGGCCCTCTTCGTGAGCCAGTCGGGCGAAACAGCCGACACGCTGGCGGCGCTGCGCTATTGCCGTGACAAGGCGGACCAGATCGTTTCGGTGATCAATGTCCCCGAGAGCTCGATTGCACGTGAAAGCGATCTGGCCCTGCCGATCCTTGCGGGCGTCGAGATCGGCGTTGCCTCGACCAAGGCCTTTACCTGCCAGCTTGCGGTACTGCTGATCCTGGCGATCAAGGCCGCGGCGGATCGGGGCGAGCTGGGCGCCGATGAAATCGCCGATCACATTTCCGCGCTGCGCGGGCTGCCAGCGATCCTGAATGTCGCGCTCGATCAGAACGACACGATCAAGACCGCCGCGCAACGGCTGAGCGAAGCGCGCGACGTGCTGTTCCTGGGGCGTGGGCAGATGTACCCTCTGGCCCTTGAAGGCGCGCTGAAACTCAAGGAAATCAGCTATATCCATGCCGAAGCTTATGCTTCAGGCGAACTCAAGCATGGCCCCATCGCGCTCATTGACAAACATATGCCGGTGGTGGTCATGGCACCGCGCGACACGCTTTTTGACAAGACAGTATCCAACATGCAGGAGGTCATGGCGCGGCGCGGCAAGGTGATCCTGGTGTCGGATGATCGCGGCATCACCGAGGCCAGCGATGGCGTCTGGGATACCATCCGCATGCCGCATATTCACCCGTCGCTCGCCCCGATCCTTTATGCGATCCCGGCGCAGCTGCTGGCCTATCACACGGCGGTGGCCAAGGGCACGGATGTGGACCAGCCGCGCAACCTGGCAAAATCGGTAACCGTTGAATAGGGCCGCACGCATATGAACGCCGCCGAACTTGTCGACCGGCTGGCCCGTCAGGGCGCGCCGGGCAAGGCCGCGGAGATGGCCCGCTATCACAAGGTCGAGCGGCGCTATCTGGGCGTGGCGAACCCGGTGCTGAACGATCTGTCGCGCGACTTGCGGCGTGAACTGGCGCTTGCGACCCGCATCGACCTGGCGCGCGATCTCTGGAACACCGATATCCACGAGGCGCGGATACTCGCGGCCAAGCTGTTCACCCAGGCTCGCATCCGCCCCGACGCCGAGATCTGGGAGGTGATCCAGAGCTGGCTCCCCGAATGCGACGCCTGGGCCATCGCCGATCATGTTTGCATGGCCGGGCAGAAACGGCTGATCGCGGACCCGGCGCGGCTCGATACGGTGGCCGGCTGGACAGATTCCGATCACCTGTGGACCCGCCGCGCCGCGCTTGTGATCACCCTGCCCTGGACCAAGCAGAACCACCCGAAACCCGCGGATCTGGCCCATCGCGACCGGGTGCTTGGCTGGGCGGCTGGGTATGTCAGCGACCGCGACTGGTTCATCCAGAAAGCCGTGGCCTGGTGGCTGCGCGAACTTTCGAAACACGATGCGCCCCGCGTGCGGGCCTTTCTGGCCGAACATGGTGACAGGATGAAACCCTTTGCCCGCAAAGAGGCCGCGAAATACCTCGCAACCGGCGACTGCACCGCGCAGGGCGGCTGAGACCGCAGGCAATCGGCCCGCGTACCGCGTCAGGACGCCTGCGACGGACGGCGCAGATGCGGGAAATCACCGTCGGCGACATAGGCGTCTTCCTCGGGCGTGGAACAGCGCCCCAGGACGGCATTGCGATGAGGGTGGCGGCCAAACCGCTCGATGATCGCACTGACCCGGCGATGCTGCGCCCAGAGCTGTTCTCCGGCCGGGCGGATTGCCTCTGGCAGGCGCGACACGATGGTGTCGATCACCGGCTCCAGTTGCCGCATCCGCTCCAGATGCTCCGGCCCCTCGCAATGTGAAATGGCGATCACGAAGAACGTCTGCTCCCACGGGGCGAGCCCGTCGAAATCGCCATTGTCGATCCCGTGCCGCGCCAGCCGTGCCGCCTTGATGTCTTGCCCAAAGGCGGCGGGGGTGTCGCGCCAGAGCGAGCGGGGAAACTGGTCCAGCGCAATCAGCAACGCCAGCCTGCCGCGCGGGGTGTCGGCCCAATGGTCCAGCGCCCCGGTGGCCGCCGCACGGGTCAGCCCGGCAAATCGTGAAATGATCGCCGCATCCATGCCGCCATGCATTCTCTCGTCCCAGAATGCCATGTGGCGCTCGGGATCGTGTTGGTGGCCGGTGTCGGGAAACCAGAAATCCAGCACAAGATCCGGTTGATATTCCTGTTGCCCCATAGGGTCCTCCCAATTTTCGGCCCGGGGCCGCGCCCCTGCAATCACCGGACTCATACCATATGCCCCTTGCCGCGTCGCCACCCGCGCTTTACCTATGTGGCATGACTGCTCCGCTGATTGATCCCTTTGCCCGCGCCATCACCTATCTGCGCGTATCCGTCACCGACCGGTGCGATTTCCGCTGTGTCTATTGCATGTCGGAAAACATGACCTTTCTGCCCAAGAAAGAACTTTTGACCCTGGAAGAGCTGGACCGCATGTGCTCGACCTTCATCGGTCTTGGCGTGGAAAAACTGCGCATCACCGGGGGCGAGCCGCTGGTGCGCAAGGGGATCATGACCTTTTTTGACTCGATGACCCGCCACCTGGACAGCGGCGCGCTCAGGGAATTGACCCTGACCACCAATGGCAGCCAGCTTGAGCGCTTTGCCGATGATCTCTACGCCGCCGGTGTGCGCCGGGTGAACATTTCACTCGACACGCTGGATGACGCAAAATTCGCCGAAGTCACCCGCTGGGGCCGCCTGCCACAGGTCATTCGCGGCATCGACGCCGCCCAGCGTGCGGGTTTGCGGGTCAAGCTCAACGCGGTTGCGCTCAAGGGGTTCAACGAAGACGAATTGCCCACCATCACCGAATGGTGCGCCGAGCGCGACATGGACCTGACCTGGATCGAGGTCATGCCGATGGGCGATATCGGCAACGAGAATCGTATCGGGCAATACTGGTCGGTCAAGGATGTGCGCCGCACCTATGCCGCGCATTACACCGTCACCGACCTGGCAGAGCGCACCGGAGGCCCGGCGCGCTATGTGCGGCTTGAAGAAACCGGGCAGAAGATCGGCTTTATCACGCCGCTGACCCATAATTTCTGCGAAAGCTGCAACCGCGTGCGGCTGACCTGCACCGGCGAATTGTTCATGTGCCTCGGACAGGAAGACAATGCCGATCTGCGCGCCGCCCTGCGCGATCACCCGGATACCGAAGCCCCCCTGCGTGACGCGATCCGGGCGGCCATCGCACACAAGCCCAAGGGGCATGATTTCGACTATTCCCGCCAGCGGCCGGACGGGCAGATGTCGCGCCACATGAGCCACACGGGCGGCTGATGACCCGCCCCGTCGCCAAGCCGACGGCCCTGTTTCACCTGTATCGCGGCACCGCGAGGGTGGTGTCGCCGCTGGCCTACCTGATGGTGTCACGCAAGCTGCGCCGCCACGGCGTCAGCCCGCGCCGCATGCATGAACGGCTGGGCAATGCCAGCGAACGCCGCCCGGCGGGGCGATTGATCTGGTTCCATGCGGCCAGTGTCGGAGAGAGCCTGTCGGTGCTGACCCTGATCACGCATATGGGCGAATACCTGTCCGACGCCGAGTTTCTGATCACCAGCGGCACCGCGACATCGGCGGCGTTGATCGCGCGCCGCCTGCCGCCGCGCACCCGGCATCAATTCGTGCCGCTGGATGCGCCCGGCCCGATCCGGCGCTTTTATGATCACTGGCGCCCCGATGCCGGCATCTTTGTCGAAAGCGAGCTTTGGCCCGGCATTCTCGACGCGGGACACAGGCGGGGCGTGCCGCTGGCCCTGCTCAACGCGCGACTCTCCGGGAAATCCGCCGCCACCTGGCAAAAGGCGCCGGCAACCGCGCGTTTCGTGCTTGACCGGTTTGCCCTGATGCTCACCCAGAACGCCGAAATCGCCGACCGGCTGTTGTCGATCGGGGCCGACCCCGCGCGGGTCAAGGTGGGCAGCAATCTCAAGGCGACCTCGGCCCCCCTGCCGGTGGATCACGATACGCTGGAGCATATGCGTCGCGATCTTGCGGCCCGCCCGGTCTGGGTTGCCAGTTCGACCCATCCGGGCGAGGAACAGGTGGTTCTGGAGGCGCACAAGACCCTGCTGCGCGACCACCCGGATCTGTGCCTGTTGCTGGTGCCGCGCCATCCCGAACGCGGGGACGAGGTGGCGGCGCTGGTGCGCGAGGCCGGGCTGACCATGGCGCGCCGCACCGCGCAAGAGCCGATCGCCGCCGGCACACAGGTCTACATGGCCGACACGCTGGGCGAGACCGGCACATGGTACGCGCTCAGCCCGCTGGTGTTTCTGGGCGGCTCGCTGCGTCCCATCGGGGGCCACAATCCCTACGAGGTTGCGCAGGCCGGGGCCGCAGTGATGACCGGGCCCCATGTCGCCAATTTCGCCGAAACCTATGCCCCCTTGCTCGCCATGGGCGGTGCGGTTGAAGTGTCCGATGCGGCGGGCCTGGCCGAGGGTATGCGCAACTGGCTTGAGCATCCGGACAGGCTGGAGCGCGCGCGCGCTGCCGCGGGTGCATTTGTCGCCAGCCAGCAGGACAAGCTGGCCGGGCTGGTGAGCACGCTCTGTTCCGCCCTGGGGCTTGCGCCCCGTGGCTGAGCTGTTCGTGACCAACCTGAACCCGCGCTTTACCGGGGTGTCGGCAACCGCCGCCAACGTGCTGCGACAGCAGGCGCGGTTTCATGACCTGCGCCTGGTGGGCCATCCCCTGCCCGGTTGCCCTGCACCCATCCCCGTTGCCAAGGCGCGCGCCCTGTCCCGTACCCCTCCGCCGGATCGCCCCTTTGCGATCTGGCATGTGCGACGCAACCCGGAAATGCGGGCGGCGATCTGGGCGCGGGACGTGCTGCGCCTGCCCATCCGGATCGTGTTCACCTCGGCGGCGCAGCGGCGGCATTCGGCCTATCCCCGCTGGCTGATCAGCCGCATGGATGCGGTGGTCGCCACCACCGATGCGGCGGCGGACCATGTGCCCCATGTCCGCGCCGTGGTTCCGCACGGGGTCGATACCGATCTGTTTGCCCCGGCCCGCGACCGCGCGGCGGCTTGGGCGGCGCTTGGCTATGGTGGCACGATGGGCATCGCCACCGTGGGCCGCATTCGCCCGGAAAAGGGCACCGACCGGTTCGTTGCCGCGATGCTGAACCTGCTGCCAGACCTGCCCGGCGCGGTTGCGCTGGTGATCGGTCGGGCGGCACGGGAACATGCGGGGTTTCTGCGCCAGTTGCAGGAACAGATCGCGGCGGCGCAGCTGTCTGACCGCATCCTGTTCCCCGGTGAAATCCCGGCGGATCAGCTCCCCTCGCTGATGCGTGCCCTGTCGCTGGTGATGCAGCTGCCGCGCTATGAGGGCTATGGCATGGTGCCGCTCGAAGGCATGGCCAGCGGCGTGCCCTTTGTCGGCAGCGATGCCGGCTATTACAGCGCCTTTGCCGCGCAGGGGCGCGCCGGGTTGATCGTCGATCAGGATGGCCCGGAACAGGCCGCCAGGGCCGCGCTTGGGCTGTTGACCGATGACACGCGCCACGCCGCCATGTCCGCCGCCGCGCGCGATGTGGCCTGCTCGGACTTTAGCGCCGCGACCGAGGCCGCCGGGATCGAAGCCGTCTATCAGGACCTCTGGCAAGCCGGCTGAGGCCTGCGCGCAGGGCCCGGCGACCGGGCCCTTTCAACCGGTCAGGCCGCCGGCATCCGCCGTTCAACGATCTCGGCCCACCAGCTGCACCCAGCGGGGATGGTATCGTCGTTGAAATTGTATTCCGGATGATGCACCGGCGCGGATTCGCCATTGCCCACCAGAATATAGGCCCCCGGGCGCTCTTCGAGCATGAAGGCGAAATCCTCGCCCCCCATCACCAGCGGCGCGTCCTCGCATGTGCCTGAGACCTGCCGCGCCACGTCGGCGGCAAAGGCGGTCTGTTCGTCATGGTTCACCATCACCGGATAGCCCCGGTAATAGGTCACGTCGGCGCTGCCCCCGAAGGTGGCCGCAACGCCGGTGCAGATCTCGTTGATCCGCTGTTCCGCGAGGTCGCGCATGGCGGCGCTCATGGTGCGGACCGTGCCCTTGAGCTGAACCTCTTGCGGTATGACGTTGAACGCCTTGGACGAGGTTTCAAACGACGTCACCGAAACCACGACCTGATCCACCGGGTCGGCATTGCGGCTGGCGATGGTTTGCAGCGCCATGACCACCTGCGACGCCATCACCGTCGTGTCGATTGTTTCATGCGGTTTGGCCGCGTGCCCGCCCCGCCCGGTCAAGGTGATGTCGAACTGGTCGGTCGCGGCAAAAAAGGCACCGGGGCGGATCGCAAAGCTGCCCACCGGCTGGCCCGGCCAATTGTGCATGCCGTAAACCTCCTGGATGCCCCACCGCTCCATCATGCCGTCTTGGCACATTTCGCGCCCACCGCCGCCGCCTTCTTCTGCGGGCTGGAAAATCACCACGACGGTGCCATCGAAATTGCGGGTCTCCGACAGGTACCTGGCCGCGCCCAGCAGCATCGCGGTATGTCCGTCATGGCCACAGGCATGCATCGCCCCGTCGGTCTTGCTGGCATAGTCAAGCCCGGTCGCCTCGTGGATCGGCAGGGCATCCATGTCCGCGCGCAGGCCGATCACCTTGCCCTGTGTGTCGGATTTGCCCTTGATGACACCGACAACCCCGGTGCGGCCGATGCCGGTCACCACCTCGTCACAGCCAAACGCCCCGAGCTTGTCAGCGACCAGCGCGCTGGTGCGGTGGGTCTCGAACAGGATTTCCGGGTTCTGGTGAATATCACGGCGCCAGGCGGTGATCTCATCCTGCATTTCTGCAAAGCGGTTCTTGACTGGCATGGGGTTATCTCCTGATTCTCGCAAGGCGTGGGACGTGATTGCCAAAGTTCTACGCCTCTGGCCTGCGACGCTCAACCGGTTCGGCGGATGCGCGCCACCTAGCCCCGTTGCAATCTCGCGAGCAGGTTTTCCATGAAATCGACGCCGGCGCGGAACTGTGCGACCTCGATATATTCGTTGGGTTGATGCGCCTGCGCAATGTCGCCCGGCCCACAGACCACCGCGGAATATCCCGCCTCCTGAAATTGCCCGGCCTCGGTGCCATAGCTGACCACATGCGCGCCATTGTCACCGGTGATCGCGCGCACCAGCGCCTCGGCCTCGCCATCGGTTTCAGGGCGCAACCCCGGCAGGTCATAGACCGGCGAAATGTCGATACCGCTCTCCGGATGGGCACGCTGCATCCCGGCCTCGATCCGGCGCAGCTCGTCGGTGAATCGCTGTTTCCACGCCGCCGGTTCCTCGTCCGGAACCGGTCGGATTTCAAATTCCAGCCGGCAGTCCTTGGCGGTGATGTTGCGGGCGGTCCCGCCCTCGACTTCGCCCACATGCAGCGTTGTGAAGGGCGGCGTGAACATCGCCGCAACCGGCGTCGGGTCTGCGGCCTGCACCTGCGCATTGGTGGCATTGACCCAGTTGAGGATCCGCCCCGCTTCGAGAATCGCGCTGACCCCCATGGGCAAAAGCGAACTATGCACCTCGTAGCCACGGACATGGATGGAATAACCATGCCCGCCCTTGTGCCCGGTCACCGCCTTCATCATCGACGGTTCGCCCACGATCACCGCGCTCCCCTTGGGCAGGACCGGCTGCATCGCCTCGATCATCGGCGGCGCGCCGGTACAGCCGATCTCTTCGTCAAAGCTCAGCGCCAGTTGCAGCGGGCGTTTCACACCGCGCGCCCGCGCCTCGACCAGCGTCCAGATGGCGATGGCGTCAAATCCCTTCATGTCACAGGTGCCGCGCCCGAAATACCGCCCGTCCCGTTCGACCACGGCAAAGGGATCGCTGTCCCAGGTCTGTCCCGCGACCGGCACCACATCCGTATGCCCCGACAGCACCACCGCGCCCGGCTCCATCGGGCCGACATGGGCAAACAGCGCCGCCTTGTGCGGTTGTTCCGGATCGACCCAGCGGTGGGCATCGATGCCGTGACTGCCAAGATAGTTGTCGACCCAATCGATCAGCGGCAGGTTGGTTTCGCTGCTGACCGTGGGAAAGCGGACCAGTTGCGTCATCAGGTCAAGTGGCGACAGGCGTTCAGCCATTGCGGTTCCCCTCGCTCATGCCCGGATCGCCTCACCGAAAAAGACCAGCGTGCAGTCTTCATCCGCCACGTGGAATTCCCGCTGGCCATAGTCCTGGTCGAACGGCGCGCGCACCCGTTCCGGTGGCAAGGTGTCAAGGCCCGGGCGCAGCCCCTGATAGAGCGCATCGATCCCGGTGACATCGATATAGAACGATCCCTCGCGCTCGGGATGCGCGAGATCGACCGTCGCATCCACCTCGACCAGGCGAATGGCCACCGCATCGCGGCGCAGAAAGGCATAGTTCTCGGCCCGGTAACCAAGCGCAAATCCCAGGACGCCACGGTAGAACGCAATCTGCGCCGCAAGCGAGGTGCAGGGAACAAAGGGCGTGATCTGGGTCAGCCGGGGTTGCATCAATAGCCGCTGTCGGTGGCCAGAACGTAGTGCCCGGGCTCGACCTCGTCATAGAGCGACGGTTCCGGGGCATAGTCGATGCCGTGGATCGGCGAGGGGATGGGTTTGAAATTCAGGTCCTTTTCCGACTTGCGCCGGCGTGGATCGGCAATCGGAACCGCCTTCATCAATGCCTGCGTATAGGGGTGTTGCGGGTTTTCGAACACCCTTGCGCGCGGCCCGAGCTCGAC
Source organism: Microbulbifer sp. S227A (assembly GCF_049800935.1). Classification (NCBI taxonomy): domain Bacteria; kingdom Pseudomonadati; phylum Pseudomonadota; class Gammaproteobacteria; order Cellvibrionales; family Microbulbiferaceae; genus Microbulbifer; species Microbulbifer sp. S227A. The sequence continues at coordinate 212,783 of NZ_JBNAFZ010000003.1, read as the reverse complement.
GATCCGGCCCAGGTACATCACGCCGACCTGATGGCTGACCCGCTCGACCACGGCCATGTCGTGGCTGATGAACAGAAAGGACAGGCCCAGTTCCGCCTGCAATTCCATCATCAGGTTCAGAACCTGCGCCTGAACCGACACATCCAGCGCGCTGACCGCCTCATCCGCGATGATCAGCTTGGGATTGAGCGCCAGCGCCCGGGCAATGGCCACGCGCTGGCGCTGCCCGCCCGAGAGCTCGTGCGGATAGCGGCGCATGAAACCGCGCGGCAACTCTACACGGTCAAACAGCATCGCCACCCTCTCGCGGATCGCCTCGGCGGAATTGGAGCCATAATTGCGAAGCGGTTCCGCCACCTGGTCCAGCAACTGCATCTGCGGGTTGAGCGAGGCGAACGGGTCCTGAAAGATCATCTGCATGTCCAGCCGCGCATCGCGCAGCCCGCGCGCGTCAAGACCGAGAACATCGACGCCATCCAGATCGATCTCGCCCGCCATCGGCTCGACAAGGCGCAGGATCGAGCGGCCGGCGGTGGATTTGCCACAGCCGGATTCCCCAACGAGGCTCAGGGTCTGGCCGCGATTGATGGTAAAGGACACATCCTCGACCGCGTGGACATTGGCCACAGTGCGCCGAAAGAACCCGCCCTTGACGGGAAACCGCGTGGTCAGGTTGCGCACCGTCAGCAGGACTTCGTCGGTACCGGTGATCGGCGCGATCTTCTGCCCTTCGACCCCCAACAGCTTCATCGGCTCGGGCGCGCTCTTGCCGCGCATCTCGCCCAGCTTGGGAACCGCCGCCAGCAATGCCTTGGTGTAATCGTGCCGGGGGGTCTCAAATATCTCTTCGACGCTGCCCTCTTCAACCTTGTGGCCCCGGAACATGACAACCACCCGGTCGGCCATCTGCGCCACCACCGCCATGTCATGGGTGATGAACATCACCGCGGTCCCGGTTTCGCGCTTGAGCCGGTCCATCAGCGCGAGGATCTCGGCCTGGATCGTGACATCCAGCGCGGTGGTCGGTTCATCCGCGATCAGCAGCCGGGGCTCGCAGGCCATCGCCATGGCGATCACCACCCGTTGCCGCATGCCGCCCGACAGCTCGTGCGGGTATTGTTTCAGACGCCGTTCCGGCTCGGGGATGCGCACCTCGCGCAACAGCACCAGCGCGCGTTCCTCTGCCTCGGCGCGCGACAGCCCCTTGTGCACCCGCAACCCCTCGGTCAGCTGCCGCCCGACCGTGAACACCGGGTTCAGCGCGGTCATCGGCTCCTGGAAAATCATCCCGATCTCGTTGCCGCGAATGTGCCGCATGAGATCCTGGTCGGCCTGCACCACGTCGAGATCCGCGCCGTCGCGGCGATCGAAAATCAGGCGTCCGGCACCGATATGGCCGCCGCCGAACTCGACCAGCCGCATCAGCGAAAGCGATGTGACCGATTTGCCCGACCCGGACTCGCCAACGATACAGACGGTTTCGCCCGGATTGACCTCGAACGACACATCCTCGACCCCGACCACCGGGCCATCCTTGGTCTGGAATTCGACCTTGAGACCCTTGATCTGTGCAATCGGCTGATCCAGCACGGGCATTCTCCAAGACTGACAAAACAGAACGCTACGGCGCGAAAGCCATCACTGTCAAACCCCGTGGTTGCATTTACCCAAGGCAACTCTTGCATTTTTGGCAAACTCTGTTTCGATAAGTGCACAAGTGGTGCGAGGGGCACCGCGGCAGGTCGACAAACGGCGCAACCCGCGCCGCGGCCGCTGCATGTTCCTGTTGCGGCACAGGAAACGCCCGCTGCTACATGCGGGGACACAAGGCGCGCAAGCGTCCAGCAAGGAGTAAGACATGACTATCAGAGCCCTGTTGCTCGGAGCGATCGCCGGAACGGCCCTGGCGCCCGCCGCGTTTGCCGAGCGTGGATCGGACGGCGAAGTCAAGGTGATCTACTGGCAGGCGCCATCGATCATGACACCCTATCTGTCCGGCGGCACCAAGGATCTCGAGGCCGCCTCGCTGGTGATCGAACCGCTCGCACGCTATGATCAGGACGGCAACATGGTGCCCTGGCTTGCCGAGGATGTGCCCACCGTCGCCAATGGCGGAGTGAGCGAGGACCTGAAGTCGATCACCTGGAAACTCAAGCAAGGCCTGTTGTGGTCCGACGGCTCTCCGGTGACCTCGGAAGACGTGAAATTCACCTGGGAATATTGCACCGCCGAGGGTGGCGGCTGTGCCCAATCCGAGAAATTCGGCGACGTGGTCGACGTGGAAACGCCGGACGACACCACCGTGGTAATCAGGTTCGGCGTGGCCAAGCCGTTCCCCTATGGCCCCTTTGTCGGAGCCCAGGCCCCGATCATCCAGAAAGCACAGTTCAAGGATTGCCTCGGCCCCAAGGCACCGGAATGCACCGAGGCCAATTTCAACCCGATCGGCACCGGCCCGTTCACCGTGACCGAGTTCCGCCCCAATGACGTGGTGACCCTCGCGGCCAATGAAAACTATCGCGACCCGGACAAGCCGGCCTTTGCGACGATGACCCTGAAGGGCGGTGGCGATGCCGCGGCGGCGGGCCGCGCGGTAATGGAGACCGGCGAATTCGACTACGCCTGGAACCTGCAACTGGCACCCGACGTGCTCAAGCGCATGGAAGAGGCCGGCAAGGGCAAGAACATCGTCGATTTCGGCACCCAGGTCGAGCGCCTGCATGTCAACCTGACCGACGTTAACCCGGCCCTGGGCGAAGAGCGCGGAACCGCCAAGCATCCGCATCCTTTCATGGTGGACAAGGCGGTACGCCAGGCCCTGTCCATGGCAATTGACCGCGCGCTGCTGACGGAAATCGGCTATGGTGACTTCGGCAAGCTGACCTGCAACGTGCTGCCGGCGCCGGCAATTTATGCCTCCACCGCCAATGACAGCTGCCTCGTGCAGGACATCGACGGTGCCAACAAGCTGCTGGACGAGGCCGGCTGGGCACCCGGTGCCGACGGTATCCGCGCCAAGGACGGCGTGCGGCTGTCGATCCTGTTCCAGACCTCGGTCAACGCGGTACGGCAGGACTACCAGGCGCTGATCAAGGACTGGTGGTCGCAGATCGGCGTGGAAACCGAATTGCGCAGCATCGACGCTTCGGTGTTCTTTGGCTCGGATCCGGGTTCCCCGGACACGTTCCAGAAGTTCTTTGCCGATATCGAGATGTTCACCAACAATTTCGACGGCACCGACCCCGAAGCCTATATGGCCAACTGGATCTGTGACGAGTTCCCGCGCCCGGAAACCCAGTGGCAGGGCAACAACATGATGCGCTTCTGCTCGGAGGATTACGACGCGCTGGTGGCGGAAATGGCCGTGACCGGTGACCTGAACGAGCGGGCACGCCTTGCCAAGGCGCTGAACGACATCCTGATGCAGGAATATGTCATGATCCCGCTGACCCACCGCGGCCGCAACTCGGCCCATGCCAATTCGCTGGGTGGCGTCATCATGAACGTGTGGGATTCCGAATTGTGGAATGTCGCCGACTGGCACCGCCAGCAAGGCTCCTGACCTGCCAATCCGACCCGTCGCGCCCCGGACCATCCGGGGCGCGGCATCGTCGCAACAAGAACAAGCCGCAAGGGCAATTGAATGCTGACCTTTACGATCCGACGATTGGTCCTGGCGGTTCCGACGCTTCTCTTCATCAGCCTGATCATCTTTCTGCTGCTGGAACTGGCACCCGGCGACCCGATGTCACAGGTGCCGCTGACCGTGCCGGTCGAAGTGCGCGAAGAGATGCGCAAGGCGCTCGGGCTGGGCGAACCGATCCCGGTGCGGTTCTGGAAATGGATGGTACAGTTCTTCTGGATCGAACCGCAGGTCCTGATCGACAACATCTTTGGCACCCAGCTGGCGGATGGCAAGCTGCGCGTGCTGAGCTGGCAGACCCGCTCGCCGGTCATGGACATCGTGGTACAGCGCATTCCGCAAACCCTCTGGGTGGTCGGCACCGCCTATGTGGTCGGCATCCTGATCGCGCTGCCCATCGGCATCTATTCGGCCTATCGGCAATATTCGTGGTTCGATCAGACCGGCACATTCGTGTCGATGATCGGCTTTTCGGTGCCGCCGTTCTTTTCCGGGGTGCTGGTGATCGTGATCTTTTCGGTCAATCTCGGCTGGTTCCCGTCGATCTATGACACCACCCACAAGGTCACCGACTGGGACAGCTTTGTCGCACAGCTGCGACAGATGGTCATGCCGGTCATGGTGCTCGCGCTGCAGATCACCGCACAGATCAGCCGTTTCATGCGCGCTTCGATGCTGGACAACCTGAACCAGGATTACGTGCGTACCGCCCGCGCCAAGGGCATCAGCGAATATTACGTGGTCATGGTGCATGTGCTGCGCAATTCGATGATCCCGGTGGTGACGGTGATCGCCCTTGGGGTTCCCGCGATCTTTGGCGGCGCGATCATCACCGAACAGGTGTTCAAGGTGAACGGTATCGGTCAACTGCTGATCAGTTCGATCCAGGCCAACGACCTGCCGATGGTGCAGACCCTGGCCTTTATCTTTGCGGTGCTGATCGTCCTCTTCAACCTGATCGCCGACGTCCTGTACGGCATTCTTGACCCGAGGATCCGCTATGACTGAATCGCGCCACGACACGTCATCCGATCCGCTGGACGAGGTTGCCGCGCTCACGGCACACGACCCGGCCACCGCCCTTGCCAGCGGCCCCCTGCCCGAGCGGCCGCCGCGCAGCCAGTGGCTGGATGTCTGGGACCAGTTCAAGACCCACAAGGGTGCCCTGTGGGGCGGTATCCTGTTCCTGCTGATCATCCTTGCGGTCTATCTCGGCCCCTATGTCTGGACCATCGAGCCGACCCAGATCGACATACGCGAGCGCAACCAGGGGCCCAGCCTGGCCCATCCTTTTGGCACGGACCAACTTGGGCGGGATATCCTGTCGCGGATGATGTCGGGCGGGCAGACCTCGGTTTCCGTCGGCATGACGGCGATGCTGCTGGCGTTGTTTCTCGGGTCTTTCGTCGGGGTGATCGCCGGATATTTCCGCAAGCTTGACGGCCCGTTGATGCGGTTGACCGACCTGTTTCTGGCGCTGCCGCTGCTGCCGCTGCTGCTGGTGATGATGCTGCTCTTTCGCGAACCGCTCAGCGCCGCCTTTGGTCCGGAACAGGGCATTTTCATCCTGATCGTCTGTGCCATCGGCATCACCAGCTGGATGCCCACCGCGCGTATCGTGCGCGGCGATGTGCTGGCGCTCAAGGAGCGGGAATTCGTGCTCGCCGCCCGCAGCATCGGCACCACCAACTCCAAGATGATCACCCGCCACATCCTGCCCAACGTGCTCAGCCCGATCATGGTCTCGGCGACCCTGGGTATCGCCACGGCGATCATCACCGAAAGCAGCCTGTCCTTTCTTGGCCTCGGCTTTCCGCCGGATTTCCCGACCTGGGGGCGGCTGCTTTATGACGGCACGGATTACCTGCAAGACTATCCCGAACGGGTGATCTGGCCGGGTGTGGCGATTTCGCTGACCGTGCTCAGCGTAAATTACCTGGGTGACGGGCTGCGCGACGCTCTCGACCCGCGTATTCGCGGCAGATAGCGAAACCGGGGCGCCCGGTCCCGGTCCCGGTCCGGCCTATTCCATTTTCTGGCGAATCCGGCGCACCATCCACCAGACCATCGCGATCACCGGCACCGTCACCATCGCCGTCAGCATCCCCTTGCTGAGGCCGGTCGCCTCGGTCAGCGGATAAAGCAGGTATCCCGCCAGCGACACCGCGTAATAGCTGATCGCGACCACTGACAGCCCCTCGACCGTGTGCTGCAATCGCAATTGCAGATCGGCCCGGCGGTCCATGCTCTCAAGCAGCGCCTGGTTCTGTGCGCTGCGTTCCACATCGACCCGCGTTCGCAGCAGATCTCCCGCCCGGATTGCCCGGTCGGCAAGCGCCTGCAGCCGCGTTTCGGTGGATTTGACCGTGCGCATGGCGGGCGCATAGCGTCGCATCATGAATTCGCCGAATGTCTGCCGCCCGTGAAACCGCGATTCGCGCAGCACGCGAATACGCTGGTTGACCAGCGCCTCATAGGCCCCGGTCGCGCCGAACCGGAACGAGGAATTGGCCGCCAATGTCTCAAGCTGCGAGGAGATCGACAGCAGGTCGGGCAGGATCACATCCGGCGGCGTGGTGCCTCGGGTCATTTCCATCATCAGCGCCGCAAGGTTATTGTCGAGTTCCGCAATCTGCGCCGACATCTCGCGCGAACGCGAAAAGCCCAGCATCGACATGGATTTATAGGTCTCGATCTCGCACATCCGCTGAACCAGCCGGCCGATCCGCGCCGCGCCTGTCTGCTCTGCGACAAACACCGCGAACCGCGAATGCCCGGCCGGGTCGATGCGGAAATCGCCCGACATGATGGCGCTTTCATCCAGCACGTTGGCAATGGCGGTGCTCTCGGGCACGAACCAGTCCGAGAGCTTGCGCGCGATCTCTTCGTCCGACGGCCGTGGCTCGACCCGGATCATCGCCGAGGTGATGCGCTGTCCTGGCGCGGTCTCAAGCCAGTCTTCGGGGAACACCTCGAAATCCGCCGGATCGAACGGGCGCGGCGACACGCCGTCGCGAAAGGCGGTATAGCTCACGAATTCGGTGTGCTGCTCCCATTTCAGAACATGCTGCCCGATCCGGTTGGTGTAATGGGTGGCACCGGGTTGCGGATGCGGCGCGCCATGGCGATCAAGCAACGCGATCAGGTGGGCCAGGTCCGCATCGCGATCGCGGCTGACTGCCTCGCGCGGTTGCTTGATCGCGACAAACACGACGCTGCTCTCGGCACCGATCTCGGGAAACGGGCGGGCATGCAATTCGTTTGCAAGCCGGTAGCGCAGAGGGTGATCTTCGATTGGTGGCATCGGGCCGTCCTGTCAACACGCCCTAGGCATCCGGGCGCGCTTCGCGTTAACCACATAAATTCAAATGGTTAAAGGAATACATATGTATACTTGCCGTGTGGTGCGCCATTGCCTGAATTTTGGGCAGCACCGGCATCCGCGGCCATATTAGGGAGAATCCGACATATCTGCTAGGGTATCGCCGGGAGCGCGCGTCGCGCATACGACCAGCACCAGCCGCCATCGCATAACGCGTTGAAATTCTTGCGTTCAACCGATGCCAGGCGAACCTGGCAGAGCGCGCGACGCAGGTAGCGACAGGAGAGATGGGCATGGCGACAATCGAAGGCTCTGGCCAGGGCGACATATTGACCGGCACCGATGCGGATGACGTGCTCTTGGGGCGCGGCGGCAATGACCGGCTGATCGGCGGCGGCGGCGCAGACCGTTTGGTGGGCGGCGCGGGGCGCGATTTCGCGGTCTATCTCGGCCTTGATGCACAAACCGTGATCGTGGCCGATCTGCTCGTCGGTTCCGGTTTGTCCGGCGAGGCCCAGGGCGACAGCTATGAGCAGATCGAAGGGCTGGTCGGATCGGTTTTCGCAGATCGGCTGATCGGTGACGATCACGACAATTGGCTGATCGGGCGCGAAGGCGACGATACGCTCAATGGCAATGCGGGCAATGACCGGATCAGCGGCGGGTTCGGGGCTGACACACTGTCGGGCGGCGCGGGGCTTGACTGGCTGATGTACCGGCACTCCAAATCCGCCGTCACCGTGGATCTGGGTGCCGATCTCGCGCAGGGCGGCGATGCCCAGGGTGATGTCTTTTCCGGGTTCGAGAACCTCCTGGGCTCGCATCACGACGACCTTCTGATCGGCACGTCCGGGGCCAATACCATCCGGGGCGGGTTTGGCGATGACACGCTGCGCGGAGCCGGAGGCAATGACCGCCTGAACGGCGGATGGGGCGACGATATTCTCGAAGGCGGGGCCGGAGATGACCATCTGACCGGCGGACGCGGCGACGATCTACTGAACGGGGGCGACGGGTTTGACACCGTGTCCTACGCGGACTCGGATGACAATATCTCGGTCAATACCCGCAACGGACAGATGCTCGGCGATGCGCGTGGCGACAGGCTGATCTCGATCGAGATGGTCATCGGAACCGAGTTTGGCGACAGCATCATACTCGGTGACGGGCCAAGCCGGCTTGTCGGCCGGGGCGGCGACGATTTCCTGGATGGCGGAAATGGCAATGACCGGCTGATCGGCGGCGCGGGCCGGGATTTCCTGCATGGCGGGTCGGGCATCGACACGGCGATCTATCGCGGCTCGCCCGAGGCGGTACGGATCTCGATGGAAAACCACACCCGCGAGGGAGGACATGCAGAAGGCGACACGCTGAGCTGGATCCACAATCTCACAGGGTCGCTCTTTGACGACATGCTCGAAGGCGATTTGCTGAACAACCGTTTGCGCGGGCTGGATGGCCAGGACCTGTTGATCGGCCGGGACGGAGCGGACAAGCTTGTCGGCGGTGCCGGGGCCGATACGCTGATCGGCGGTGAGGGCGCCGACAGATTTGCCTTTGTCGAGCTTGGCGACCACAGCCACATCAGGCAGGATGTGAACCAGACCCTGGCCCGCCACGCGGGCAGCGATGCGGATACGATCACCGATTTTGACCCGGGAACCGATGTGCTGTTGTTCAAGACGTCCGAGTTTTCCGGCCCTGTCGTCAACACCGACAGCATTGCCGACCTGAACCTGACCACCGCGACCGCCACGGGTTTTGCCTTTACCGGCAATGACCTGTTCTATGTTCGATTTGCAGAGACCGGGGATTTCGATGCGGGGATGGCCACCGTGCATCACGTCGCGACGCTGACCGCCATTGGTGGCCTGACGGACAGCGATTTCGCCTTTGTCTGAGAACGCCCGGAACGAAAAAGCCCCCGCCGGATGTCCGGCAGGGGCCCAATCATGTCATGTTGCGCCAGCTCAGTCGATCATTGGCAGCAGTTTGTCGAGCGACTGTTTCGCATCGCCATAGAACATCCGGGTGTTCTCCTTGAAGAACAGCGGGTTCTCGATCCCGGAATAGCCAGTGCCCTGGCCGCGTTTGGAGACAAAGACCTGCTTGGCCTTCCAGCATTCCAGAACCGGCATGCCGGCGATCGGGCTGTTGGGGTCTTCCTGGGCGGCGGGGTTCACGATGTCGTTGGAACCGATCACGATGGCAACATCCGTATCCGGGAAGTCGTCATTGATCTCGTCCATCTCGAGCACGATGTCATAGGGTACCTTGGCCTCGGCCAGCAGCACGTTCATGTGCCCCGGCAGACGTCCGGCAACCGGGTGGATCGCGAAACGTACTTCCTTGCCCGCGGCGCGCAGCTTGCGGACCAGTTCGCTGACCGATTGCTGGGCCTGCGCCACCGCCATGCCGTAACCCGGGATGATGATGATGCTGTCGGCATCGTTCAGCGCCTGCGCCACGCCATCGGCCTCGATGGCCACCTGCTCGCCCTCGACTTCCATCGCGGGGCCGGAAGCACCGCCAAAGCCGCCCAGGATCACGCTGACAAAGTGACGGTTCATCGCCTTGCACATGATGTAGGACAGGATCGCACCCGAAGAGCCGACCAGCGCGCCGACCACGATCAACAGGTCGTTGCCCAGCGAGAAGCCGATCGCCGCCGCGGCCCAGCCCGAGTAGCTGTTGAGCATCGACACCACCACCGGCATGTCGGCACCGCCGATGCCCATGATCAGGTGATAGCCGATGAACAGCGCCGCCAGCGTCATCAACAACAGCGGCAGGAAGGCACCTGTATTGAAATACCAGACCAGGCAGACCAGAGACAACGCCGCGGCACCCGCGTTCAGCGCATGGCCGCCGGGCAGTTTGGTCGCCGCCGACGTCACCTTGCCCGCCAGCTTGCCATAGGCAATGACCGAGCCGGTAAAGGTGATCGCACCGATAAAGATGCCAAGGTACAGCTCGACCCGCAGGATGTTGATCTCGACCGTTTCCTTTTTGGCCAGCAACGCGGCAAAGCCCTCAAGGGATTTCTTGGCCGCATCGTCCAGCGCCAGAACGTTGCCCAGTTCGAAATGGGCGTTGAACCCCACGAAGACCGCGGCAAGACCAACCAGGCTGTGCATCGCCGCAACAAGCTGGGGCATCTCGGTCATCTGCACCCGCTGCGCCACCACATAGCCGATCGAGCCACCGGCCGCGATCAGCAGAAGCGACAGCAGCCACAGGCCCGAACCGGGGCCGATCAGCGTGGCAAACACCGCCAGCGCCATGCCCACGATGCCGTACCAGACAGCGCGCTTGGCGCTTTCCTGGCCCGAAAGACCACCCAGCGACAGGATGAAGAGAACAGCCGCGACCACATAGGCCGCCGTCGTGAATCCGAATTCCATGGTACGGCCTCCTTAGGATTTCTGGAACATGGCGAGCATGCGCCGGGTGACGAGAAAGCCGCCGAAGATGTTGATCCCGGCCATGAAAATGGACAGCGCGGCAAGTATGATCACGAGCAGGCTGCCTGAACCGACCTGCATCAGCGCCCCCAGGATGATGATCGAGCTGATCGCGTTGGTCACGGCCATCAGCGGCGTGTGCAGCGAGTGCGACACGTTCCAGATCACCTGGAAGCCGACAAAGACCGAAAGCACGAACACGATGAAATGCTGCATGAAGCTCGCCGGAGCGACGAGACCGACACCCAGCAGCAGCACCGCGCCAACCGCGATCAGCGTGACCTGTTGCTTGGTCTGGGCCTTGAACTCGGCCACTTCCTGCGCGCGTTTCTCTTCCGGGGTCAGCTCCTTGGGCTTTTCCTTGGGCTTGGCCGCGATGGCCTGAATCTTGGGCGGCGGCGGCGGGAAGGTGACTTCTTTTTCATGGGTGATGGTCGCGCCACGGATGACGTCATCTTCCATGTTGTGATTGATCGCGCCGTCCTTTTCAGGCGTCAGGTCGGCCATCATGTGACGGATGTTGTTGGCATAGAGCGTCGAACTCTGCGCCGCCATGCGGGACGGGAAATCGGTGTAACCGATGATCGTAACTCCGTTGTCGGTCACGACTTTTTCGTCCATCACGGTCAGTTCACAATTGCCGCCACGCTCGGCGGCCAGGTCGACGATCACGCTGCCCGGTTTCATCGCTTCGACCATGTCCTTGGTCCACAGAAGCGGCGCGGGCCGGTTCGGGATCAGGGCCGTGGTGATGACGATATCCATGTCCGGCGCGATTTCGCGGAACTTCTCGAGCTGCTTGGCCTGGAACTCGGGGCTGGACGGCGGCGCATAGCCACCGGTTGCCGCGCCATCCGGCAGTTCGGATTCGTCGAACTCCAGGAACACGAATTCCGCGCCCATGGATTCAATCTGTTCCGCCACTTCGGGGCGCACGTCAAACGCGTAGGTGATCGCGCCCAGCGACGTTGCCGTCCCGATCGAGGCCAGACCGGCCACGCCGGCGCCAACAACCAGGACCTTGGCCGGGGGCACCTTGCCCGCCGCCGTCACCTGGCCGGTAAAGAAACGGCCGAAATTGTTGCCCGCCTCGATCACCGCGCGATAGCCGGCGATATTGGCCATCGACGACAGCGCGTCCATTTTCTGGGCCCGGCTGATCCGCGGCACCATGTCCATGGCGATCAGGGTTGCGCCCCGCTCGGCGGCCTTGCCCATCAGCTCTTCGTTCGAACCCGGATAGAAGAACGAAATCAGGGTCTGGTCGTCGCGCAGGCGCTTGACTTCGGTTTCGGTGGGCGGGCGCACCTTGGCGATCACGTCCGCAGCCTTGTAGAGGGCCGCCGCGGTCTTGACCACCTCGACACCCGCTGCTTCATATGCCGCATCCGAGAAGCCGGCCTCAAGCCCGGCCCCGGACTCGATCAGGCATTCATGCCCCAGCTTCTGAAGCTGCGCCACGCTCTCGGGCGTCATCGCAACACGACGTTCCCCGTCGTGAATTTCCTTCGGCGTTCCTATCTTCAATCCAAGTCCCCCTAATTTGCCCGGTGCGGGCGCAATACGGCCTAAATTCTGGTCGCTTCCCTACCTTGCGTTCCAAGACTGTGCAAGCGCGGCACAGAGACGCGGCGCAGATATGTTACCTGATCACAACCATCTGCGCACTTTTCTTTCGTATCTGGCGTAATCCGCCCTGAACAATTTTCGCAGGCGGTTCTCTTCTGGTAATATAAATCGTTGTTCGATCACCCAGATGAAAATCGGCACCAGCGGCAGCGCCAGAACTGCATCGAATCGCAGCACGAATCCCGCCAGGAGCAGAGCGTCACCGACATAGATCGGATTGCGCGACCGCGAGAATATTCCCGACTGGATCAAACGCTCGGGAGTGCCGTGGGGGTGAACCGTGGTGGCGTGCCGGCGGAATGCGCTCAGGGCCAGTACCATCAACAGCAGGCCCCCGCCGATCATCATCCCCCCGAGCAGGTCAGCCCAGTGGCCGCCAAACCCAAGCCCGAACGCCAGGTGCCGCGACTGGACCCAGGCCAGGGCGACAAACCCGGCGAGCCAGACCGGCGGTACGTCAATCCATTTCATCGCCTCATCCCCCCATGTTGGTTTCCCGCGTGCAAGTCTGCACCTGAATCGCAGCCGGTTTCCAGCCGGCATGTCGCCACCGGTCGACCCCGCAGTTGCCCGCAGCCGCTTGTTTCTGGTGGACGAGCCGATAGGGTGCTGCTGAGCCAAGGGAGAAACAGCATGACAGTTCAAGGAAAGCACGCGCTCGTCACCGGTGGCGGCACCGGAATCGGGCTGGCGATTGCCCGCGCACTGGCGGCGGATGGCGCGCAGGTCACGATCACCGGACGACGCCAGCAGGTGCTCGACGAGGTGGCCGGCGACGGTATCTTTGGCATGGCCATGGACGTGCGCGACGAAGAGGATGTGACCACCAAGGTCGCCTCGGCTGTAGACGCCCGCGGCCCGGTGCAGATCTGCGTCGCCAATGCCGGCGTCGCCGAGGGACGCGCGGTGCACAAGACCACGCTGGAATTCTGGCGCAACATGATGGCCACCAACCTGGACGGCGCGTTCCTGACCATCCGCGAATGCCTGCACGGCATGCGGGAGACCGATTGGGGCCGGGTCATCACCATGGCGTCGATTGCCGGGGTCAAGGGGCTGCCGGGCGCGGCCTGTTACTCTGCCTCGAAACACGGGCTGATCGGGCTGACCCGCGCGCTGAGCGAGGATTACATCGGCAAACCGATGACCTTCAACGCCATATGCCCGGCCTATGTCGATACCCCGATCGTCGAACGCAACACCGGCAATATCGCCAAACGCGCCGGGATCAGCCAGGACGACGCCCGCGCCGTCATGGTCAATTCCAACCGCCACAAGCGGCTGATCGCGCCCGAAGAGATCGCCGCCACCGCCATGTGGCTGGTGCGCCCCGGCTCCGAGAGCATCAACGGACAGGTGATCGAGATCGCCGGCGGCCAGATGTGAGCCACCGCGCCCCAACAAGCCAGGACAGCCAATGACCGATTTTGCAGCAACCAAGGCGATGTTCGACATCCCCCAAGATGTGATCTATCTGGACGGCAATTCGCTCGGCCCGTTGCCCCGCGCGGCACCGGGGCGGCTGGCCGGAATGCTCGCCGACGAGTGGGGCAAGATGCTGATCACCGGGTGGAACAAGGCCGGGTGGATGGCGATGCCGATGGCCCTGGGCGACCGGGTTGGCCGGCTGATCGGGGCGGAACCCGGGCATGTGGTTCTGGGCGACACCCTGTCGATCAAGGTCTACCAGGCGCTTGCCGCCGCGCTCGAACTGAACCCGGATCGCCGCGTGGTGCTGAGCGACTCCGGCAATTTCCCCTCCGATCTCTACATGGCACAGGGGCTGTTGCGGAGCCTTGGCAAGGGCCATGAATTGCGCGTGGTCGCTCCCGATGACGTTGAGGCCGCCATAACCGACGAGGTCGCGGTACTGATGCTGACCGAGGTTGATTACGGCACGGGGCGGCTGCATGACATGGCGACCCTGACCCGGCGCGCGCATGACGCGGGGGTCGTCACGGTCTGGGATCTGGCGCATACGGCGGGCGCGGTTCCGGTGGACCTGTCGGGCGCGGGGGCCGATTTCGCGGTTGGCTGTACCTATAAGTACCTCAATGGCGGACCGGGCGCGCCGGCCTTTATCTACGTGGCGCCGCGCCATGCCGACCGTGCGGTTCCGGCGCTCTCCGGCTGGCTGGGCCATGAGGCACCGTTTGATTTCGAACAGAGCTATCGCCCCGGTCGGGGCATCGAACGGATGCGGGTCGGCACCCCGCCGATCATCCAGCTGACGGCGCTGGAAACCGCGCTGGATATCTGGGACATGGCGGATATGCAGGATGTTCGCGCCATGTCGGTTGCCCTGTGCGAGCTGTTCATATCCGAGATCGAAGCCTCCTGCCCGATGCTGACCCTCGCCAGCCCGCGCGATGCCGCCCAGCGCGGCAGCCAGGTCTCGTTCCGCTTTGAGCAGGGCTATGCCGCGATGCAGGCGCTGATCGCCCGCGGGGTGATCGGCGATTTCCGTGCGCCCGACATCATGCGGTTTGGTTTCACCCCGCTCTATATCGACGCCAGCGACGTGCGTGCCGCCGTGGCGGTCATCCGCGATGTCATGCAGAACCAGCTTTGGAACCGCCCCGACTACATGGCCCGCGCGGCGGTCACATGACCTGGATCGTCCGCCCCTATGTCGCGCATGACTGTGCCGCATGCTGGCAGGTCTATCACGGCGCGATCCAGATTGGTGCGCGCGGCCATTATGACCGGGCGCAACGCGATGCCTGGAGCGCCAGCGCCCCCCGGCCAAGCCACGAAAACTGTGCCCGCCTGGCCGGGGCGACGACGCTGGTCGCACAATCCGGGGATGACGTGATCGGCTTCATGTCGCTGACATCCGACGGGCATCTGGACCTGGCCTTTGTCGATCCCGCATTCATGGGGCGCGGGGTGGCATCCGATCTGCACGACGGCCTGCTGCGACACGCGCACGCGACCGGGTTGCGGCGGCTGACCACCGCGGCCAGCCATCTCGCCCACCGGTTCCTTGCACGCAGGGGCTGGCGGATGATCGAACGCGAAACCGTGACCCGCTCGGGCGTGTCGATCGACCGGTTTCGCATGGACCTGCAACTGGAGCCGACACCATGAGCGATCCCTATGACCCCGCGCACGAAGGGGCGCAGATGTCCTTTGACGGGCGTATGTCCTATGGCGACTACCTGCACCTGCCGGGCCTTCTGGACGCGCAGCATCCCCTCTCCGAGGCGCATGACGAGATGCTGTTCATCATCCAGCACCAGACCTCGGAACTGTGGATGCGCCTGGCCATTCACGAGCTCACCGCCGCGCGCGATACCCTGCGCGGCAGCGACCGGCGTCCGGCCCTCAAGATGCTGGCCCGCGTGTCGCGGATCTTTGAACAGCTCAACAACGCGTGGGACGTGCTGCGCACCATGACGCCAAGCGATTACACCACGTTCCGCGAGGCGCTCGGGCAGTCCTCGGGGTTCCAGTCGCACCAGTATCGCCAGATCGAGTTCATGTTGGGCAACCGCAATACCGCGCTGCTCAAGCCCCATGCCCACCGCCCCGACATCACCGCGCTGCTGCGCGCCGAACTGGCGCAGCCATCGCTCTATGACGTGGCGCTTGCCGCGCTGAACCAATGCTTTCCCCTGCCCGGCTCGGTTCTGAACCGGCCACCTGACCAACCGCATGTCGAGAATGCCCGCGTCACCGAGGCCTGGAGCACCGTCTACCGCGATCCTTCGACCCACTGGGAACTCTATGAACTGGCCGAGAAACTGGTCGACCTGGAGGATTATTTCCGGCGCTGGCGGTTCAACCATGTCACCACCGTGGAACGCGTCATCGGGTTCAAACGCGGCACCGGCGGCACCGGCGGCATTAGCTATCTCAAGCGGATGCTCGAGGTCGAACTGTTTCCCGAACTCTGGCATCTGCGTACAGGTCTCTGAAACTTGGCCTCTGGGCGCTGACCTCTGAGTCGCGCGCCGCTCCCCCCCTGATCAGTCCCTTGTCAGCCCGCTCCCCAGCAACCTGGCAAAAATCGCCAGCCGCGCGCGCAACTGGGGCACCGAAGTGACCGTGGTTTTCAGCCCCTTCAACCCGACCAGGATAACATCCGCGACCATATCGGGCGTATCGGGCAGCGTGACGCGCCCCTGCCCCTCAGCCCGCCCGAGCCAGTCCGCATAGAGCGCGCGCAACCGATCCTCGCCCGCCTGTTTGATGTCCGCGGCGGTCTTTTCCCCGGTATCCAGCAGCTCCATCCCGTGCGGCGAATTCAGCAATGTTTCGACCATGTCGCCGATCTGCGCATCAAACGCGGCCTGCAACTGCTCGGATACCGGTTTGTCGCCGCGCAGGGCATCGGCCAGCCCGTCAACAGCCTTGTCGTAATAGGCCTGCGTCAGGCTGCGGAATATGTCGTCCTTGTTCTTGTAATGCTGGTAAAGCGCCGGGCGCGACATGCCCGCGCCGTCGGCAATGTCGTTCATCGATGTCTTGCGATACCCATAGGTCGAAAACACCTGCATCGCCGCATTCAGAATGGTGTCCTGCCTGGAATCGCTGGTCTCTCGCATCATGGCCACAGGTCTTGCACGTCCTTGTCTTCCGGTCGGTTGACATTCTGACACTATTTACTATTTTTGTCAGATCGTCTTTGCAATTGACAGGATCGAGGCCCGCCATGTCAACCCAACTCACCATTAACGGCAAATCCCATCAGGTGGAACTCCCCGACGATGTTCCGCTGCTCTGGGTGTTGCGCGATGAAATCGGTCTGACCGGCACCAAGTTCGGCTGTGGTGTCGCGGCGTGCGGTGCCTGCACGGTGCATATCGACGGAGAAGCGGTGCGCAGCTGCCAGGTGCCGCTCTCGGATGTCTGGGGCGATGTGACCACGATCGAGGGTCTTGGCATCCCCGATGCCATGGCGATCATCCAGCAGGCCTGGGTGACGCATCAGGTTGCCCAATGCGGATACTGCCAGTCGGGCCAGATCATGCAGGCGGCCGCGCTGCTGGCCGAGACCCCGAACCCCACCGATGCCGAGATCGACGACGCGATGCAAGGCAACCTGTGCCGTTGTGGCACCTATCCCCGTATACGCGCGGCGATTCACACCGCCGCCGGCAAGATGCAGGAGGCCTGATCGATGGCAAGCCTTGGAAAAATCGCCCGCCGGACCTTTCTGATCGGGTCCGCCGCCATTGTCGGTGGCGTCGCCTTTGGCGCCTATTATCTGTCCCGCCCTGCCCCCAACCCGCTGCGGCCCGCCGAGGGCGAGGCGGCGCTCAACCCCTTCGTGCTGATCGACCAGCAGGGCGTGACCCTGTTCGCCCCCCGCGCCGAAATGGGCCAGGGCGTCAGAACGACATGGGCCGCGCTGATTGCCGAAGAGCTCGACGTTGATCTTGACGCGGTCCGCATCCTGCATGGCCCCGCCGCCACCGCCTATTACAACAGTGCGCTGATCGGCGAGGTGCTGCCCGGTAAGGGCTATGACAAGTCGGACTTCATGCATGGTGTCGCCGAAACCCTCGGCGTGATCGGCAAGGTCATGGGCATGCAGGTGACCGGCGGATCGACCTCGATGATCGACGGGTTCGAGCGTATGCGCACCGCCGGAGCCTCGGCGCGCGAAACCCTGAAGGAAGCCGCCGCGCAACGGCTCGGCCTTGATCGCCAGGCGCTCAAGACAGCCAATGGCAGGGTCATCGCACCGGACGGCACCGAGATCGCGTATGGCGACCTTGCAGAGGCCGCCGCCGCGCTGGACCCGATCAGGGCCGAATTGCGCCCCGCCACCGAATGGCGCCTGCTTGGCACGTCGCAACCGCGCGTGGACATGGTCGGCAAGACCACCGGCACCGCGCAGTTCGGCATCGACGTACGGCTGGACGGCATGAAATTCGCCTCGGTCCGCATGTCCCCCCGACATGGCGGGATGAAACGGTTTGACGCCACGGAGGCCCGTGCCATGCCGGGCGTCGAACAGGTCATCGACCTGGGTACCGGCGTCGCGGTGATCGCCAACAACAGCTGGATCGCCATGCAGGCACTTGAAGCCATCGACGTGGATTGGGACGAGGCCCCCTACCCGCCCGAAACCGACCAGATCCTTGCCGGGATCGCCGCCGCCTTTGACACGGAGCCGAATTCGACCATGCGCGACGATGGCGACGCGGCCACGATCCCCACGGGGGCCACCGAGATCAGCGCCGAATACCGCGTGCCCTACCTGGCCCACGCGACGATGGAACCGATGAACGCCACCGCGCTCTACTCGGGAACCCGGCTCGATATCTGGTGCGGCAACCAGGCACCGATTTTCGTCGCCCGCCACTGCGCCGACGCGGTGGGGCTCGAGGCCGGGGCGGTCGAGGTGCATACCACCTATCTCGGCGGCGGTTTCGGGCGCCGAGGCGAGGTCGATTTTGCGGTCCTTGCCGCTCGTATCGCCCGGGAAATGCCCGATACGCCGATCCAGGTCACGTGGTCGCGCGAAGAGGACATGCAGCACGATTTCTACCGCCCCGCTGCAATTGGCCGGTTCCGGGGCGCGGTTAAGGACGGCAAGGCGGTGCTGCTTGATGGCGGCATCGCGGCGCAATCCTGCACCCAACAGGCGATGGGCCGCTGGCTGGGCGCGCCCGCGGCAGGCCCCGACAAGACCACGGTCGACGGTGCCTTCAATGCGCCCTATGCCATCCCGAATTTCCGCATCCGGGGCTATCTGGCCGAACTGGCGGTCCCGGTCGGGTTCTGGCGGTCGGTCGGGGCCTCGGTCAACGGCTTCCTGCTGGACAGTTTCGTTGACGAAATGGCCCATGCCGCCGGGCGCGACCCGCTCGACTTCCGCCTGCAGATGGCGCGGGCCGAATGGGAACCCGCCGCCGCCTGCCTTGAAACCGTGCGCGACATGTCTGGCTGGACCGGCAAGACCCCGGACGGTGTCGGGCGCGGCGTCGGATTTACCTACAGCTTCGGAACCCCGGTCGCGCAGGTGATCGAGGTTGTCGACGAAGACGGCACGATCCGCATCAACAAGGCCTGGATCGCCTGCGATCTCGGGATCGTGCTCGATCGCGGCATCGTCGAGGCCCAGATGATCGGCGGCATGAATTACGGCCTGTCCGCCGCCTGTTACGGCGAAATCACCTTCTCCGACGGCGCGGTCGAACAGCTCAACTTCCCCGACTACGATGCCATCCGGATGCACACCGCCCCGGCCACCGAGGTCGCCATTCTCGAAAACAAGCCGCATATCAGCGGTGCCGGCGAACCGGGTACCCCCCCGTCAATGCCGGCGCTCGGCAATGCCCTGTTTGACCTGACCGGCACCCGGGTTCGCGACCTGCCCTTCAGCAAGCATTTCGATCTGCTGGTGTGACGGCCAAGCCGATCCCACCGGGCCGGCCACCGATGTTCAGGCGCTCTTTTGCAAGGCCGGGCGCGCCGCCCAGGCGCGCACCGCATCCCCAAAGGCGGTAAACAGCGGGCGCGAAACCGGGTCATTCGCCGCATCCCACTCGGGATGCCACTGCACCGACAGGGTAAAGCCCGGCGCACCCTCTACATAGATCGCCTCGGGCGTTCCGTCCGGTGCATGGCCATCGATCACGATCCGCGGACCCGGGCGCTTGATCCCCTGCCCGTGCAATGTATTGGTCATCACCTCGGTGGCCCCGAACAACTGGTGAAACACGCCGCCCTCGGCAAAACGCACCGTGTGGCGCAGCGCGAATTTCTCTTCCAGGGTGCCATCCGGCGGCATCCGGTGGTTCATCCGCCCCGGCAGATCGCGGATCTCCGGATACAGCGTGCCACCCATCGCCACGTTCACCTCCTGAAAACCACGGCAGATGCCGAAAAACGGCTGCCCCCGCTCGACGCAGGCCCGCACCAGCGGCAGGGTGATCGCATCCCGCGCCCGGTCGAACGCCCCATGCGCTTCGGTGGCATCCTCGCCATATTCCTCCGGGTGCACGTTGGGTCGCCCCCCGGTCAACAGGAAGCCGTCGCAGGTCGCGAGCAATTCCTCCACCGACAGGAACCGCGGATCGGCCGGAACCAGCAAGGGCATGCAACCCGAAACCTCGGCCACCGCCTCGGAATTATGCGACCCGCCCGCATGGGCCGGGTATTCGTCGTTGATGAGATAGCTGTTGCCGATGATGCCGACGATGGGGCGCGTCATGTGAATGCCTGTCTGTCTTGTTTGCCCAAGAATAGGATGCCCCGCGCCGAACGGCAACTGCCCGACCCTGCATGGCGGCGCAGGTGGGTGTGTCGTGACGCACCAATGCGCAGGGATCGGGCAGGTTCAGCTCTCGCCTGCCTGCCCTGCCGCCCCGATCCCACGGGTCTGGCCATGCGCATTCGCGAAACGCCGCGGCGGCGTCCTCCCGCGCGACTGCCCGCACACAACCAGAACCACCACCGGCAAGGGCTTGGATTCCAAGTCCCGGGCCCCTCGCCTTTCCCTGCTGCGCATATCGGGGGGAATACGAGAGGGCGGGCAGCCCCCTCGTTCCCGAACCTCGCCCTAGGCGCGCGCGGCGGCTTTCAGCTCCAGCCGCCGGGCATGAAGCACCGGTTCGGTATAGCCGCTGGGCTGCTCGCGGCCCTTGAACACCAGGTCGCAGGCCGCCTGGAACGCGACCCCGTCAAACCCCGGTGCCATCGCCCGATAAAGCGGATCACCGGCGTTCTGCCCGTCAACCACCACCGCCATGCGGCGCATGGCATCGGCCACCTCTTCTTCGCTCACCACCCCGTGATGCAGCCAGTTGGCGATATGCTGGGCCGAGATCCGGCAGGTGGCGCGGTCTTCCATCAGCCCGACATTATTGATGTCCGGAACCTTGGAGCACCCCACCCCTTGGTCGATCCAGCGCACGACATAGCCCAGGATGCCCTGCGCGTTGTTCTCGACTTCGCGGATTTTCTGTTCGTCGCTCCAGCGCCGATAGGTCGCCAGCGGGATGGTCAGAACCGCATCCACATGCGCCCGGCGCCCGCCCGCCCGAAGCTTGTCCTGCACCGCGAACACATCGACCTTGTGATAGTGCAGCGCATGCAGGGTCGCGGCGGTCGGACTCGGCACCCAGGCGGTATTGGCCCCGGCGCGGGGATGGGCGATCTTCTGGTCCAGCATCGCCTCCATCATGTCGGGCATCGCCCACATGCCCTTGCCGATCTGCGCCTTGCCCTGCAACCCGCATTCCAGACCGATATCCACGTTGCGATCCTCGTAGGCCCCGATCCAGTCCTTGCGCTTGATGAAATCCTTGCGCGAAAACGGCCCCGCCTCCATCGAGCTGTGGATTTCATCGCCGGTGCGGTCAAGGAAGCCCGTATTGATGAAACAGACCCGGCTTTTCGCGGCCTCGATGCATTGTTTCAGGTTGACGCTGGTGCGGCGTTCCTCGTCCATGATGCCGATCTTGACCGTGTTGCGCGGCAGGCCGAGGATGTCTTCGACCATGTCAAAGGTCTTGACCGCAAAGGCCACCTCTTCGGGCCCGTGCATCTTGGGCTTCACCACATAGACCGATCCGCGAACCGAATTGCCGCCCGCGCGCCTGAGGTCATGCATGGCAATCAGCACCGTCACCAGCGCATCCATCAGACCTTCGAATGTCTCGTTGCCCGCACCGTCCAGAATCGCGGGATTGGTCATGAGATGGCCGACATTGCGCACCAGCATCAGCGCCCGCCCCTTGAGCGACAGGTCGCTGCCATCGGGCGCGGTACAGGTCCGGTCGGCGCTGAGCGCGCGGGTCACTGTCTTGCCGGCCTTTTCAAGCGTCGTCGACAGGTCCCCCCGCATCAGCCCCAGCCAGTTGCCATAGGCCTGAACCTTGTCCTCGGCATCGACACAGGCCACCGAATCCTCGCAATCCATGATCGCGGTGATGGCGCTTTCCATCAACACGTCGGCAAGCCCCGCCTGGTCATGGCAGCCGATGGGATGGGCGCGGTCAAAGACCAGTTCCACATGCAGCCCGTTATTCACCAGCACCACCGCATCCGGGGCCTTTGGGTTGCCGCGATAGCCGACGAACTGCGCCGGGTTCACCAGCGGCCGACCATCCACCAGCAACGCCCCCTCGCGCACGTGATAGCGGCGCACATCCGCGTGGCTGGTGCCGGCGATCGGAAACGCCTCGTCCAGGAACACCCGTGCCCGCGCCACGACCCGCGCACCGCGCCCGCGCTCGTATCCGCCCGCCGGCGCGGTGCTGCCCATGGCGTCGGTGCCGTAAAACCCGTCATACAGGCTGCCCCAGCGGGCATTTGCGGCGTTCAGCGCATAGCGCGCATTGGTGATCGGCACCACCAGCTGCGGCCCCGGTACCGTCGCGATCTCGGGGTCGACATTATCGGTGTCGATCTCAAAGTCACCGCCCTCGGGCAGCAGATAACCGATCTCTTCCAGGAACGCCTTGTAGTCCGCGTGATCATGCGTCTTGTCCCGGTTCGCCAGGTGCCAGGCGTCGATCCTGGCCTGCAACTCGGCGCGACGCTCCAGCAGCGCGCGGTTCTGCGGCCCGAGTTCGCCCATGATCCGCGCCATCCCGGCCCAGAACGTACCCGCTTCAACGCCCGTCCCCGGCAGCGCCCGTTTCTCGATGAACTCCACCAGTTCGGGCGCGACCTGCAGCCCCTCGATCATGGTCCTGTCGCTCATTGGGTCCCTCTTCCTGAGATGTGCACGAATGTATACCGCGCTTGTTAATTTGAAAGTTTCCGATAGGCAACAAGCGTCCACGATACGGATCATGCCAGAAAATCATCGCGTTGCGGCCGTCCGGGGTCCGGGCTTGCCGGCTCTGGATGGTTTTGCCGCCAGCCGAACCCGGTCTGCGCCACATCGACCGGTTGCAACCAAGGGCCAGCGAACCTAACGTCCCCGGCAATCACCTGATCCACCCGGAGACCACACCCCATGAAGGACACCGCCCCGCAGACGATCTATCTGAAGGATTACACGCCCTTTGGTTTTGTCGTCGAGTCCGTTCACCTGACCTTCGATCTCGCGCCGAATGCCACACGCGTCCACAGCCGCATAGCCTTTGCGCCGAACCCCGAAGCAAGCGATCGGCGCTTTTTCCTGCATGGCGAAGACCTGAAACTGATCGGCGCGTCGATCGACGGCACGCCCGTCACCCCGGATGTCACCGACAAGGGCCTGACCTGCACGGTGCCCGATGGTCCGTTCCTGTGGGAATGCGAAGTCGAGATCGATCCGCAGGGCAACACCGCGCTGGAAGGGCTCTACATGTCCAACGGCATGTATTGCACCCAATGCGAGGCCGAGGGGTTCCGCAAGATCACTTATTACCCCGACCGGCCCGACGTGATGAGCGTGTTCACCGTCGAGATCAGGGGGCCACAGCCGGTGCTGCTGTCCAACGGCAACCCGCGCGAGCTGGGCGACGGGCACGCGGTCTGGCATGATCCCTGGCCCAAGCCCGCCTACCTGTTTGCCCTGGTCGCGGGTGAGCTGCTCGTTCAGTCCGACCGCTTCACCACCTGTTCGGGCAAGGAGGTCGAGCTGAACCTCTATGTGCGTCCCGGCGACGAGGGCAAATGCGACTTTGGCATGGAAGCCCTCAAGAAATCGATGAAATGGGACGAAGAGGTCTATGGCCGTGAATATGACCTGGACGTTTTCAACATTGTCGCGGTGGATGATTTCAACGCCGGGGCGATGGAAAACAAGGGGCTGAACATCTTCAACTCCGCCGCGGTTCTGGCCAGTCCCGAAACCGCGACCGATGCCAATTTCGAACGTATCGAAGCGATCATCGCGCATGAGTATTTCCACAACTGGACCGGCAACCGCATCACCTGCCGCGACTGGTTCCAGCTGTGCCTGAAAGAAGGGCTGACGGTCTATCGCGACAGCCAGTTCACCAGCGACCTGCGCAGCGCTCCGGTTAAGCGCATCAGCGACGTGATCGATTTTCGCGCCCGCCAGTTCCCCGAGGACCAGGGGCCGCTGGCGCATCCGGTCCGGCCCGAGAGTTTCCAGGAAATCAACAACTTCTACACTGCCACGGTCTATGAAAAGGGTGCCGAGGTGATCGGCATGCTCAAGCGGCTGGTGGGCGATCGGGCCTATGCCGAGGCGCTGGATCTCTATTTCGCGCGCCATGATGGGCAAGCCTGCACCATCGAGGACTGGCTCCGGGTGTTCGAAGACGTCACGGGCCGTGACCTCGCACAGTTCAAGCGCTGGTATTCGCAGGCCGGCACCCCGCGGCTCGCGGTGCGGGACGACTGGAATGACGGCACCTATACGCTGCATTTCACCCAAACCCTCGCCCCGAGCGCCGCCACCGCCGACCCGCAGCCCCAGGTCATCCCGATCAGCGTCGGCCTGCTTGGCCCCGATGGCGACGAGGTGCTCGCGACCCGGACGCTCGAAATGACCGAGGCCACGCAGAGCTTTGCCTTTGAGGGGCTGGACGCAAGACCGACCCCGTCGATCCTGCGCGCCTTCTCGGCCCCCGTTGTGCTTGAGCGCGACAGCGATACCGCCGAACGGGCATTCCTGCTGGCGCATGACACCGATCCGTTCAACCGGTGGGAGGCCGGGCGTGCGCTTGCCCGCGACACCATGATGAGCATGGCGACAACCGGCGCGCCGGCGGGCTCCGCCTATCTGGACGGGATGCTCGCGGTGTTGCGGGACGATGATCTGGACCCGGCCTATCGCGCGTTGATGCTGGCGCAGCCAAGCCAGTCCGAACTGGCCACCGCGCTGGCCGAAGCGGGCAGCACCCCCGACCCGGATGCCATCTGGCAGGCGGGCGAAACGCTGGCGCTGGCGCTGGCGCAACATGCGCAGGACGTGTTGCCGCGTATCCTGGCCGAATGCCGGGTGGACGGCCCCTATCGCCCCGACCCCGACCAGACCAGCAAACGCGCCCTTGGGGCGCGGGCGCTGGCGCTGGTGACGCGACTGGATGGCGGGGCGCAGGCGGCGGCGCAATATGCCGCCGCGGACAACATGACGCTGCAACTCTCGTCGCTGGGCTGCCTGCTGACTGCGGGCAAGGGCGATGAACAGGTCGCGGCCTTTTACGAGCAATGGCAGGACGACCGGCTGGTGATCGACAAATGGTTCGGCATGCAGATCGCCGGGGCCGCGCCGGCCAGGGCGGCAGCCATCGCGGCAGACCTGACCGGGCATCCCGATTTCAACTGGAAAAACCCCAACCGGTTCCGCGCCACGCTGGGGGCTCTGGCGATGAACCATGCGGGTTTCCACGCGGCGGATGGTTCGGGATATCGCCTGCTGGCCGACTGGCTGATCCGTCTGGATCCGGTCAACCCGATGACCACCGCCCGCATGTGCAGCGCGTTCCAGACCTGGCGGCGCTATGACAGCGCGCGTCAGTCGCTGATCGGGGCCGAACTCGACCGTATCGCGGCAACGCCGGGGCTGTCGCCGGACACCACCGAAATGATGAGCCGCATCCGGGGGGCCAAGTAGATGCGCAAGGTTCTGCTTGTTACCGGGGCGAGTGCCGGAATCGGGACCGCCACCGCGCGGCTGGCGGCGACCCGTGGCTATGATCTCGCGCTCAATTACAACAGCGACCGCGCCGGGGCCGAGACCGTTGCCCGGGCCGCCCGCGACGCCGGGGCACGCACCCTGATCTGTCAGGCCGATGTTGGCGACCCGGAACAGATCGCGCGCATGTATCGTGAGGTTGACGGTGCCTTCGGCCGGCTCGATGCGCTGGTCAACAATGCCGGTGTGGTCGACCGCTCGGCTCCGGTCACGGACATCACCCATGAGCGGTTGCGGCGCATGTTCGACATCAACGTGATCGGCGCGATCCTGGTCGCCAAAGAGGCGGTTCTGCGCATGCAGGCCCAGGGCGACGGGGGCGCGATCGTCAATATTTCCTCGGCCGCGGCGCGGCTGGGATCGGGCGGGCAATACGTGGATTATGCCGCCTCCAAGGCCGCGATCGACACCTTTACCAAGGGGCTGTCGGACGAGGTGTCGCGCGAGAATATCCGCGTCAACTCGGTGCGCCCGGGCCTGATCGAAACCGACATTCACGCCAAGGGCGGCGAACCTGGCCGCGCCGAGCGGCTCGCCCATATGGTGCCGATGCAGCGCCCCGGTTCCGCCGAAGAAGTGGCCGACGCGATCCTTTACCTGCTTTCGGACGCCGCCAGCTATGTCACCGGCAGCATTCTCGAGGTCACCGGCGGGCGCTGATGGCCGGGGACCTGGTCTTTGAACGGCGGGGGCGGTCGCGGAGCATGATGATCGCGCTCGCCCTGATCTACGCGGTGTTGATCGGGCTCCGGGTGCTGGTCGATGCGGCGTGGTGGCTGGTCTTGCTGCTCGTCCTGCCGACCCTTCCGGCGCTGGCCGATCTGCTGCGCGACACCCGAGCCGGGCTGCGGTTATCGCAAGACCGGCTGGAATGGCAGACCGGCAAGCGACGCGGCAGCCTCTGGCTGAGCGAAATCGACCACATGCGCTTTGACACGAGATGGGATTTCTCGGTGCGCGTCACCGCCAGCCTGCACGACAACAAGCAGGTGCGCCTGCCTTATGAAACCCTGCCGCCGCATCGCGACCTGGAAGCGGCGCTGCAGGCGCGGGGCATCCCGGTGAAACGCCGGCATTTCACCGTCTTCTGACGCTGGAATGCGCCCCCCTCTTGCCCCGCTCTGATCGGTGTCCTAGAAGGCATCGACGTTGGACAAGAGGCACGCCATGCTGGATCTGAGCTATACCACCCCCAAGCCCAAAACCATTGCCGGGGCCAAGCACGACTGGGAACTGGTCATCGGCATGGAGGTGCATGCGCAGATCAGCTCGAACGCCAAACTGTTTTCCGGTGCCTCGACCAAATTCGGGGCCGAGCCGAATTCGAATGTCGCCTTTGTCGACGCGGCGATGCCCGGGATGCTGCCGGTCATCAACGAGTTCTGCGTCGAACAGGCGGTGCGCACCGGGCTGGGTCTGAAGGCCGAGATCAACCTGACGAGCGCCTTTGACCGCAAGAATTATTTCTATCCCGACCTGCCGCAGGGCTACCAGATTTCCCAGCTCTACCACCCGATTGTCGGCGAGGGCGAAGTGCTGGTCGAGATGGGCGATGGCGTGGCGCGCCAGGTGCGCATCGAACGCATCCACATCGAACAGGACGCGGGCAAATCGATCCACGACATGGATCCCAACATGTCCTTTGTCGACCTGAACCGCACCGGTGTGGCGCTGATGGAGATTGTCAGCCGTCCGGATATTCGCGGCCCCGAAGAGGCCGCCGCCTATGTCACCAAGCTGCGCCAGATCCTGCGCTATCTTGGCACCTGCGACGGCAACATGCAGAACGGCAACCTGCGCGCCGATGTGAACGTGTCGATCTGCCGCCCCGGTGCCTATGAGAAATACCAGGAGACCCAGGATTTCTCGCATCTGGGCACCCGCTGCGAGATCAAGAACATGAACTCGATGCGCTTTATCCAACAGGCCATCGAGGTCGAGGCGCGTCGCCAGATCGCCATTGTCGAAGGCGGTGGCGAGGTCGAACAGGAAACCCGGCTCTATGATCCGGACAAGGGCGAAACCCGCTCGATGCGCAGCAAGGAAGAGGCGCATGACTATCGGTATTTCCCCGACCCCGACCTGTTGCCGCTGGAGATCGAACAGGCCTGGGTTGATGACATCGCGGCCAATCTCCCGGAACTGCCGGACGAGAAAAAGGCGCGGTTCATCAAGGATTTCGGCCTGTCCGACTATGATGCCTCGGTGCTGACCGCCGATCTGGAATCCGCCGGCTATTTCGAATCCGTCGCCCAGGGGCGCGACGGCAAGCTGGCGGCCAACTGGGTCATCAACGAACTCTTCGGGCGGCTCAAGAAAGAGGATCACGCAATCACCGACAGCCCGGTATCCCCCGCACAGCTGGGCGGGATCATCGAGCTGATCACCAAGGGCGACATCTCGGGCAAGATCGCCAAGGACCTGTTCGAGATCGTCTATACCGAGGGCGGCACCCCCGCCGAGATCGTCGAAACGCGCGGCATGAAACAGGTCACCGACACCGGTGCCATCGAAACCGCCGTGGACGAGATCATCGCCGCCAACCCCGCACAGGTCGAAAAGGCCAAGGTCAACCCGAAGCTCGCCGGATGGTTCGTCGGTCAGGTGATGAAGGCAACCGGCGGCAAGGCCAACCCCAAGGCGGTGAACCAGATCGTCGCCGCCAAGCTGGGGCTCTGAGGGGCAGAGCCGCGCCGGCCCGATTAACCGGCGGCGCGCGGTGCCTATGCCTCACGTCCGGCGGGTTCCGTTGCGATGCCACAGCGTTTAGGCTGGCGCGGACCGGAACAGAGGGAGAGAGCAGATGAGCCAGGCAGCGCCGTTCATGTCGAGCGTGATGACCGTGAAACCCGAGTGGATCGATTACAACGGCCACATGAACATGGCCTATTACAACGTGCTCTTCGACAGCTGCGCGGACGAGGCCTATGCCTTGCTGGGGCTTGGTCCGGACTATGCGAAATCGCGCGGCTTCACCACCTACACGGCCGAGTTTCACATCTGCTACCTGCGCGAATTGCACGAGGGCGACCGCGTGCGCGCCAGCCTGCAACTTGTCGATCATGGCGACAAGAGCTTCCACACCTACCAGGAACTCTACCACGAAGACGGCTGGCGCGCCGCGACCGGCGAGGCATTGGGGCTGCATATCGACATGAGCGGACCAAAGGTCGCGCCATTCCCGCCGGAAGTGGCCGACAAGTTTGCCGCGATGGCCAAGGCCCATGCAGAGCTGCCCCGCCCGGAACGGGCCGGGCGCAGCATCGGCATCAGGCGATAGGGCTGGTATTGGCCATCACCGCGCTGCTATAGGATGCGCGCAGAACGAACTCGGGATCCCTGACATGCCACGCTATGAGTACAAGGTCGTCCCTGCCCCGCAGAAAGGGCAGAAATCCAAGGGCGTCAAGACGCCGGAAGGGCGGTTTGCCTTGTCCATCGAGGCGGTTCTGAACGAGATGGCCGCGTCGGGCTGGGAATACCTGCGGGCCGAGCTGCTGCCCAGCGAGGAGCGCAGCGGGCTGACCGGGTCGGCAACCAACTGGCGCAATGTGCTGATCTTTCGCCGCGCGCTGGAAGAAGACTTGGCCGTCGTCGCCCCGGTGATGGACACACCCGCCACCGAAGGCCCCGCCATCGTACCCGCGCCGCCGGTCACCGCAGAGGAACCGGCGCGCATGCCGCCGATTGTCTCGGACATCAAACCGGAACGGCGCGACGACGATCACGAAACGACCTGAACGGCGCTCCCGCCACAAAGCCATGACCGGGCGGCCTTGAAATGGCCCGGTCAGACACCGATATCCAGCGACAGCGCATGAATGCGCCCCACCAGATCGGCCCCAAGCGCCGAATGCACCGCCCGGTGCCGCGCAATCCGGGACTGATCGCGAAAGGCGTCCGACCGGATCCGCACGTTGAAATGGCTCTCGCCCCCTTCCTGGTATCCGGCATGGCCACGGTGCCGCTCGCTGTCATCGACAATGTCCAGCGCGGTGGGGGAAAACGCGGCCTGCAACCGCGCGCGGATTTCGTTGGTAACGCTCATATTCTGACTTTGCGGCATTTTTTTTGCCGCACCCTCTTCTATCTCACGCTACATACTTTAAACTCTGGCCTCCGAGTCTAAAAGATGCCCGTACAAAGGTTCCCGTGATGACAAAATCAGACCCGTTTGGCTTTGACATGTCAGTCAAGTCCGCCAAGAAAAAGAACCCCCGCGGGCGGCGCGGCATGTCCGGCGCATCCGAAACCTCGGTGCGCCAATGCGAGCATCCCGGCTGCACCGAGGCCGGGAAATTCCGTGCCCCCAAGGCGCCGGACGTGCTGGACGACTTTTACTGGTTTTGCCAGCAGCATGTGCGCGAGTACAATCTCAAGTGGAACTTCTTCGACGGCACGACCGAAGCCGAGATCAACGCGCAGCAGACCAAGGACAAGGTGTGGGAGCGCACGACCAAGCCGATGACCGACCCCGAAGCGCGGGCCTGGGCGCGGCTGGGCATCGAAGACCCGCACCAGGTGCTGGGCGCGAACGCCACACAGAACCCCGGCCGCAACGCCGGCGCGGGCCGCCGCCTGCCCCCGACCGAACGCCGCGCCATCGAGATTCTCGAAGCCAAGGACACCTGGAGCAAACCGGAAGTGCGCAAGGCCTACAAGAAGCTGATCAAGGTGCTGCACCCGGACATGAATGGCGGCGACCGCTCGCAGGAAGAGCAGCTGCAACTGGTCGTCTGGGCCTGGGACCAGATCAAGGTCAGCCGGAATTTCAAGGATTGAGGCGCGCATATACGTGGCGATGCCGGCCTCTGGCTTGAGCCAAGCGTTACGAACGCTGCGGCGCGAGCGAATGTCAGCGATGCGCAGAGAGCGGGCTTTGCATAGTCGGGGCCATTTTCTTACTGCGGACCTTTGCATTGGACGCGGCGAATGGCGGGATCGAGTCCAGCCTGACCAATTCCGCGCGCTGGATGAAAATCCGCCTTCATGAGAGCGACCAAGAAACTTCAATAACTATTTAGGTTTTGAGAGAGATTTTGGCAATGCCAATCAAGGCGGCTTGGGAATGCTGAAAATGGAGGATTTGTGACACGAGCTATTTTAGAATACAAATTGCAAACTACTTCTGAAGCTTTTCTAACAGTTTTCGAATTTTCTCTAGCTCACGAAATATCTTAGTATCCGCTGGCTCGTTGGCGTTGGCATTTTCAAATTCTAAGATGTTAATTTCGTGAGTAGATGAATAGCTAGATCCTTCAATGTCTTCATAGGTGAGTAGTATTGAAAATGGGGCAATCGGAGTATCGTCACCAAAGAGATCAGGACCAGTTCCCATCCAATGAGGTACTGTTTGGTTTTGGAGGACAACTGCCAATGATCGCTGATTATTGAAGAAGTCAGACCTAAGTATCCGATCCAAAAAATCAGAGCGCCCAGGAGAAATATCTCCCTTCAATTGCGCCTTAACATTAATAGCAGCGCCAGCGCCAACATTAGTGATATTCAGCGACAACACCAAAGGATACATCTCGTCCTTGGCGATATGCGCAACTAGAACAGGATCTACACCGGCTTGCCTCATGCGCCTTTGTTCTGTCAACGCCCGAAAGGATATCTGCAAGGACACCAAAGACACCAGAAAAGCCGTCACCGGCGGCAGGATATCTATTATTTCGTCTCGAGACAGCAATGATGAAAAGACTTGAACACCCAAATATAGTGCTAAGCCGATCAAAATGCCCGTCAATACGCCGAGTGCGTACACTCCACTACCTAAGAGGTCATTGCTGGGTTTCTCGCTTTTTCGAAAAGATTGTTCTTCGTACACGTTATCCCCCCTGTTAAGTCGCTTTATACCAGTGCCTGAAGGGCCACTCAAAAACCACCGTTTTTTGAATGGCTCGGCCAAACCGGACATTGACGAGCGCGCGTTGGTAGGCAGTTTTGTCCCGCACCCTTCCAGTTCGCGGACCACCAACGAAAGTCAGCTATTGCTGAATCGTCTCGGGTGCGATGCGTCCGCTTCGGGCTGGCAGGGATCGTTCGTTGATCTTCGACGAACTCAGCTTTTTCACGCATTGCCGACCCAAAGGCATTGCATGACAAACCGACTGTGCGGGCGGGCGCAGCGGCATGTCAGGCCGCACCGGGTCGAGAAACGTCCGGCACAGCGCCTTGTCGGGGCGAAATTCAACGCCCTTCCCCTTGCCCTTGCCCGCCGAATGTTGCACCACACGCGGGTTCGGCCCCCAGCCGGGGGGACAGAGGATAAGGACAACGGGCATGGCTGACGGCATGATTGAGATGAATGCGAAACCGACCGAGGAGATCTCGGTGCGCGAGGTGTTCGGGATTGATACCCCGATGACGGTCAAGGCCTTTGCCGATCGTACCGATCGTGTGCCCGAGCTTGACGCCACCTACAAGTTCGATCCCGACACCACGCTGGCGATCCTGGCCGGGTTTTCGCACAATCGGCGGGTCATGGTGCAGGGCTATCACGGCACCGGCAAATCGACGCATATCGAACAGGTGGCGGCGCGGCTGAACTGGCCGACCGTGCGGGTCAACCTCGATAGCCATATCAGCCGGATCGACCTGATCGGCAAGGATGCGATCAAGCTGCGCGATGGCAAGCAGGTCACCGAATTCCACGAAGGCATCCTGCCCTGGGCGCTGCGCAACCCGACCGCGATCGTGTTCGACGAATACGATGCCGGGCGCGCCGACGTGATGTTCGTGATCCAGCGGGTTCTGGAGCATGACGGCAAGCTGACCTTGCTGGACCAGAACGAGATCATCACGCCGAACCCGTTCTTCCGCCTGTTCGCGACCTCCAACACCGTTGGTCTGGGCGACACCACCGGCCTGTATCACGGCACCCAGCAGATCAACCAGGCCCAGATGGACCGCTGGTCGCTGGTGGCGACGCTGAACTATCTCAGCCATGACGCCGAAAGCGCCATCGTCCTGACCAAGGCGCCGCATTACAACACCGAGAAGGGCCGCAAGACGATCAGCCAGATGGTGACCGTTGCCGAGCTGACCCGGACCGCCTTCATGAGCGGCGACCTGTCCACCGTGATGAGCCCGCGGACGGTGATCACCTGGGCGCAGAATGCCGAGATCTTCCGCAATGTCGGCTATGCCTTCCGCCTGTCCTTCCTCAACAAGTGCGACGAGTTGGAGCGGCAGACCGTTGCCGAATTCTATCAGCGCTGCTTTGACGAGGAACTGCCCGAGAGCGCCGCGAGCACGGCACTGGGCTAAGCCCGGACGAACAGGCGCGCCCTGCTAATTGGCGGGACGGGATTGCTGTCTGCTCGCAAGGGCATAGCTCCATGTCCCCTTGCGTCGCCGCAGCTGGCGCGGGCCGAGATCGGCATTCAATGCCGCGGCCACGCCCGCAAGGTCGGGATGTTCCCCGTGCAGCACCCGGATCTTGCCATAGACCGACGGGCACAGGGGCAGCCGGCAATTATAGGTGACCGGCAGCACATGCGCCCGCCCCGTCCCCTGCCACAAGGCGATCCGCAGCAGCCATTGGTCGCTGTTCCCCTCATAGCCACGAGACAACAGCCCATGCCAGTTCGCGATCAGGTCGGACGCGGCCTGTCGGCCTGACAGGAACAGCACGCCGCTGTTCCACTCGGGAAAGGCCGTTGGCAACCTGAGCAGGTCCGGGGGGCTCGGATAGCCCAGAAACTCACGCTGGTCATGAATCGGAGCATGAACACCCATGTAGTCAAACCGGTCCAGCATTTCCCAGGCCGGTTGCAGCGACCCACAGATATGGGTGTCGTTGTCCAGATAGAGGAAATCCGACCCGCAGGCAGCGCGGATCGCCGCCGCTTTCATCAGCGGATCATGCCAGGCGCTCTCGCGCGGGGCTGCGCCCTCGATCAAGTGGATTTCCGCGCCCAGATGGACCAGCCGCGGCGCGCAATCCGGTGTGGTATGCACCTCGATCCGGGCCTCCGGGTGATGCTGCCGCAACGAACGGATCGAGCCCTCGAGTTGCAAGACGTACTTTCGCTTTCCGTAAACACAATATACAACGCGCAAGACCGGTATCCTTCGCCAAATACGTGCGACCGACATCTGCCGGGCCCGATCATCTTGCGTGGGAATACTCCGGCGCGCAACGCTAACCCTGAGACTGTCGAGCATCGCAATGGCCATCAAATCCGACAACCCCGCCGATCCGTTCAAGAAGGCGCTGGCCGAAGCGACCAAGGTGATGGCCGACGACCCGGAATTGTCGATCAGCTATACGGTCGATCCCTCGGGGCTGTCGGGCGATGCCATGCGCCTGCCGCAGGTCAGCCGACGCATGACCCGCGACGAAGTGTTGCTGGCGCGCGGCACCGCCGATGCGCTGGCGCTGAACCGCAAGTATCACAATGCCGCCACCCATGCGCGATATGCGCCGCCGGGCGACATGGCGCGTGAACTGTACGAAGCCATGGAAACCGCCCGCTGCGAAGCAATGGGCGCGCGTGACATGCCCGGCACCGCCGGAAATATCGATGCCAAGATCGGCAACGAGGCGCTGCGTCGCGGCTATGACCAGATCACCCAGGCGTCGGAAGCACCGCTATCGGTTGCCGCCGGTTACCTGATCCGCCATCTGGCGACCGGGCGCGACATGCCGCGCGGGGCGCAGAACGTCATGGACCTGTGGCGCGGATTCATCGAAGAACAAGCCGGTGGAACGCTGGAAGACCTTCAGGAGCGGCTTGCCGACCAATCGGAATTCGCCAGGTTCGCGCGGCAGATCATCGCCGACCTTGGCTATGGCGACCAGCTGGGCGAAGACCCCGACAGCGAGGACGAGGACCAGGAAGACCAGGCCGAGGACAATCCCGAAGAGGATCAGGATCCCGACAGCACCGGGCAGGACGACAATGACGACAGCGCCGATGCCGATCCCGAGCAGACCCAGGAGGACCAGCAGGACCAGAGCCAGGCTCAGGTGAGTTCGGAGGATCTCGCCGATCAGGAACTGGCCGAGGATGCCGAAATGCCCGAGGGCGAGGCACCGCTGGAGCCGCCTGCCCCGCAGCCGATCTCGGATGCGGATCCGGATTACAAGGTCTACAAGACCGACCATGACGAGGAAATCGCCGCCGAGGATCTCGCCGAACCGGTCGAGCTTGAACGCCTGCGCGCCTATCTCGATCAGCAATTGGAACCGCTCAAGGGCGCGGTATCGCGGCTGGCCAACAAATTGCAGCGCCGTCTTCAGGCACAGCAGAACCGCTCGTGGGAGTTCGACCGCGAAGAGGGCATTCTGGATGCCGGACGGCTGGCGCGGGTTGTCGCCAATCCGACCACCCCGCTCAGCTTCAAGGTGGAAAAGGACACCGAGTTCCGCGACACCATCGTGACGCTGCTGCTGGACAATTCCGGCTCGATGCGGGGCCGTCCGATTTCCATTGCCGCGATCTGTGCCGACGTGCTGGCGCGCACGCTGGAACGCTGCAACGTCAAGGTCGAGATCCTCGGCTTTACCACGCGGGCGTGGAAAGGTGGCCTCGCACGCGAGGCGTGGCTCAATGATGGCCGCCCACAGCAGCCCGGCCGCCTGAACGATCTGCGCCACATCATCTACAAGCGCGCCGATGCCCCGTGGCGGCGGTCGCGCGACAATCTCGGCCTGATGATGAAAGAAGGGCTGCTCAAGGAAAACATCGACGGCGAGGCGCTCGAATGGGCACATCGGCGCATGGTGAACCGGCGCGAGGCGCGCAAGATCCTGATGGTGATCTCTGACGGCGCGCCGGTGGATGATTCCACCCTGTCGGTGAACCCCGCGAGCTATCTGGAAAAGCACCTGCGCGACGTGATCGAAATGGTCGAACGGCGCAAGGCGGTGGAATTGTTGGCCATCGGCATCGGGCATGACGTCACCCGCTATTATGAACGGGCGGTCACGATCACCGATGTCGAACAATTGGCCGGTGCCATGACCGAACAGCTCGCCGCGCTGTTCGACGCCGACCCCCGCGCCCGCGCGCGGGTGATGGGCATCAGAAAGGCAAGCTGAGCCAGCGCGGCCCGGCACTCTGGTGCCGCGTGCTATGGCACCTGGCGGGCCGGCAATGCGGAAAACGCGATGCCGGGTTCCGGTCGCCGTCCCGGAGCATCAGGCCCGGTTGCGCAAGAGCTCCATCACGGCGGGGCGCACGCTCTGTTCCCCGTTCTCACGAGCCACGGTGATGACGTCGCGCACCTCGTCAAGGTTCGAGCGACGCAACAGGCTCTTGACCGGACCGATCGAGGCCGGGCGCATCGAAAGCGACCGGATGCCGATGGCGGCGAGGCACAGCGCCTCGATGGGCCGGCCGGCATCTTCGCCACAGAAACTCAGCCGGGTTCCGGTACGGGCGCAGCGCTGAACGATCCGTTCGATCAGGCTCAGGAAGCTGACATTCAGCGTGTCATAGCGACGGCGCACCCGCTCGTTCTCGCGATCCGCGGCAAAGAAGAACTGTTTCAGGTCATTGCCGCCGATCGACAGGAATTCGACCTCTTCGAAAAACGCCTCGGGGGCAAAGACCATCGAGGGGGTTTCGAGCATCGCACCCACTTCGAGCGTCTCGGGCAACACATGGCCGAGCCTTTCTTCCCGCGCGATGGTCTTGTCGACCTCGGCCCGCGCCGCGCGGTATTCCTCGAACTGCGCGATAAAGGGGAACATGATCGACAATGGCCGCCCGTTGGCCCCCCGGATCAGCGCCTGCAACTGCATCCGCATGACGCCCGGCTTGTCCAGCCCGACGCGGATCGCCCGCCAGCCAAGCGCCGGGTTGGGTTCGTCATTGGGCTTCATATAGGGAAGCACCTTGTCCGAGCCGATATCCAGCGTGCGAAACACCACCCGCTTGCCATGCGCCGAATCCAGCACCCGCGCATACAGCTCGGCCAGTTCGGTGCGCCTGGGCATCTGGTTGCGGATCAGGAACTGCAATTCGGTGCGGAACAGCCCGACCCCCTCGGCACCCGAGCCCTGCAACGACGGCAGATCGGCCATCAGGCCCGCGTTCATATGCAGTTCGATGGTCTTGCCGCATTCGGTCGTCGCCGGCTTGTTGCGGATCGAGGCATAGCGTTCCTGGGCGTCGGCCTGCATCGCGATCTTGTCACGGAATGCCGTCACCACGTTGTCATCCGGGCGCAGATGGGCGACACCCTGATCGCTGTCGACCATGATGTGATCGCCGTTCAGCGCCTCTGTGGTGATCCTCCCGGCATGCACCAGCAGCGGGATCGCCAGGGCACGCGCAACGATGGCGGCATGGCTGCCCACCGCCCCTTCCTCGAGCACGATACCCTTGAGGCTGCGCCCGTATTCCAGCAACTCCGCCGGGCCGACATTGCGCGCCACAAGGATTGGATCGGGCGGCAATTCCGCCCCCGTCTCGCGCCCCTGCCCCGTGAGGATGCGCAGCAGGCGGTTGGACAGGTCATCCAGATCGCTCAGCCGCTCGCGCAGATAGGCGTCGGTCACCTGCGACATGCGCACACGGGCCTGCGATTGTTCCTTTTCCACCGCGGCCTCGGCCGACAACCCCCGGCTGATATCCTCTTCCATGCGCCGCATCCAGCCCTTGGAATTGGCGAACATGCGATAGGTTTCGAGAACCTGCAACTGTTCTGTATCGCCGGTGCGGGACATTTCCAGCATCTCGTCGACGCCGACGCGCAGCTGTTCGATCGCCTCGTGCAGGCGTTCCAGCTCGCGATGCGGATCGTCGGCAATCGGGTTGGCCACGACCACGCGGGGTTCGTGCAGCCAGACATGGCCCTCGGCAGCACCTTCCTGACCCGAGGTTCCGCGGAACAGGACCGGCTGCTGATGCCGCGCCGACAGCGCCGCGCCCTCGCCGACAAAGGCACCCAGTTCGGTCATCTCGGCGATCACCATCGCCACGACTTCCAGACCGTAAACCTCGTCAGCGGTGTATTCGCGGGCATCACGAGATTGCACCACCAGCACGCCCAGCTTTTCGCCAAGCCTCTGGATCGGCACGCCAAGGAACGAGGAATACCGTTCCTCGCCGGTTTCCGCCATATAGCGGAACCCCTTTTCAGCGGGCGCGTTGGGCGTGTTGACGATGCTGCCGGTGCGGGCGACCCGCCCGACCAGCCCTTCGCCCAGCCGCATACGGGTCTGGTGAACCGCCTCGGCCTCGAGCCCCTCGGTGGCGCAGAGTTCCAGTGTCTCTTCGTCACGGAACAGGTAGACCGAGCACACCTCGGTGCCCATGCTGTCGGCGATCAGATGGGTGATCTTGTCCAGCCGCGCCTGGCCCGCCACGTTGTTGGCCATCGCGTTGCGCAGCCGCCCGAGCAGTTTGCGACTTTCAGTTTCGGTCCGGTCCGCCATATGCCTGGTTCAGTTCCTCTCAAACAGACAGCCCAAGCGGAGCGTGCTCAGGCCGCCTTGTCCAGTTCAAAGGCATCATGCAGGGCTTGGACCGCAAGTTCCATGTATTTCCGGTCGATCAGGACGGAAATCTTTATCTCGGAAGTTGTAATGACCTTGATGTTGATCCCTTCGGTCGACAACACCCGGAACATCTTGGCGGCGACACCCGTATGGCTGCGCATACCGATCCCGACCACCGACACCTTGGCGACATCCTTGTCGGCCACCAGCTCGGCAAAATTCAGCGCACCGGCCTTGCGGGCGTCATCCATCGCCTGCTCGGCGCGGGCCACCTGGTTGATCGGACAAGAGAATGTCATGTCCGTGCGGCCCTCTTCCGAGATGTTCTGCACGATCATGTCAACGTTCACGCCGGCCTCGGAAAGCGCGGTAAAGATCGTCGATGCGATGCCCGGACGGTCGGCGACGGACAACAGCGTCATCTTGGCTTCGTCACGGGAATAGGCCACGCCGGCCACAACTTTGGATTCCATGATTTCCTCCTCATCGCAGACCAGCGTTCCCGCCGTGTCGGATTGTTCTTCGAAACTGCTGAGCACCCGCAGCCGGACATTATAGCGCATCGCCAGTTCGACCGAGCGGGTCTGCAACACCTTGGCGCCCAGGCTGGCCAGTTCCAGCATTTCCTCAAAGGCGATCTTGTCCAGCTTGCGCGCCTTGTCGGTGATCCGCGGATCGGTGGTATAGACCCCGTCCACGTCGGTATAGATATCACAGCGCTCGGCATCGAAGGCGGCGGCAAAGGCCACGGCGGTGGTGTCCGACCCGCCCCGGCCCAGCGTGGTGATCCGGCCGTCCGGCCCGATCCCCTGGAACCCCGCGACCACCGCCACGCGCATGCCTTCGGCAAACTTGGCATTGATGTTCTCGGGCGGGATCTCTTCGATCCGGGCGCTGGCATGGGCGTCCGTGGTCCGCAACGGCACCTGCCAGCCCTGCCAGCTGCGCGCCGGCACGTCCATTTCCTGCAGCGTCAGCGCCATCAAACCGGCGGTCACGTTTTCGCCCGAGGATACCACGGCGTCATACTCGCGGGCATCGAACAGGGGCGAGGTTTCCTCGACCCAGCCGACCAGCTCATTGGTCTTGCCGGACATGGCCGAAACGATGACGATCACGTCATAACCCTTGGCCACTTCGACCCCGACACGTTTCGCCGCGCGCCGGATACGGTCGAGATTGGCAACCGAAGTGCCGCCGAATTTCATCACAAGTACAGGCATGATGGGGCCTTTCCATGCGCCTTAGCCGTCAGTTCGCCCGCCTATATGATAGGGGCTCGCCAAGGGCAAGTGCGCAAACGGCCCGCAGGGTGCGGCGAAACCGGTCTAGTTGGTCTTGCGGTTCGGGGTGAATGGCAGGGGGGCTACCGGCACGCCGTCTTCCAGCAGCTTGCGCGCCTCGTCGGCCCGCGCCTCGCCATAGATCGAACGCTCGGGCGCGCTGCCCTCATGCATCGCGCGGGCCTCGGCGGCGAAATTCATCCCGACATAGTCGGAATTTTCCTCGACCTTCTTGCGCAGCTCCGCAAGCGCCTGTTCCGCCGGGCTGGCCGGAGTAGAAAGGGCACGCCGCTCATCGGATTTGCGTGAGCCCCGCACATTCGGGGCCATGATCGCCTTTTCGACCTTGGTACCGCCACAGACCGCACAGGATATCATTCCGGCCCGCATGAGCTTGTCAAAGGCGCTGGCCGACTGGAACCAGCTGTCAAAACTATGGCCTTCTGCGCATTTCAGGGCGTACTGAATCATCTCGGTGCCTCGTCACGGTCTGACAGAGTAGATATCCGCAAAAGCACCAAATTCAAGTCGCCCCCGTCGTCACTTCAGGTACCTGGGATCGAAATCCCGCAGGATCCGCGCCAGTTCAGGCTCCATCACCATGGCGGCCGCCTTCTTGCGCGAAACCCATTTGCGGCGGCGCTCGCCGACCTCTGGATAGTCGTTTACCAGATACTTGACCTTGAGAGGGTAAACCATTGCGACACAGGGCAAAACCTCGTCATCATCCATCATCTTGTTATACGAGAACAGCCCCAGGCAATGGTCATGGATCTGACCGCGCACCCCGGCCTCTTCCCATGCCTCCTGCGCGGCGCAGTCCGCCGGGGTCAATCCGTCAATCGGCCACCCTTTGGGAATGATCCAACGCCCGGTGCGCCGCGTCGTGATCAGCAGGATCTCGACCCGGTTCTTGACGATCCGGTAACATAGCGCCGCGAACTGGCTTCGCACATCGCTCTTGTGCGAGCACTCACATCGCAAGGGCAACTGCTTGATAAACATGTTTTTCACTCGGCCTCGTTCCCCAAACCAAGTCTATAACGAGAATGAAGCGATTTCATTAAAAATCCCTTATACCCGGTGTTTGTGAAGCCTTTGTGACCACGGCCGCCCCCGCACAAGGCAGATGCCCGCTTCTTGAGCGGGGGCGAGGCGTATTGTTACAAAAATTCCTATCCATAAAATTTCCGTAACTTTTTCTTGCATGGAATCGCCACATCCCCTAGACCGACCGTGCGGTCGGCAATGTTTACCATTGCCCGCCCACCGAGGAGACGCGCGACCGGGCGATACCGGCAACCCGACAATTATGCTAAGCTCGACTCAGGCGGCCACGGCACCGCGCCCGAAATGAGGTATGACGATGTATGCACAGATGGTGAAATCGACCGGTAGCGGGGTCAAGTCACTGGACGAGATGGACCCGCAAGAGCGCGCCTTTCAGGAGCGCATCAACGCCGGCGACAAGATCGAACCCAAGGATTGGATGCCCGCCGGCTATCGCAAGAACCTGATCCGCCAGATCGGCCAGCACGCCCATTCCGAGATCGTCGGACAATTGCCCGAAGGCAACTGGATCACCCGCGCGCCGACCCTGGAACGCAAGGCGATCCTGCTGGCCAAGGTGCAGGACGAGGCCGGGCATGGGCTGTATCTCTATTGCGCCGCCGAGACGCTGGGCGTCACCCGTGACGAGCTGACCGAGATGCTGCTCGACGGGCGCATGAAATACAGCTCGATCTTCAACTACCCGACCCTGACCTGGGCCGATATGGGCGCCGTGGGCTGGCTGGTTGACGGCGCGGCGATCATGAACCAGGTGCCGCTGCAGCGCACGTCATACGGCCCATATTCGCGCGCGATGATCCGCATCTGCAAGGAAGAGTCGTTTCACCAGCGCCAGGGCTATGACATCATGATGAAGATGGCCCGGGGCACCCCGGCGCAGAAAAGGATGGCGCAGGATGCGCTCAACCGGTTCTGGTATCCGTCGCTGATGATGTTCGGCCCCAGCGACAAGGACAGTGTTCACTCTGCGCAATCCATGGCGTGGAAAATCAAGATGAACACCAATGACGAGCTGCGCCAGAAATTCGTCGACCAGACCGTGCCACAGGCCGAATTCCTTGGCCTGACCGTGCCCGATGACACGCTGGCATGGAACGCGGAAAAGGGCGGCTATGATTTCGCTGAACCCGACTGGTCCGAGTTCTTTGACGTGCTCAAGGGCAACGGCCCCTGCAACACCGAACGGCTGGCCGCCCGCAACAAGGCCTGGGACGACGGCAAATGGGTCCGCGACGGGCTTCTGGCCCATGCCGAGAAACGCGCAAGCAGAAAGGTCGCCGCAGAATGAGCTCTCCGAATTCCGCATATCCCGACACGCCGGACGCCGAAACGCCGCCGCGCCGCCACGAATGGCCGCTCTGGGAAATCTTCATCCGCGGCCAGCACGGGATGAGCCACCGCCACGTCGGCAGCCTGCACGCACCGGACGCCGAAATGGCGATCAAGAACGCCCGCGACGTCTATACCCGCCGCAACGAAGGCGTCAGCATCTGGGCCGTCGAGGCCCGGCATATCGCGGCCTCGTCGCCCTCGGACAAGGGCCCTCTCTACGAGCCGTCGGAATCCAAGGTCTACCGGCACCCGACCTTCTATGACATTCCCGAAGACGTGGGGGCGATGTAATGTCAAACCCTGCCTATTTCGAATTTCTCTGCCGCATGGGCGACAACACCCTCGTGCTCGGACACCGGGTCAGCGAATGGTGCGGTCACGCGCCGGCGCTGGAGGAAGACATCGCGCTGGCCAATACCGCGCTCGACCTGATCGGCCAGACCCAGATGTGGCTGGGCCTTGCCGCCGAGGTCGAGGCCGCGGGGCGCAGTGCCGACGATCTCGCCATGCTGCGCGACGCGTGGGATTTCCGCAATGCCCTGCTGGTGGAACAGCCCAATGGCGATTTCGGCCAGACGATGATGCGCCAGTTCCTGTTCGATGCCTGGCACCTGCCGATGCTCGAGGCGCTGCAACACTCGGGCGAAACCCGCGTGGCCGAGATTGCCGCCAAATCCGTCAAGGAAGCCGCCTATCACGCCGAGCGTTCCGGCGACACGGTGATCCGGCTGGGCGACGGCACATCGGAAAGCCACCGCCGAATGCAGGCCGCGCTTGACCTGCTCTGGCCCTATGTGGGCGAGTTCTTTGTGGCGGATGAGGTTGACACGGCGATGGCCGAGGCCGGGATCGCACCCGATCCGGCATCGTTGCGCGCGGCGTTCGATCGGCGCGTTACCGATGTGATGGCCCAGGCAACGCTGGTCATTCCCGACAGCGATTTTGCCCACAAGGGCGGCAAGAGCGGCTTTCGCCATTCCGAGCATCTCGGCCACATGCTGACCCAGATGCAGTGGCTGCAACGCGCCTATCCCGGCGCAAGCTGGTGACATGAAACCCGCCGTTGACCAAGTCTGGGACTGGCTCGACCAGGTGCCCGATCCCGAGATCCCGGTGATCTCGGTGGTTGATCTGGGCATCGTGCGCGATGTCCGCTGGCAGGATGACGCGCTGGAAATCGCCGTGACGCCCACTTACTCCGGCTGTCCGGCGACCGGCGTGATCGCGATGGATATCGAAACCGCGATGCGGGATCGGGGTCTGAAGGACATTCGCATCAAGACCCGGATCAGCCCGCCCTGGACCACCGACTGGCTGTCGGACAAGGGGCGCGCAAAGCTGGTCGAATACGGCATCGCCCCGCCCCGTGCCGCCGGTGGCCCCGACGCTTGCCCGCACTGCAACAGCGGCAATGTCGAACGGATCAGCCAGTTCGGCTCGACCCCCTGCAAGGCCCAGTGGCGTTGCCGGGACTGCATGGAACCCTTTGACTATTTCAAGTGCATCTGAGGAGATCACCCATGGCGCGCTTTCATCCGCTGACCGTCACCGATGTGCGCAAGACGATCCGTGACGCGGTCGTGGTCTCGCTGCAACCGTTGAATGGCGGCGATTTCGACTTTACCCAGGGTCAGTACCTGACCTTCCGGCGCGAATTTGACGGCACCGAACTGCGCCGCTCCTACTCGATCTGCGCCGCCAGGTCGGACGGGATCCTCCAGGTCGGCATCAAAAAGGTCGATGGCGGGGCCTTTTCGACCTGGGCCAACGAAGATCTGAAGCCCGGCGACACGCTCGAGGCGATGGAACCGATGGGCAGCTTCTTTGCCCCGCTCGACCCCGCGCAGGCGCGCAATTACCTGGGATTTGCCGGTGGTTCGGGGATCACGCCGGTATTGTCGATCCTCAAGACGACATTGCGGGCCGAGCCGCGCAGCACCTTCACGCTGGTCTATGCCAACCGCGGCGTGAACACGATCATGTTCCGCGAAGAGCTTGAAGACCTCAAGAACGAATACATGGGGCGGCTGACCGTGATCCATGTGCTGGAATCCGATGCCCAGGACATCGACCTGTTCACCGGGCGCGTCGATGCCGAGAAATGCGCCGCCCTGTTCCGGCACTGGATCGACATCACCAATATCGACACGGCCTTTATCTGCGGCCCCGAACCGATGATGCTGGGGATCGCGGCGGCCCTGCGCGCGCATGGGCTTGACGATGCGCAGATCAAGTTCGAACTTTTCGCCAGCGCCCAGCCCGGACGGCTGCAACGCAAGGCCAGCGCCACGGGTGAAACAGGCAGCGCCAAGACCACCGAGGCCAGCGTGACGCTGGACGGATCTGCGCGCAGCTTTACCATGGACAAGGACCAGACCGTTCTGGACGCGGCGCTGGAAAACGCCATTGACGCGCCCTATGCCTGCAAGGCCGGGGTCTGCTCGACCTGCCGCTGCAAGGTGCTAGAGGGCGAGGTCGAGATGGTCGCCAACCACGCGCTGGAAGATTACGAAGTTCAGCGCGGCTATGTGCTGTCCTGCCAATCCTTCCCGGTCACCGACCGGGTTGTCGTCGAT
This sequence comes from Microbulbifer sp. S227A, assembly GCF_049800935.1. Lineage (NCBI taxonomy): Bacteria > Pseudomonadati > Pseudomonadota > Gammaproteobacteria > Cellvibrionales > Microbulbiferaceae > Microbulbifer > Microbulbifer sp. S227A. The sequence continues at coordinate 168,445 of NZ_JBNAFZ010000003.1, read as the reverse complement.
TTCGATCAGTGAGGAGACCGTCATGGCCGAAGACATGAGCATCGAAAGCTACCTGTCCCAGGGCGGCAAGCTGACCAACCCGACCAACGTGCCGCCACGCTATCGCGCCGAACTGATGAAGATGATGGCCACCTTCGTGGACAGCGAGCTGGCCGGTGCCGCCGGGTTTTCCGATGTCATCAACGCCGGTCCCGGCATCAAGGAACGCATCGCCGCCGCCAAGATCGTCCTGGAAAAGACCGACAATGCCGACACGGTTCTGCGGCTGCTGGGCGAGTTCGGCGCGGATACCGCGCGCTATGCCACCAGCCATCCATGGACCGCGCGCCTGCCCCGCGACAGCGATATCGGCAGCCGGCGCAGCGAACATGACATGCGCCTGTCGGTGCTGAACTATCCGCTGGATGGGTGGGTCGACGCGGTGGCCATGAACCTCTGCATGGGGCTTGCCGTGGGCCAGCAACTCGCCGAGATGCAGCAGGTGTCCTACCAGCCCCTGGCCGATGCCATCCGCAAGGTCGCCCCCATTGAAACCCGCCACGTCCAACTGGCCGAAGAAGGGCTGGCCCGGCTTGTCGACCAAGGTCACGCCGACGCCATCAAGAGCTCGGTCGCCTATTGGCGGCCCCGCGTCGAGCCGATGTTCGGGGATGTCCCACAAGAGCGTTTCGACCAGTTGCGCCGATGGGGCCTGCGCCAGCGCGGCAATGGCGAACTTGGCGCGCAATGGAGCGCGGAGCTTGACCAGAGCCTTAACCGGCTTGGCCTGACGGGCTGACAGGGGCAACGCGGACCTGACTCTGGCGACAATTTCCGCCCGCCTTGGCGTGGTGCCCCGCCCGCGCCGCGTTCAGGCAACCGTGCCGACGCCCCCCCAAAGGCATCTGGCCAAAACACGAGGGGGTCGTGGATCAGATCGCGAGGACCAGCAGCAGGATCGACACTCCCAGCAAGGCCATGCCGGCAATCTCGCGCCCGTTGATCTTTTCCTTGAAAAACAGCACCGAAGCCAGCAGGCTGAGAATGAGTTCCACCTGTCCGAGCGCCTTGACATAGGCGGCATTCTGCAAGGTAAACGCAAGGAACCAGCAGAACGATCCCGCCATGCTGAAAATACCGACCCAGACCGCAACGCGCCGGGTCGACCAGACCGCGCGCAATTCCGCCCGGTCGCGCAGGCCAAGCCACACCGCCATGACGACGGACTGGATCGTCACCACTCCGGCCAGCGTGATGGCGGCCCGCAAGACGGGTTCGGTATCGGCCAATTGCAGCGATGCCCCGCGATAAGTCACCGCCGACACCGCGAACAACACCCCCGAGCCCAACCCGAGCAGCGAGGCGCGGTTTGTCAGATGTCCAAGCCATGACCCCGTCACGCCCGGCGTGCGCGACAGCAGAACAACCGCCAGCAGACCGATGAGGATCGCGGCAAATCCGCCGGCACTGATCCCTTCTCCCAACACCAGCAGCCCGACCAGCGCGGTCTGGATCACCTCGGTTTTCTTGAAGGTGATGCCCACCGCGAAATTGCGTTGCTTGAACAGTGCCACGACACAGATCGTCGCGAGAATCTGCGCCAATCCGCCCAGCACGGCAAAGGTCCAGAACAGCGGCGACAAGACAGGCAGGCTGCGCCCGCTGATCATCAGGTACAGCGCCAGCAACCCGAGGATCAGCGGCGCGGAATAGGCAAACCTGGCAAAGGTTGCTCCGGCGGCGGATAACTGCGTTGTGCTCAGGCTCTTTTGCAGCATGAAGCGCAGGGTTTGAAACGCCGCGGCGGCGAGGGTGACGGGTATCCAGAGGCTCATGCCCCCTAGTGGCCTGTTTTCAATCCCCAGGCCAGAGCGGATGTGCAACCGGGTCCTTGCCGCGCCAGAAATAGCGGCTGAAAACCTCGCCATATGACCTATAGACGTACCCGCCATTGATCGCGAGATACCGCGCACGCCCTGCGCGATAGAGCGCCGGGAGCCGATACCACGGCGCCTTGGGGTTCATGTGATGCACCACGTGCAGGTTGTTGTTCAGAAACAGGAACGCCAGGATGCCGCGATCTTCGACGATGACCGTGCGGCTGCGCACCTGCTCATGCGCCCGATGTTCGAGAAAGGTTCTGATCCGCAGCACGCCCAGCCCGAGATAGGCCGACACCAGATACCCCCAGACCGGCATCGGCGACGCCGCGACGATCAGCAGCACAACCGCCGCCCCCGCAAGGTGCAGCGCCCAGGCCAGCCAGATCGCTCCATCGCCCCGCAGCGCGCCCCGCAGCTCGTCGCGCAGGAAACAAATCTGCCCGATCAACGGCCCCATCAGCATCCGCCCCAGCAGCGTGTTGTTCAACCGATAGGCCAGCCGCTGCCAACCCGCCAAGCGCCGCCACACCGCCGGGTCCAGGTAATTGCTCTCGGGATCGTCATAGGGATCGGTCAGGTTGGCATCCCGATGATGCGCCAGGTGCAGGTCACGAAACCGATTATACGGAATGCTCAGGTTGAGCGGCAACGCCATCAGGATCTCGTTGGCCCACCGCCAGCGAAACGGATGCCCATGCAGCGCCTCATGTGTCAATGACCCATGCAGGGCAATCAGAATGCCGGTTGCCGGCACCGCAAGCGCAAGGGGAGCCCAGAACAGCACCATACCCCAGGCGGCATAACATCCGACGATCAACAACAGCGTGATCCACTCGACCCGCATCGATGATCCGCGCGCCTCAGACATGGCGCCCCCAACCGATCCCGGCCCAGAACCGCTCGTAGGCGACATACATCACCAGTCCGATCGAGGTGTTCACCACCGCCATGCCACCCCCGGTGACAAAAGATCCCGTCGCGACAAACCCCACCAGGGCCATTACCGTCAGGCCGATCAGGTTCCAGATCACCGCCTTCACGACCGAGCGCCGCCTTGTTTCCATGCCTTTTCACCTATCCTTGCTCCTGTTTGGTGCTACGGCAGGACACGGCGCGTGAGAATTCTGTATTTGATTAACATTAGTCAGCATCGGTGATATATATCACACCATGATGCCAAATATGGACAAACGCCTGCGCGCCGATCACTTCCGCACCCGCCTGGCCCGCGCCATGCGCGAGACAAACACCAGCCAGAGCGCGCTCGCCCGCGATATCGGGGTGGATCGCTCGACGATTTCGCAACTGTTGACCGATGAAGGGGCCCGCCTGCCCAATGGCCATGTGGTGGGTGCCTGCGCCGCAGCACTCGGGGTCTCGGCGGACTGGTTGCTTTCCCTTTCCGACCGTCCAGAAAGCGCCGCCGACCTGCTGGCCCACAGCCTCAGCCTCAGCGAAGCCCCGCGGGCACTGGTCGATGAACGCATTTTCGATTGGCATCGCGAAGCCGCCGGCTACAAGATCCGTCACGTCCCCGCCGCCCTGCCCGACATGTTGAAAACCCGTGCCCTGCTTGAATGGGAATATGCGCCACATCTCGGTCGAACCGCGGATCAGGCGATAGGAGCCTCGGAGGATCGTCTCAAATGGATGCGCAGCACGCAATCTGACTATGAAATTGCCATGCCACGATACGAGCTCGAGAGCTTTGTACAGGGCAGCGGTTACTACGAAGCGCTCCCGCTCACCATTCGGCGAGATCAACTGGACCGGTTCATCGAATTGACCGATCAACTCTACCCGCGCATGCGCCTCTACCTTTTTGACGCCCAACGGCTCTACAGCGCGCCCCTGACCATCTTCGGACCATTGCTCTGCGTCTTCTATGCCGGCGGGCATTACATCGCCTTCCGCGATCGCGACCGGATCGAGACCTTCACCCGGCATTTCGACAGGCTGGTGCGCGAGGCAACGCTGCCTGCCCGAGACCTCCCGGCCTATCTGCAAGACCTGCGCCAGACGCTCCGCTAGGGTCTGTTGGAGCCCGAATCCCCGTCGCGATGCTGCCGCACGAGCGCCGATTGGCCTGTCCGGGACCGGTGGATTTACCGCGCCCACGCGCCGGATGCTCTTCCGCTGGGCATGGGTTGGAACACGACAGATCAAGGTTGCCCTTGTCGGTCTGCAACCGTGGTTTGGACCCGGCCCAAGGTGGATACCCTGAACATCGTCATCCCCTGACCCGCGCGTCATAGCGGGTGAAGATGCCCCGGCCAGTCGGTGGTGCGGCAATTCCCGGTGACAGTCCACGCTGACGGCCGCGATTGGCGATAGGGGGTTTTCGCCAGACAGGACTCTGCCATATACCGCAGGCCATGACCGATGATCTCGATGACATACACCACATCTTCCAGGGTGCCCCGCAGACCACGCAGTTCCGCAAGCTGCGCAAGCGGATCGTTCGCAACGTGCGCGAAGCCGTGGAGCAATACGGCATGGTCGAAGGCAGCAATGCGCGCTGGCTGGTTTGCCTGTCCGGCGGCAAGGACAGCTACACGCTCCTGGCGATCCTGCTGGAGCTGAAATGGCGCGGTTTGTTGCCGGTCGACATTTTGGCCTGCAATCTGGATCAGGGGCAGCCGGGCTTTCCCGCCACGGTGTTGCCGGAGTTTCTGGAGCGGATGGGCGTGCCGCATCGGATCGAATACCAGGACACCTATTCCATCGTGGTCGACAAGGTGCCCGCGGGCCGTACATTCTGTGCGTTGTGTTCGCGCCTGCGGCGAGGCAACCTCTATCGCATTGCCCGCGAGGAAGGCTGCTCGGCCGTGGTTTTGGGCCATCACCGCGACGACATTCTCGAAACCTTCTTCATGAACCTGTTTCACGGCGGGCGGCTGGCCACGATGCCGCCCAAGCTGGTCAACGAAGAGGGGGACCTGTTCGTGCTCCGCCCGTTGGCGCATGTGGCCGAGGCCGATTGCGAAAAATTCGCCGCCGCCATGCAATATCCGATCATTCCCTGCGACCTCTGCGGCAGCCAGGACGGGTTGCAGCGCCAGCAGGTAAAACAGATTCTCGACGGCTGGGAGGCCAACAGTCCGGGCCGCCGCCAGGTCATGTTCCGCAGCCTAATGAATGCCCGCCCGTCGCATCTCCTTGACCCGAAACTATTTGATTTCGCGGGACTTTTACGGAATCCAGGAAAAATAGCAGAAAATCCGCAGGAAATTCCTGCACTGCGTTAACCGCAGGGTCAGAGACCGACATCTAGTTTGCACTGAGCCCGCGCTGCCAGTTTGCGAAAGATGAAGTCATGTCCAACCCATCGCTCGGCCTGCTGACCCGATTGCAGGAACGGATCGCCCCGGTGCTGACCGGTCCGCCGATCCTGGCGTTCCTGCCGGCCGTCACGCTGGCGGCATTCTGGTTTGGCGGCGAACTGGCGCTGCTCCTCGTCTCGCTTGGCTTTCCGCTTTTGCTGGCCTCGACCGGGGGCTTTGGTCTCGGTTCCGGGCGGGCGCAGGTGCCGCGGGATAGCGTGACCGGCCTGATATTGCGCGACGGGTTTGATGCGACGCTCGAGCATGTCCATAAATCCGCGGCGGCGCCGGGGTTGCGCTCGGCCTGTTTCGTTCTGGAACTCGACGATCACGGCAAAACGATCGAACGCCATGGCCGGGCGGCGACCGATCTGCTCATTCAACGAAGTGGCGCTCGGCTGGTCTCGGTGCTGCGCGACGGCGATACGGTGGCGCGAATGGGGGATTCGCGCTTTGCGATCTGTCTGATGCCGGTGCGCCAGCTTGACCTCGAAATCTGCATTCAGATATCCGGTCGGCTGCAATCCGCCCTGGAAGAACCGGTTTCGGTGGACGGATTGTCCGTCTATCTCTCCTGTTCGATCGGATTTTGCCTGCACAGCCGTGCACCGGGCGACACGGCGCAGGACTGGCTGACCGCCGCCTCGGATGCGCTTGCCGAGGCGAAACAGATTTCGCCCTCTGCCATTCGCGCCTATTCCGCCGAGACCCGCAAGAAATCTGACCTGCGCTCCGAACTGCGCGACGATGCCGCGAGCGCGCTTGAAAATGGCCGTATCCAGCCCTGGTTCCAACCGCAGATTTCCGCCGATACGGGCCGGGTCACCGGGTTCGAGGCGTTGGCGCGCTGGACACACCAGACCCATGGCCTGATCGCGCCCGATACGTTCCTGCCGATACTGGAAGAGGCCGGGCTCATGGAACGGCTGGGACAAGTCATACTCTACCAATCGCTGACCGCGCTCAAGACCTGGGACAAGGCCGGGCTGCAGGTTCCCCGTGTCTCGGTCAACTTTGCAACGGACGAGCTGCGTAACCCCGGTCTTGTCGACAGGGTCCGCTGGGAACTCGACCGGTTCGATCTGGCTCCCGAACGTCTCACGGTGGAAATCCTCGAAACCGTGGTTTCCGACTGTCCGGACGATACCGTCACCAGCAACATCGCCGGCCTTGCCCAGCTGGGATGCCGGATCGACCTTGATGACTTTGGCACCGGCCAGGCCTCGATCTCGGCCATCCGGCGCTTTGCGGTTTCGCGCATCAAGATCGACCGGTCCTTTGTCAGCAAGGCCGACCGTGATCCCGACCAGCAGCGCCTGGTCGGCGCGATCCTGTCAATGGCCGAAAGGCTGGACATGGAGACCCTGGCGGAAGGTGTGGAAACCGTCGGCGAACACGCCTTGCTGGCGCAGCTTGGTTGCGACCATGTGCAGGGCTTTGGCATCGCCCGCCCCATGCCCTTTGAGCAGACGCAGGAATGGGTCGCGAGCCACCTGGCAAAACTGCGCGATGCGCCCAGAATTGGACGTGACGCGGGCTAGTTTGCCGCGCGGCGGGGTCTGCAAGCGCGGAAAACAGGGCGAATCCGCTTGACCTTCCCGGCGCTACTCTGTTGAACCCACCCTGTCATAGACTGTACAAGGTGGCTGTCCCAGATGGACGATCAGAACAAGAATCTCATTCTCGCAACCGCGCTCAGTTTCGTGGTGATCCTCGTCTGGTTCGTTCTGTTTCCCCCCCCCGAGCCCGAACCCGCCCCGGAACCCGACGCGATGACGCAGGAGATCGAGGGCGAAGCCCTGGCCGCCGCCCCCACCGCCGCCGATGTCCCCGCCTCTCCCGCGGCACAGGCGCAGGTCCGTGAAGAGACCCTGGCAGAAGCCCCCCGGATCGAGATCGACACCCCGCGCCTCACCGGCAGCGTGTCGCTCCTCGGTGGGCGGATCGACGACCTTTCGCTCAAGGATTACCGCGAAACACGCGATCCCGACTCGCCGATCGTAAAGCTGCTGTCGCCCGTCGGGACCCCCTCGGCCTATTATGCGCTGTACGGATGGGCCCCCGGAGCCGGGCTGTCGCTGGATCAGGTTCCCGGCGCCAACACCGAATGGACGGTGGAATCCGGCGACACGCTTGCGGTCGGTTCCCCGGTGACCCTCGCCTGGGACAACGGCAATGGCCTGACCTTCCGACGTGAGCTGTCGGTTGATGACGAATACATGTTCACCGTCAGCCAGTCGGTTGAAAACAGTTCGGGCGGCACGGTGAGCCTAGCCCCCTATGGTATCCTGGCGCGCCACGGCGAGCCCGCGGATCTCAAGAACTTCTTCATCCTGCACGAGGGTGTTGTGTCGATGGCGGACGGCACGCTGGACGAAATCGACTATGACGACATGCCGCCCGCCGCCGAGGCTGCCGAAACCGCCATCACCGAGAACGGCTGGATCGGGTTCACCGACCACTTCTGGATGTCGACGCTCATTCCCGAGCCCGGCACCCCGTTCAAGGTCAGCGCCCTGCACGACACAGCGCGCGACATTTTCCAGACCACTGCCAAGCTGTCGACGGAAACCGTCGCCGATGGACAATCCACGACTGTCACAACCCAGCTTTTCGCCGGGGCCAAGGAATGGAATGTGCTGCGCGAATATGAAAAGGGCGGCATCCAGAACTTTATCGACAGCATCGACTGGGGCTGGTTCTTTTTCCTGACCAAGCCGATCTTCTGGCTGTTGCACAATATCCACGTGCTGATCGGCAACATGGGCTGGTCGATCATCGGCCTGACCCTGATCATCAAGGCGGTGCTGTTCCCGCTGGCCTACAAATCCTACGTTTCGATGGCCAAGATGAAGGAATTGCAGCCGCAGATGGAAAAGCTGAAGGAAGCTGCGGGGGATGACCGCCAGAAGCTTCAGCAAGGCATGATGGAACTCTACAAGAAGGAAAAGGTGAACCCGGCCGCCGGCTGCTTGCCCATTCTCTTGCAGATCCCGATCTTCTTTTCGCTCTACAAGGTGATCTTTGTCACCATCGAACTGCGCCAGGCCCCGTGGTTCGGCCCCTTCCAGGACCTTTCGGCCCCGGACCCGACCTCGATCATGAACCTGTTCGGCCTGCTGCCGATTGCCGGCCCCGAACCGGGAACGCTGATGGCAACGATCTTTATCGGCATCCTGCCCTTGCTGCTCGGCATCTCCATGTGGCTGCAACAAAAGCTGAACCCGGCCCCCACCGATCCCACCCAGCAGATGATCTTTGCCTGGATGCCATGGGTGTTCATGTTCATGCTCGGAAGCTTTGCCAGCGGCCTGGTGGTCTACTGGATCGCGAACAACACCATCACGTTCACCCAGCAATACCTGATCATGCGCAGCCAGGGTTACAAACCGGACGTATTCGGCAATATCAAGGCCGGCTTCCGACGGAAGGCAAAGTCGGAAAAGGACTGATCGGCGCAGGTGGCAGCCTGCCCACGCTACCGGCCATGACATCGGCCACGCGCGTCCCGGGCCGCCCTGACAGGGGCAAGCCGGGGCGCCAGCCATGCGACAACACGAGGCGAGCCCGCTGATGCAGATGACATTTCCCCTGGCCGAGGCCCCCGATGCGGCACATGCCGAGACCGGGCGGTTGCTCTTTGCGCGCGAATCCGAGTTCATCAAGGGTGTCGTCGCGATGTCGGGCCTGCCCCCGGCTGACCGGGTCGAGGTCTGTTTCGCCGGTCGTTCGAATGTCGGGAAATCCACCCTGATCAACGCACTGACCGGCACCAAGGCGCTGGCCCGGGCGTCGAACACGCCGGGGCGCACCCAAGAGATCAACTTTTTCTCGCAGGGGCCGGAGCTCTATCTGGTCGACCTGCCCGGCTATGGCTATGCCAACGCGCCGCTGCCGGTGGTGGAAAAATGGCAACGCCTGCTCAAGCAATACCTGTCGGGCCGCCAGACCCTGCGCCGGGCCTTTGTGCTGATCGACTCGCGGCATGGGGTGAAACCGGTGGATGCCGAGATCATGAAACTGCTCGATGGCGCGGCGGTGACCTTTCAATGCGTTCTGACCAAGGCCGACAAGGTCAAGACCAAGGATCGTGACCGGGTGCTGGCGCAGGTGCGCGAAGCCCTGGCGAAACATCCCGCGGCCTTTCCCGAAATCGTTCTGACCTCATCCGAAAAGGGCGACGGGATCGACACGCTACGCGCCATTATCGCCGGGCTGATCTGAGCCCTTGCAGCCGGGCGGCAAACCATGACATCCCTGTAACGAACGGATGAGCAACATGAAGACACGGCAAATGAACCGCGACTGGATTTCCACGGCCTCGACATTGTCAAGCGCCCTGCCCTATCTGCAACGCTATACCGACGCCATTGTTGTCATCAAGCTGGGCGGCCACGCCATGGGCAGCGATGAGGCGATGGACAGCTTTGCCCGCGACATCGTGCTGATGCAGCAGGTCGGGGTGAACCCGGTAATCGTGCATGGCGGCGGGCCGATGATCAACGCGTTGCTCGACAAGCTGGAAATCAAGTCGGAATTCGTCAACGGCAAGCGTGTCACCGACACCGCCACCGTCGAAGTGGTCGAGATGGTGCTGTCCGGGCTGGTGAACAAGCGGATCGTGCAGGCGATCAACCGACAGGGCGGCCGCGCGGTGGGCATTTCCGGCAAGGATGCAAACCTGATGATCTGCGATCAGACCGATCCGTCGCTGGGTTTTGTCGGCACGCCGGCGACCATGGATGTCAAGCTGCTGCACACGTTGTTTGAACGCGACATGATCCCGGTGATCGCACCGCTGGGGGCCGGGCGCGATGGCGAGACGTTCAACGTCAATGGTGACACCGCCGCAGGGGCCATTGCCGGGGCGCTCAAGGCGGACCGGCTGCTGCTGCTCACCGATGTTTCCGGGGTCAAGAATGCCGAGGGCGAAGTTGTGACCGAGCTCAGGGCCGAGCAGATACGCGAGATGACCCGCGAAGGCGTGATCGCCGGCGGGATGATTCCCAAAACGGAAACCGCGCTTGACGCCATCGAACGGGGCGTGCGGGCGGCGGTCATCCTGGATGGGCGCGCGCCGAATGCCTGCCTGCTCGAGCTGTTTACCGAGCACGGCGCCGGTTCCATCATTCGACCGGACTAAGGCGATGGATGCCCCGGGCGCATCCGCAACCGAAAGCGCCGCATTGCCGGGCCAGTTGGCTCAACAGCTTGTCAAACATGGCCTGTTGATGATGGGGGCGGTTTATCCGGCGCGGGTGCCGGTGCGCGACCTGTCGCATGGCACGCTGATCCTGCTCGGCTGCGGGCCGGGGTTCTGGCCGAAATTCACCGCTTCGGACGAAGCAAGGGACGGCCGCGCGGACCCGGTCGACCGCTGGTCTACGCGCGTTGTGACGCAATTGGCCGACCGCCATGGGGCCGCGCCGTATTTTCCGTTTGGCGGCCCGCCTTACGCCCCCTTCATCAACTGGGCGACGCAATCGGGACGTGCCCATTCCAGCCCGACCGGAATGTTGGTTCATGACACGGTCGGCTTGATGATTTCCTATCGCGGGGCGCTGCATTTTCAGGCGGAGCTGCCCCTGCCCGCGCGCACGGATGACTCGCCCTGCGCCACCTGCCCGACGCGCCCTTGCACCACCGCCTGCCCGGTTGGCGCGCTCAGCGAGACACAGCCCTATGATCTTGCCGCCTGTCATGCTTATCTCGACACGGCGGCGGGTCAGGACTGCATGCAGAATGGCTGTGCCGCCAGACGAGCCTGCCCGATCAGCGCCGGGGCAAACCGCCTTCCGGCCCAATCCGCCCTACACATGAAAGCGTTCCATCCGAAATGACCCGCACCCTGATCCTGATGCGCCATGCCAAGTCCAGCTGGGATGATTACACGCTGGCCGATCATGACCGCCCCCTGAACAAGCGTGGCCGGCGCTCGGCCACGGCGCTCGCTGAATGGCTGGCGACCAAACCCTGGCAGCCCGACCAGGCGCTGGTCTCGACCGCGACCAGAACGCAAGAGACCTTTGCCGGGCTGGGCCTGTCGCTGACGGCCGATTTCACCCGCACGCTGTACCACGCGGATGCCGCCGAAATGCAGCTGGTGCTGGAAACCGCCAGTGGCAACACGGTGCTGATGATCGGGCACAATCCGGGCATCAGCCTGTTTGCACAGGCGCTGGCGGCCACCGCCCCGGATCATCCGCGCTTTGCCGATTTTCCCACCGGGGCAACGGTGGTCATGTCATTTGACATCGCGGACTGGGACCGGATCGAACCGCGCACCGGCGAGGTTCTGGAATTCGTCATTCCCCGCGAATTGATGGCCTGACCGCCGCGTTTGCCATGCAAAAGGGCGGAACAGTCACCTGCCCCGCCCCGTAAAGCCGCCCACCCGGGCGAAGGCCGTCAGTGTCCGAGAATCTGGCTCAGGAACAGCTGGGTCCGCTCGCTCTGCGGATTGTTAAAGAACTCTTCCGGCTCGTTCTGTTCGACGATCTGCCCCGCATCCATAAAGATCACGCGGTTCGCCACCTGGCGGGCAAACCCCATCTCGTGGGTCACGCAAAGCATCGTCATGCCCTCTTCGGCCAGCTCGATCATGGTGTCGAGCACCTCCTTGATCATCTCGGGATCAAGCGCCGATGTCGGTTCGTCAAACAACATCACGCGCGGCTTCATGCACAACGACCGTGCAATTGCCACCCGCTGTTGCTGGCCACCGGACAACTGTCCGGGATACTTGTCGGCCTGGTCCGGGATCTTTACCTTTTCAAGGAAATGCATCGCGGTTTCCTGCGCTTCCTTCTGGGGGATCTTGCGCACCCAGATCGGCGCCAGCGTGCAGTTTTCAAGGATCGTCAGATGCGGGAACAGGTTGAAGTGCTGAAAGCACATGCCAACCTCGGAGCGGATCTTGTCGATGTTCTTGAGGTCGGAGGACAATTCGATCCCGTCAACGACGATCTTGCCTTTCTGATGTTCCTCCAGCGCATTGATACAGCGGATCAGCGTGGACTTGCCCGAGCCCGACGGGCCACAGATGACGATACGCTCGCCCCGGTAAACCGTCAGGTCGATGTCGCGCAGCACGTGGAACGTGCCGTACCATTTGTTCATATTGCTGATGGTGATCGCAACTTCGTCGGAGACTTGCAAACGTGCGGATTCGGCCATTTTCAGCCCTCTCTTTAACGGTGATCTGTCGCGAGGCGGCGTTCAAGCCACTGCGAATATTGTGAAATGCTATAGCAGACGACGAAAAACAGGACTGCCGCGAACAGGAACAATTCCCAGTACACGCCATTCCATTCCGTCGATGCCAGCAGCGGGCCCCGGATCATGCCGACAACGTCGAACATCGAGATCACCGAAACCAGCGTGGTGTCCTTGAAAAGGCCAACCGCCACGTTGACGATGCCAGGGATCGAGATCTTGAGCGCCTGCGGCAGGATGATCAGCCGCATGGCCTGGGGATAGTCCAGCCCCAGGCTGTCGGCGGCCTCTTTCTGCCCCTTGGGCAAGGCCGCGAGACCGCCCCGGATCACCTCGGCGATATAGGCCGCCGAGAACATGGTGATCATGATCACCACGCGCAGGAACAGGTCGACCGTGGCATCGGGCGGGAACAGGTAGGCCAGCATCACGCTCGCCACGAACAGCAGGGTGATAAGCGGCACGCCGCGGATGAACTCGATGAAGATCACGCAGATGCCCTTGACGATCGGCAGGTCGGACTGCCGCCCGAGCGCCAGAGCGATCCCCAGCGGCACCGACAGCGAAACGCAGGTCACGCCAAGCATCATGTTGAGCATGAAGCCCCCCAGGTCGCGGCTGGCCACCGCCGGCAACATCGCGTTTTCCGATGCGCCCTCGGGGATCAGCCACCCGCCGATCCACCAGAAGACAAAGGCCACGGCGATGCCCCCGAAAAAGCCGGCCGCAAAGCTCTTGCCGACCCATTTCGAATAGGCGGCATAGCCCAGCACACAGCCCGCCAGCGCCAGCAGCGGCGACAGGATCGTCCCGCCCCAGATCAGCCAGAAGGCGATGAACGGGTAAAGCCCTGTAAAGATCAGCATCTTGCGCGGCAGATCAAAGAACAGCACCGGAGCCGCCGCAACCAGCATCAGGAAAAATGCCAGTGTCGGACGCCAGTAGAATTCAGGCGGGTATTTGAAACCGAACATCAACTGGTTCCAGCGTTCGCTGAGCACCGAGAAACAGGCGGCAGAGCGACCCTGGAGAACTTCGCGGCATTCCGAGAGCGACGTGGTGTTCCACACCCCGCCCAGCATCCAGGGCAGCGTCGAACTCAGCACCACGTAGATCACGTAGAGCGACACAACCGTCAGCAGCGCGTTGCCCCAGGTCGGGAACAGGTTTTCCTGAACCCAGCGAACCGGGCCGGAAGCGTTGGACGGCGGTTCCGAGGCCGGGATCGGTTTGTCGCGCACAAAGGCGACGGCGGGTTTGTTGTCAAGATCAGCCATCCCTCACCGCTCCTTCAGCTTGGTTGCGTTGTTGTAGATATTCATCACCAGCGAAATGCACAGCGAAATCACCAGGTAGAACAGCATCAGCAGCAGCACGCATTCGATGGCGCGCCCGGTCTGGTTCATCGTGATCCCGCCCAGCGTCGCGGTGATGTCCGCATAGCCCACAAGAATCGCCAGCGACGAGTTCTTGGTGATATTGAGATATTGCGAGATCAGCGGCGGGATGATCACCCGCAGCGCCTGGGGCAACACGACCAGGTTCATGATGCGACCTGGGCGCAGGCCAAGCGCGGCGGCGGCTTCGGTCTGCCCCTTGCTCACCGCCTGGATGCCGGCGCGCACGTTCTCGGCGATAAAGGCACCGGTATAGACCGACAGAGCGAACCACAGGGCGATCAGCGGCGCGCCGATCTTGATACCACCCTGAAAGTTGAACCCCTTGAGCGCCGGATAGTCCAGCCCGATGGGCGCCCCCATGACAAGGAAGGCCAGCAAGGTGGGGACAAAGAAGATCGCGATCGACGGCCACATCATCGGCAGCAGGCGACCGGTGTCATAAAGCAGCTTGGTTGCGTAGCGGCGATAGGCAAAGACCCCGAAGACCGACAGCACAAACACCGCGACCACGACCATCGAACCCGGCCCCCAGACCGGCGCGGGGATATAGATACCCCGGTTGGTGATGGCGACCGAGTCAAGGAACATCGACGCGGTGGCATTGTCACCGCGAAAGGCGCGCGGCCCCGGCATTGACACCGTCATGACGCCATAGATGATCAGGATCCAGATCAGAACCGGGATGTTCCGGAAGATCTCGACATAAAACGACATCAGCTTGCGCACCAGCCAGTTCTGCGACAGGCGCAGCACCCCCGCGAAAACGCCCAGGATGGTCGCCGTGACACAGGCCAGGAACGCGACCAGCAGCGTATTCAGGATACCCACAAGCGCGGCGCGCAGGTTGGTGTCCTGGTTGCTATAGGAAATCAGCGTCTGGTTGATGTCATAACCCGCTGGTGTTCCCAGGAAGCTGAACGAGATGTTCAGCCCGGCCTCGCGCAGGTTCTTGGCAAGGTTCGATCCGAGATAGGCGATCGAGGCAACGAGCAAGATCACCGCGATGGCCTGGAAGGTGGCTGAGCGATAACGGGTGTCGTTGAGCAGCATCGACAGGCGAAACTGCTCGGTCGGTGGATCCGTGATTGTCGTCATGAAATGTATCCCTGTTTCCTTTGATTTCTTCTTACGGCGCGGTTGGCCCGCGCTCGTCCGGGATCAAAGTGTGTTGCGGAAAAAAATGGGGCGCAGGATGTCCTGCGCCCCGTTTCCGTGTATCTTAGCGGAACGGCGGTGCGTACAGCAGGCCACCGTCGGTCCATTGCGCGTTCAGACCGCGCGCCAGGCCGATCGGGGTGGTTTCACCGATGTTCTTGGCAAAGATCTCGCCATAGTTGCCGCCGGCCGTGATCGCTTTCTGCGCCCAGTCGGCATCCAGTCCGAGCATCTCGCCTAGGGTGCCCTCGGTGCCCAGCAGACGGTTGATCTCGGGGTTCTCGGTGCCCGCGGCAAGCTCGCCCAGGTTGGCAGAGGTCACGTTCAGCTCTTCCGCCGCGATCAGCGCGTTGAGAGTCCAGCGCACCACGTCCGCCCATTCGTTGTCGCCATGACGCACCAGCGGCGCGAGCGGCTCTTTCGAGATGATTTCCGGCAGAATCACGTGTGCGGTCGGGTCTTCAAAGGTCGCACGGGTCGAGGCCAGCCCCGACGCGTCGGTGGTATAGGCATCGCAGGCCCCGGCCAGGTATTGCTGCTGACCTTCGGCATTGGTCTCGATCGGAACCGGCTCATAGCTGATGTTGTTGGAGCGGAAGAAATCCGCGAGGTTCAGCTCGGTCGTGGTGCCGGTCTGGATACAGACGGTCGCGCCATCCAGTTCCTTGGCAGAGCTGACGCCCAGTTCCTTGGGAACCAGGAAGCCCTGGCCGTCGTAATAGTTCACGCCGACGAATTCGAACTTGAGGTCCACATCCCGCGAGAAGGTCCAGGTGGTGTTGCGGGCCAGCAGGTCGATTTCGCCCGAGGCCAGCGCGGTAAAGCGCGTCTTGCCGGTCGTGGGCACGAATTCGACGGCCGTACCGTCACCCAGAACCGCCGCAGCGACGGCACGGCAGACATCGACGTCAAAGCCTTTCCACTCGCCATTCGCATCCGGCGCCGCAAAACCCACCAGACCGGTGGTCACACCGCAGTTCAGCTTGCCACGTGCCTTGACGTCATCCAACGTGCCGGCCGAAGCGGCCCCCGCTGCGACGCCGGCGACCGTTAGTGCGCCAAAAAGTACGGATTTTTTCATGATTACCTCTTCCTGATTTTCCACCCGAATCCTGGATGGTTTGCCCGGTACCTGTCATACCGATGGATACACCGAAGAAAGGGCTGCCCCCTTCAGTGGGGCCAAGTTTGGGCGCATTCCTTTGCAAACGTCAAGCCTTGGAACCAACAATTCAATCTGCGCGGCCCGAGTTGCCCCCGGGGCAGCCATGATGGCGTTCACCGCATCGTTGTCTGGCAAAGTTCCATGAACCGCTTTGCGTGCAAAAACGCACGGCGCTTGATCTCCGCCTGCTGGCGGGCCTCGTCATCGACGCCCCACTGCTCTTCCTGCCATGTCTCGTCCAGCCTCGAGAGCTGCCAGATGTCGTCGGCCTCGCGCAGGCCCGCGGCGGCGGCAAATCCGAGGATCAGGGAACCGGACAGGCTGACGAGGTCATGAAAGGCGGCAAGTTCGAAATCCGACATCCGGTGGACCCGTTCGCGCAGGCGGGCAAGCGCATCTTCGGGTTGTGGCTGATGGATGACCCCGCTGCACGGGATCAGGCGCGCGCCAAGGCTGTCATGTGCCCAGTCCAGCAGCGGGTCCCAATGTTCCGATTGGCGCGCGACCAGCTCTGCGGGCGCATCCGCCCGATAACACAAGAGATCCGTATCCCCATAGGCCGCGAGCATATCAGCAACTTCGGAATGCTGGTGACGGACCTTGTCGATGGCGGCATTGGCCGACCGTGTGACCGGCATGCTCAGCGGATCGATCACCTCCTGCTGCGACTCCCATTCCGCCGCCACTGCCTCGGCCATCACCCGCGTCGGCAACAGCAACGCCGCCTTGGCCGGGGTCTTGATGCGGCGCTGATCAAGTGCCACGCCGAACCCGTCGGCCTCGGTGACAATTGTCGTGGTTGTCCAGAACCGTTTTTGCTTGTTCGCGCTCATGTGGTTGTATTCCAGATTTGGTCCATTGCGCCCGGAATCTCGTCGAACCCGTGAACAATCCGATCGGCGAGCTGCAACTGTTGCACCCCGTGATAGCCCCAGCTGACCCCGATGGCGGGGATTCGTGCCGCGCGGGCCATTTCCATGTCAAAGCTGGTATCGCCGATCATGATCACATCGCCGCGGTCCGCGCCTACCTCGGCCATCGCCGCGAGGATCATCGACGGGTGCGGTTTGGACGGGTGGAAATCGGCATTCTGGCGGGTGACGAAAACCCGCTCCAGGTCATGCGCCTCGAGCAGCGCCGCCAAACCCCGCTGGGATTTTCCGGTGGCGATCCCGAGAACCAGATCGGTTCGCGCCGCCAGTTGCCCAAGCATCTCGGCGGCACCGGGATAGAGCGGCGATTCCGCTGCCGCCCCATGGGCGATGCGATGGGCGCGATAGGCCTGTTTATAGCCATCCACCAAACGCGCCTGGCTAGCGGGCGGTTGTGCCGGGGCCAGCCGCGCGATGGTCCGATCCAGCGACAGGCCCACCGTCGACAGGATGTCGCCGCGCGCCGGCACCGGCAGCCCAAGATCGTCAAACGCCACCGTCATGGCGGCGACAATCGCACCCTGGCTGTCAACCAGCGTGCCATCTACATCAAAGATCGCCAGCCGCAGTGGATCGCTCAAAACAATTCCTCGAACGGGTCGTCCGCTGCCAGATCCTCGGTCCAGCCGAGCGTATCCCAGCTTTCTTTCATGTGGTCGGGCAGCGGCGCGGTGATGGTCACGGTCTTGCGGCTGACCGGATGTTCGAATGACAGGCGGCGGGCATGCAGATGCAGTTTCTTGCTGATGACGCCGCCCAGCTGCGCGCCCCAGCCATCGCCCATGTTTTCCTGCCCCGAGCCGCCGTATTTGCCATCGCCGATGATCGGGTGCCCGATTTCGGACATATGCGCGCGCAGCTGGTGGGTGCGCCCCGTGACCGGTTCCATCGCAACCCACGAGGCCCGCCCGGCCACCCGGTAGAGCGTGGCATAGACCGTATGCGCGCGTTTGGCACCGGGTGTGTCGTTGATCTCGTCCGGGTGAACCGCGATCATCTTTTCGCCCTCGCCACCGCGACCGTGGCCCGGTGCCTTGACCAGCCCGGTCTTGATCTCGCCGAGATAGGGCGTTGGCACGCCCGCGACCAACGCCCAGTAAATCTTGCGCGTATTGCGGTGCCGGAACGCCGCCGTCAGCCCTTTGGCCGCCTGCCGCGTGCGCGCCAGGAGCAGCACGCCCGAGGTATCCTTGTCGAGCCGATGCACAAGGCGCGGGTTTTCTTCCGCGTCAAATCTCAGGGCGGCGGCCATGCCGTCCACATGCCGGGTCTGACCGCTGCCGCCCTGTACCGGCAGACCGGCGGGCTTGTTCAGGGCCAGAACATCGTCATCGCGGTAGATCACGCAGGACTGGATCATGCGTGCATCCGCATCCGAAATCCGCGTCGGTTTCGGCGCCGGGCGATGCTCGCTGTCGGGCAATGGGGGAATGCGCACCACCTGCCCGGCGATCACGCGGCTGGACGCCTTGACCCGCCCGCCATCGACGCGCAGCTCGCCCTTGCGGCACATCTTTTCGATGCGCCCCTGGCTGACATGCGGAAACAGCCGGCGCAGCCAGCGATCGATGCGCTGATCCGAATCCGCCTCTTCGACGGTGATGGTCTGAACCCCGCTCATGCAAATACCCCACGTGCCATCATCAGGCCAAGCGCCAGGGCCCCGACCGAGAGCCCGACCGACAAGAGAATGTAAAGCGCCGCCTGCCCGGTCGCGCCGCGCTCGATCAAAGTCATGGTTTCCAGCGAAAAGGCCGAGAACGTGGTGAACCCGCCAAGCAGGCCGGTCATGACCAGCGGGCTCAGATGGGTCAGCCCCTTTTGCGCCGCGGCCACCACGAACACCCCCATCAGGAACGAGCCGATGACATTCACCGTGATGATGGCAACGGGAAAGTCGCCATGCCCGAACAGCCGCAGGACGCCAAGCCCCGACAGATAGCGCAGCGCCGCGCCGATCGCCCCGCCCAGGGCCACAAGAGAAACCGTAGATATCATGGCGCGGATGTCGCGCGGCAGGCCTCCAGAGTCAAGCAATGCCACGCATGCGCCCCCCGTTTCACTGCCCGCGCAAAGCGGTTGCTTGCCAAGCCGGCACAAGACGGCGATGGTCGGCCCGCGCCCTGATCCACGAAAGCACGTCATGTCCAAACACCTTTTCTTCCTGCCCGCGATATTGTCAGCCAGCATGGCGCTGGCCGATGACACAACGCTGAACGACCGGCTCCAAGCGGCCCATGAGGCGGGCAAGCTCGACGGGTTGCACGCGGTCCTGGTGCGGCGCGACGGGGAAACCCTGGCCGAACTCTATTTCGACGGAGCCGACGAACGCTGGGGACAGCCGCTTGGCCTGCGTCAGCACGGCCCGGATACGTTGCACGATCTGCGGTCGGTGTCCAAATCCGTGACCGGGCTGCTCTATGGGATTGCGCTGGACAAGGGGCTCGTGGCCGGGCCCGACGCGCCTCTGCTGGCGCAATTCCCGGATTATCCCGACCTTGCAGGCAGCGCGCGCAACCGGATCACCATCGGCGATGCGCTTGCGATGCAGATGGGGACGGAATGGGACGAAACCCTGCCCTATTCCGATCCGCGCAACAGTGAAATCGCGATGGAGCTTGCACCGGACAGATATCGCTATGTGTTGGAACAACCGATCATCGCCGACCCCGGCAGCAATTGGTCCTATTCCGGTGGGGCAACGGCGCTGATCGGTGCGCTCATTGCCAGGGGGGCCGGGATGCCGCTGGACCGGTTTGCCAAGCTCAACCTCTTTGATCCTCTGGGCATCGACGGGTTTGAATGGGTCGCCGGGGCCGATGGCGTGCCCTCTGCCGCATCTGGGCTGCGGCTGACCGCCCGCGATCTGGCCCGCATTGGCGAGATGATCGCCGCCGGTGGCACCCATGCGGGCAAACGCATCGTGTCGCGCGACTGGCTCGCGCGGATGGCCACCCCCCGCGCCGCGCCCGCACCGTTGCGCTATGGGTATCACTGGTGGCTGTCGCCGGTGGGCGATCCGCCCAACTGGCTGGCGGGATTCGGCAATGGCGGTCAACGCATGTCGATCAGCCCACGGCTTGGCCTCGTGGTGGTGGTCTATGCCGGGCGCTACAACGACCCGCAGGCGTGGCAGTTGCCGGTTGCGGTGATCAACGACCATATCGCACCGGCGCTCGGCCTGCGTTAGCCGCCGCGCTGAGTGCGCAGCCTGGAGAAATAGTCCCGCCGCTTTTTCAACTCGCGTTCGAACCCGCGCTCGACCGGTTGATACAGCACCGGGCGCTTGACCCCGTCGGGGAAATAGTTCTGCCCGGAAAACCCGTCTTCGGCATCGTGATCATAGGCATAGCCCGCACCATATCCCTGATCCTTCATCAGCGAGGTGGGCGCGTTCAGGATATGCATGGGCGGTGGTTCGCTGCCGGTTTTCCGAGCCAGCACCATTGCCGCCTTGTAGCCGACATAGGCCCCGTTCGATTTCGGGGCGAGCGCCAGATAGACCACGGCCTGCGCCAGCGCCAACTCGCCTTCCGGGCTGCCCAAACGCTCGTAAACCTCCCAGGCATGCAGGCAGATCGATTGCGCCTGCGGGTCGGCAAGACCGATATCCTCGACCGCCATGCGGGTGATCCGCCGGGCCAGGAAACGCGGGTCTTCGCCCCCGGTCAACATCCGCGCCAGCCAGTACAGCGCCGCGTCCGGGTCGGACCCGCGTACCGATTTGTGCAGCGCCGAGATCAGGTTGTAGTGCTCGTCTCCCGACTTGTCATATTTGCTCGCCCGCCGCATCAGACGGCTGGCCAACGCCTCGGTATCCAGCGCTGTGTCGGATTTCCAGGCCATCACCTGTTCGATCAGGTTGAGCAGGGCGCGACCATCGCCATCAGCCATTTCATGCAGCGACTCGCGCGCGGCCGGGGTCAATGGCAAGGCCCGGTCCAACTCGGTTTCGGCCCGCCGTGTCAGTCGCTCAAGATCGGCGCGCGACAACCGCTCCAGCACCAGGACCTGTGCCCGGCTGAGCAAGGCGGCGTTCAACTCGAATGACGGGTTCTCGGTCGTGGCCCCGACCAGCAGGATCGTGCCATCCTCCATATGCGGCAGGAACCCGTCCTGCTGCGCCTTGTTAAAGCGGTGGATCTCGTCGACGAACAACAGCGTGCCCTGCCCGTTCTGGCGGCGGATCTTTGCGGCATCAAACACCTTGCGCAGCTCGGGAACGCCGGTGAAAATCGCGCTGATCTGAACGAAATGCAGCTCGCTCTCATCCGCCAGCAACCGCGCGATGGTTGTCTTGCCCACACCCGGCGGCCCCCAGAGGATCAGGCTCCCGAGGCTGCCCGCCGCCAGCATCGCCCCCAGCGGCGCGTCGGGGCCAAGCACCTGTTCCTGGCCAATCACGTCGGCCAGTGACGCAGGGCGCAGCCGGTCCGCCAGCGGGCGATTGCGCGCCACCGTCGGTGCGGTGTCCCCGGTATCAAACAGATCGGCCATGGCTAGAGCCGGAACCGCAGGCTCAGCCGTTGCCCGCGCCGCATCAGGTCGAGCCGCACACTGCGCCCCGGACGGGTCAACGCGGTTTCCACGTCACCGCTGGCCGCGATCTCGTCGCCATTGATCTCGCGGATCACGTCGCCGGTCTGAAGCCCGACACGCGCGCCAAGCGGGCCGGGATCGGTCACCAGCACGCCTTCGGTATTCAGCGGCAGGCCGAAACGCGCGATCACCGCCGGGTTGGCCCGTGCCACCGACAGGTCCGGCAGCACCGTGCGCTCGTCCAGCGTCATCTCTTGCGCGGGCGGATCATCGGGGGCGGGCTGCATCGCAACCCTGCTCTGGCGTTCTTCGCTGTCACGCATCCACGTAACCTGCGCGCTTTCGCCCATCCCGGCAACGGTCATGCGAAACAGCATCTCTTGCGGCGAATTTACCGGCTGACCACCCACATGGGTAATGACATCGCCCACCGCCAGGCCGGCCTGTGCAAAGGGGCTGGACGGGTGCAGGTCCGATATCACGATACCGTCGGGCACCGCGAGACCCAGCGACTCCGCCAGATCGGAATTGACGATCTGCCCCGACATGCCCGCCCAGGGGCGTTCAAACCGGTCATTGCCCAACCGGGCCTGATGAACAAATTCCGCCACCAGATTGGCCGGGATCGCAAACCCAATGCCGTTCGAACCGCCAGAGCGGCTGAGGATCGAGGTATTGATGCCGATGAGATTGCCGTTCACATCGATCAGCGCCCCGCCGGAATTGCCCGGATTGACCGCCGCATCCGTCTGGATGAAGTAGCCGCGCGCCTGCCCCGTCGCCGCGCCCGACCGCGCCAGCCCCGAGACGATGCCGCTGGTTACGGTCTGACCAATGCCAAACGGGTTGCCGATGGCCATGGCCAGTTCGCCCACCTCGACCTGATCGGAATCGCGCACCGGCAGAAAGGGCAGGTCTTCGGCATCGTCCAGCTTGAGGATCGCGACATCCGCCTCTTCATCGCCCAGCAGCACCCGCGCCTCGTATTCGCGCCGATCCGACAGCACGACCCGGATATCGGTGGCCATGCCGACCACGTGATAATTCGACACCACGATCCCGTCCGCCGACAGGATGACACCCGAGCCCAGCGAATTCTGCACCCGCGGCTGAGGGGTGGCGAATCCGCGAAAGAAATCCTTGAAGAACGGATCGTTCATGAACGGCGTTGGCCGCGCGGCCACCACGCGGCGCGCATAGATATTGACCACCGCTGGGGCCGCACGCTTGACCAGCGGCGCAAAGCCAAGCGAGATTTCTGCCTGGCTCTGGGGAATGCGGGTGTCCGCCATCGCGACGGGCGCGGTGAGTATGGCGAGGGCAAGAACGGCAAGGCGGATCATGGGCGGCTCCGGTCTGATCTATGCTCCGGATATGCGGCCCGACCGGCGATTTTGCAAGCATCGGAACCGACCGGCGGGCGCATTGCCCCCCAGGCCCGCCCCCAAACGAACAGAACCCCGCCTGTTGCAAGGCGGGGTTCCCGAAATCTGCCGGATGGGTCCGATTTATTCTTCTGCGGCCTCGGCGGCTGCTTCGCGGGCCTTGTCGGCGGCACCCTTGGCATCGCGGTCGCGGTCAACGAATTCGATGATCGCCATCGGTGCCATGTCGCCATAGCGGAAGCCGGCCTTGAGAACGCGCACATAACCGCCCTGGCGGTCCTTGTAGCGGGGGCCGAGCACGTCGAACAGCTTCGCGACGTCCTTGTCTTCCTTCAGCTTGCTTGCGGCCTGACGGCGGGCGTGAATGTCGCCGCGCTTGGCCAGCGTGATCATCTTTTCGATGATCGGGCGCAGTTCTTTTGCCTTGGGCAGGGTCGTCTTGATCTGTTCGTGCTCGATGAGCGAGCCGGCCATGTTCGAGAACAACGCCTTGCGGTGTTCATGGGTCCGGTTCAGGCGGCGGTAACCACGTGCGTGACGCATTTCAGTAGTCCTTCTAAAGGTTTATGCTTTGTACGGCCCCTGATGCGTGTCAGGGGCTCTGTTGGGGCAGTATCGCCCGGATTTCCCCGCAATCGCGGGCATTGAAAAGACGCGCCTAGAACGCGTCTTCGAATTTCTTGGCGAGATCCTCGATGTTGTCTGGCGGCCAGTCCTCGACATCCATCCCCAGGTGCAGGCCCATGCCCGAGAGCACTTCCTTGATCTCGTTCAGCGACTTGCGGCCAAAGTTCGGGGTGCGCAGCATCTCGGCTTCGGTTTTCTGGATCAGGTCGCCAATATAGACGATGTTGTCGTTCTTCAGGCAGTTCGCCGAACGCACCGACAGTTCCAGCTCGTCCACTTTCTTGAGCAGCAGCGGGTTGAACTCGAGACCGTCATCATCGTCCTGGCGGCCAGCGGATTCGGGCTCGTCAAAGTTGACGAAGATCGACAGCTGATCCTGCAGGATACGCGCGGCAAAGGCCACCGCGTCATCCGGGGTCAGCGACCCATCGGTTTCCACCTTCATGGTCAGCTTGTCATAGTCCAGAACCTGACCTTCGCGGGTCGGCTGCACGTCATAGCTGACCTTCTTGACGGGCGAATAGATCGCGTCGATCGGGATCAGGCCGATGGGGGCATCTTCGGGCTTGTTCTTTTCCGCCGAGACATAGCCCTTGCCGGTGTTCACGGTCAGTTCCATGAACAGATCGGCGCCATCGTCCAGGTGGCAGATCACGTGGTCGCGGTTCAGAACTTCGATACCGGCGGATTCCGAGATGTCGCCAGCGGTCACAACCGCCGGGCCCTTGGCCTGGATCGACAGGCGCTTGGGGCCTTCGACTTCCATGCGCAGGCTGACGCCCTTGAGGTTCAGGATGATGTCGGTCACGTCCTCGCGGACGCCGGCAACGCTGGAGAATTCGTGCAGAACGTTGTCGATCTGAACGCTGGTGATGGCCGCGCCTTGCAGGCTGCTCATCAGGATGCGGCGCAGGGCATTGCCCAGGGTCAGGCCGAACCCGCGCTCCAGCGGCTCGGCGACAACGGTCGCCTGACGTGCGGGATCGTTGCCCGGCTTCACGTCCAGCTGGGTCGGTTTGATCAGCTCTGCCCAATTCTTGTGGATCATGTGTCCCTCCATTCCTGCCTGTATCCCATGTCCAAATAGATACGGGCGCCCGAGGTTTCAAAATGACGAACTGGGGCCGTGCAATGACGCACAGCCCCAGCCAGATCGTGGGTAATCAGACGCGGCGGCGCTTAGGCGGACGGCAGCCGTTATGCGCCATCGGGGTCACGTCGCGGATCGAGGTGATGTTGAACCCGACAGCGGCCAGGGCGCGCAGCGCGCTCTCGCGGCCGGAACCGGGGCCCTGCACTTCGACTTCCAGCGTCTTGACGCCATGGTCCTGCGCCTTGCGGCCTGCGTCTTCGGCGGCCATCTGCGCGGCGTAGGGGGTCGATTTGCGCGAACCCTTGAAGCCCATGGTACCAGCCGACGACCAGCTGATCGCGTTGCCCTGAACGTCAGAGATCAGGATCTTGGTGTTGTTGAAGCTGCTGTTCACATGCGCCACACCTGCGGCGATGTTCTTGCGCTCTTTGCGCTTCATGCGTGTCTTGTCACGTGCCATTGATCCGCCCCCTTACTTCTTCTTGCCTGCGATGGCCTTTGCCGGGCCTTTGCGCGTGCGAGCGTTGGTGTGGGTCCGCTGGCCGCGAACCGGAAGGTTGCGACGATGGCGCAGACCGCGATAGCAGCCCAGGTCCATCAGGCGCTTGATGTTCATCTGCGTCTCACGGCGCAGGTCGCCTTCGACGGTCAGGTTGGCATCGATGAATTCGCGGATCTGCAGGATCTCGCTATCGGTCAATTCGTTGACGCGGCGGGTCTGGTCGATACCGACGCCTTCGCAGATCGACTTGGCGGTGGTGGTGCCAATACCGGTGATATAGGTGAGGGCGATCGGAACCCGTTTGGCAGTCGGGATATTTACGCCGGCAATACGTGCCACGTGTCACTTTCCTTTTCGTTGCGGGTCCGTAGCGCCAGACCCTTTTTTCACAACGTCTGACCGTGGCAGTGTCGCCAGTGGGTCCGACATTTTCGAGGTGGTCATGCGGCAGGAGCGAATCCTGCACGCGCGATTGATATCCCTTGCGGGATGGGGGTGGTTAGGGCGTTTCCGAACGAGCGTCAAGCCCCGCATCGGAAATTCACCGAACCACCGGTACACGCCGCATAAAACGCGGCCTGTCAGCTGTCGAGGACGGCCGAAATCGAGGCTTGCACCTCGGCGATCTGACCCAGCCCGTTGACCTTCGCCAACTGACCCTTAGCGTGGTAATAGCCGATCAGCGGCGCGGTTTTCTTGTAATATTCCATGAGCCGCGTGCGCATGCTGTCTTCGTTGTCGTCCGCGCGCACCGGCCGGCCCGCGGCGGCAGCTTCCTTGGCACGGTTGACGACGCGCTGAACCAGCGTTTCGTCATCGACTTCCATTTCGACCACGGCATCCAGGCTCTCACCCTTCTCCGCGAGCAGCTCGCCCAGGGCGTCGGCCTGCGCCAGCGTGCGCGGAAAACCGTCAAAGATGAAACCGCCGGCGGCTCCCGCTTCGAGTTTCTCGCGGATCAGGCCAATCACGATCTCGTCCGTGACCAGCTCGCCGCGCGCCATCACCTCGGCAACCCGGTTGCCCATTTCGGTGCCGCTGCTCTTGGCCTCGCGAAGCATGTCGCCGGTGCTGAGCTGCACCATGCCGCGGGCTTCTACCAGGTGATGGGCCTGTGTGCCCTTGCCCGCGCCCGGCGGTCCCAACAATATGATATTCATCGACGCGCAGGTCCTCGCTTGCCCCGTTTCTTGCCTCCGCTGCGTCCCCGCAGCTGCGATTTCTCGATCAGGCCCTCATACTGATGCGCCAGAAGATGGCTCTGGGCCTGCTGGATCGTGTCCATGGTTACGCTGACGACGATCAGCAAAGAAGTCCCACCAAAGTAGAAGGGAATCGCAAACTGCGCCCGCAGGATTTCCGGCAACAGGCAGACCGCGGCGAGGTAGGCCGAACCGATCACCAGGATACGGTTGACCACGTATTCCAGGTATTCCGCCGTCTTCTTGCCGGGGCGAATGCCGGGCACGAACCCGTTCTGGTTCTTGAGATTGTCCGCCACGTCATCCGGTTTGAAGCTGACGTTGAACGTGTAGAAATAGGCGAAGAACACGATCATCGAAACGAAGAACAGCAGGTAAAGCGGCTGGCCCGGTCCGAAATTCGCGAGCAGCCAGGACATCACCGGGCCGCTGGCGGACCCTTGCGAGAAGGTCGAGATCGTCACCGGCAGCAGCAGCAGCGAGCTGGCAAAGATCGCCGGGATCACGCCGGCGGGGTTGACCTTGACCGGCAGGTGCGACGAGCCACCGTCATAGACCTTCATGCCGACCTGGCGGCGCGGATACTGGATATGGATCTTGCGCAGGGCGCGCTCCATGAACACCACAAAGGTGATCACCGCCATCACCATCACGATCACGCCGACGATCACCGCGGGGCTGACCGCGCCGGAGCGACCGCTGGCCAGAAACTGCGCGATGGCGGCGGGAATCTCGGCGACGATGCCGACAAAGATGATCAGCGAAATGCCGTTGCCGATACCGCGCGCGGTGATCTGTTCGCCCAGCCACATCAGGAACATGGTGCCCCCGACCAGCGTGATCATGGTCGAGAGACGGAAGAACATCCCCGGATCATGGGCCAGCTCCCCGCTCTCGAGCGACACCGCCAGGCCATAGGCCTGCACCGTCGCCAGAAGCACCGTGCCATAGCGGGTATACTGGTTGATCTTCTTGCGCCCCTGCTCGCCCTCTTTCTTGAGCTGTTCGAGCTGCGGCACCATCGCGGTCATCAGCTGGACGATGATCGAGGCGCTGATATAGGGCATGATACCCAGAGCAAAGATACCCATCCGCCCCAGGGCGCCGCCGGTGAACATCGAAACCATGCCGCCGATGCCCTGGCCTGCCTGCTCCATGAACTCGCGCAGTGCGATACCGTCGATCCCCGGCACCGGGATGAAGGTGCCAAGCCGATAGACGATCAATAGACCAAGGGTGAACAGGATGCGGTTGCGAAGATCCGTTGCCTTGCCGAGCGCGGACCAACTCGTGTTTGCCGCCATTTGCTCTGCTGCTGATACCATGAATGGGGTCTCTTTTATGACAACGCCGCCCTGGGCCGTTCTCCGGCTCGGGCGGCGTCATGGAAAACTGAGGGATATGTAAGCGGCATAAGCGCCGCTCACAACCCGTTATTCTGCTGCGGTCGCTTTCGTGACCGTCAGAGAGCCGCCCGCTTTCTCGACCGCTTCGACGGCCGACTTGCTGGCGCCGGTGACTTCCAGCGTCACCTTGGCGGTCAGATCACCCTTGGCCAGCACGCGAATGCCGTCCAGCTTGCGGCGCACCAGGCCGCTGGCAACCAGCGCATCCTCGGTGATTGCGCTGCCCGCGTCCAGCTTCTTGGCGTCGATGAATTTCTGGATCAGCCCCAGGTTCACGACGGCAAAGGACTTCCGGTTGGGCTTGTTAAAGCCGCGCTTGGGAAGGCGTTGGTAGAGCGGCATCTGGCCGCCTTCGTAACCGTTGATCGCAACACCCGAACGCGATTTCTGACCCTTGATACCACGGCCACCGGTCTTGCCGGTGCCCGAGCCGGGACCACGGCCGATACGTTTGCGTTTCTTGGTTGCGCCTTCGTTGTCGCGCAGTTCATGCAATTTCATGTCGCTTCTCCTTTTGCCGGAAATGACCCCCAGCGACGGGAGCGGTCAGACGCGGCGTTTCATGTGTGAGTCGTGCGGACCGGAAGGGTCCACCGGGGGCGTATAGGCGAGGAGCGCGGATCGATCAAGCCGTGAAGTTGGCAATCACGCAACGCCGCGAAGCGCCCGCAAGTGCAAAGCTTGCTACCCGAAAATGCCGCACACCCCGGCAGCACCGTGCTCAGAGCGGAACGATCCTGTTCGCTTCCGCCTCGGCCAGATGAACGAAATCCGAGCGGCTGAGCCCGAGATCCCTCAGTTCACGGTCGTCCAGCTGGCGCAGTTCCGTATAGGCGCGGTCAAAGGCGGCGCGCCGGGCGCGGGCGGTCTTGATCGCGGCGATCAGTCCGAGAATGCGCCCCTTCAGGCCAAAGCCTGCATTGGTCGAAGCCTGTACATATGCCATTTTCATGGTCCTTCATGTTTTCAGCGGTCAGGCCCCTTGCCCGCCGCCGTTTCGTCAGATCGACCGTATCTATGGGGTTGCGTTAGCGATAACCACGGCCAAACCGGTCTTGCCGCTATGCAGCCAGCGCATGACCAGCCCCCTTGCAATCGCCGCCGCCCCCTGCCCCGAGAATGGGTCTGGACGCCCGAACGGCGCGCGCCTAGGGTCGCCGCCAGGCAAAGGACATTCAGACATGGCAACCGGCAGCAACATCCGCACCTATTACAACGGCACCTGGCATGACGGCGACCTGCCGATCATGCGGGCCGCCGATCACGGCGCGTGGCTGGGCAGCAGCGTGTTCGACGGGGCGCGGCTGGTGGATGGGCTGACACCGGACCTGCATGCCCATTGCGAGCGGGTGAACCGTTCGGCGCGGGCGCTGATGCTGACCCCGACGGTCGGCACCGACGAGATGGTCGACATCACCCGCGAGGGGCTTGCCGGCTATTCCCGCGACGCCGCGGTTTACATCCGCCCGATGTATTGGGGGATTGACGGCGATGTGACCGCGATCGTGCCGCAGGCGGAAAAGACCGGCTTTGCCATCTGTCTCGAGGAAATCCCCCTCGCCCCGCCGAGCGCCTCTGTCACCCTGACCCGCACCCGCTTTCGCCGCCCGGTGCTCGAGGACGCGGTGGTCAATGCCAAGGCGGCCTGTCTCTATCCCAACAATGCGCGGATGCTGGTCGAGGCGCGCAGCAAGGGGTTCGCAAATGCGCTGGTTGCCGACGCGATGGGTAACGTGGCCGAGACCGCGACCGCCAATATCTTCATGGTGCGCGATGGCGAGGTCTTTACCCCGGTGCCCAATGGCACATTCCTTGCCGGCATCACCCGTGGACGCCACATTGCCCATCTCAGGGCCGACGGGGTGCCGATCCATGAGACCGTTCTGAGCTTTGACGATTTTGCCAGGGCGGACGAGGTTTTCATGACTGGCAACATGTCCAAGATCACGCCCGTCACCGCCTTTGACGACGTGCAATACCAAACCGGACCCGTCACCAAGCGCCTGCGCGAGATGTATTGGGATTGGGCCGCGTCCGAACGCGGATGATGGGCGACGGCGGATGCGCCACGGACCGCCCGCCGGTTCGACACGGCGCAGTCACCGCCTTAGATGTCACTGTAAGGTTGCCAGCCTGCCGCCCGCGCGGCATGATCGCGGCCAAGGGAGAATGAAGCGATGCGCAAGTTTCTTGTGGTTCTGGATGACAGCCGTGAATGCCTGAATGCCATGCGGTTCGCCGCGATGCGCGCGGCGCATACGGGCGGCGGCGTGGAAATCCTGTCGGTGATCCCGCCGGACGAGTTCAATCATTGGATCGGCGTCGGCGAAGTGATGCGCGAAGAGGCCCGCGAGCGCATACACGCCCATTTCGAGGTCTTCGCCAAATGGATGCGCGACCGGCAGGGCATCGACCCCGAGCTGGTGATCCGCGAGGGCGAAGCGGTGGCCGAGATCATGGCCCAGGTCAAGGATGACCCCGAGATCGGCGTGCTGGTGCTCGGGGCCGGCACCGACAAGAAGGGCCCCGGCCCGCTGGTGTCACAGATGACCCGCTCTGCGGGATCGCTGCCGATCCCGATCACCATCGTGCCCGGCGACCTGACCAAGGAAAAGCTCGAGGCGATTACCTGAGACGCGCGCGCCACAGGCACGCGCAAGCAATTTAGAATCGTTCCAAACCTTGACTTGCCCCCGCACCGGGCGCATATCCACAACACGCAACCGGAGCCACGCCATGTTCATCCAGACCGAATCCACCCCGAATCCCGCCACGTTGAAATTCCTGCCGGGTCAGACTGTTCTGGAGGCCGGAACGGCGGATTTTCCCTCGGCCGATACCGCCGGGAAATCGCCGCTGGCACAGCGCATCTTTGCGGTACAGGGCGTTGCGGGGGTGTTCTTTGGCAATGACTTCGTGACCGTCACCAAGGAAGACGGCGTCGAGTGGGACCACGTGAAACCGGCGATCCTGGGTGCAGTGATGGAACATTTCCAATCCGGCCAGCCGGTGATCGACGATGGCGGCCAGGCGGCCTCGGGCCATGCCGAGCACAGCGGTGAAGACGCCGAGATCGTCGACCAGATCAAGGACCTGCTGGACAGCCGCGTGCGCCCCGCCGTGGCACAGGATGGCGGCGACATCACGTTCCACGGATTTGACCGCGGTGTTGTCTATCTGCACATGCAGGGGGCCTGTGCCGGGTGCCCGTCATCGACGCTCACGCTGAAGATGGGAATCGAGAACCTGCTGCGCCATTATATTCCCGAAGTGACCGAGGTGCGCCCGGTTGCCGTCTGAACCCAGCTTTCTGGCATTTGATACATCGGCCGCGCATTGCGCGGCCGCATTGCTGTCGGGCGGGCGCATCACCGTGGCCCGGCTGGAGGTGATGCAGCGCGGACAGGCCGAGCGCCTGATGCCCCTGCTGCACGAGGTGCTGGACGAGGGGGGCCTGACCTGGCGGGACCTGACCGCCATCGGTGTCGGGGTTGGACCCGGCAATTTCACCGGGATTCGCATCGCGGTATCCGCCGCGCGCGGCCTGGCGCTTGGGCTGGGCATTCCGGCTGTCGGGGTGAACGGCTGCCAGGCGCGCGGATGGCTGACACCGAACAGCGTCGTGGCGATCCCCGCGCCGCGCGATCAGGTCTATCTCTGCGATTCCACCGATTCCTGTTCGATGCCGCGCCTGATGCCACGGGCCGAGGCAGAAAACATCGCCGGGCGCGCCCTGACCCCCGAAAGCAGCCCCAAGCGGCTGGCCGAGGCCATCGCCTGGATCACCGCCGCCAATTGGCAAACCACGATCACGCCCCCGGCCCCGCTTTACGCCCGTGCCGCGGATGCCGCCCCGTCCAGCGACGCGCCGCCGGTATTGCTCGATTGATCTCGCCCGCCGACATGGCGGCAACCCATGCCGCCGCGTTCACTCAGGCCCGCCCGTGGAGCGCCGGGGAATTCGCCGAACTGCTGGCACAGCGGTTCTGCCACGCCGAGGGCGACCGCAGCTGTTTTGCCCTGTTTCGAGTCATCGCGGACGAGGCGGAACTGCTGACCATTGCCACCCATCCCGATCTGCGACGTCAGGGCCGGGCCAAGAACTGCATGTTGCGCTGGCATGATCGCGCGCGAAATCTTGGCGCAACCCAGGCATTTCTTGATGTTGCCGCAGACAACCACGCCGCGCTCGCGCTCTATTCCGCCATCGGCTACACGGAAAACGGGCGGAGGCCGCAATACTATCCGCGCGCCGGTGCCGCGCCCTGCGACGCCGTGCTGATGACCTGCGACCTGTCCCAAGGTTAACGTCCCAAATCCCTCTGCGGTATCAGGAAAACGGTTGACCCCGTGTCGCTGCTGCGGCCTTATTCGTGTCACATACTCAACGATGCACGAACCCGGGCCGGCAGGGTGTGACCCGATGGCCCCAACAGATAGAACAACCGGGAGATCCCACATGACCCTTATGAAAACCCTGATGGGGGCCGCCGCCACTCTTGCGCTGACCGCGGGCACAGCCCTGGCCGATCCGGCGTTGATCTTTGACCTGGGCGGCAAGTTCGACAAATCCTTCAACGAGGCGGCGTTCAACGGGGCCTCCCGCTGGGCCGAGGAAACCGGTGGCTCTTTCCTTGAGATCGAACTGCAATCCGAAGCGCAGCGTGAACAGGCGCTGCGCCGTTTTGCCGAGGCCGGTGCCAACCCGGTGATCACCATGGGCTTTGCCATGGCGGACCCGCTCAGCACCGTTGCACCGGATTACCCGGAGACCACCTTTGTCGTGGTCGATGTGAGCTGGCTCGAGGTCGAGAACCTGCGCCAGGTCAGCTTTGCGGAGCATGAAGGCTCATACCTCGTGGGGATGATGGCCGCGATGGCCAGCAAGACCGGCACAGTCGGCTATATCGGCGGGATGGATGTGCCGCTGATCCGGCATTTCGGCTGTGGCTATGCGCAGGGCGCCAAGGCGGTGAACCCCGACATCAAGATCGTCGCCAACATGACCGGCACCACCCCCGCCGCGTGGAACGACCCGGTCAAGGGCAGCGAGCTGACCAAGGCGCAGATCAGCCAGGGCGCCGACGTGATCTATGCCGCGGCGGGCGGCACCGGTGTTGGCGTGTTGCAGACGGCGGCGGATGAAGGCGTGTTGTCGATCGGCGTGGACAGCAACCAGAACCACCTGCATCCGGGCAAGGTTCTGACCTCGATGCTCAAGCGGGTCGACGTGGCCGTCTATGACGCGATGATGGCCGGCGAAGCCGTGGAAACCGGCGTGTTCACCATGGGGCTGGCCGAAAACGGCGTGGGCTATGCGCTGGACGACAACAACGCGGAACTGGTCTCTGATGAAATGAAAGCGGCGGTTGACGAAGCCCGCCAGAAAATCATCGACGGCGAGATCAATGTGGTCAGCTATTACGAAAACGACAGCTGCCCCGCCCTGAGCTTCTGAGCATGGCGGCGCATACAGAAACGGGACGGCAGGAGACTGCCGCCCCAGCCCCGGCAATTGAACTGCGCGGGATTTCCAAGGCATTCGGGCCGGTTCAGGCCAACAAGGACATTTCCATCCGCGTCATGCCGGGCACGATCCACGGGATCATCGGCGAGAACGGCGCGGGAAAATCCACGCTGATGAGCATTCTCTACGGCTTTTACAAGGCCGACAAAGGCGAGATCTACATATCCGGCACCAAGACCCAGATCCCCGACAGCCAGGCCGCCATCGCGGCGGGGATCGGCATGGTGTTCCAGCATTTCAAGCTGGTGCAGAATTTCACCGTTCTGGAAAACATCGTACTGGGGGCCGAGGATGGCCGCATGCTGACCCCGTCGCTGGCCAAGGCGCGCAAGGTGCTGGTCGAGCTTGAACGGGAATACGGGCTGAACGTGGACCCGGACGCGCGCATCGAGGATATTGGCGTCGGCAAGCAGCAACGGGTCGAAATTCTCAAGGCGCTGTACCGGCAGGCCGAAATCCTGATCCTGGACGAACCGACCGGCGTGCTGACCCCGGCCGAGGCGGATCAGCTGTTTCGTATCCTGCATCGCCTGCGTGACGAGGGCAAGACGATCATCCTGATCACCCACAAGCTGCGCGAGATCATGGAAACCACCGACACCGTCAGCGTGATGCGGCGCGGCCAGATGACGGCGACGGTCAAGACATCGGAAACCAGCCCAGAACACCTTGCCGAATTGATGGTGGGCCGCAAGGTGCTGCTGCGCGTCGACAAGGTGCCCGCGGCTCCGGGTGCCCCGATCCTGGAAATCGAGAACCTGAGCGTGGTCGATGAAAAGGGCGTCGAGCGGGTCAAGGGCATCGACCTGACCGTGCGCGCCGGCGAGATCCTGGGCATTGCGGGGGTTGCGGGCAACGGCCAGTCGGAACTGCTCGAAGTTCTGGGCGGGATGCGGCGCGGGCATGGCACCGTCCGCGTCAACGGCGCGCCGCTGGCCCTGTCGGGGCAAGAGTCTGACGGGCGCGCCCGCCGCGACCGGCAAATCGCCCACGTGCCCGAGGACCGGCAGCGCGAAGGGCTGATCATGGAATTTCACGCCTGGGAAAACGTCGCCTTTGGCTATCACCGCGACGACATCTATCGCCGCGGCATGTTGATGGACAACGCCGCCCTGCGCGCCGATACCGAGGCCAAGATGGAGCGGTTTGACGTGCGCCCGCCGGACCCCTGGCTGGCCGCCAAGAATTTCAGCGGCGGCAACCAGCAAAAGATCGTGGTGGCCCGGGAAATCGAGCGCAATCCCGATCTGCTGCTGATTGGCCAGCCGACCCGCGGCGTCGATATCGGCGCCATCGAGTTCATTCACAAACAGATCGTGGCGCTGCGCGATGAGGGCAAGGCGATCCTGCTGGTGTCGGTCGAACTGGAAGAGATCTTTTCGCTGTCCGACCGCATCGCGGTGATGTTTGACGGGCACATCATGGGCGAGCGCCTGCCCGAGGACACCGATGAAAAAGAGCTGGGCCTGTTGATGGCCGGCGTATCCGGGGAGGCCGCGTGACATGGACGTGATGCCGAAATGGGCCGATCTGGTCCTGATCCCGCTGATCTCTCTGGTGCTGGCGGCTATCCTGTCGGCGCTGGTGATCATCGGCATCGGAGAAGACCCGGTTGCCGCGGTCAGCCTGATGGTCAAGGGCGCGTTGGGGTCAACCTATGGCTGGGGCTATACGCTCTACTACGCCACCAACTTCATGTTTACCGGGCTGGCCGTATCGGTCGCCTTTCACGCCAAGCTGTTCAATATCGGTGGCGAAGGCCAGGCGATGCTGGGCGGGTTGGGCGTGGCGATGGCCTGTCTTTATATCCCGTGGCCGCATTGGACGATCGCGTTGATCTTTGCGTCGGTGGCCGCCGCGCTGTTCGGCGCGGCCTGGGCGGCGATCCCGGCCTATCTGCAGGCGCGGCGGGGCAGTCATATCGTGATCACCACGATCATGTTCAACTTTATCGCCGCCGCGGTACTGAACTATATGCTGGTGACGGTGATGCGCCCCAAGGGTGCAATGGACCCGGCCACCGCCCGCTTTCCCGAAACGGTGCACCTGCCGTCGTTCCAGGACATGTTCTCGACGGCGGAAACCGCGCTGTTCCGGGGCGCACCGGCAAACATCACCTTTTTCGTGGCGCTGGCCGCCTGTGTGTTGGTGTGGCTGCTGATCTGGCGCACCCGGCTGGGCTATGAAATCCGCGCCTATGGCCATTCCGAACCCGCCGCGCTGTATGCCGGTATTTCACCGTTTCGCATCACCATGATCGCCATGCTGATTTCCGGCGCCCTGGCAGGCATGATGGCGATCAACAACGTGATGGGCGAGGCCGAGCGGCTGGTTCTGAACGCGACCGAAGGTGCCGGGTTCATTGGCATCGCCGTGGCCCTGATGGGGCGCAGCCACCCGTTTGGCGTGTTCCTGGCGGCGATCCTCTTTGGGTTTCTCTATCAGGGCGGCGCAGAGCTGGCC
Source organism: Microbulbifer sp. S227A (assembly GCF_049800935.1). Taxonomy (NCBI): domain Bacteria; kingdom Pseudomonadati; phylum Pseudomonadota; class Gammaproteobacteria; order Cellvibrionales; family Microbulbiferaceae; genus Microbulbifer; species Microbulbifer sp. S227A. Next base: position 132,649 of record NZ_JBNAFZ010000003.1, on the reverse strand, counting down.
CTCTGGACCAACATTCCACGCGAATTGATCGTGGTCATTCAGGCGCTGGTCATCCTGTTTACCGGGGCGCTGGACAATATGGTGCGCATGCCGCTTGAACGCCTGTTCCTTCGCTTGCGCCGGAGGAACGGCTGATGGATTTCCTGACGATCATTCAGGTGCTCGACAGCACGGTCCGCCTGGGCACGCCTCTGCTGCTGGCCTGTCTTGCCGGGCTGTTCTCGGAACGCGCCGGGGTCTTTGATATCGGTCTCGAAGGCAAGATGCTGGCGGCGGCGTTCTTTTCGGCGGCGGTAGCGGCGGTCTCGGGATCGGTATGGCTCGGCCTGATTGCCGGAATTGCGGCGTCGCTGGTGCTGGCGGCGCTGCACGGGCTGGCATCGATCACCTTTCGCGGCAACCAGCTGATCTCGGGCGTCGCGATCAACTTCCTTGCTGCCGGCATGACGGTTCTGATTGCCCAGGATTGGTTCGGCCAGGGCGGGCGGACGCCATCCCTGATGGGCGGCGGCCGGTTCGAACCGATCACCCTGCCCTTTGCCGAAAGCATCGCCGCAGTGCCGGTTATCGGCCCGATCTATGCCGAATTGCTGTCGGGTCACTCGGTTCTCGTCTACCTCGCCTTCCTCGCGGTCCCCGCGACCTGGTGGGTGCTCTATCGCACGCGTTTTGGTCTGCGCCTGCGAGCGGTGGGCGAAAACCCCGCCGCCGTCGACACGGCGGGGGTGTCGGTTGTCGCGCTGCGCTATGCCGCCGTGGCGATCTGTGGCGTGCTGTGCGGGATCGCCGGGGCCTATCTCGCCACGGCGCTGCAAGCCGGGTTCGTCAAGGAGATGACCGCCGGGCGCGGCTTTATCGCGCTCGCGGCGCTGATCTTTGCCAAGTGGCGGCCATGGCACGCCATGTGGGCCTGCCTCCTGTTCGGCTTCCTGCAAGCCATCGCGCTGCGCTATCAGAACATCGATCTGGGCGGCCTGGTGATTCCGGTGCAGGTGATGGACGCCCTGCCCTATATCCTCACCGTGGTGATTCTGGCCGGATTCGTCGGCAAGGCGATCCCCCCGAGAGCCGGTGGCGAACCCTACGTCAAGGAAAGATAGGACAAACCGCCCGGCATGCGCGCCGGGCGGCATTTTTTTATGCTGCACAGCAGCATCACGGTTGCATTTTGAGACCGGACAGCGATAACACAGATCATGCAAGTCTATCTCCCCATCGCCGAAGTCTCCGTGAACATTTTTCTGGTTCTGGGTCTTGGCGGTCTGGTGGGCATTCTCTCGGGCATGTTCGGTGTGGGCGGCGGTTTCATCATGACTCCGCTGCTGTTTTTTATCGGCATCCCTCCCGCCGTGGCCGTCGCAACCGGAGCCAACCAGATCGTCGCCTCGTCAATTTCCGGCGTATTGGCGCATTTCCGAAGGCGTACCGTTGACCTCAAGATGGGAACGGTCCTGCTCGTCGGGGGCCTGTTCGGCGCGGGCCTGGGTATCGGCGTGTTCAACTATCTCAAGAGCATCGGCCAGGTCGATCTGCTGGTGAACCTCTGCTACGTGGTATTCCTCGGCATCATCGGCACGCTGATGTTCATCGAGAGCCTGAACGCCATCCGCAAGAGCCGCAAGGCCGGGGGCAAGCCCGCCTTTGTCCGCCGCCAGAGAACCTGGGTTCACGCCCTGCCGTTCAAGATGCGCTTCCGTACATCGGGGCTTTATATCTCGGTCATCCCGCCCCTTGGCGTCGGGCTTGCCGTGGGTGTGCTTGCCGCGATCATGGGGGTTGGCGGTGGCTTTATCATGGTGCCGGCGATGATCTATATCCTGGGGATGCCGACCAAGGTTGTGGTGGGAACCTCGCTGTTCCAGATCATATTTGTCACCGCCTTTACAACCATGCTGCACGCCACCACCAACTATACGGTGGATGTGATGCTGGCGCTGTTGCTCTTGATCGGAGGGGTCATCGGGGCGCAGCTCGGCACCCAGATCGGGTTGAAGATGAAGGCCGAACAACTGCGCATTCTCTTGGCGCTGATGGTGATCGCGGTCTGCGGCAAGCTCGCGCTGGAACTGTTGCTGCAACCGAGAGAGCTTTATTCCCTCGCACCGGTTGGCGGGGCCTGAACATGCGGTTGCTCTGGACACTCCTCTTCATCTTCGCGCCACTGGCCAGCCTTGCCGAAGAGGTCGTGCTGGGCCTCAGCCACGACAAGGTGGCCATCACCACCAGCTTTGACGGCTCTGAAATCCTGATCTTTGGCGCCGTCAAACGCGAAACCCCCATCCCGACGGAGTCGCCTCTCGAGGTTGTCATCACCATCACCGGCCCCTCCGAACCGGTCACTGTACGGCGCAAATCCCGGCTATTTGGCATCTGGGTCAACACCGATGCGGTCGAGGTGGACCGCGCGCCAAGCTTTTACGCGGTTGCCACCACCGCGCCGCTTGCCGACGTGATGAGCGAGACCGAGGATCTGCGCCACAAGGTATCGATCGAGCGGGCCATCCGTTCGGTTGGTGCCCCCGACAATATCGAGAACGCGGCGCTGTTCACCGATGCGGTGATCCGCATCCGGCGCGATGCCGACCTGTACCAGACGCTTGAAAACGGCGTCGCGCTGGACCAGCAGACGCTGTTCAGGGCCGCGATCGACATGCCGTCCAACCTGACCGAGGGCGACTATGCCACCCGCATTTTCCTGACCCGCGACGGACAGGTGGTTTCAAGCTACGAGACCTCGATTGCCGTGCAGAAGGTCGGGCTGGAACGCTGGCTCTTCGTGCTCTCTCGCCAACAGCCATTCCTGTACGGTCTGCTGTCCTTGGCGATTGCCATCGCCGCCGGCTGGGGCGCATCGACGGCCTTCCGCCTGCTGCGTGGCTAAGACGCCCTTAGCCGCGCCCGATATAGGGCATCTTGGTCGCCATCACGGTCATGAACTGGACATTTGCCGCCAGGGGCAGGCCCGCCATATGCAGAACCGATGCCGCGGCATCGCCCACATCCATCGTGTGATCGGGCTCGGCATCCGGATCCGCGGCGCGCTTCTTGCGGTTCAATTCCTCGACCATCGGCGTCAGCGCATTGCCGATGTCGATCTGTCCGCAAGCAATGTCAAAGGGACGACCATCCAGCGACAGGCTGCGGGTCAGGCCGGTTATCGCATGTTTGGTTGCCGAATAGGCCACCGAATTGGGTCGCGGCACATGCGCTGCAATCGATCCGTTGTTGATGATCCGCCCGCCTTGCGGATCTTGCCGGCGCATCGCGGCAAAAGCTGCCCGCGCGCAGAGGAACATGCCATTCAAGTTGACATTGACCGAACGGTGCCAATCCTCGATCTCGATTTCGTCAATGGTGCCGCCGGGCGTAAAGATGCCCGCATTGTTGAACAGCACATCGATCCGCCCGGCCCGGTGCAGAAACCGCTCGAACGCCGCATCGACAGCGGCGGCATCGGTCACATCCGCAACCAGCGGAACCGCCCGGTCATGCCGCCCTGCCAGTTCGTCGAGCAATTCGCCGCGCCGGGCGAGGATGCCCACCTGCCATCCGTTTTCGAGAAACAGCTCGGCAGTCGCCCGTCCGATCCCGCTGCTGGCACCGGTGATGATGATCGTTTTCATGTCTCTTCCGCCTCAAGGGTCAGGGGCGCGACCGGGGCCCCCCGCAGGTCGTCCACCCGAAGTGGATGGGTCGGCTTGGACAGCCGATTGCGCACCACCCAGATCAACCGTTCCTGTGCCCGCGTGATCGCCACATAGGCCAGGCGCTTCCACAGGGGTTGCCCGGCCTCGATCCGCCCCATGCGCGCCGCCACGAACAGGTCGGGCGCAAACACCTGGACCGTGTCCCATTGCGAGCCCTGCGCCTTGTGTATGGTGACCGCAGCCCCGTGCAGGAACGCCGCGCCCATGCGGGCAGCATAGGGAATGAACGGCTCTTCCTCGTCGGGTTTCTCGATCTTGACGATTGACGCGGCGCTCACCTGCGGGTCTTCCGCGCCCATCACGTGCAGGCGCGAAAAGCCCGGCTTCTTGCCCGGCCCCAGATAGACAACCTGCGCCCCCTTGATCAGCCCGCGCGCCTCAAGGTCCAGCCGCCGCTTGCGATGTTTAGCCGGCAACTCGATCCCGTCGCAAATCAGCGGTTCCCCCTCCAGCAACGCGTCTTCGGGTGCGCCATGGACCGAGCGGAACGCATTGATCAGCCGGATGCGGGTTGCGTTGCGCCAGACCAGAACCGGGCTGCGGGCCATCAGGTCAACCTCGACCCGCTGTCCCCAGACCACACGTTCGTCACGGCGGGCGGTCTCTTCAACCATCGCCTCAAAATCCTGAAAGCCGAGTTGCGGATCGGCCAGCGCATGCGCGAGGTCCAGGATCGGATTGTCCGCCTCCTGCCGATGCACACGATGCAATGTCAGCTTGCGCGTGTCGGGCAGACCGTCGAACACCATGCTGCCCGATTGGTTGACCGGAGCCAACTGCGCCGGGTCGCCGAACAGGACCAGCGTTGGAAAGATGTCCTTGAGGTCTTCGAACTGCCGGTCATCCAGCATCGAGGATTCATCGACAAAACCCACATCAAGCGGATCCTCGCGCCGTTTCCATCCGGTGATGAAATCCGAACCCCGCAGCCCCGCCGCCGCCAATGCGCCCGGAATCGACTTGTTGCCCGCATAAAACGCCGCCGCCCGGTCCAGCGCCTGGTCGGTCAGCCCTTCGATTTCGGGGCGCTCTCCATCATTGGCCAGCCATTCCGCGATGCGCTCATATTCCGGGTCATAGACCGGTGAATACAGGATTCGGTGGATCGTCGTTGCCGGCACCCCGCGCAGGCGCAAAACGCTCGCCGCCTTGTTGGTGGGTGCGAGTATCGCCAGGGTGCGTCGGTTCTTGCCGCGCCGGCTTTCGTAATCGCCGGAAACCACATCGAGCCCCGCCCGTTCCAACTCCTTGTAGAGTTCCGCCAAGAGCAACGTCTTGCCCGAGCCCGCCTTGCCCACAAGCGCCATCACCCCGGCACCATCGTCGCGAGGCGGCATCACCGTCCCGTTGTCAATATCGATGCCCGCCCCGCGCAGCATGTCCGCCACGCGGTCATGGGCCATGGCCTGATCGTCGGAATAGGTGAGCTTTGGTGTTGTCATGGTCGCGACACTACAGCCGCGACAATAGCTTCACCAGAGAGCGATTGCGATTTGGCTTAGGCAGACAGCGCCATCTGCCGGTGTTCCGCCGGTCCAAACGCGCGGTTGAACCACAGGCGCGACAATTCTTCGGAGATCCCCGATCTGCGGGCAATCTGCGCCTTGGCCTTCTCCGAGAATTCCCAGAGCCCGACGCTGATCTTGTTGCGCCCTTCCCCGGTGCTGCCCAGTACCTCGGGCGACGACCCGATGAGCCGATAGATGCGCACCATGCGCGCGTCGAACACCCCAACAAAGTGGCGAATGCCAAACCCCGTCATGATCTCGCCCCCGGCGAGCATCAGCGCCGCCGCGACATTGCTGCCCGCGTTGCGCGACAGGCAAAACCTGGTGCACTCCCAGATCATCGGACTGGAGATCGTGGTATCGCCCGTAAGGTCGCCAAACACATCATTGACCATGACCGGTCCGGTTGTCGGCAGAAACCGCATCGATCCGCCATGGCTGCCATCGGGTTGCTCCCAAATGACATAGAGCGGGTTGAGCCGGTCATAGCCGTCCATTTCATAGCCGTTGTCATCAACGTCTACGTCCCAGCCAAGCCGCGTCTTGAACTGGTCCGCGCGATCGCGAAACATGGTCCGGCGCAACTTTGGATAGTTGTGAAGGTCGTTTGCATAAATGTAGCGCAGCATGATCGTGTCCCCTTGTCGTCCTGCGTATTCAGGCTTACGACAAGAGTGGTTAACGTCAGGTCATCGCGGCGTTCGTGCCGTTCAGACCACGATCAGACCGCGACTCATCGCGCGGGCGACAGCATGTGTCGTGTTGAGCGCACCCAGCTTGAAACGGGCACTTTCGATATAGACGCGCAGCGTATGTTCCGAGATCGAAAGCGTCTCTGCGGTCTGCGCCCGGCTATACCCCATCGCCAGCAACGTCATCGCATCCACTTCGCGCGGGGACAGCGCCCTGGAGCTTTCCGGTTGCCGGTCGGGTTCGAATTCCAATGCCTTCCTGTTGAAGAAATGCGCGATCAGGATCAGGTCGCGGCTGTTTTCCTCGGTGAATTGCGCCCATGTGGCGTCGTCACAGCTATGGCTGACCGAGAACAGCGCGAATTGTCCATTCGGGCCGCGGATCGGGATCGAGAACCCCTGGTTGCCGACCCCGTATTCCTGGGCTTCTATCATGAATTGCCGCGCGGCCTTGCTCGACCAATCCAACCGCTTCCAGTCGACCGGGTGAAACCGCTGGAAACATCCCAGGATGACCGGATCGACGCGCTGGTAATTCTGCGAAACCCAACGCTCCCTCCATTCATCCGAATAAGTTCCGCAGCCGTATTGATCCCCCGCGCTATCGACCCAGTGATAGACCATGTGATCGACGAGAAACGCGTCGCGCAAGGCCTCGATTATTCCCTGAAGTTCGTCAAGCTCGCTGGTGGCGTCCAATTCCTCCAGCACTTGATCCAGATTGACTCGGTTCACCATTTAGTACCGAACGCGCCTCTTCTTTGCGGGACGAAATTTCGGCAGCGGCGATGAGCGTCGTGTCATCCAGTTGCTCCGCAAGGGCCCCCAGACCATTTGCCGAAGCAAATGATTTGAGGTCTGCCAATACGTCCAGTATCCAGTCGTTGTGCGTCATGAGAGTCGCTCCGCAGTGGTTAACGAACAATTAACACAAGACTACCATTCGCCGGTTTGTTAGGAAATTCGCAGCTTTGGACCCCCCAAAAATAGCGAGGGCGGGTTTTGCAAGCCTCTGATTTCAAATGACGGGATTCTGAAAGCAAAACACCCGCGTCACCAAAGGGCGATTCGCGGGTGTCACTGTTTTCAATTTGGAGACACTAAGATTTACTTGCCAGCGTCCAGAACTTCTTCAAGCGTGCGCAGGCCGGTCACCGGAGACTGAACCAGCACCGACATGTTCCCCGGCTTGTGCTCGTTGCGCATCATCTTCATGTGCGCTTCGGGCAGGTCATTCCAGTTGAACACCTCGGACATGCACGGATCCAACCGGCGTTCGAGCATCAGGTTGTTCGCCGCACTTGCCTGCTTGAGGTGAGCAAAGTGGCTACCCTGGATGCGCTTCTGGTGCATCCAGACATAGCGCACGTCAAAGGTCAGGTTAAAGCCGGTCGTCCCGGCGCAGATCACGACCATGCCGCCCTTCTTGCAGACAAAGGTCGAGACCGGGAAAGTCGCCTCGCCGGGATGTTCGAACACGATATCGACATTGTTGCCCTTGCCGGTGATTTCCCAGATCGCCGCGCCGAACTTGCGGGCTTCCTTGAACCATTCGGCATATTCAGGCGTGTTGACGGTGGGCAGCTGCCCCCAGCATTTGAAGTCCTTGCGGTTGATGACGCCCTTTGCGCCCAGGCCCATCACGAAGTCGCGCTTGTCCTCGTCCGAGATCACGCCGATCGCGTTGGCGCCCGCGGTGTTGATCAACTGGATCGCGTATGACCCAAGGCCGCCGGATGCGCCCCAGACCAGCACATTCTGGCCCGGTTTCAGCTCATGCGGGTGATGGCCGAACAGCATGCGATAGGCGGTGGCGAGCGTCAGCGTGTAACATGCCGCCTCTTCCCAGGTCAGGTGCTTGGGCCGTGGCATCAGCTGTTGTGCCTGAACGCGCGTGAACTGGCTGAACGAGCCGTCCGGCGTTTCATAGCCCCAGATGCGCTGGCTGGGCGAGTACATCGGATCGCCGCCGTTGCACTCCTCGTCGTCACCGTCGTCCTGGTTACAGTGGATCACCACCTCGTCACCGACCTTCCAGCGGGTGACCTTGTCACCCACCGCCCAGACGATGCCAGACGCGTCGGACCCGGCGATATGATAAGGTTGCTTGTGACCGTCAAACGGGCTGATCGGTTTGCCAAGCGCCGCCCAGACCCCGTTATAGTTCACACCGGCGGCCATCACCAGGACGAGCACGTCGTGGCTGTCCAGCGCAGGTACATCCAGCACTTCCTGCAACATCGCAGTATCCGGTTCGCCGTGGCGCTCCTTGCGGATCGCCCATGCATACATCTTCTTGGGCACGTATCCCATGGGCGGGATTTCACCGACCTCGTAGAGATCTTTCTCGGGTGCCTCGTAGGGGGCAATGTCGCTGTTGGTGTCCAAAGCCATGGTGGCCTCCTGTCTTATTGTTTGCCGCAATGCAGAATCACGTCTGTCAGAACGAAATAGAAAGCGGTGCGCAATATTGCAACAACAATTAGATAGATTTTGTAATTTTATGACCCCGCAGTTGCAGCATCACCCTTTGCTGACGCAGAAACGCCCGGTCTCCCCTCCATCAGGTGCCGGATCGAGTTGGCATAATATGCCACCACCGCGACTTGGTCAGGCTCGATGTGATATCGCCCGTCCTCGACCCGCAGCACCCGCCGCTCCAGCAGGTTACGCAAACCGACCTCGGCCCCGTAATCACGGCTGTCGCGCGGCAGGTGCACATGGGCTTCGGGAAATTTCCTGAGAATCGCGCCATAGGCGAGCTCCATCTCGGCCCGTGTCATCGGTCCCCGTTCGACCAGCACCCAAGCCACGATCGGCACGGGCAACATCGGCACGATCTCCCCTATCCTGGCAATCAACTGCCGCGCCAGCGGTACGGTTAGGTCTCCCATGACCTGCCCGCGCAGGGTGCGCAGCGACAGCGGCTTGCCGAAACTGACCGCCGCATAGCCAAAGCGGTGATAGCGCCCCGTCATGCGCAGCCAGAGTTGCTTGACCGATTTCCCGGCCACCACGCCGATCCGGGCGTTGAACCGTCCCTTGGGGTCATTCGCCGCCCCAATCAGGATGCGATCCTCGAGCACACGGTCATAGTTGAGCGCGACCGGTACAAACACCACGTCCCGCCCGTCGGGGTCGAAATCATCGACGATGTATTTCAACAGTCCCAGCTTGGGCGGCATCAACGCACCCGACTGGCTCAGCCCGCCTTCGGGAAACATCGCCTGCGTGACCCCCGCATCGGTGGCAAGCCGCACATACCGCGCCAGAACCTTGCGATAGAGTTCGTTGCGCGACTTACGGCGGATGAAATAAGCCCCCATCGCCCTGATCAAACCGCTTAGCGGCCAGACCTGCGCCCATTCCCCCACCGCGTAGGACAGGGCCGAGCGTTCCGCCGCGAGATAGGTGACAAGCACATAATCCATGTTGCTGCGGTGGTTCATGACAAAAACCACCGTGGCATCCGGATCGATCTCCCTGAGCGCGGCTTCGTCGTGATGCCCCAGCCGCACGCGGTACAGCGCGTTCGACAGCCAGCGCGCGGCGCGAATCGCTACTCCGAAATAGGCCGATGCGGAAAACGACGGAACGATCTCACGCGCATAGCGGCCGGCCTCTTCAAAGGCGACGCTTTCGGGAATGCCCTGCGCCCGCGCATGGTCGGCAACCGCCTGGCTGACCTGCGGATCATAGATCAAGCGCTGGATCATGTCGTGACGCCGGGCCAGCTTAAATGGCTGGATCGGACGTTCCAGCCGCTCGTTCAGCCGCGCGACCACCCGTTCCAGGCGACGCCGGAAAAACCAGCGCACAGACGGAATCATCACCCTGTCCAATGCCGCGATCACCGCAAAACCAAGGATCAGCAGCAGCAGCCAGAGTGGGAGTTCGATGCTTGTCGTCATGTGCAATCCTTGCAAGCTGCCCCAGCAAGGTAAATATCTGTTTCATGACCACTGGCCAGACATCCCCGCATATATCGATATCCCGCGGCTTTCATCCGCATGAACGCGCTGTGGCGGCGCGGCTCTTCTGGCAGGCCTTCCGTGGCAAGCTTGGGCGAATCATGTGGCCCGAACAGCGCGCGCTCGGCTTTATCGGCGGCAACCTAGACCCGCAATTCGCGCTGGCCGCCCGTGACCATCACGGGACGCTATTGGGACTGGCCGGCTTCAAGGATCGCAATGGCGCGCTGCTTGGCGGAGATTTCCGCAGTCTGGCGGCAAGCTACGGTTGGTTCGGTGCGTTCTGGCGGGGCGCGCTTCTCGAATTGCTGGAACGGGATATCGAGCCGGACGTGCTGTTGATGGACGGGATATTCGTGTCCCAAGCGGCGCGCGGGCGCGGCATCGGCACCGCCCTGCTGCGCGCAATCTGCGATACGGCGCGCGCCCGGAACCTTTCGGCGGTGCGGCTTGATGTGATCGACACCAACCCCCGCGCCCGTGCCCTCTATGCGCGCGAGGGCTTCGTTGAGATAGACACACAAGACATCGGGCTCCTGCGGTTGCTGCTGAATTTTCGAACAAGCACCCGGATGCAACGCAACTTTGCCGATCCAATGTGATTGCCGCAACGCAGCGAATTGACAACGGTCGAAAATTTCTGTTTAGAAAGCGAATACGCAAGAAAATTACGCCATCCAGCATCGAGGCCCGACATGACGCAAAAAGATCGCCCTTGGCTTATTCGCACATATGCCGGCCATTCCACGGCACAGGCCAGCAACGCACTTTACCGCAGCAACCTTGCCAAAGGCCAGACCGGGCTGTCCGTCGCCTTCGACCTGCCGACACAGACCGGCTATGACAGCGACCACACGCTGGCGCGCGGCGAGGTGGGCAAGGTCGGGGTTCCGGTCTGCCATCTTGGCGACATGCGGGCGCTGTTCGATCAGATCCCGCTGGAACAGATGAACACCTCGATGACCATCAACGCCACTGCACCGTGGCTCCTGGCGCTGTATATCGCCGTTGCCGAGGAACAGGGCGCGGATGTCAGCAAGCTGCAAGGCACGGTCCAGAACGACCTGATCAAGGAATATCTCAGCCGAGGCACCTATGTTTGCCCGCCCAAGCCATCGCTCAAGATGATCGCCGACGTGGCCGAGTATTGCTATACGAACGTGCCGAAATGGAACCCGATGAACGTGTGTTCCTATCATCTGCAAGAGGCCGGAGCGACGCCCGAGCAGGAACTGGCCTTTGCCCTGGCCACGGCGATCGCGGTGCTTGACGAGCTGCGCCCGCGCGTTCCGGAGGCAGATTTTCCGGCACTGGTGGGGCGTATCTCGTTCTTTGTGAATGCGGGCATCCGCTTTGTCACCGAAATGTGCAAGATGCGGGCCTTTGTCGACCTTTGGGACGAGATTTGCGAACAACGTTACGGCGTCACCGATGCCAAGATGCGCCGGTTCCGCTATGGCGTTCAGGTCAATTCGCTCGGCCTGACCGAACAGCAGCCGGAAAACAACGTCTATCGCATCCTGATCGAGATGCTGGCCGTGACCCTGTCGAAAAAGGCGCGGGCGCGCGCCGTACAGCTGCCGGCCTGGAATGAAGCGCTTGGCCTGCCCCGCCCCTGGGATCAGCAATGGTCGATGCGGATGCAGCAAATCCTCGCCTTTGAAACCGACCTGCTGGAATATGGTGACCTTTTCGACCAGAATCCGGTGGTCGATGCCAAGGTCGAAGAACTCAAGACCGGTGCCCGCGCGGAACTCGCCAATCTCGACAGCATGGGCGGCGCGATTTCGTCGATCGAATACATGAAGTCCCGGCTGGTCGATTCCAACGCCGAGCGACTGAACCGGATCGAGGCGGGGGAAACCACCGTGGTCGGCGTGAACAAGTTCACCACCACCGAACCCTCGCCGCTGATGAGCGAGGATGGCGGCATCATGGTGGTCGATCCCGCGGTCGAACAGGACCAGGTCGACAGGCTCGCGGCGTGGCGGTCGGAACGGGACGACACGCAGGTCGCGGCCGCGCTCACGGCCCTGCGCGAGGCCGCCGCCAGCGGCGCAAACGTGATGGAACCCTCGATCGCCGCCGCCAAGGCCGGTGCCACAACCGGCGAATGGGCGGAACAGATGCGGCAGGTCTTTGGCACCTATCGCGGCCCCACCGGCGTCTCGGGTTCACCGTCAAACAAGACCGAGGGGCTTGACGAGATCCGCGAAGCCGTCAACGCGGTCAGCGACCGGCTGGGCCGGCGGCTGAAATTCCTGGTCGGCAAGCCGGGCCTTGACGGGCATTCCAACGGTGCGGAACAAATCGCCTTTCGCGCCCGCGATTGCGGAATGGACATCTCCTATGATGGCATTCGCCTGACCCCGGAGGAAATCGTCGCCTCGGTCAGGGAAAATGACGCCCATGTGGTTGGCCTGTCGATTCTCTCCGGGAGCCATATACCGCTGGTCGAAGAAGTCATGGCCAGAATGCAGGCTGCCGGTTTTTCGCACATTCCTGTGATCGTCGGCGGAATTATACCGGACGAAGATTCGCAACGGTTGCAAAAGATGGGCGTTTCGAAAGTATATACTCCCAAGGATTTTGAGCTAAATACAATCATGACGGACATTGTAGCGCTCGTGGATCCTGCGGCAATTGCCGCACAATAGGATATATTTGTCCTATTTGATATTTTGACGCTGAAGTGCGTCGCCATGGTCGCTATTGTGTCAGACTATGGCGCGCATGTGCGTCATGTTTGGTCAATGGGAGAAACATATGACAATAGACCTTACGTCGATGTCGCGAAAAGAGCTTAGGCAGCTTGCCAGGGATGTCGAGAAAGCCATTCGGAACGCCGAAAAGCGCGAACGCAAAGTGGCGTTGGAAGCCGCGGAAAGAGCTGCGGCGGAACACGGCTTTGCCCTGAGCGAATTGTCAGACGACGCAGCGGCGCGCAAATCGGCCAAAGGACCGAAATCGGCAGCCAAATACCGCAATCCCGATGACCCGACCCAGACCTGGTCCGGCAGGGGCCGCAAACCGCAATGGATTCACGATGCCCTGGCAAAGGGCACGGACATTGCCGATCTGGAAATCTAAGTCAGGCAAACCCCATCATGACAATTCATATCGGCGCCAAGCCGGGGCAAATCGCGGACACTGTTTTGCTTCCGGGAGATCCCTATCGCGCAAAATGGGCCGCGCAAACCTTTCTCAGCGATGTAGAACTCGTGAACGAAGTGCGTGGCATGCTGGGGTTTACCGGAACCTGGAATGGCAATCGCGTCACGATTCAGGGCAGCGGCATGGGAATGCCTTCGCTGTCGATCTACGTGAACGAATTGATTCGTGATTACGATGCCAAGACGCTGATCCGCATCGGGTCTTGCGGTGGCATGCAGGAACAGGTCGCCGTGCGTGATGTCATCCTCGCGATGACGGCAAGCACGGTGACCACGCCGTCACGCGGAATTTTCAAGGAACTGTCCTATGCGCCCTGCGCCGACTGGTCCTTGTTGCGCGCTGCCGCTGCTGCTGCCGGGCGTCGGGATACCACGATCCATGTTGGCGGGATCTATTCCTCGGACGTGTTCTATGACGAACGTCCCGACCTGAACGAACAGATGGTGCGCCACGGTATCCTGGGCGTCGAGATGGAAGCAGCCGAGCTTTATACGCTCGCTGCGCGCTACGGTCGTCGTGCGCTTGCGGTGCTCACCGTGTCCGACCACCTGCTGACCGGCGAAGCGCTCCCTTCGGATCAGCGCGAGACCAGTTTCGGCGACATGGTGGAAATCGCGCTGGAAGCGGCGTTTTCCTGAGCCTGTCCAAAATAATCCACGGCTGGATCACCGGCCGTGGCTTTGGTCATACCCATTGACCGCCGGGCTGTGCCACCCCGCCAGTTCCGCAGCAGCCGGCGCAAAAATCTCGACCAGCAACGGATAACACGTGGCGGTGTCACTGGAATGTTCGCTGCCGCAATCTCCCCCGGGGCAGGCACTGAGCCCACCCAGGAGATCGATCTCGGCAAAGGCTTCGAGATAATCACCCGGCCGCACCGGGCTCGCCTTCATGAAATACTGCCCGGTATCGCGGGTAAAGCCGGTACACATGAACACGTTCAGCACATCATGCACATGCGGTTCGGCCTCGGCCAGGGTCATCCCCGTATGATCCGCCAGGGCCCGGATCAGGTTGGAATGGCAGCAATGATGATACTGCCCACCCGCCAGCAGGTTGCCGGTATAGGGGTCGCAACGGGTGCCGATCACGTCATGCACCGACCCGCCGAAACTGTCCTTGCCGTACCAATCCAGCGTGTCGGTCACGATGGTCGCCATGGGGCGCAGATAGGGAAAGCTGCTCCACATTCTCTGCCCGGTGGTCAGGTGCGTGCCATGCAGCGCCCGCGTCTTGCCGGAATAAAACCGTTCCTGCAGGTTCGCGGCATTCCACAGGTTCAGATCGCCAACCTGCGGGCCTTCGACCGAACGGATGCAAAAGAAATGCCCCGCAGGAACCTCGAAACATGCCGCCTCGCGCGGGGGCACCAGCACTTCGCCTGTCTTGCGTGCCGTCGCACGTGCGCGCGCGTAACCTGCCAGGTCGGGGGCGGGCAGGCTGTCTGGCGGGTAGCAGATGACCGGGGCGACGGCGCGGCGGGCCTCGGCATCGGCGGGGGGATCAAATGGCATCTGGCGCACTCCGGTGGATTTCCACCCTGACAGTGCGCCAGATCTCCGGGCAGGGAAAGCCCCTGCCCCTCCTCCCCGTCGGAGATCAGATCACCACCACGTCCAGCGGCGGGAACCCGTTGAACCCGATCGACGCATAGGTCGAGGTATAGGCACCGCAATTGCGGATGATGAACCGGTCGCCCGAACGCAGCCCCACCGGCAACGAGACCGGACGCTTTTCATAAAGCACATCGGCACTGTCGCAGGATGGGCCCGCAAGAATGCAGGGACCGGTTTCTTCGTGGTCGCGATCGGTCACGAACTGATAGCGGATCGCCTCGTCCATGGTTTCCGCAAGCCCCGAGAACTTGCCAATGTCCAGATACACCCAGCGGAACATGTCAGCGTCCGATTTCCGGGACACCAGCAACACCTCGGCGGCGATCATACCAGCTTCGGCAACCATGCCACGGCCCGGTTCCGCCATGATTTGCGGAACGTCGCCAAACCGCTGGGTAATCAGGTCGATGACCTTTGCCGCATAGGGGGTCGGGGCCTCGATCTCTTCTCCGTAGAATGCCGGGAACCCACCGCCAATGTTCAACAGGCTCAGCGCGTGACCTGCCGCCTTTGCCTCGTTCCAGATCTGCGCCACCTGATCCAGCGTTGCGGTCCACATCTCGGCGCGCCGAGTCTGGCTGCCCACGTGGAACGAGAAACCGACCGGCGACAGGCCCAGTTCGACCGCCATATCCAAAAGCTTGATCGCCTTGTCACGGGCGCAACCGAATTTACGCGACAGCGGCCAGTCGGCCTCGGACGCATCCACGATCAGGCGGATATACACCCGGCTGCCCGGCGCGAATTCGGCGATCTTTTCGAGCTCTTCCTCGGCATCCGCGGCAAAGAGCGACACGCCGGCATGATGCGCAAACGCAATGTCCGACGCACGCTTGACGGTGTTGCCAAAGGAAATGTGATCGGGATCGGCACCCTGGCTCAGGCAAAGTTCGATCTCCGCGCGCGACGCGGCATCAAAGCCCGAACCAAGTTCGACCAACGTTTCGATGATCTCACGCTGCGGGTTTGCCTTGACCGCATAGTGAATATGCGCACGGCCAAGGCCCGCCTTGAGCGCGTGATACTGGCGCGCGACAGCTTCGAGATCCAGAACAAGCGTCGGACGATCAAACCGGACGGTCTTGAGGAAAGACTCGATACGGGTTGCGGGGAAAACTGCGGGCGCAATACGGGCGGCACCCGACATGTCGGTTACGATAGCGTTCATGGTCATCTCCAACAGACCCGGCCATATATGACCGCTCACTTCCATTCAGAGACGTTACCGTCGCTACGTAACCATGGGGGATAAGCCCTTGGGACAGAGGCGCGTGCGTTGGCGTCTTGAAGCCGCATATCGGGCCAAACGCGATTCCTATCAAGAGGAAAAATGCATCGCCTTGAATTTTCTTGCGCCCGGCTGGTTCAGGTCGGATCTCGTGGTACGCGCGCCACACAGGTGCGGGGTTCGTGCCCGCCTCCGGTGCGGATCTCGCCGCCACATGCCAGACAACGGTAATAATCCGCCGCAACGCTGCGGTCGGCACGCCACCGGCATTGCCGTGTCAGCGTCGTGTTCCGCGCACGCCAGACAAAGTAAACCACAACGCCAACCAGCAGGAAAACCAGCAGGATCAGCATCTTGGCATCCTGCTGGTCATCGGGTCACGCCGCCGGGGCATATTCAAAATACTCGGCCTCTGCCGCGCCGAGATGCTTTGCGACCGGCTCGGGCATGTAATACCCATAGGCCTGTTCCAGGATCTCGATGGCCTCACGTGCCATTGCCGAGGGCAATATTGTCAGCGTCGTCATGGATTTCTCCGAGGGTGGTGATCCCTCCCTGCCCCCGAAATAACGCCGATGGCCCGGTTCCGCATCCACCAATTCGGCAATGCCGCCATGCGCCAGACTGAGCGCTGGCGCAATCTCCCGGGTGCCGCCACCGAACGGCCATGACCGATCCGGCGGCAGGCCCCTGCCCGTCAGACCGAGCGTTCGACCATCATGTGCTTGATCTCGGCAATCGCCTTGGCCGGGTTCAGCCCCTTGGGGCAGGTCTTGGCACAGTTCATGATCGTGTGGCAGCGATAGAGCTTGTAGGGGTCTTCCAGCTCGTCCAGCCGCTCGCCCGTTGCCTCGTCGCGACTGTCGATGATCCAGCGATAGGCATGCAGCAGCGCGGCAGGCCCAAGATAGCGGTCGCCATTCCACCAATAAGATGGGCAAGAGGTCGAACAGGACGCGCACATCACGCATTCATAAAGACCGTCCAGCTTCTTGCGATCTTCGATGGATTGCTTCCACTCCTTGGCCGGGCGGTTGGTCTTGGTCTCCAGCCAGGGCATGATGCTGGCGTGCTGGGCATAGAAATGCGTCAGGTCGGGGATCAGGTCCTTGACCACCGGCATATGCGGCAGCGGGTAAATCCGCACGTCACCCTTGATCTCGTCCAGCCCATAGATACAGGCCAGCGTATTGATACCGTCGATATTCATCGCGCAAGAGCCGCAAATCCCCTCACGGCACGAGCGGCGGAAGGTCAGGGTGGGGTCGATCTCGTTCTTGATCTTGATCAGCGCGTCCAGAACCATCGGGCCGCATTTGTCCATGTCGAGAAAATAGGTATCGACGCGCGGGTTCTGCCCGTCATCCGGGGTCCAGCGATAGATCTGGAACTTGCGGATATTCGTGGCCCCTTCGGGTTTTGGCCAGGTCTTGCCGGTGGTGATACGGCTGTTCTTGGGGAGCGTCAGTTGGACCATTGCAAATACCTCACTGGGCGGAAAGTTGGGTGTGGCGGTTCGGACCACGTATTTGTCGATACGGGGCAGCGCATCAGTTTCGCGCCTCCCATCGTGTGAAAAGGGCATCAAACAGGCGGGGCCGCATGCCCCCCCTGCCGTCGCCTGTGCGGCGCAGGATATCGCGCAGCTCAAGCCCGGCCCGTGCAAGTTCCGCCACCACCCGGCTGGGCGGGGCGATGTCGTCAAACCGATGGGTCAGCGACAATTCGAGAATGACGAAATCACAACGCAGCAGCGTCTCGGCCGCGCCCTGCAACACTTCGAGTTCAAACCCCTCGGTGTCGATCTTGAGTCCGACACGACCGGGGTAATCTGCCATGATCCGGTCCAGCGGAACCACCGGAACCCGGCGCAGATCATAGCTTGTGACCCCTTTTGCCATCGGACCGGCGATCGCCTTGAACCCGGCCATTGCTGGGTTTTCCCCCCGGCGCAAGGTCGGGATGCGTAAATCCATCTCGCCCGCCGTTGCGCCGGCGGCACAGGCGTGAAAATCGAAATCCGCGGGGGCCCCTTTTGCGACGGTTTCGGCCTCGGCCTCGGCTCGCGGATCGATCAGCACGAATTTTCGGTCCGCAAAGGCGCGGTAAAGCTGTGGTGTGCCGGTATGCACGCCGACATCTACGATCACGTCGGTCCCGGCCCCGAAGGTCCGCAGATACTCATGGTGCCCCCTGTCGGGCACCGCAACCATCCCGCGCTGGCGCAGCGCCTTGCGGAACATATGATCGCTGACCGGGGTCAAGGTGCAACGCCCCCCGGCGCGGCAAGGGCAGACGCCCCGATGACATCACGGGGAACGCGCCCCGCAGGGGAACGCGCCATGCGTCTGCCCGGCACCTGACCACCGCAAGGGATGGTCAGGCGCATGGCCGTGCTATCTGATGCGCTGTCCAATGCCCTCTGCCTGCCCTAGAATGTCCGGGCCTTGGGCGCGATCTTCTTGAGGCTGATGCCACCCTCGGCCTCGGTCGACAGCGGATCGACAACCACCGAGCGATAGGACAGGTCCACCTGGCGCCCGTCCACCCGGCTGATCGTGTGCACGCGCCAGTCATCGTCATTGCGGTCGGGGAAATCCTCGTGCGCATGGGCACCGCGGCTTTCATGACGCGCCTCGGCACCGGTGATCGTGGCCAGCGCGTTCGGCATCAGGTTGGTCAGTTCCAGCGTTTCCATCAGGTCGCTGTTCCAGACAAGGCTGCGGTCGGTGACACGCAGGTCCGACATCTTGGCCGCGATGTCATCCATGCGCTTGACACCCTCGGCAAGGGTCTTGGATGTCCGGAACACGGCGGCGTCGGCCTGCATGCATTTCTGCATCTCAAGGCGCAGATCGGCGGTCGGCACCGCCCCTTGCGCGTTGCGCAGATTGTCGAACCGGTCAAACGCCGCATCGACCGAAGCCTGGTTCAGCTTGCTGTTGGCCTTGGACGGATCAACCACCTTGCCCGCGCGGATCGCCGCGGCGCGGCCAAACACAACCAGGTCGATCAACGAGTTCGAGCCAAGGCGGTTGGCCCCGTGAACCGAAGCACAGCCGGCTTCGCCAACGGCCATCAGCCCCGGCACCACGGCGTTCTGATCCTCGGCCGTGGGGTTCAGGACTTCGCCCCAATAGTTCGTCGGGATGCCACCCATGTTGTAATGCACCGTCGGAATGACCGGGATCGGCTCCTTGGTGACGTCGACACCGGCAAAAATCTTGGCGCTTTCGGAAATCCCCGGCAACCGTTCCGCCAGTGCCTCGGGCGGCAGGTGCGACAGGTTCAGGTGAATATGATCGCCCTCGGCACCAACACCGCGACCCTCGCGGATTTCCATGGTCATCGACCGGCTGACATAGTCACGCGGCGCGAGGTCCTTGTATTGCGGCGCATAGCGCTCCATGAACCGCTCGCCCTCGGAATTGGTCAGGTATCCGCCTTCGCCGCGCGCGCCCTCGGTGATCAGGCAGCCCGAGCCATAGATACCGGTGGGATGGAACTGCACGAATTCCATATCCTGAAGCGGCAACCCCGCACGTGCGACCATGCCGCCACCGTCACCGGTGCAAGTATGCGCCGACGTGGCGCTGAAATAGGCGCGGCCATAGCCACCGGTCGCCAGAACCACCATCTTGGCGCTGAAGACATGCATGGTGCCATCGTCCAGCTTCCAGCAGACCACCCCCTGGCACTGGCCGTCTTCGGACATGATCAGATCGATGGCGAAATACTCGACATAGAATTCCGCGTTGTTCTTGAGGCTTTGGCCATAGAGCGTGTGCAGGATCGCATGGCCGGTACGGTCGGCGGCGGCGCAGGTGCGCTGTACCGGGGGGCCATCGCCGAATTCGGTTGTGTGGCCACCAAAGGGACGCTGATAGATTTTGCCCTCTTCGGTACGGCTGAACGGCACGCCGTAATGTTCGAGCTCGTAGACCGCCTTGGGGGCCTCGCGCGCGAGGTACTCCATCGCGTCCGTATCCCCCAGCCAGTCCGAGCCCTTGACCGTGTCATACATGTGCCACTGCCAGTTGTCCGGGCCCATGTTCGACAGCGACGCGGCAATGCCGCCCTGCGCCGCAACCGTGTGCGAACGGGTCGGAAATACCTTGGTCACACAGGCGGTGCGCAGCCCCTGTTCCGCCATGCCGAGCGTCGCGCGAAGGCCCGCGCCCCCTGCTCCGACGACCACGACGTCATATTCATGCGTCTCGTATTCGTATGTTGCAGTCATAATCGTTTATTCCCTGGCGCGCCTTAGAGCGCGATTTTGACAAGAGCGAAGAGGCCCGCAGCGATAAGTGTATAGGCAAAGGCACCCACGGCGACATAGGCCAGCTTGGCACCGGTTCCGCCCATGTAATCCTCGATCGCTTCCTGTGCCTCGCATTTGACGTGGTTGATCCCCACGATCAGCGTCAGCGCGGTCAGGATCGCCGGGAACGGCTGTGCGAAATAGGCAATCACCTCGGCATGGCTGCCCCCCAGCCCGACGCCGAAGGTAAAGACGAAAAGCGGCACCAGAACACATAGCAGGATCGAACTGACCAGCATCTGCCAGTGATGATCGGTTCCGTGTCGGGAAGATCCCAGCCCCTGCGCGCGCTTGCGGTCGGTCAGATATCTCATGGCCATTCTCCTTACACCGCGATTGCCGTGATGATCGTCAGCATCGTGGCACCGACGAACATGCCAAGCCCCATGCGCTCGGACACCGCGACCTCGAGCAGGTATCCGAAATCCCAGATGACATGGCGCAGACGACCGAGCACGTGATACCAGATCGCCCATGTCGCCAGCAGCATCAGGATGTCGCCGACCAGGCTGCGCAGCAGACCGTCAACCACGGCAAAGGCGCTCTCGGAGGTCGCGGCCGTCAGCAGCCAGAGCACGATCAGGAAAGCCGTGCCCAGCGATGCGATCCCGGTGATGCGCACCATGATGGATGAGATCGAGGTCATCTGGGGGCGGTAATACTGCCCGATCATAAAGGGTGATAGCGGGCGATTGCCCCGATTGACGTCAGCCATGGCGGGTCCTTTGCAGATGCTTTTGCCCGTTTTTAAACCTTTTTTTTCCGCTGTCACCCTTGCACGGCACGTTTAGGCGCGGTTTTTTGGCGCGATTTTTCGATTTAGCGCAAACTTGTGATCACACTACGCATAGCTGTGATCACATCACACCATCCTGTGCAAAACAGTCGATTTTTCCCCGCCAACCGAGTCGCGCTTACCGTCCGAACGGTGCGGCAACGGGATCGCCCCCGTGCCGGGCGGATTGTCGCGTGACCTCTCGCAGCAATTTCTTGCGTATCCGTTCGGGATATTCCCGGAAGCTCGCCGCCGTGATCACAAATGCGCCCTCTCCGGCGATGACATTCTCGAAAAAATACGCGGTCAGGTCAGGCTCGGAGGCTTCGATCGCGATGGCATTGACGGTGATGCCGGCCTGTTTCAGGCGCCGGTGCAGCCCGCGCGGGGGCCGTCCCTCGTTGGACAGGCCATCTCCGGACAGGTCAATCAGGCGTCGTTTGCATTGCCGGACCGGTTCGAACCTTGGCAGGATGAACTCCAGCGCATCGCCGATTGCCGTAGAGTAATTGCGCCAGATGCGCGGGTTTTCAGCGACCCGGTCGGCAAAGTCATCCACCGCCTGAAAACTGTCCAGCGTGGTCCAGGGGATCGTGACCTGCTGCCGGCTTGCCCCGGTCCATTGCACCAGCATCACCTGCGCCCGGCCGCGCACCAATGCCTCGGATATGACACCATCGCGAAGCGCATGGGCCAGCCCGTCCATCTGGAGGCGGTACTCCTCGTGATCCACCGAACCCGAAACATCCACCGCCAGCGCCAGCGCCAGATCACAGGCAAACAGCCGCCCGGCGGACAAAGTCAGGCACAGGATAGTTATCCGGGCGAGGAACAGCATGGCAGGAGCCTAGGGGATCTGCCGCCCCCTGCCTATCCGGGAAACGACATGGGGTATCGCCGCTAGACGCTGTTGCCACGCAGCATGAAAAACAGGCTGATCGCGAGCAATGTAACCTGAAACTCCATGCCGCCCAGCGGATGCGTGTCGCTCGGAGCAAAGCTCCATTGTCCCCAATGGGCCACCGAAATCGCGCCGATCAAAACGACAATCGCCAGCAGTCCACCCAAACGGGTCAGCAGGTCGCCCCACTGGCCTGTCATCGCTCCACCCGCGATCAGCGCCAGCGGCGCGGCCAGTTCGACCACCGTCGCGACCCCGAGTATACCCGGTGACAGGCCAAAATCCTCGGCCGACCCCGACAGGTCGGCCAGTTTGCCCAAGCCGTGAAACAGGAAGGTCGCCGACACGGCAAAACGCAGCAACCAATGCGCCATGGGCGCGCCGGACGTGGAAATGACCTGAGCGTTGTCAGGCAGGTAATCGAGTTCTTTATGTCGTTCGGCCACTGGTAAATCCCTTCAAGCGAAAATGCGTCAACAAACTGCATTTCGACTCGGGACGGATCATTCGCCTGTCGCCCATCGCGTGGAAATGACCGCGACGGGCAGACAGCGGCAAGGGCCGAAATGCCAACATACAGTCAGCATAGCAGATTTCCGCCCGCTTGTGTGACCCTTGCGCGATCGTGACCGCGCGTGCGCCGAACGGGTCGCTCAGACCGGCATCAGCGCCCAGTAATCGAGATCGAGCAGAACCTCGGGGCGGTACTTGCCATCCTCGCCGCGCAGCGTGAACGGGGCGTGCCCCTTGGTCGCCACAAGCCGCAGGCGAATGGCCCCGACGCCCGGCGCCGCGGTCTCGGCCTTGTCGAGCACTTCGGACCAGGCATAGATCGTATCCCCCGACAGGCAGGGGTTGGCGTGGGCACCGGCATTCAGACCAACAATCATCTGGGCATTGGCCAGCCCGTTGAACGAAAGGGCGCGGGCCATCGAAATGACATGGCCGCCATAAATCAGCCGGCTGCCATCGGGGCGGGCGTTGACGTCGAAATGCACCTTGGCGGTGTTCTGCCACAGGCGTGTTGCCATCATGTGTTCGGCTTCTTCGATCGTCACCCCGTCGACGTGGTCGATCTGTTCGCCGATCTCGTAATCGCCCCAGCGGTGCGGCTCTCCGGCCAGCGAGAAATCGTAACCGGTGAAATCCAGCCCCTTTGGCAGCACCAGATCATCCGGGGCGACCGCCTTGGCAAGATCGGGCACCACCGTGTCGGGCGCGGGCGCATCGACATTGCGTTTGCGCACCATCACCCAGCGGACATACTCCAGCACCTCTTCGTCGTGCTGATTCAGGCCACGGGTGCGGACATACACAACCCCGGTCTTGCCGTTGCTGTTCTGCTTGACCCCGATCACCTCGGACACCGACCGCAGCGTATCGCCGGGCCAGACCGGACGCAGCCAGCGCCCCTCGGCATAGCCCAGGTTCGCCACCGCGTTCAGCGACACGTCCGGCACCGTCTTGCCAAACACCACGTGAAAGGCCACCAGGTCATCCAGCGGGCTGAACGGCAAGCCACAGCCCTGCGCGAACTGGTCAGAGGAATGCAGCGCGTGCCGGGCCGGGTAAAGCATGTGATACAGCGCGCGCTCGCCCATCTTGACGGTGCGCGGCACCGGGTGGTTGAGCACATCGCCAACCGCGTAATCCTCGAAAAAGCGGCCGGAATTGGTCTTGGTCGCCATCTATTGCTCTCCCAGTTTCATATCGGGGGTGTACTCCGTGGCCACCTCCTTGATCACGGCCTGACCACACCGCATGGTGCCGGTCGCCGCATCAAAGGTCTGTGTCGGCGACCCATATAGCGTCCAGCCCCCGGCCAGCGCTGCGCTGACCTTGTGACAGAATGCGGATGTGTCCTCTTCCGAGAGGAAGCGATAAATCGTGCTCATTTCACGTGTCCTTATTGCGGGAACGGCCAATATCCCAACCAGCCGTGAATCATGCCGATCACCCCAAGCAGGACGACCGAAATGGCAAAGAACATCGCATCCTTGGCCAAACTCCCCGGCGCGGGCGGTGTCCAGTCCGGTTCAGACCGGTTGATGACAATCACCTCGACCACAGCCCAGGCCAGCAGGCCACCGAACATCACGATCGAGGCCAGATCGCCGTTGACCAGCAGATGCGCGAATGCCCAGAGCTTGAACCCGCCCAGCATCGGATGCCGCACCTTGTTCAGGATCAGCCCTTTCTGGCCTGCCGGGCTGGTCAGCCAAAGGGCAAAGACCATCAGGGTATTGTTGATGTGGATCATGAAGGAAGGCGGTGTCCAGACCGCAACATAGGGCGTTGCCCGAAAGCCGAGCACCATCAGTACCACCGCGATCACGATCGCAATCGCAACGGCCCCCTTGCCCGCATTGCCCATTGCGGCCCGCCGCTCGGGCAGGACGCGTTTGAACAGATGCGCCGCCCACCACAGCGCCAAACCCAATATCAGAAGACCCCAGCCCATCCCGGACTACCCCGCTTGCAACGCCTCGATCATCTCTGCTTTTGCCAGCAATTCGCGGGCGGTGGCAACGTGAAGATTTTCAACGATGCGGCCATCGACCACCGCAACCCCCTGCCCGCTGGCCTCGGTTTCCTCGAAGGCCGAGATCTGACGGCGCGCCAGGTCGATCTCGTCCGGAGACGGCGCAAATGCGCGGTTGGTGACGTCGACCTGCGCCGGGTGGATCAGAGATTTACCGTCAAAGCCCATGTCGCGCCCCTGGTTGCACTCGATCTCCAGCCCTGCATCATCCTTGAAGGCGTTGAACACCCCGTCTATCGCGATCACGCCTTCGGCCTTGGCGGCGAGCAGGCACAGGCCAAGCCCGGTCATCAGCGGTTCGCGGTCCGCGCGGAAACGGGTGTTGAGCTCCTTGGCCAGGTCATTGGTGCCCAGCACGAACCCCTGGATCAGCGGGTGCGCGGCGATGGCATGGGCGTTCAACATCCCCCTTGGGGTCTCCATCATCGCCCAGACCGGGATTTCGCCGGTGATCTCGGCCAAGGCATCCACGTCCTGCGGGCTGCCGACCTTGGGCAGCAGGATCGCGTCGCAATCCATGTCGCGCGCGGCCCTCGCATCGTCACGGCCCCATTCCGTATCCAACCCGTTGATCCGCACCAGCCGCATCCGGTTGCCATACCCGCCCGCGGCCAGCGCCTCGGCCAACAGAGTGCGCGCGTTCGCCTTTTCGGCGGGTGTTACTGCGTCTTCGAGGTCGAAAATGATCGCGTCCACCGGCAGTGTCTTGGCCTTTTCCAGCGCCCGTGACTTGGATGCGGGAATGTACAAAACCGATCGATAGGGGCGCGCGCTGGATGGCATGAGTCTCTCCACAAGTCATAATGTTGCGCAGAAAGGGGCATTTTTGGTCGGAAAATTCAAGCCGGAATCGCCGCGATGCAGCATTTTTCCTGCGGAAGTTGCCGCCTGAGCCCCCTGCGTACGGGGAATTAACCACTTTTCAGCACTCCAGATGGCAGGGTTGGTCATGACAGCAAGCCGCTGTTTGCAAGCGCCCGCACCCGGTTCCGGCGCATTGTTTCAGAAAGATGGACCCATGATGAAGACAGCATTGAACATGACCGTCGGGTTGGGCCTGATGGTACTGGCGGCGCAACAGGTCGCCGCCCAGCAATCCCGCAATTGTGCCCCGCGCGATACCGTGATCGAGCGCCTGGCCGACCGCTTTGGCGAAACCCGCCAGAGCATCGGCCTTGGCTCGCAGGGGTCTGTGGTGGAGACCTTTGCTTCCGACACGACCGGCAGCTGGACGATCACCGTGACGATGCCCAATGGCATGACCTGCCTGGTGGCCTCTGGCCAGTCGTTCGAAGAACTCGCCGAAGCCCTGCCGGCAGAAGGCAATGACGCCTGACGCCGATCAGGTCAGCGCGTCAAAGATCAGCTTGCTGCCGGTGATCGCCAAAAGCACGTAGGTGATACCAAAGAATAGCTGCTCCGAGACGACACGATGCGCCCGCACCCCCAGCCATGCGCCGAGCACGGCAACGGGTGCGAGCAGCAGATCGGCAAGCGCCGTCTGTAGCGTGAACATGCCAAGAAAGGCATAGGGCACGAACTTGGCGACATTGATGACCCAGAACACCAGCACCGTCGTCGCCTGGAACTGGTTCTTGGTCAGCCCCCGCGACAACAGGTATACCGCCGCCGGCGGCCCGCCCGCATGGCTGACAAAGCTGGTAAACCCCGTGACCAGGCCTGCAAACAGCCCGACCGCGGTGCCGCCTTCGCGCCGCGACACCCGGATCAGCCCCTTGCGCCGCGCCATTTGCCAGGCGACGAAGGCGATCGAAATGCTCCCGATCAGAAAGCGCAGGACATCCGCGTCCGCCGCGCGATAGAGCAGCGCGCCGACCCCCACCCCCGGCAACCCGCCCAGGATCAGCACACGGCAATCCGGCCAGCTCCACTTTGCCCAATACGGCCCGAGGGTTGCCAGATCGATCAACATCAACAGCGGCAGCATGATGGCAAGCGCTTCTCCGGGCTCAAGCACCAATGCGAGAATCGACGCGGATGCAAAGGCCGCTCCCGATCCAAAGCCCCCCTTGGAGATGCCGGCAAACAGCACGGCCGGTGCCGCAAGTGCAAAAAAAGCGAGGTTCAGTTCCTGCAAGGTATTGCCTCGTAACCCTTTCCCATGATTAGCCTTTAGCGCATCACACCGGTGGTTGCCAGCGCCCGGATACAATCGCGCCGCATCGCAGAACACTTGCGCGAAACGGCATGAGGCACTAGGCAACCCGCAATTTTCATCGGATCGGAGAGAAATCCATGGCCAGACCCAAGATCGCGCTCATCGGAGCAGGTCAGATCGGCGGCACGCTCGCCCACCTCGCAGCGCTGAAGGAACTGGGCGACGTCGTCCTGTTCGACATCGCTGAGGGCACACCCGAAGGCAAGGCGCTCGACATCGCCGAATCCGGCCCGTCCGAAGGCTTTGACGCCGCCCTGTCCGGCACCCAGTCTTACGCCGATATCGCCGGTGCCGACGTCTGCATCGTCACCGCGGGCGTACCGCGCAAGCCGGGCATGAGCCGCGACGATCTCTTGGGCATCAACCTCAAGGTCATGAAATCCGTTGGCGAAGGCATCCGCGATCACGCGCCGAACGCCTTTGTCATCTGCATCACCAACCCGCTCGACGCGATGGTCTGGGCGCTGCGCGAATTTTCGGGCCTGCCCCACGAAAAGGTTTGCGGCATGGCCGGCGTGCTCGACAGCGCGCGGTTCCGTCACTTCCTGGCAAACGAATTCGGTGTCTCGATGAAAGACGTCACCGCGTTTGTGCTTGGTGGACATGGCGACACCATGGTGCCGCTGGCCCGCTATTCCACGGTTGCCGGTATCCCGCTGCCCGACCTGGTTGCGATGGGCTGGACCACCCAGGAAAAACTCGACGGCATCATCCAGCGCACCCGCGACGGCGGTGCCGAGATCGTCGGCCTGCTGAAAACCGGCAGCGCGTTCTATGCCCCCGCGACCTCGGCAATCGAAATGGCCGAAGCCTATCTGAAAGACCAGAAACGCGTTCTGCCCTGCGCCGCCTATGTTGACGGGGCGCTTGGCCTGAAGGGGATGTATGTTGGCGTGCCGACCGTGATCGGTGCCGGCGGTATCGAAAAGGTCATCGACATTAAGATGACCAAGGACGAACAGGCAATGTTCGACAATTCGGTGAACGCGGTCAAAGGCCTGGTGGAAGCCTGCAAGGGCATCGACAGCTCGCTCGCCTGATCGTATCGCACATCGCAAGACCTGACGCCGGTCAGCACCAGCTGCTGACCGGCTTTTTTTGTGCTCCACCGGACCCACGGCGCGATTAATCCTTGACGTTTTCGCTTCCGAGATAACGCCCGCGCCAAAAGCATTGATTTTTGGTCGATTTGTTAATAAAGTATTAACGGGAGGTTGGCCCTCCCATGGGGTTTCGCGGCTGTTCTCCCGCTTGGTCGTGCGCCTCTGTAGTATCAGTAATCGCATTTAAGAGAGTGGACTCATGATCAAACACATTACCTGTGCGGCCGTCGCCGCGACATTGATGGGAACCGGGGCCAGTGCCGCGACCCTGACCTGGCAATCTTACGATCAATCGCAACTGAGCACAGCGCGCAGCGATCGCGACGCCATCGATACCGACCACCAGGTGGCGTACGAAACTTTCGAGAGCTATACCCCCGTCGCCGATGGCGGCGGTGTTGGCGACACCACCCCGCTGACCAGCACAAGCGTCGGCGATTTCACCACGACTCCCGGTGGACGCTGTGGCAATTCCTGCGACACGCCCGATGACCAGAGCCTGATCCGCAGCACCTCGAGCTATGGCCGCTACAACACCACACTGGGCGGCTCGAACTGGCTGGACAGCAACGACAACAGCGCCATCAACCTTGCCGCCGCGGGCGGTTCGATGTTTGACAGCATCAGCTTTTTCCTGACCGATGTCGACGATGTCGGCCGGGTTGCCTTCGAGATCGAGGTTGCCGGCGAAATGTTTGATGTCGCAGAGGATATTCTGAACTCCAACCGCCAGGGCGACGGCGATCTGTTCCTGGTCAGCATCGGTCTGGACAGCCTGGTGAATTCGGTCGGGATCTCGCTGTTCATCGAATCCGGCGACGGGTTTGGCATCGACGATGTGCGCCTTGGTTCCAGCATGTCGCCAGTCCCGGTGCCCGCCTCCCTGCCACTGCTCGCAGGCGGCCTTGGTCTGCTGGGCTGGATCGCCCGCCGGCGCAAGTCCTAGGGCGTCAGCGACGCCGCGAACCGATCCCGGATTATCGGTCTACCGACCGGGTCCACATCTGCGCGCCGCCCATCCGGGCGGCGTTTTTTTTGGCAAAACGAATCGCCTGTATCCCCCCGTCACGACGCGTCAGAGGCCGTCGGACAGGCTTTGTGATCACACATTTCAGACGTGTGATCACAAATGTCGCTTTTTTCACAAAAACCCAAGCCCTGCGGCAAAAAAGCGTTTAACTCCATGTGAACCGGGTCTCTATACCCATCGTAATCGCAGCTAGACGGGACAGTTTTCGATGAACATTCACGAATATCAGGCCAAGGCATTGCTCCGCAGCTATGGCGCGCCGGTCTCGGACGGGCGGGTCGTTCTGCGGGCAGAAGAAGCCAAGACCGCCGCCGGCGAACTGGACGGCCCGATGTGGGTCGTCAAGGCCCAAATTCATGCGGGCGGTCGCGGCAAGGGCAGTTTCAAGGAAACCGATGCCGGTGAAAAGGGCGGTGTCCGCCTGACCAAATCGGTTGAAGAAGCCGCCGCCGAAGCCAAGCGGATGCTGGGACGCACGCTGGTGACCCACCAGACCGGTCCCGCGGGCAAGCAGGTCAACCGCATCTACATCGAAGACGGCAGCGGCATCGAAACCGAACTGTACCTGGCCTTGCTGGTCGATCGTCAGACCAGCCGTATCAGCTTTGTCTGCTCGACCGAGGGCGGCATGGACATTGAAGAGGTCGCCGCCAGCACACCCGAGAAAATCCTGTCCTTCCCGGTTGATCCCGCCACCGGCTACCAGGCGTTCCACGGCCGCCGCATCGCCTTCATGCTGGGTCTGAGCGGCAAACAGGTCAAGCAATGCGTGCGCCTGATGGAAACCCTGTATCGCATGTTCATAGAAAAGGACATGGAGATGCTCGAAATCAACCCGCTGATCGTGACCGATGGCGGCGATCTGAAATGCCTTGACGCCAAGATGGGCTTTGACGGCAACGCGGTTTATCGCCATGCCGACATCGCCGAACTGCGCGACACCTCCGAAGAGGACCCCAAGGAACTGGAAGCCTCCAAGTTCGACCTGAACTATATCGCGCTGGATGGCGAGATCGGCTGCATGGTCAACGGTGCGGGGCTGGCGATGGCGACGATGGACATCATCAAGCTATACGGCGCGGAACCCGCCAACTTTCTTGATGTTGGCGGCGGCGCGACCAAGGAAAAGGTCACCGAGGCGTTCAAGATCATCACCTCCGACCCGCAGGTCAAAGGTATCCTCGTCAACATCTTTGGCGGCATCATGCGCTGCGACGTGATCGCGGAAGGCGTTGTTGCGGCGGTAAAAGAGGTCGGCCTGAGCGTGCCGCTGGTGGTACGGCTCGAAGGGACCAATGTCGAGAAGGGCAAAGAGATCATCAACACCTCCGGCCTCGACGTGATCGCTGCGGACGACCTCAAGGACGGGGCGCAGAAGATCGTGAAAGCCGTGAAAGGATAACAAGGAACCTTCAGATGCTTCGGCCCATTTGCATTTCTGCGCTGTTTGCCGCCAATGCGGTCGCAAGTGAACCTGTGGCCGAATTCGCTGGTCTTTGGAGTGAGTTCATCGGGTTTTGCGGTGCGGCGCTGGCCGCGCCTCATTCCGTCGGCGGGGATGCACGACCACGAAACGGCTATTCCATGTTCAATGCTGCACGAAATTCCGAAAACACCGATTGGACTGTCGAGCACTATAATGAAAATGCTCAAACGTCTCTGTCTCTTCATCTGCTACACAAGCGTGAAGGGTTCGAATTGTTCTGCGATGCCCACCAGTACAAGGACAGCCAAATTGACCCGGTTTCGGCCACTCAACAGATACGCGGCATGGTAGAAGCCGGAGGGATGTCCGTCACCGGCGGAGCCTATATCTTTCTTGAAGGCCATGACCAGACATTTGCTGCCGAACATTCGGCTGCACAACCTCATTCTCTCGTCGTAGAAGGCGCATTTCCCGGTTACAACAGTGCCGTACATGTCAACGTCGATCGAAATGGTTTTGCGATCAGCATTTACACCTCTTTGCCGGGTGCACATTCATGACTCAAAGCACCAACCGGGAACCGTCAGACAGGCTGCGTTAGGTCAATGATCCGCCCGCTCCTCATATCCCTTTTGCTGGCCACACCAGCCGCCGCGCAGCAAACCCCGCGCGAGGCGGTGGCGCGGGTGTGGGAGACGTTTCGGACCGACTGCAAGGCGGCGCTGTTTGAACAGTCCGCCTATATCGCCGAAACGCCCAATCCCGGCCCCAATGGCATCAGCACCGTGGCGAGGTCGGCGGATGGCCAGATCGTCGAGGCCCGGCGCTTTGCCGACAACCAGATGATCACTCTGCGCGTGACCGGCCTGCCGGGGATGCGGATGAACGCCTGTTCGGCGCATGACCAGGGGTTCAACGCGGCCGAGATTAACCTTGCGCTGTCGACCGATCCCGGCCCCTGGGTTGCGGCGTTTGAAGAGATCGTGCGCCCCGCCTCGCCGGCACAGATCGTCGGTGGCAACCTGCCCATCGGTTTCGTCGCGCGGGGCATGGCGGGCGAATTCATCGGCCAGAACGACGCGCTGACCCATCACTATGCCGCCCTGTTTGACTGGCACGGGGAACGGATCCCGGTCTCGATCATCGTCGCACCCTATTCGCTGGTCTTCACCGCAATCCGACTGGAGGTGCCGGAATGATCCGCCTGATCGCCACGCTGCTGCTGGGCCTTGGCACGGTCGCGCCGGCGCAAACCGTCGAGGAAGCCGCCCGCATCAACGCCGAAATTGCCCTGCAATTCTGTGTCCAGCCGCATGTGCAACCTGCAATGCGCGCGCAGATGTTCCGCAGTTCGGGTTTCGCCGAGCGGGTGGACCGCAGCCAAGGGAACAGCGACACCACCCATTATTTCACCGCCCCCGCCAGCACCGTCGAGGTCGAGCTCTACTATGGCGAAATGCCCGAACATTGCCGCGTGACCAGCAATCACCTCGGCGTGAGCGCCGCCGCCCCGGTGCTCGATGCCGTGGTGCCCCGCCTGTATCCGGGCTTTGTGCGGCGCGTGACCTATGGCCCCGTGAACCCGGCGACCGGGCAACCGGTGCAATGCGTCGCCTACCAGGATCCGACCAACCCGATCGGGCTTGAAATCGGCGTCGGCGCATGGGGCGGCGCACAGGGCTGTGTCGAGAACGGCACCAGCGTCTTCTATCTCACTTACCGCGTATAACCAGGAAAAAGGGACCAGATATGGCTGTCCTCATCGACGAAAACACCAAGGTCATCTGCCAGGGTCTGACCGGGTCGCAAGGCACGTTTCACAGCGAACAGGCAATGGCCTATGGTACAAAAATGGTCGGCGGCGTGACGCCGGGCAAGGGGGGCATGGAGCATATCGGCCTGCCGGTCTTCAATTCGGTCCACGAGGCCAGGGCCGTGACCGAGGCCAACGCCACGGTGATCTACGTGCCCCCGCCCTTTGCCGCGGATTCGATCCTTGAGGCCATCGATGCCGAGATGGAAGTGATCGTTGCGATCACCGAGGGCATTCCGGTGCTGGACATGATGCGGGTGAAGCGCGCGCTCGAAGGCTCCAAAAGCCGCCTGATCGGGCCGAACTGTCCCGGTGTCATCACGCCTGATGCCTGCAAGATCGGCATCATGCCCGGCCATATCCACAAGCGCGGAACCGTCGGGGTCGTATCGCGCTCGGGCACGCTGACCTACGAGGCGGTGAAGCAGACAACCGATGTCGGGCTGGGCCAGTCGACCTGTGTGGGCATCGGCGGCGACCCGATCAAGGGCACCGAACATATCGACGTGCTGGAATGGTTCCTCGCCGATGACGAAACGACAAGCATCATCATGATCGGTGAAATCGGCGGTTCGGCCGAGGAAGAGGCGGCGCAGTTTCTGGCCGACGAAAAGAAGAAGGGCCGCTGGAAACCCACCGCCGGGTTCATCGCCGGCCGCACCGCCCCTCCGGGCCGCCGCATGGGCCACGCCGGCGCCATCGTCGCCGGTGGCAAGGGCGGGGCCGAGGACAAGATCGAAGCGATGAAATCCGCCGGCATCGTCGTCGCCGAAAGCCCTGCACAGCTGGGCGAAGCGGTGTTGGAAGCGATTGGATAACAATGCCGGTTATGCGTGCATTCTGGTTCGAACTGCTCCGGTCTCTTGATTTCAAGGGCCGGACACCTCGTGCACGTTACTTTGGTTTTCTGTTTGTCGCGACCAGCTTGCTGGCCGGTGCCATCTGGCTCGCGGTTGCGATCTTGCCCCACGGGCGGGACTGGATCGGGGTCTGTATCCTGATCGCCCTGTTCTATATTCCGGTCACATCCGCCGGGGTGCGCAGACTGCATGATACGGGGCAATCTGGCGTTCTTATGCTTGACCCGCTCAAACCGATGGCGGCCTTTGGCCTGTGCCTGTTGATCATCGGCGCTGCGACTTTCTCCAACACGGTCGGATTTGTCGCGTTTTATACGTCGGTGTTTCTGCTTGGCAAGTTCATGGTCGCCGTGATGTCAATTTTGGCGCTGTTGATGCTTGGTCTCACAATGATGTTCTTTTCGAACACGATGGGGCAATTGATGTTGCCATCCCAGCCCAGCAGCAACAAATACTGCCTGAACCAAAATGAGGTTGCGACATGACCTTTGCCGCGGCGGTCAAAACCTGCTTCTCAAAATACGTGAGCTTCTCGGGCCGGGCCGCGCGGGCGGAATACTGGTATTTTTTCCTGTTCCTGCTGCTGCTCAGCCTTGTGGCGGCGGCGCTCGACTGGGCGTTTTTCACCTCGGTCACCAGCATCAGCAGCGAAACCGCCAGCGCCACGGTGGCGCGGTCGTCTCAGCCGGTGCAATCCATCGTCGCGCTCGCCACTTTCCTGCCGCATCTGGCGGCGGCGTGGCGGCGGATGCACGACACCGGGCGCAGCGGCTGGTTGGTGCTGTTGCCGACGCTGCTGGCGGCGGGTGCCTTTGCCGTGCTGGTCTTTGGGATCGGCGCGGCCAGTCATTTCCACGGCGGCACCATGGATCGTCTGCTGACCGGTGCCACGTTGCTGATCCTGCTCCCGACGCTGATCGTGCTGCTGATCTCGCCCCTTGTCGTACTGTTCTGGCTCAGCCGGCCCAGCCAGCCTGAAACCAATAAATACGGTCCCAACCCATATGAGGTAAAACCATGACCGAGCACTCCCCCAACGACCAGTTTCATGCCTCGTCCTTCATGCAGGGGCATAACGCGGCCTATCTGGAGCAGCTTTATGCCCAGTATGCCAACGACCCGAACGCGGTCGACGAGGCATGGGCGGCCTTTTTCGCCCAGCTCGGGGATACCGAGATCGACGTCAAGGCCGATGCGCGCGGGCCCTCCTGGTCGCGCAGCGACTGGCCGCCGATGCCCAATGACGACCTGACCGGCGCGCTGACCGGCGAATATCCTGCTGCCGAATCCAAGGCCGCGGGCAAGAAGATCGCCGAAAAGGCCGCCGCCGCCGGTGTCGAGGTCAGCGAAGAGCAGGTCAAGCGCGCCGTGCTCGACAGTATCCGGGCGCTGATGCTGATCCGGGCCTATCGAATCCGGGGCCACCTGGTGGCCGATCTCGACCCGCTGGGCATGCGTGATCAGACCGTGCATCCCGAGCTTGATCCCAAGACCTATGGCTTTGCCGAGGCCGACATGGACCGGCCGATCTTCATCGACAACGTGCTGGGCCTGCAAATCGCCAGCATGCGCCAGATCATCGCGATCGTGAAACGCACCTATTGCGGCACTTTCGCGCTGCAATACATGCATATCTCGAACCCCGAAGAGGCAGCCTGGCTCAAGGAGCGGATCGAAGGGTTCGATAAGGAAATCCGTTTTACCCGCGAGGGGCGCAAGGCAATCCTGAACAAGATGGTCGAAGCCGAGGGCTTTGAAAAGTTCTTGCATGTCAAGTACATGGGCACCAAACGCTTTGGCCTTGATGGGGGCGAAAGCCTGATCCCGGCGATGGAGCAGATCATCAAGCGCGGCGGTGCGCTTGGGGTCAGGGACATCATCGTCGGCATGCCGCACCGGGGGCGTCTGTCGGTGCTGGCCAACGTATTGCAGAAACCCTATCGCGCGATTTTCAACGAATTCCAGGGCGGCAGCTTCAAGCCAGAGGATGTCGATGGTTCGGGCGATGTGAAATACCACCTGGGCGCATCGAGCGACCGCGAGTTCGACGGCAACTCGGTTCACCTGTCGCTGACCGCCAACCCCAGCCACCTCGAAGCGGTCAACCCCGTGGTTCTGGGCAAGGCCCGCGCCAAGCAGGACCAGAACAACGACCACGACCGCACTTCGGTGCTGCCCATCCTGCTGCATGGGGATGCCGCCTTTGCCGGCCAGGGCGTGGTTGCCGAGTGCTTTGGCCTGTCGGGGCTCAAGGGGCACAAGACCGGCGGCACCATGCATATCGTGGTGAACAACCAGATCGGCTTTACCACCGCGCCGCATTTCAGCCGCAGTTCGCCCTATCCGACCGACATTGCCCTGATGGTGGAAGCACCGATCTTTCACGTCAACGGCGATGACCCCGAGGCGGTTGTCCACGCCGCCAAGGTCGCGACCGAGTTCCGCCAGAAATTCGGCAAGGACGTGGTGGTCGACATTTTCTGTTATCGCCGGTTCGGGCATAACGAGGGCGACGAGCCCATGTTCACCAACCCGATCATGTACAAGCGGATCAAGACCCACAAGACCACGC
The DNA here is from genome assembly GCF_049800935.1 of Microbulbifer sp. S227A. Classification (NCBI taxonomy): domain Bacteria; kingdom Pseudomonadati; phylum Pseudomonadota; class Gammaproteobacteria; order Cellvibrionales; family Microbulbiferaceae; genus Microbulbifer; species Microbulbifer sp. S227A. Next base: position 97,231 of record NZ_JBNAFZ010000003.1, on the reverse strand, counting down.
TCAGCCTCTATACCGAGCGGCTGGTCAAGGACGGTCTGATCCCCGAGGGCGAGATCGAGGACATGAAAGCCGCGTTCCAGGCGCATCTGAACGAAGAGTTCGAAGCCGGCAAGGATTTCAAACCCAACAAGGCCGACTGGCTTGACGGGCGCTGGTCGCATATCGACAAGCATGGCGAGGAATACGTGCGCGGCGAGACCGCGATTTCGCCCGATACGCTGCAAGAGATCGGTGGTGCGCTGACCCGTGCGCCCGATGGCTTTCCGCTGCACCGGACCGTCACCCGCCTGCTGGACAGCAAGAAAGAGATGTTCGCCACCGGCAAGGGCATCGACTGGGCGACTGGCGAGGCGCTGGCCTATGGCTCGCTGCTCACCGAAGGCTACCCGGTGCGGCTGGCCGGACAGGACGCCACGCGCGGCACCTTCAGCCAGCGCCATTCCGGTTTCGTCAACCAGGAGACCGAAGAGCGCTATTATCCGCTGAACAACATCCGCGCGGGCCAATCGCAATACGAGGTCATCGACTCGATGCTCAGCGAATACGCGGTGCTGGGCTTTGAATATGGCTATTCGCTGGCCGAACCCAACGCGCTTGTCCTTTGGGAGGCACAGTTCGGCGATTTTGCCAACGGGGCCCAGATCATGTTCGACCAGTTCGTCAGCTCGGGCGAAAGCAAATGGCTGCGCATGTCCGGCCTGGTCTGCCTGCTGCCGCATGGCTACGAAGGACAGGGCCCCGAACACAGCTCTGCCCGGCTTGAACGGTTCCTGCAAATGTGCGGCCAGGACAACTGGATCGTCGCCAATTGCTCGACACCGGCCAACTATTTCCACATCCTGCGCCGCCAGATTCACCGCAGCTTCCGCAAGCCGCTGATCCTGATGACGCCGAAATCGCTGCTGCGGCACAAACTGGCCATTTCCAGCGCCGAGGATTTCACCACCGGGTCGAGCTTTCACCGGGTGCTCTGGGACGATGCGGAAAAAGGCAACTCGGATACCAAGCTGGTCGCCGACAAGAAGATCAAGCGCGTGGTGATGTGCTCGGGCAAGGTGTATTACGACCTGCTCGAGGAACGCGACGCCCGTGGCATCGACGACATCTATCTGATCCGCATCGAACAGTTCTATCCCTTCCCGGCGATCTCGCTGGTCAAGGAGCTGGAACGGTTCAAGGGTGCCGAGATGGTCTGGTGCCAGGAAGAACCCAAGAACCAGGGGGCCTGGACCTTTATCGAACCCAATATCGAATGGGTCCTGAACCGCATCAACGCCAAGCATAAACGTCCGCTCTATGCCGGCCGTGCAACCTCGGCCTCGCCCGCAACCGGGCTCGCCAGCCAACACAAAGCCCAACAAGACGCGCTCGTGAACGAAGCGCTGACCATCGAAGGAAAGTAAGTCATGACAACCGAAGTACGCGTCCCGACGCTGGGCGAATCCGTGACCGAGGCGACCGTTGCCACCTGGTTCAAGAAACCCGGCGATGCGGTAGCGGTCGACGAAATGCTGTGCGAGCTGGAGACCGACAAGGTCACTGTCGAGGTCCCGAGCCCCTCTGCCGGGACCATGGGCGAAATCATCGCCGCCGAAGGTGATACCGTTGGCGTCGACGCCCTGCTGGCCACCATCGTGGAAGGTGCGGGCGCCGCAACCGCCGACGAGAAACCCGCCACCCCCGCCGCAAGCAGCGGCGCATCGGCAACCGGCGGCACCACCGACGTCATGGTGCCCACCCTGGGGGAATCCGTCACCGAAGCCACGGTCAGCACCTGGTTCAAGGCCGTCGGAGACACGGTGGCGCAGGATGAAATGCTCTGCGAACTGGAAACCGACAAGGTGAGTGTCGAGGTTCCCTCGCCCGCCGCCGGCGTTCTGGCCGAGATCACCGCCCCCGAAGGCTCCACCGTGGACGCCTCCGCCAAGCTCGCCGTGATCAGCGGTGCGGCCGGTGGCACCGTCGCCCCCGCCGCGACCACCCAGGCACCCGCAGCCGCCCCCGCCGCCTCCGGCAAGGCCGATATCGAGGACGCCCCGAGCGCCAAGAAGGCGATGGCCGAGGCCGGCATCTCGCGCGATCAGGTCCCCGGAACCGGCCGTGATGGCCGCGTGATGAAAGACGATGTGGCCCGCGCCGTCGCCGCCGCGGCCTCCGCCCCGGCCCCCGTCGCAACCGCCCCCGCCTCCACACCGCGCGCGCCCGTGCCCGCCGATGACGCCGCGCGCGAGGAACGGGTCAAGATGACCCGCCTGCGCCAGACCATCGCCAAGCGTCTCAAGGACAGCCAGAACACCGCCGCCATGCTCACCACCTATAACGAGGTGGACATGACCGAGGTGATGGCCCTGCGCAGCCAGTACAAGGACGAATTTGAAAAGAAACACGGCGTCCGGCTCGGCTTCATGTCCTTCTTCACCAAGGCCTGCTGCCATGCCCTGAAGGAAGTGCCCGAGGTCAATGCCGAAATCGACGGCAACGAGATCGTCTACAAGAACTTCGTCCATATGGGCGTCGCCGCCGGCACCCCGACCGGCCTCGTCGTGCCGGTGATCCGTGACGCCGACAGCATGTCCTTTGCCGAGATTGAAAAGGCCATCTCCGAAAAAGGCAAACGCGCCCGCGACGGCAAACTCTCGATGGCGGAAATGCAGGGCGGCACTTTCACGCTGTCCAACGGCGGCGTCTACGGCTCGCTGATGTCCTCGCCGATCCTGAACCCGCCGCAATCGGGCATCCTCGGCATGCACAAGATCCAGCAACGCCCGATGGTGATCAACGGCGAAATCGTCGCCCGCCCGATGATGTACCTCGCGCTCAGCTACGACCACCGCATCGTCGACGGCAAAGGCGCCGTGACCTTCCTCGTACGCGTGAAAGACGCGCTGGAAGACCCGCGCCGGCTGTTGATGGATCTGTAAGCTGGATAGGTATCGCCATGCCGCCAACACCCCCCCTGAACCTGCGCTCGCGGATCAGGAACTGGTGGCATGGTGAAACCGTGGTAGATAGCAGTCCCAGGGTCGTAATTTTCACAACTCGGCGGCACTGGACTTCCAATTTGGCACGCAACTTCGGCGACTTCGTTGTTCGTAATTGGGCAACGATCACCAGTTTAGCCATCGCGCTGGCGGGACTGGTTCTCGCCTATCTATCACTATGAGCGAACGATTGGCATGACCCCCGAACTCACCGCCCTCACCCTCGCTGCCCTGCTGCAAGTCTTGCAATTCGCAGCCTATTCGATCACCGCCAACCGCCAGGTCGGACCCGAAACCGCGCTCGGTCCCCGCGATGCGCCGATCAACCTCACCGGCACGGCGGGCCGCCTCCAACGGGCAATGAACAATCATTTCGAGGGTCTGATCCTCTTCACCATCCCCTGCGTGACCATCGCTCTGACCAACCAATCCACGGCCTTTACCGCGGCCTGCGCCTGGACCTACCTTCTGGCCCGCATCCTCTATGTCCCCGCCTATGCCCTCGGCCTGAGCCCCTGGCGCTCGGTGATCTGGATGATCGGCCTCATCGCCACCGCCCTGATGCTGCTGGCCTCCCTGACATGACCTTCATCTTTGACGAAATACTCCGGGGTGAGGTGCAGAATGCACCGAGGGGCAGCGCCCCTGCCCCGCTCACAACAAAGGATCCTTCCCATGGCTAATTACGACGTGATCATCATCGGCGCCGGCCCCGGCGGCTATGTCTGCGCCATCCGCTGCGCGCAGCTCGGTCTCAAGACCGCCTGTGTCGAAGGCCGCGAAACCCTGGGCGGCACTTGCCTTAACGTCGGCTGCATCCCGTCCAAGGCGCTGCTGCACGCCAGCCACCAACTGCACGAGGCCGAACACAACTTTGCCACCATGGGCCTCAAGGGCAAATCGCCCAGCGTCGACTGGAAACAGATGCAGACCTACAAACAGGACGTGATCGACACCAACACCAAGGGCGTCGAATTCCTGTTCAAGAAGAACAAGATCGACTGGCTCAAGGGCTGGGGCTCGATCCCCGAGGCAGGCAAGGTCAAGGTCGGCGACGAAGTCCACACAGCCAAGAACATCATCATCGCCTCGGGTTCCGAACCTTCCTCGCTGCCCGGTGTCGAGATCGATGAAAAGGTGGTCGTGACCTCCACTGGCGCGCTGGAACTCGGCAAGATCCCCAAGAAGATGGTGGTTATCGGTGCCGGCGTGATCGGCCTGGAACTGGGCAGCGTCTATGCACGTCTCGGAGCCGAGGTCACCGTCGTCGAGTTCCTCGACGCCATCACCCCCGGCATGGATGGCGACGTTCAAAAAACCTTCCAACGGATACTCAAGAAACAGGGTCTCAACTTCATCATGGGCGCGGCGGTGCAGAAAACCGAAGCCACCAAGACCAAGGCCAAGGTGCATTACAAGCTGCGCAAGGATGACAGCGAACATGTGCTGGACGCCGATGTCGTTCTGGTTGCCACGGGCCGCAAACCCTTTGTCGACGGGCTTGGTCTCGACGCGTTGGGGGTCGGGCGCACCGAACGTGGACAGATCAAGGTCGGCAAGGATTGGCAAACGGACGTTCCCGGTATCTATGCCATCGGTGACTGTATTGAAGGCCCGATGCTGGCGCACAAGGCCGAAGACGAAGGCATGGCCGCCGCCGAACAGGTCGCGGGCAAGCATGGGCACGTGAATTATGGCGTGATCCCGGGCGTGATCTATACCTGGCCCGAAGTCGCGAATGTCGGCGAAACCGAAGAGGCGGTCAAAGCCTCGGGCCGCGCCTACAAGGTCGGCAAGTTCATGTTCATGGGCAATGGCCGCGCCAAGGCCAATTTCGCCGCCGATGGTTTCGTCAAGATCATCGCCGACAAAGACACCGACCGCATTCTCGGGGCGCATATCATCGGCCCCGGTGCCGGCGACCTGATCCACGAGATCTGTGTCGCGATGGAGTTCGGCGCTTCGGCTGAAGACCTCGCCATGACCTGCCATGCGCACCCGACCTATTCCGAAGCCGTACGCGAAGCGGCGCTGGCCTGCGGTGACGGCCCGATCCACAGCTGACAATGTGCCCCGGCGGTTCAGGCCGCCGGGGTCATCCAGGCGTCCAGATAGAGCTTCAGCCGCTCTTCGAAATCCTGCGCCCGGTGCAGGGCACAGAATTGCAGCGACATCGCCTGTACGGAAAACGCCTGCACCCCTTCGGCGAGCAGTTCCGCCGAGATGTCCCGCCGGTAGGCACCGGCACCGGCCCAGCCCAGAACAAGCGTGAAATACCGCTCAAAACACTGCGCGATCGGCCCGATCTCGGCTATCGCCGCCGCCCCGGAATAGCGCAGGATCAGGTCAAAGACATAGCGTTCGGATGTCATGAACCGATGATAGGGCCGCAGCGCCGCGATCAGCGTTTCCACCGAATCGGGCGGGGCACCCGCCTCGGCCCGATCAAGCCGCGCCGCCAGTTCCGCCCCGATCAGCCGCTCCATCAAGGCATCCTTGTCCTTGAAATGGGCAAAAAACGTGCCCTTTGCCACGCCGGCCCCCGACACCACATCTTCGACTCGCAAGGCCTCGTAACCGTCTGATTTCACAAGATCCTGCGCGACTTCGATCAGCCGGGCGCGGGTCTTGAGCGTGCGTTTTTGGATGGGTTTGCTCATGCCTCTTGTTCGCAAATATTCTGACCATGGTCAAATTCATATTGACCGTGGTCAGTTATTTGACCCATAAGTGACCACGGTCATTTTTAGGAGGCTACCATGCCCGCAAAGAAGATTTTCATCCTGAACGGACATCCCGGCGACACCAGCCTGTCCCGCCGGTTCGCCGAAACCTATGCCACGGCGGCCCGTGCGAGCGGGCATGAGGTGCGGATCGCAAACCTCAAGGACCTCGCCTTTGACGACGATTTCGGGCAGGGAAACTACGATAATTACAAACCCTTGGAGCCCGATCTGCAACAGGTGCTGAACGACATCGAGTGGAGCGACCACCTGGTCATCGCCACGCCGATGTGGTGGGGCGGGTTGCCGGCGCGGCTCAAGGGGCTCATCGACCGGACTTTCCTGCCGGGACGAACCTTTGACACCAGGAACACCGGGCTTTCTGGCATGCCTGCACCGATGTTGACGGGGCGCACCGCGCGGGTGATCCTCACCTCCGACACGCCCGGCTGGGTGATGCGGCTGCTGTATCGGCGCGCGCTGATCTGGCAGCTCAGGGGGCAGATACTCGGTTTCGTCGGGTTCAAGCCCACCCGCATCACCTGGTTTGCCGGGGCCAGCCACCCGAAACCCGGCCTGATCGAGAAATGGACCCACAAGGTCCGCCGCATCGGTGCAATCGCCGCCTGATGCGCGGCTAGAGCTGCATATCCATTTCGTGCCAGTCTGCGCCCGCATATCGCGACTCCGATCTGCGGGCATAGCGATAGCCAAGCTTCTCGTACATCGGAACGTAATGCGTTTTGCACATGAGATGGATGCTGGCCTTGCCCGCATCCGCCATGTGGCTCACAAAGGCCTGCATCAGGGCACGGGCCAGCCCCTTGCCCTGACAAACCGGGTCAACCGCAACAGACAGGATCACCACGTTGGGCGCATCCGGATCATGCCCGGACAATGCCTTGAAATCATCATCGGCCATGTCGACCTCGTGGGCGCAACCGCTATTGATGAAACCCCGGATCGCGCCATCCTGTTCCAGCACGAGAAACCCTTGCGGATAGGTGGCGATGCGGTCGGCAATCCGTTCGAACGGGGCTGCCTCCTGGGCGGCATAAGCCGCCGCTTCGATTTCAGAACACCGGGTGGCATCCTTTGGCTGCGCCAATCGAACACGCTGCATGTCAGGCTCCTCTCATCGCCGGATACGCGACGCTACCACAGGGTCTGTGTCGCGCGACCCATCCAGGCACGATCGTATTCGGCGCCGTCAATTTCGTCATTGGTCATTTCGGCCAGGATGTCGCCAATCGTCGGCAGCCCCGCGCGATCGTCCCGCTGCCAGAGCCCCGCCCGCAACAGGGCGCGCGAACATTGGCAATAGATCTCGTCAATCGCGATGACGATCACCGTCTTGGGCAAGCGTCCCTTGCGGTCGAAACGGCGGCACAGTTCCGCATCTGCGGTCAGCCGGGCAGTGCCGTTGACCCGAATGACAGTGTTCGACCCGGACACCATGAACATCAGCGATACGCGCCCATCCGTCACGATATTGCGCAGCGAATCCAAGCGGTTGTTGCCATGCCAGTCGGGCATGGCCAGGGTGCCGGGATCAAGCTCCTGTACCACCGGCCCGTCATCGCCACGGGGGCTGGCATCGGTGCCGTCCTGGCCGACCGTGGACAGAACGCACATCCGCGAGGCCATGATCCATTTGCGATAGCTCGGCGTCATGCGCCGGGCGACCTTGCGCAGGGCGGGTTCGCTGGGGCTGCCGTATAGCGCCTCAAGCGCCGCTATGCTGTCAATCTGCTCCATCCGGATCGAACCCCGCTTCCCGCATCAATGCATCAGACCGTGTTTCCACACGGTCTTCAAGTCTGCGCATGAAATCGTTGCGATCCAGTCCGGGTTCAATCGGGTCGAGGAACTCGACAATGGCCAGCCCCGGTTTGCGCATGATCCCCTTGCGTGGCCAGAACAGCCCGACATTGGTGGCCACCGGCACACAGGGCTGGCCCAATTCCTTGTAGAGCACGCCGCTGCCGACCTTGTAGGGTTTCCGGACACCGGGCGCGACACGGGTGCCTTGCGGATAGATGATGAGCTGTCCCGGATCGTTGAACTCCTGCGCCACGTCCTGCACCATCTTGGCCACGGCGGCACCGCGCCGGCCCCGGTCGACCGGAACACAGCCCAGCCGCTTGGCATAGAGCCCGATGAACGGGGTCCACAGTAATTCGCGTTTCATGATGAACTTGGCGTGCGGCACCGCGTCAAAAATCAGCAGAATGTCGAGAAAGGACTGGTGCTTGGCCGCGACCATCACCTCGCCCGATGGCACCGCGCCGCGCACCTCGCCCCGGATGCCAACCATCCAGCGGGTCAGCACCAGCGTCGAGCGGGCATAGATCTTGCAGGCGCGCAGGGCACCGCGTTTGGACAGGATCGCGTATGGCGTGAACAGGATGCCCAGCACCGCCATCCAGAAATAGATCACGATGATGAAAACAAGGGACCGCAGCCATTGCATTGCATGGATCATCAGCTGAACTCCGCCAGTTTCTGCCGCGCCGCGACCCCCGCCGCGGCAAATGCCACTGCCACGGTCACAACCGGAACCACCAGCGGCGCAAGCCAGCCGAAACCGCGGAAACCGATCTCGGCCAGGAACCCCTGGGTTTCACCGCCCGACGGTAACAGCAAAACCGCCAGCACGCCAAGCACCACGCCCGCCCCCGACCCGGCAAGCGCCCGCAGGGTCAGGCGGCGCACAAAGGCCGCCGCGACAAAGCGGTCCTCGGCCCCGACCAGGCGCAGCACCTCGACCACCTGCGCATTGGCCGCCAATGTCGCGCGTGCCGCAAGCGTCACCGTCGCGGCCATGGTGCCGACAATCAGCAGCAACGAGATCATGCCCAGTCGCCGCAGCCCCCGCGCCGCGTCCACGATCGGCGCGCGCCAGCCGCTGTGATCGTCAAGGATCGCGCCGGGAACCTCGTCACTGAGCCGCTGTTGCAGCGCATCGGTGTCATAGCCCGGCCTGTCGGCAACCACGTCGATCAGCTGGGGCAACGGCAACTCGCCAAGCGGCAGATCATCGCCCAGCCACGGCGCCAGCAGCGCCGCCTGTTCCTCGGGCCGCAGCGGGCGGGCACTGGCAATGCCCGGCGTTTCGCCAAGGATGTCGAGCACCGCCGCCGTCCGTGCCTCGCGCTGTTCGGCATCGCCGGAAATGCGCAGGGTCGCACTCTGGGACAGGTCACCGGACCAGCGGTCGGCAACGCGGCTCGCGGTCATTGCCATCGCCAGCGCGAACACCGCCAGAAAGCCCATTGCGGCGGCGGCAAACAGGGTCAGGTGCGTGGTGATCCGGCTGGGCGGGACAACCCGGTCGCTGCGCGCGTCGCCGGTCAGCAGGTCGAGAATGTTACGAATGGTCACAGATCCGCCCCCGCCGATTGCACCTGTTTGTTGGAAATGCGCAGTACCCGGGCCTGAACCTCGGACTTGGCGGCGCGGATCAGCGACAGGTCATGGCTGGCAATCAGCACGGTCTTGCCCATGCTGTTCAAATCCACCAGCAGCCGCAGCAGGCGCTGCGACATGTCCCAGTCGATATTGCCTGTCGGCTCGTCCGCGATGATCACGTCCGGCGACAGGATAACCGCCCGGGCAAGCGCCGCCCGTTGCCGTTCACCGCCCGACAATTCGGCAGGATAGGCATCGGCGCGCCCCGACAGCCCGACCCAGCCCAGCAGATCGGTCAGGTTCTGCTGTTCCCCCGCCAGGTCGCGCCCGGCCACGGTCAGCGGCAGGGCAACATTGTCGGCCACGGGCAGGTGATCGAGAAACCGGCAATCCTGGTGCACAACGCCGATGCGGCGGCGCAGCGTGGCCATGTCGTCCCGCGTTGCCGCGGCGATGTCGTCATCGAAGGCGCGGACCCGTCCCTTGGTCGGGTTGAGCGCGCCGTAGCAGAGTTTCAGAAACGTCGTCTTGCCCGACCCCGAAGGTCCGGTCAGAAAGTGAAAGGACCCGGCCGGGAGGGACAAGGATACATCGCCAAAGAGCGCGCCCCCACCATAGTCGAATCCCACCTGCTCAAGCTCGATCACGCTCTTTCTCCTGTCAATTGCCGCCTTGTGCCTTACCCTCGGGACAGTTTCAATGCCATGCCGATTCGCCATGTTTCGGGGGCTTTGAGTGCTGGAAATTCGCCCTTTGCGAACCCTTGCCGAAACGCATAAGGTTGCGGCACAAGGATAATCCAGCAGGCAGTAACAGGACCGGAGGGGCAGCATGCGTCTTACATGCCCGAATTGTGGCGCTCAGTACGAAGTGCCCGACAAGGTGATCCCTCCACAGGGCCGCGACGTTCAATGCTCGAGTTGCAACACCTCCTGGTTCTTTGCCCATCCCGATCCGCTGCTGCGTAGCGAACCCGACCTGCGCGCCTCGGCGGCGTCGTTTCTGGATGACGATCCCGCCGACGGCACGGACACGCCACCGGCCCCGCCCAGGCGCAAACTCGATCCCAATGTCAGCGCCATCCTGCAACAGGAGGCCGAGCGCGAATCCCGCCTGCGCGACCGCGAACGTGCCGCCGCGACATCGGACCGGACAGCCGCGCCGGCCCGCGATGACGCCGACGCCCCGGACAGCGTTCGCAAAGCCCGGGCACGCATGGCGCGGATGCGGGGCGACGAATTGCGCGACACGGGCACGGCGCAAGGCGCGGACGAACCGCTGAGCGGCAAACTGCCGAACGCCGACGAGATCAATTCAACCCTGCGCGCGCCGGAGCAGTCGGTTTACGAAGATTTCGAATATACCCCCAGCAAGCGCGGCAATGCCGGGTTCATGCGGGGCATCACGCTGACCGTGCTGCTGGCCGCGCTGCTGGTGCTGGCCTATGTCAATGCCCGCACGATCAGTGACGCGGTGCCGCAGGCCGCGCCCTACATGAAGGTCTATGTCGCCAAGGTCGACCAAGGGCGAGTCTGGCTCGACGCCCTGCTCAACCAGTACATATCAGGTGGATCAGAACCGCTCGAGTAGCCGCTGAAGATAGTTGCGCTCGACTTCGGGGCGGTCGCCCTCGCCCGAGCGGCGGCGGATTTCGTCCAGCAATTCGCGCGCACGCCGATAGACGTCTTCGCCCTGCAACAGGTTCTCGGGCGTCCCGAGCGATCCGTTCGACCCGCTCTCGCGCCCGAGGGGATCGCGGTTCTGTGCCTCCATGTCACCCTGGGTGGTGCCCTGCCCCGGCTGGCCCTGTTGCTGCGCCATTGCCTCGCCAAGGGCGCGCATCCCTTCGCGCAGCGCTTCCATCGCCTCGGACTGCCGGTCGATCGCATCGGCGTAATCGTCCTGCCGCAGGGATTGTTCCGCGCCATCCATGGCGCGCCCGGCCCGGTCCAGCGCCTCGCGCGCGGCGTCGCCCTCGGGGGTGCCGGCACCGGGCAGATTACCCTGCTGGCGGCGCAGCTCATCGCGCAGCGCCTGTTGCCGGTCCGCCAGCGTGCCCTGCCCGTCTGGTTGCTCGCCCTGTGTTCCGTCACCCTGCCCGCCCTGGCCCTCGTGGCTCTGGCCCTGGCCCTGGCCGCCGTTGCGGCCCTGGTTGCCCTGGCTTTCCCCCGCCTGCGCCCCCGGGTTGAACTGTTCCTGCAAATCGCGAAAGGCCTGATCGCTCAGCCCCTGTTGCTCGCGCAGGGTTTCGGCAAGCCCCTCCATCGCCTGCTGCCCCTCGGACTGGCCGCCCTGACCCTGTCCTTGCGCGACACGCATGTTCTCCATCATCTGTTGCAATTCCTGCAACGCCTGCTCGGCCTCGGCCATGCGGCCCTGCTCCATCAGTTCCTGGATGCGGTCCATCATCCGTTGCAGATCATCCTGGGTCATCTGCATGGCGTTTTCCGAGGGCTGTCCCTGTTGGCCCTGTTCGCCCTCCTGCTGGGCCTGGCGCGACAATTGGCGCATGTATTCGTTGGTGGCCTCGCGCAGTTCCTGCATCAGTTCGGCGATTTCCTGATCGCTCGCGCCGTTTTTCATCGCCTCGCTCAGCCGCTCCTGCGCCCGGCGCAGCCGTTCCAACGCATCGCTCAGATCGCCCTCTTCCAGCAGCACCGCCAGATCCCAGAGCGCTTCGGAAAGCTCCTCCTGCTGCTCGGTCTTGAGTCCATAGGCCGCAAATGTTTCCAGACGGCGCAGGATCACGCGCAGCCGCAGATAGGCGGTTTCCGAACGAAACACCGCGTCCGGCCGGTGCGATATCGCCCGCAGCACCTGCGCCACGCGCGGCGCATTCCCACGGGTCCACAACAGATCGCGGCGCTGTTCGATCACCGCCGCCGCCAGCGGATCAAAGAACCGGCGGGCCGGCAAGATCATCGGCGACGGCGCGATGTTGGTGACATGCCCCGCCGCGTCCTCCGCCGACAGCCGGACCGTGACCGGCAGGTTGGCAAAGGGATGTTTCGAGAAATCCTCGATCAGCGTTTCGGTGAACATCCGGCGATCGCCCGCGATCGGCATCGGCAGGGGAACAACCACCGCCTCTCGCGGCTCGGGATCGGCGGCGAGCCCGTAGCGGCGATCCACCGCCGCGACATCAAGCGCGATCACCGCCTGACCGGCAACCACGCCGTAATCGTCGCTGGCGGTAAAGGGCAGCGTCATTTCCCCGGTGGCCTCGGCCTCGGCGACGCCCGCGATGGTGATCTGGGGCGGCGTGTCAGCGATGATGGCAACCTGCCAACTCTGCCCTCCGCTGCCCGCGATCTCGATCATGCCGTCGCGGTTGACGATGAAATCCTGCACCGGGTCGGCCCCGGCCCCCTCCTGGACCGAATTGCCGGACACGGTTTCCGCAAGGCTCAGTGCGCCGATCTCGCCATAAAACCGCAGGGTGATCCTGCTGCCCTGTGGCACGCGCAAGCTGCTGCCGGCCTGGTCATTGAGGTAGAGCGTCGGTTTGCCGGTATAGCGTGGCGGCTCAATCCAGCCTTCCCAGGACGGTCCACTGGCCAGTTCCCCGCCGCCCGGTGTCATCTCGGCGACACTGCCGACCCGCCAGACAGAGCCGAACAGCAGCGCCACCAGGAACGCCAACAGCGCCACATAGCGCAGCGCGAAAGGATCCCGGCGGGCGAGTTTCAAATCTGGTGCCGGAGCCCGCGCCATCGCGGCGCGATCCGCCATCCGCGCCTGGTGGGCACGCCAGAGTGCCGCCGATTGTGTATCATTCGCGCCGATGGCCTGTTCGTCAAGCAAGGCCCGGATCGGTCGCCCCGGCAGGGTTTCGTCCAGCCGGGCCAGCGCCTCGGCCCGCCCCGGCCAGTGAAACCGCCGCGTGCCGTAAAACACCGCCGCGCCAGCCGCCAGAATGGCAACCGCGCCACAGGTCCAGACCGCCTCGATCGGAACAAGGTCCTGTATCCCGAGCATCAAGAGCGCCAGCACCAGAAGGACAACGCTGATCAGGGGCCAGAAACAGCGCAGCACCCGTTCGGCCAGCATCCCGGCGCGCGTCATCTCCAGCGGCAGGCGCACCGAATGCAGGACCGGGGGAAGTGCTGGTCTGGCCATCAGGGTCTCCGAATGGCCAGAGCGCCGGATTGCGTCAAAGCCACTCGGGGATGGTATCGCGATTTATCATTTCGTCAAAGGTCGGTCTTGGACGGATGACCGCAAATTGATCGCCCTTCACCAGCACCTCGGGGATCAGGGGTCGCGCGTTGTATTCGCTGGCCATCACCGCGCCATAGGCCCCGGCGCTGCGGAACGCGATCAGATCACCTGCCGCCAGCGGCGGCAGATCGCGCTGTTTGGCAAACGTGTCGCCGCTCTCGCAGACCGGGCCGACAATGTCATAGGGCTGCTGCTCGATCCCGGCCTCGGGCTCGAGCACCGGCACGATATCATGATGCGCGTCATACATGGCCGGGCGGATCAGGTCGTTCATCGCCCCGTCCACGATCAGGAAATCGCGGCCTTCGCCGGATTTCAGATAGATCACCTTGCTGACCATGATGCCGGCATTGCCCGCAATCAGACGACCCGGTTCGATCTCGATCTCGCAGCCCAGATGGCCAAGCGTGCGCTTGATCATCGCGCCATATTCCAGCGGCAGCGGCGGTGCCTGGTTGCTGCGCGCGTAGGGGATGCCCAGGCCGCCGCCCAGGTCCAGACGCCGGATGTCATGACCATCCGCCCGCAGGGTTTCGGTGAGCTCGGCAACCAGCCCATAGGCCTGTTCAAATGGCGCCAGATCGGTGAGCTGGCTGCCGATATGCACGTCGATGCCGACAATCTCGATGCCCTTCATGCCGGCTGCAAGCGCATAGACATCGCGCGCGCGGGCGATCGGGATACCGAACTTGTTCTCGGATTTGCCGGTGGCGATCTTGGCGTGTGTCTTGGCATCGACATCCGGATTGACCCGGATGGTGATCGGCGCGACCTTGCCCAGCGACAGTGCCACGGCGTTCAACGCCGCTAGTTCCGGTTCGGATTCGACGTTGAACTGGCGGATGCCGCCCTCAAGCGCCGTGCGCATTTCATCGGCGGTCTTGCCAACGCCGGAAAACACGATCTTGTCCCCCGGCACCCCGGCGGCGCGGGCCCGCAGGTACTCGCCGACCGAGACCACGTCCATCCCGGCCCCCGCCTGGGCCAAGGTCTTGAGGATCGCCTGGTTCCCCGCCGCCTTCATCGCATAGCAGACCAGGTGGTCGGTGCCCTCCAACGCCTCGTCAAACAACGCGTAATGGCGCAGCAGCGTCGCGGTGGAATAGAGGTAGAACGGGGTTCCGACGGCGGCAGCGATCTCGCTCACCGGCACGTCCTCGGCGTGAAGGGCGCCGTCCTTGTAGAGAAAATGATCCATGTCGGCCTCATAGCAAAACCCGCGCCGGGATCAATCCATATCAAACGCCGGGGCACGCCCCCGGGCCGCCGCGCGGTACGCCACGTTCAGAACCCGAGAAACACCGAGAACGGCCCCTGTGCAATGCCGACCCCGCCATGGGCCCCGCCGCCGGAACCGACGCCGATCCCGACATTGACCGCCGGCTGCGCCCTGGCTGGCGGTGGCGGCTGAACAATCAGCTTGCCATCCGGCCCCACCGGCGGCGGATCGGGGTCACAACCTGCCAGCAACAGAAGCACCAGCAGAGAGGACCCCAGCATACGCATTCCCTGCCCCGCTACTCCGACACTGCCGGGGCAAGCCCCGTGTGCAGCCCTGTCAAACCGTGCGCATTGCGCGTGATGCTGATCCCGGCGCGGGCCTCGCCCGAGACACGAATGCCGGTTTCCTTCTTGGCCTTGGGGGGCGGCGGCGTTGGTTCGCCATCCACGCCGCAGCCCACGAGCAGCAGCACACAAAGACCGGCAAGACAGGGTTTCATCATGACTTTGCCTTCCACCGTTCGATCTGAACCCGGACCTGCGCGGGCGCGGTTCCACCATAGGACATGCGCGAGTTTACCGAATTTTCGACGCCAAGGACACCAAAGACATCCTGGGTGATATCCGCATGCACCGCCTGCATGTCGGCAAGATCGAGCTCGGGCAGGTCACAGCCTCGTTGCTCGGCCAGGGCGACCAACGAACCGGTGATGTGATGCGCATCGCGGAATGGCAGGCCCAGCACCCGCACCAGCCAATCGGCAAGGTCGGTCGCGGTCGAGAACCCCGACCCCGCCGCAGTGGCCAGCGATTCGCGGTTGGCGGTCATGTCCCGCACCATCCCTTCCATCGCGGCCAGCGCCAGCATCCAGTTGTCGGCGGCGTCAAACACCTGTTCCTTGTCTTCCTGCATGTCCTTGGAATAGGCCAGCGGCAGCCCCTTCATCACCATCATCAGCGCCGTGTTGGCACCAAAAATCCGTCCGATCTTGGCGCGGATCAATTCCGCCGCATCGGGATTTTTCTTTTGCGGCATGATGGATGAACCGGTCGAGAACCGGTCGGACAGGGTCACAAAGCGGAACTGGGCCGAGGACCAGATCACCAGCTCTTCGGCCATCCGGCTGAGATGCACGGCGGAAATCGACGCCACCGACAGGAATTCGAGCGCAAAATCCCGGTCGCTGACCGCATCGAGGGAATTCGCCGAAGGACGGTCAAACCCAAGCGCCGCCGCGGTCATGTCGCGATCGATGGGGAAACTGGTGCCCGCAAGGGCCGCCGCCCCAAGCGGGGATTCGTTCATCCGGCTGCGCGCATCGCGCACCCGCGACAGGTCGCGCCCGAACATTTCCACATAGGCCATCATGTGATGTCCCCATGTCACCGGCTGTGCGGTTTGCAGGTGGGTAAAGCCCGGCATGACCCAATCCGCCCCCGCCTCGGCCTGCGCCAGCAAGGCATTGATCAGCGCCTGCAAACCGGACTCTGCCGCATCCAGCTGGTCACGGACCCAGAGTTTGAAATCGGTTGCCACCTGATCGTTGCGCGAGCGCCCGGTATGCAGGCGGCCCGCCGGCTCTCCGATGATCTGTTTCAGCCGCGCCTCGACATTCATGTGGATGTCTTCGAGCGCGGTGGAATATTCAAAGGTTCCGGCCTCGATCTCTGACAATACGGTGAGCAGCCCTTCCCGAATGGCCGCCGCATCGTTATCGCTGATCACGCCCGTCGCCGCCAGCATCGCGGCATGGGCCCGCGACCCGGCAATGTCCTGCGCCGCCATCCGCTTGTCGAACCCGATCGAGGCATTGATCGCCTCCATGATCGCGTCCGGTCCGGCGGCAAAGCGGCCACCCCACATCTGGTTCGAGGTCGTATCGGTCATTATTTGGAAACCCTTCGGAGGGGACATGAGAAAACTGTTGGTCGGGATCGTTTATACGGCCCTTGCGCTCTGTGCAAACATCGCCATCGCGGACACCGCCGCGCTTGAGGGCCTGCGCGAGGGCGACATGAAAAAGCTGGTGTTTCATGCCGACCCCAAGCCGGTTTCCGAGCTGAGCTTCACCCTGGCCGATGGTGCCGGCGACGGCTCGCTTGCCGACTATCGCGGCAAGTATGTGCTGCTGAACTTCTGGGCGACGTGGTGCGCCCCCTGCCGCAAGGAAATGCCCATGCTTTCGGCGCTTCAGGACACGTTCGGCGGCGATGACTTCGAGGTCGTGACACTGGCCACCGGGCGCAACTCGCCGGTGGGTATCCAGAAGTTCTTTGACGAGATCGGCGTCGCCAACCTGCCCCGCCACCAGGACCCGCGACAGGCCGTGGCCCGCGACATGGCGGTTCTGGGTCTGCCGATCACCGTGTTGATCGACCCCGACGGCAATGAAATCGCCCGCTTGCAAGGCGACGCCGACTGGAACTCGGACAGCGCAAGGGCCATTCTTGCCGCGCTTCTGGGCGCGGCACCGCAAGGCTGAGGCGGCGCGTTTTCGGACCGGCCAGACGGGATCAGGCCCGCCCCCTGTCAACGACCATCCGGGCCACCTGCGCATGTCGCGGGCAGGTCACCAGGTGATCGTTGACCATGCCAACCGCCTGCATAAAGGCATAAACGATGGTGGGGCCACAAAAGCGGAACCCGGCCTTTTTCAGATCTTTCGAAATCTGCACCGAAAGCGGTGTCTGGGCGGGAACCTCACCCAGGCTTTGCCAGCGGTTCTGTAACGGCCTGCCCCCGACATATCCCCATAGAAACCGATCAAAGCCCTGCTCCTGCTCGATTTTCTGCCAGGCGCGCGCGTTGCCGATTGTTGCCTCGATCTTGCCGCGGTGGCGGATGATACCCGCATCTCCGAGCAGGCGCTGAACCTCGTCCTCGCCCCAGCCGGCGATGATGTTCGGATCGAACCCGTGGAACGCCGCGCGAAAATTCTCGCGCTTTTTAAGTATTGTCAGCCAACTCAGCCCGGCCTGAAAGCCATCCAGTATCAATTTCTCCCACAGCGCACGGCTGTCATATTCCGGCACGCCCCAATCAGTGTCGTGATATTCCTTGTAAATCTGGTCCGGCCCGGCCCATCCACAACGTTCCATCGCAGCCTCCCCTCCTGGTTTCAGGGGATTTGAACCAGATTCTCGGAAAAAGCGAGGTTTAAGGCGTTTTTCACGAAGGCGGCGAATTCTGTCGATGCCGCCTCATGCGCGGTCATGACCCGTTCACCAGCCAGGAGGATTCCATGTCGAGACGCCGCAGGATCAAAGCCGACATTCCCGAAGGCGGCCACAGCCCGGTTGACGCGGTCATCGCCGCGCGCGACTCGCAGACGCTCGACATGGTGAAAAACGCCGTCGCCTCGGGGCAGACGATGCTGGCCTTCCAACCGGTCATGCAGGCGCGCGCACCGCGAAAGACCGCGTTCTACGAAGGGCTCATCCGGGTTCTCGACCGCAGCGGGCGGGTGATTCCCGCGCGCACCTTCATGCCATCGATCGAGGCCACGGAACTGGGCCGCGAGATCGATTGCATAACCCTGGAAACCGGGCTGCGCACGCTGGCCGCCAACCCGTCGATCCGCCTGTCGCTGAACATGTCGGCGCGTTCGGTCGGCTACAAGCGCTGGATGCGCATCCTCGACCGGCACCTGAAACAGAACGCAACCGTAGGCGAGCGGCTGGTGCTTGAAATGTCGGAACAATCCGCGATGAGCATGCCCGAGCTTGTCGTCGATTTCATGGACCATCTTCAGGATCGCAATATCGGCTTTGCCCTGGACAATTTCGGTAGCGGGGCGCTGGTGCTGCAATACCTGAACGACTTCTACTTTGACGCGGTCAAGCTCAACGGGCCCTTCATGCACCGCCTTGCCGGCAATCCCGATAGCCAGAGCATCGTGCGCGCCCTGATCGCCGTCGCGAGACAGTTCGACATGCTGGTCATTGCCGGATGCGTCGAACGCAAACCCGACGCCGGATTTCTGGTGTCTGCCGGGGTCGATTGTCTGCAAGGGCACCTGTTCGGCGCTCCGACCGTGCGACCACCCTGGATCCCGCAGCCCGCCGACAGCCAGGCGGGACGCTGATATGCGCGGCGCGCCGTGACAAGCGCCACCTGAGACACACTGTCAGTTGCTGCCCCCGCGTCAATCCTTTATGTCCCGATGCGGAAGTGGGGAAATCGCGCGCCGGTTGCGCTTGCATTTTGCAGCCGTCAATGAGCCTCATATCTGCACGCTGGCAAAGGATTTGCGAAAATGACGAACGTAGTAATTGCATCTGCAGCACGGACCGGGGTTGGCAGTTTTGGGGGCTCTTTCGCCAACACGCCCGCCCATGATCTGGGTGCCGCGGTTCTCGAGGCCGTGGTCGAGCGCGCCGGGATCGACAAGGCCGAGGTGTCCGAGACCATCCTCGGTCAGGTGCTGACCGCGGCGCAGGGCCAGAACCCCGCCCGCCAGGCCCATATCAATGCCGGCCTGCCGCAGGAAAGCGCCGCCTGGGGCATCAACCAGGTCTGCGGCTCGGGTCTGCGCGCCGTGGCGCTCGGGGCCCAGCACATCCAGCTTGGCGATGCCGAGATCGTCGCCGCCGGCGGCCAGGAAAACATGACCCTGTCGCCCCACGCCGCCAGCCTGCGCGCCGGTCACAAGATGGGCGACATGAAGTACATCGACACCATGATCCGCGACGGGCTGTGGGATGCGTTCAACGGCTATCACATGGGCCAGACCGCCGAGAACGTTGCCGAGAAATGGCAGATCTCGCGCGAGCAGCAGGACCAGTTCGCCGTCGCCAGCCAGAACAAGGCCGAAGCCGCGCAAAAGGCCGGCAAGTTCGCCGACGAAATCGTGCCCTTCACCATCAAGACCCGCAAGGGCGACATCGTGATGGACAAGGACGAATACATCCGCCACGGTGCCAACCTCGAAGCCATGGCCAAGATGCGCCCCGCCTTTACCAAGGACGGCTCGGTCACCGCCGCCAACGCTTCGGGTCTGAACGACGGTGCGGCGGCCACCCTGCTGATGTCCGCCGAGAACGCCGAAAAGCGCGGTATCGAGCCGCTGGCTCGGATCGTGTCCTATGCGACCGCCGGTCTTGACCCGTCGATCATGGGTGTTGGCCCGATCTATGCATCGCGCAAGGCGCTGGAAAAAGCCGGCTGGTCCCCCGAGGATCTGGACCTGGTCGAAGCGAACGAAGCCTTTGCCGCACAGGCCTGTGCCGTGAACAAGGACATGGGCTGGAACCCCGAGATCGTCAACGTCAATGGCGGCGCGATTGCCATTGGTCACCCGATCGGCGCATCGGGCTGCCGGGTGCTCAATACCCTGCTCTTCGAAATGAAGCGCCGCGACGCCAAGAAAGGTCTCGCGACCCTCTGCATCGGTGGCGGCATGGGTGTCGCCCTCTGCGTCGCACGCGACTGATCGACAGCCGGTTCACGGTGTGACCAAGCGTCGCCCCGTGAACCGCAAACACATTCATAACAAACCAACAAACCCCTGAATTTGGAGGAGACAAACATGTCCAGAACCGCCCTCGTCACCGGTGGCAGCCGTGGTATCGGCGCCGCAATTTCCAAGGCGCTGAAAGCCCAAGGCTACAATGTGGCCGCCACCTATGCCGGCAATGACGACGCTGCTGCGGCCTTTACCGAGGAAACCGGCATCAAGACCTACAAGTGGGACGTCGCCAATTACGAATCGTCCAAGGCGGGCATCGCACAGGTCGAAGCCGACCTCGGCCCGATCGACGTCGTGGTCGCCAACGCCGGCATCACCCGTGACGCGCCGTTCCACAAGATGTCGCCCGAACAGTGGCAGCAAGTGGTCGACACCAACCTGACCGGCGTGTTCAACACCGTTCACCCGATCTGGCCGGGCATGCGCGAACGCAAGTTCGGCCGCGTGATCGTGATCAGCTCGGTCAATGGTCAGAAAGGCCAGTTCGCACAGGTCAACTATGCCGCGACCAAGGCGGGTGACATCGGCATCGTCCGCTCGCTGGCACAGGAAGGCGCGCGCGCCGGCATCACCGCCAACGCGGTTTGCCCGGGCTATATCGGCACCGACATGGTGATGGCGGTTCCGGAAAAAGTCCGCGAAAGCATCATCGCGCAGATCCCCGCAGGTCGCCTTGGCGAACCGGAAGAAATCGCACGCTGCGTTGTCTTCCTTGCCTCTGATGATGCCGGTTTCGTCAACGGCTCGACGATTTCCGCAAACGGCGCACAGTTCTTCGGCTGATCCGGCCGCAACGACCGTTACACCAATCAGGGGCCGGTTCCGTGGAACCGGCCCCTTTTTTCATGCCACCCGCCGACCGAGGCGCGGGATCAGCCGACGCCAGGCTTCGAGAAAGACGCGGGCGCGGTCTTCATGCGCTCTCTGAAAGATGAGGCGGGTTTCGGGGCTTGTGGTGCTTTCCAACATGGCGGAGCTCTCTTGACTCAAGAATATCTAACTCTGCTTCCATTATGAGAAAAGCCCAACAACGCGACAAACGAGGCTTTCCTATGCTTCGATTTAGGTTTACTTAACCGTACATGCCCGATCGACTGCCTCCGCTGACCGCCCTGCGCGCCTTTGACGCCGCTGCCAGGCACATGTCTTTTGCCCGCGCCGCCAAGGAATTGAACGTGACACCTGCGGCGCTGTCCTTTCAGATCAAGTCGCTGGAGGATCATCTGGGACAACCGCTGTTCCGGCGATTGAACCGGGCGGTCGAACTGACCGAGGCGGGCCGCATGCTTGCCCCCGGCGCGGCCCAGGGGTTCCAGACATTGACATCCGCATGGGTACAGACCCGAAGGCTACAGGACAACCGGACCCTGACCGTCACCGCGGGTCCGGCCTTTACCGCAAAATGGCTGGCCCCTCGGTTCTATGACTTTGCGCGCGCCCATCCGGATATCGACCTGCGATTCTCAGCCAGCCTGCGGGTGATGGACTTTGAGCGCGACGAGGTCGACGTGGCGATTCGCTTTGGGCATGCGCCCGATCCCGGCCTCTTTGTCGAACCCCTCGCGGTCGAATGGCTGACCCCGGTCATGACACCGGAACTTGCCGCCAGGTATCCTCGCCCCGAAGACCTGCGCCATGCACCGATCCTGTTTGACGAATCGCTGGATTTCCTGGACCGCAGCTGCGACTGGGCGGGTTGGTTCCGGGCCGCCGGGGTGGATTTCGTGCCGGATCACGGGGTGCAGTTTTCCCAGGCCGACCACGCCATCGACGCGGCATTGGCGGGGGCCGGCGTGGTTCTGGGCAGACGCGCCCTGGTTGTAGAGGATTTGCACGAAGGCCGGCTCGTCGCGCCCTACAGGCTGGCCATCACGCTTGAGGCACAGTTTCGCTTTCTCTGCCCCCTTGGGTTGCAGGATCGCCCGCATATCAAGGCCTTTCGCGACTGGATCTGGCATGAGATCGCAAAAACCGCGGAAGTATCCGAAAGACTGTCGTTTATCGCCGCCAGCGACGTGCCGCCGGCTGCCTGATATGAAAAGGGCGCGGCCATGATGCCGCGCCCGGTAGATTGGTCACAGAGACGAGGCGTCAGGTCGATAGCCTCTCGATCTCTTCTTTCAGTTTCAGTTTCTGCTTTTTAAGTTCCGCCAGATGCAGCCCGTCAACACCCGGGGCACGCTGCGCGGCTTCGACTTCGCTGCTCAGGTGCTGGTGCTTCTTTTTCAGTTCGATCAGGTGCGAGCTCAAGCTCATGGCAGTCCTCCTCTGAATAAGTTGCATCTGGAGTTGAGCATATTCCTTGGCGTCTGTCACGTGGCGCGAGCAGCTATTTGTAACAGTTTGTTGAAGACGCCCAATTCAGGGCCGTTTATGCCTAGGTCGCGGGCCAGTCCAGCGCGGCCCCGTCGCGCAACACCGCCGCGATTGCAGGCGCATAGCTCTCGGCGTCGCCTTCATGTCGCACGCCCTCGTGCATCAGGCATGGCGCGTGCAGGCGAAAAGGCGCGCGCCCGTCCTTGCGGGCGCGCAGGATCACCACGCCCGGTGCCCGGCCCGCGCGGGAGGCGAGCGGCAAGATCTCGACCGAGCCAAGCCGCCCGGCACAGCCCGCCAACATGTCCGGCAAGCGGTCGGCCCGCTGGATCATGTGCAGATAGCCCCGGGGCGCAAGGCGGCGCGCCGCGACCGCCAGCCAATCGGCCAGCGGCGTCCGCTGTTCGCTCAGCGCGATGCCGCGCCCCTCGTTCCGTGCGATGCTATGGGCACCGGGGCGATAATAGGGGGGATTGGCGATGACATGGTCAAAGCGCGCGGCCCGCAGCGGCGGCGGCAGGTCGTTGAGATCGGCGTGAACGACATTGAAAGAAATGTCGTTCCCCGTTGCGTTGCGCCGCGCCAGATCGGCATAATCGCACTGGAGTTCGACGCCCCACAGATCGAGCCCCGGCACCCGTGCGGCCAGGCAGAGCGCCGCCGCCCCGACGCCGCAGCCAAGGTCGAGCACCGATTGGCCCGCCCGCGCATTGACGCTGGCCGCCAGCACCACCGGATCAACCCCCGCGCGATAACCGGACTGCGGTTGCAGCAGGTGCAGACTCCCGCCCAGGAAGGCATCCCGCGTCACCGCATCATGTGCCCCGTCGCTCATCGGTCGATCGGGATGTCGTTGTCTTGCATGACGCGTGCGGCGCGGTCGTAATCCTGGCTGCGGACCATCATCCGGCGCGGGAAAATTCCGATGCCGCCTTCGAGGATGCTCATGTTTACGTCCATCTGAAAGCAGTCTATATCCTCGCCCTGAAGAAGGGCGGACGCAAAGGCCAGGACGGTCGGGTCGGTGCTGCGCAAAAGTTCCTTCATGACGCAGGATGTAAGGCCAGGGCGCGATGAATGTCGAGCCTTGACGCAGGAGTGTGATGAACATCAACACCGTGACCAAACCGCATGAACAACTGGCGGCAACGCTTGCCGATGACCTGGCCGCCGTGAACGACCTGATCCGGACCCGCATGGCCTCGGAACACGCACCGCGAATCCCTGAGGTCACCGCGCATCTGGTCGAGGCAGGCGGCAAGCGATTGCGCCCGATGCTGACCCTCGCTGCGGCGCGCATGTGTGGCTATGACGGGCCCTATCACGTGCATCTTGCGGCCACGGTCGAGTTCATCCACACGGCCACTCTGTTGCATGATGACGTGGTCGACGAAAGCGGCCAGCGGCGTGGCCGGCCCACCGCCAACCTGCTCTGGGACAACAAGTCGAGCGTTCTGGTCGGGGATTACCTGTTTGCCCGCAGCTTTCAGTTGATGGTCGAAACCGGGTCGCTGCGGGTGCTGGATATTCTTGCCAATGCCGCCGCCACGATTGCCGAGGGCGAAGTGTTGCAGCTGACGGCGGCGCAGAATCTCGCCACTGACGAAGAGGTGTATCTCAAGGTGGTGCGCGGCAAGACCGCGGCCCTGTTCTCGGCGGCGACCGAGGTTGGGGGCGTCATCGCCCATGCCGATGCCGACCAGATTCAGGCACTGTATGATTATGGCGATGCGCTCGGGATTGCGTTTCAAATCGCCGATGACCTGCTGGACTACCAGGGGGACAGCGCCGCCACCGGCAAGAATGTCGGGGACGATTTCCGCGAGCGCAAGCTGACCCTTCCGGTGATCAAGGCGGTCGCCCGGGCAACCGCCGAGGAACGCGCGTTCTGGGTCCGCACCATCGAAAAGGGCCAGCAGACCCCCGAAGATCTTGACACCGCGCTGTCGTTGATGGCCAGGTACGGAACGCTGGACGAAACGCGCAGGGATGCGCTGGCGTGGTCGGACAAGGCCCGCGCCGCGTTGCGCCGGTTGCCGGAACATCCGATCCGCCAGATGCTGGACGACCTGTCGGATTACGTGGTGTCGCGCCTGAAGTGAGGCGCTGATCCCGGGTCTGCGAGCATCGCCGCCTGAACCCACCATTGGGGCTGCGCCCGCTGCAACGCGGCGGAGGCCGATTGCGCCTGTTGCGCGGTTGCGAAAATGCCGAAACAGGTGGCTCCCGATCCGCTCATCCGCGCCAACAGCGCCCCCTCGCGACGCAGCGCGGCCAGACAATCGCCAATCGGCGGGCATATCCGCATTGCCGGGGCTTCAAGGTCGTTGCGTTGCTGCGCCAGCCATCGGGCGCAGCCGGCAACTTCGGCAAAGGCCGGCCATTCGGGCATGGGCGATCCGTTGCGACAGGTCAGCGCGCGGAACACATCGGGCGTATGGACCGCACCCCCCGGATTGACCAGCACCGCCGGAAGCGGCGGAATGCCCGCGATCCTGTCGATCCGTTCACCGATGCCGCGCATGCGCAGGGTTTCCGAGAGCAGGCAAACCGGCACGTCCGCGCCCAGTTGCAACGCCTGCCCCACCGTGGGCGGCGCAATGTCGTGGCTGGTGACAAGGGCGCGCAGGGTGGCGGCGGCGTCCGCCGATCCCCCTCCGATACCCGCGGCGGCGGGCAGGCGTTTGTAGAGGGTAATCCGCGCATCCGCCACCCCCGCGAGCCGCGCCGCGCGCAGCACGAGGTTATCCTCGCCCACGGTCAGCCCGGCGGCATTTGGTCCGGTGATGCTCAGGTGCAATCCCTGCCCTTCGCAGATCGAAATCCGATCACCGACATCGGCAAACACCACCAGAGAATCCAGCAGGTGATAGCCATCCTGCCGTTGTCCGGTGACATGCAGTGTCAGGTTGATCTTGGCGGGAGCAAAGGCCTCAGCCCTGGTCATTCACCACCTTCAGCGGCTCCGAGCCTTCCTCGACAAGAACCTGGTCCAACCCGATTTCGAGCTTGCGGCGTATGCGTTCCGGGTCGGCCTCGCTGTCGGTATCCTCGGGGTCGATAAAGGATATGGCGCGTTTCCACTGGAACTCGGCCTCGCGATACCGGCCCACCGCCCAATAAACATCGCCAAGGTGATCGTTGACCACCGGATCGACCGGCATCAATTCGACGGCGGTCTCCATATGGCCCACCGCCTCTTCGTAGCGCCCGAGACGGAACAGAACCCAGCCCAGGCTGTCGACGATATAGCCGCTGTCAGGGCGCGCCTCGACCGCGCGCTCGATCATGCCAAGCGCCTCGTCAAGGTTGGATTTCCGCTCGACCAGGGAATAGCCCAGATAGTTCAGCACCTGCGGCTGGTCCGGGTTGATCTCGAGCGCGCTGCGAAAATCCGCCTCGGCGCTGTCCCACTGTTTCAACCGCTCGTGGCTGATGCCGCGCGCATAATGCAGGAACCAGCGTGCCGGGGCCTCCTGGTCGGAAAATTCCAGGGCGCTGTCATAGGCCGTGATCGCCTCGGCGTAATGTTCCTGCTGACGTTGCAGATCGCCAAGGGCGGAATAGACCGGTGCGAGGGTCGGGTAATCGGCGGCAAGCCGTTCCAGAACCTCGATCGCCGCATCCGGCTTGGCCGCGCGGCGCAGGGCTTCGGCGCGGCCCATTTCGGCGGCATGATAATCCGGGCTGTCCGAGGGGATCTGTTTGTAGGTGGCAACCGCGAGGTCATACTGGCCAAGAATATCCAGCAACTGAGCACTGAGCAGGAGCGAATCCACATGGCCCGGTCGCAGATATGTCGCGGTGCGCGCATAGATCAGCACATAATCGTCGGACGCCTCGCCATTCAGCGCCTGCCCGATGGAAAAGAACACTTCGGCCATGCCGTCCCTGACCGAAGTGACAAGGGAAAACGGCAACTGCTCGCCGGCGGCAAGCCGGTCGGCCACATCCTGCAGCCCCGGATCCAGCGTGGTGCCAAAGGCATTCTCCAGAAATGCGGTTGCGTCGTCGTTGCGCTCAAGCTGTGACAGGATTTGTGCCCGGGCGATCGCGGCACCGCGCGACAGGATCGACAGGCCCGAACTTTCATCCGCAAAAATCGCCTCGGCCCCCTCGAAATCGCCCACCGAGGCCAGCGCCAGCGCCTTGTGATAAAGCGCAAAACCGCGCAGCCCCTTTTGGCGCGAAACCGTGTCGAACTGTTCCAGCGCCCTGGCGACCGAACCCGCCCCCATATGCGCCCAGCCGGTGATCAGGCCATCCACCAACGGCCCACCGCCAAGCGTTTCCGGATCGCGGGCCAGCAATTCCTCGTATTTGCCATTCTCGATGAGATCGGTGATCACCACCAGATGCGCCACCTGGCTGTGCAGGCCCAGCTGCTCCATGTGCTTGGCAACCGGCAATGCCTTGTCGACCTTGCCCAGGGCAAATTGCGACAGCACCACCTGTTCCATCAGGTGCGGATTCTGGCGGTCGCGTGCCAGGGCACGGGTGTAATAGGCCGCCGCCTCGGCAAAATCACTGGAGATCAGCGCGTGACGCCCCGCGAGATATGCCCCGGCGGACGTATCCGCCTGCGCTCCGATGGGTGCGCTGATCGCAAGCAGGGTCGCCGCAAGGGCCACACCGCGAAGGAGAGAGTGTTTCAAGAGACCTGCCTCGTCGGTTATCTGCCCGACAAATTAGGCCTCCTGCTGGGGCGAGGCAATGGCGCAACCCGAACTATCGCGCCATTGTCGGTTCAATTTGGCCAATTCCCGCAGGAAATGGCCGGTTTCCACCATCTGCGCCGCAGATCGACGCTACATGTTGGGATAGTTCGGACCGTCCCCGCCCTGGGGCGTGGCCCAGTTGATGTTCTGGCTGGGATCCTTGATATCGCAGGTCTTGCAGTGCACGCAGTTCTGGAAGTTGATCACGAACCGGGTTTCCTTGCCTTCCTCGCTGACGAATTCATAAACCCCTGCCGGGCAATAGCGCGCCGCCGGGCCGGCATATTTCGGCAGGTTCACCTTGACCGGGACATCGGCATCCTTGAGCTGCAGATGCGCGGGCTGGCTTTCCTCGTGGTTGGTGAACGAGAACGCCACGTTGGTCAGCCGGTCAAACGACAGCGTGCCATCGGGCTTGGGATAGTCGATGGGCTTGTGCTTGCTGGCCTCTTCGGTCGAATCCGCGTCGGTCTTGCCATGTTTCTGGGTGCCGAACAGCGAAAAGCCGAGCGTGTTGGTCCACATGTCGAACCCGCCCAGAACCAGCGAGGGCACCAGCCCCCATTTCGACCAGAACGGCTTGACGTTGCGCACCTTTTTCAGGTCCTTGCCGATTGCGCCGCCGCGTACTTCGGTCTCATAGTCCGACAGCTCGTCGCCGGCGCGGCCCGCGGCAATCGCCGCATGGGCCGCCTCGGCAGCCGCCTTGCCCGACAGCATCGCGTTGTGATTGCCCTTGATGCGCGGCACGTTGACCATGCCGACCGAACAGCCCAACAACGCCACCCCAGGCGCCACCATCTTGGGCATCGATTGATAGCCGCCCTCGGAAATCGCCCGCGCGCCATAGGCCACGCGTTTGCCGCCCTCGAGCAGTTCGGCCACCATCGGGTGATGCTTGAACCGCTGGAACTCCATATAGGGGAACAGGTGCGGGTTCTTGTAGTTCAGGTGGACGACGAAGCCGACATAGACCTGGTTGTTTTCCAGGTGATAGATGAACGATCCGCCCCCGGCATTGCCCCCCAAAGGCCAGCCCATCGTGTGCGTGACGGTGCCTTCCTTGTGCTTGGCCGGGTCGATCTCCCAGATTTCCTTCATGCCGATGCCGAATTTCTGCGGCTCGTGGCCCTGGCTCAGATCGTATTTGGCGATCACCTGCTTGGACAGCGACCCGCGCACGCCTTCCGACAGGAACACGTATTTGCCGTGCAGTTCCATGCCCGGCTCGTAATTCGCCCCGTGGCTGCCGTCGGCTTCCTTGCCGAACTCACCGGCGACCACGCCCTTGACGCCGCCCTTGTCGTCATAGACCAGCTCGGAACAGGCCATGCCGGGAAAGATCTCGACGCCAAGCGCTTCAGCCTGTTCCGCCATCCAGCGGCAGACATTGCCCATGCTGACGATGTAATTGCCGTGGTTGTTCATCAGGGGCGGCATCGGGAAATTCGGCACCCGCAATTTGCCCGCTTCGCCGAGCATATAGAAATTGTCTTCGCGCACCGGCACGTTCAGCGGCGCACCCTTGTCTTTCCAGTCGGGGATCAGCGCATCAAGGCCACAGGGATCAAGCACCGCGCCCGACAGGATATGCGCGCCGACTTCGCTGCCCTTTTCCAGCACGACAACGTTGATGTCCGCGTCCAGCTGTTTCAGTCGGATCGCAGCGGACAAGCCAGCCGGGCCGGCTCCGACGATCACAACGTCATATTCCATCGCTTCGCGTTCAATCTCGGCCATATGCGGGCGCTCCTTGGCTGGCGGTGTGTGTGGCCCGTTTCAGGGCGCAACAATATTTCGCGGCTGATACCTTTTGTCAGGGCCCTGCGTCAATCGCAACACCGCGTCAGAGCACCCAAGGCGATTTTCCGGGAAATCGGCGGCACGGGCGGGCGGTTTCGTCAGCCGCCCGCCCATTTTCGCGTCAAAAGTCGGTGTCCATCGGCAAGGCCCGGTGCCGCACGCCGGTGGCGACGTACAACCCGTTGGCGATGGCCGGGGCAACCGGCGGCACACCCGGTTCGCCCACACCGGTGGCATGAACTTCAAAGGGATGCTCGACGATATGCGTTACAACCGAACCGGGGAAATTGTCCGCGCGCACAACGTCATAATCGTGATAGTTGCTCTGCTCCACGGCCCCCTGGTCAAAGGTGATCGAGGAATTCAGCGCCAGCGTCATGCCCATCACCGATGCGCCTTCCATCTGGCTGCGGATGCGCTCGGGATTCGCCGCATAGCCGCAATCGATCGCCAGGTGCATCCGGGGAATGTCGATTGCGCCATCCCGCACCCGCACATGCGCCGCACAGGCCACGTAGGACACAAAGCTGCGATGCACCGCCAACCCGATCCCCTCGCCCTCGGGCAGGTCGGTGCCATAACCGATTCCCTCCGCCGCCATGTTCAACACATGCGCCAGCCGCCCGGTTTCGATGGGAAACCCGGCCGATGGTTCGCCATAGTTCCAGAACGTCTCGGGATAGCCCTCGGCGGCGAGCTCCACCTGGCGCGGCGCACCGATCAGTTCGAGCCACATCTCGCGCTGGTCCTTGCCCAGCTCGGCGGCAAGGTCTCCGACAAACGAGCCGATTGCCCAGGCACGGGGAATGTTGGAGACCGAGCGGAACCAACCGATGCGGGTATGCGCAAGCGCCTTGCCGTTCTCGATGCTGACATTGGCAATGTCAAAGGGCATGTCCAGATGCCCCATCCCGCTCTCGATGGGGAATTGCTGGCCGCTGTCCGGTGCAAAGGTCGACAGGATCGACGGCGCGACCGAGTTGTGCCGCCACCCCGTCACCTTGCCCGCATCATCCAGCGCCACCTCGATGCGCTCGGCAGACGTGGTGTGGTAAAAGCTGTGCCGCACATCGTCTTCGCGGGTCCATTGCATCCTGACCGGCGCACCGGTTTCGCGGCTCAGCAATGCCGCTTCGGTAACGAAATCCGCCTTGGACTTGCGCCCGAACCCGCCGCCAAGCAGGGTCACGTTCACCCGCACATTGGCCGGGTCGACCCCGAGCGCCTTGGCCACGTCGGTACGCGTGGTATAGGGGCTTTGCACTGGCGCCCAGATCTCGACCCCCTCGGCCGTGACCGAGGCCAGTGCAACCGGTGGCTCCATCGGGATATGCGCCATGTGGTCCTGGGTATAGGTCTGTCCGAAAATGCGGGCGGCATCGGCAAAGGCGGCATCGGGCGCACCACGTGTCCGCAGCACCTGCCCCTTGTCCAGCGCCGTGGCCTTCATCGCCTCCATGTAGGGGCCGGAACTGTAGCTGGCGTTCGGGCCGTCATCCCACGCGATCTCGAGGCTGTCGCGCCCCTGCAACGCCGCCCAGGTATTCTCGGCCACCACCGCGACACCGCCCAGGGGCGCGAACCCGCCGGGGGCCGTCCAGTCGGGCAGTTGATAGATCCCGACAACCCCCGGCACCGCCATCGCCGCTGTCGCATCAAAGGACGCCACCTTGCCCCCCACCACCGGAGGGCGGGCCGCAACCGCGTAGAGCATTCCCGCAAGTTTGACATCGGCCCCATAGACCGCCGCGCCCGTGGTGATGTCGTGCAGGTCGGTGATCTGCACCTCGCCCTTGCCCATGTAACGGAACTGATCCTCGGACTTGTAGGCGATCTGCTCATGCGCGGGCACCGGCATCGCCATCGCGGCCTGCGCCAGTTCGCCGAACCCAAGCACATTGTCGCCATGGCGCGCCTCGTGGTTTTCGACGATGACATCCTCTGGCGCGACCCCCCATTGCGCGGCGGCGGCGGCCTGCATCATGTGGCGCACCGACCCGCCAATCTTGCGCGCGGCCTGGATATGGTGGCGCATGCTGCGTGACCCGTCGGTATCCTGGTTGCCGTATTTCGGCTCGTCGCCCTCGGCCTGCACGATGCGCACGCGGGACCAGTCGGCCTCCATTTCGTCGGCCATGACCATCGGCAACGACGTGCGGCTTCCGGTGCCCATCTCGGAACGATGCGCCACCAGCGTCACGGTGCCGTCCGGGTCGATGCTGACAAAGATCAACGGATCGTCGCGCAACCCGTGCGGCATCTGCTCCCCTCCGGTGGGCCATTTGGGAAAGGCGTCGCCCCGGGTCGCATAGGCCCCAAGGGCAAAGGCCGCCCCGGTACCCAGAAAAGCGCGGCGGGACAGCTTGGCAATGGCGATGCCCGTGGGCTGCGGATCATGGTCTTGCAAATATTTCAGCATGGCTCAGCTCCCGGTACTGGCAAGGCGCACCGCCTGCACGATTCGCTGGTAACAGCCACAGCGGCACACGTTCCCGGCCATCGCGGTCAGGATTTCGTCATCGCTGGGTTTGGGGTTTTCCGCGAGCAGCGCGGCGGCCTGCATGATCTGGCCGGTCTGGCAGAACCCGCATTGCGGCACGTTCAATTCGCGCCACGCCTGCTGGACACGGTGCTCGCCGTCGGGGTCAAGCCCCTCGATCGTGGTGACCGATTTGCCCGCGACCTCGCTGACGCTGGCCTGGCAGGCCCGCACCGCCTTGCCATCCACATGCACGGTACAGGCCCCGCACAGCCCCGCCCCGCAACCATATTTCGTTCCCGGCAGATCAAGCACATCGCGCAAGGCCCAGAGCAGCGGCATGTTCGCGTCACCCTCAAAGGCGCGCGTCGTTCCGTTTACAGTCAGCGTCGTCATGAGTTCCTCCCAAACGTCAGGGTCAAGGTCAGGACAGGAACCGATTCTGGCTGCCGGTTTTCCGGTCGCTAGGATCTCAGCCTAACATGCCGCCTTAAGGTTGAAAGAATTTTTGTCGTATTCGCCTTGGCCGCGCCCCCGGTGCCACGCCGCGAATTGTCACGCGCCCGGCTCTGGCCGATCTCCCATCAGATAGCGGGGTCCGCTTCCCCGCTGGCGGGCGCGGTCGTCGGGGTTGTAGAGTTTGCACTTGGGCAGCGACAGGCACCCGCAGCCGATACAGCCATCCAGATTGTCGCGCAGCCTGACCAAGGTCTCGATCCGGGCATCAAGATGGGTTCTGAAGGTCTCGCTGATCCGGGTCCAATCCGCCGGTGTCGGCGTCCGCTTGCCCGGCAGCGTCGCCAGCAGGTCGCGGATCTCGGGCAGCGAGAAACCGAATTGCTGGGCGATCATCACAAAGCTGAGCCGGCGGATATCGGCCCGGTGAAACCGCCGCTGCCCGCCCCCGTTGCGCCATGGCTCGATCAGCCCCTGCGATTCGTAATAGCGGATCGCCGACACGGCCAGCCCGGTACGCTCGGCCAGCGCACCGATGGAAAGCCCCTTGGAAACAGTCATTTCACGCTCCGACAAGTACCTTGACCTAAAGTTAGGTTTAGAAATTACGATAACAATATCAACCCCAATGAAAGGACCGGCCATGCCCGCCATGCTCGAACACACGAACCTCACCGTCAGCGACCCCGACGCCACCGCCGCCTGGATGTGCGACCTGTTCGGCTGGCACGTCCGCTGGTCCGGGGCCGCGATGCAGAGCGGGCGCACGGTTCACGTCGGCACCGACAGCCACTATCTGGCGCTCTATTCACCAGGCGCGCCGGCCAAGCCGGTGGATGACAATTACCAGACCATCGGCGGGCTCAACCATATCGCGGTGGTGGTCGACGATATCGCCGCGATGGAGCGCGCGGTGATCGCCGCCGGGTTCAAGCCGATGAACCACGCGGATTACGAGCCGGGGCATCGATTCTATTTCCACGATCACGACAATGTCGAATACGAGGTGGTGCAATACGACTAGCAGCCCCGCGACAAGCCCGCATTCGGCGCGGTTTCTGCCCTCATTCGGCCAAAACCCGCGTGTGGCGTGTCATCCTGCCCCTTGCAATCCGCCCCGCGATTGGGTCAGGTAAGGTCTGACTTATCTACCGTCCCGGCGTTTCATACGGCGGGGCGTCTCATTTTGAGCGGATCGACACCCATGGACAAAATTCCGATGACGCCGACAGGTCATGCTGCACTCGAGACCGAGCTCAAACAGCTCAAGACCGTCGAGCGGCCAGCCATCATCAAAGCCATCGCCGAAGCGCGAGAGCATGGCGATCTTTCGGAGAATGCCGAGTATCACTCCGCGCGCGAAAAGCAGTCGTTCATCGAGGGCCGCGTCAAGGAGCTCGAAGGCGTGCTCAGCCTTGCCGACGTGATCGACCCGTCCAAGCTGTCCGGTGCCATCAAGTTCGGCGCGCGGGTCACGCTTGTCGACGAGGACACCGAGGAAGAGAAAACCTGGCAAATTGTCGGCGAGTACGAGGCCAATATCGAAAAAGGCCTCTTGAACATCAAATCCCCGATCGCGCGCGCGCTGATCGGCAAGGAAGAAGGCGACAGCGTCGAAGTCCGCACGCCGGGTGGCGAGCGGTCTTACGAAGTGGTGAGCATCGATTATTCCTGACGGATCCTGACGGAGCGCACCATGTCGGAGCATTCGACCGAACCCGAATCGACCGCGTCCCGGTCGCTCGGGGCCTTTAGCAGACCCAGCAATGACCGCCTGACGGGGATCGAGATCGCCGCCATCGGGTTCTCGGTGCTGTGGCTTGCGGTGTCGCTGGGATTTTTCCTGGTCACCCCCGCAGATGAGCGCAGCGGGTTTGGCGGGCTTGGGCTGCTCTCGACCCTGATGACCGTGTTCCTTCCGGTTGGATTGATCTGGGCCGTGGCGGTGCTGGCGCGCTCCAACCGCGCCCTGCGCGACGAGAGCCAGCGGCTGCACGCCACGGTGGATGGCCTGCGCCAGGCCTATGTCACGCAGGCCCAGAAGGGCCAGTCCAACAGGGACAACGACCTGTCAAAACGCCTCGACGACATCGCCGCCTCCACCCTGCGCACCGAGTCGATGCTGGCGGCGCTCACCACACAGGCCGCGCAACCGGTTGCCGATACCGTGGCATCCCCCGCCCCCCCGCCCCCGCGCGAGGATCAGGGCGCGCTCGAGCTTGCGCCCCCCGCCGAGGCCGCCGCCCCGCCGCTTGCCGCCGAGAGCTTTGTCCGGGCATTGAACTTCCCGGAAAACGCCGAGGACAAGGCCGGGTTCGACGCCATGCGGCTGGCGCTGCGCAACCGGCAGGCCGCCCAGTTGATCCAGGCCAGCCAGGATGTTCTCACCCTGCTCAGCCAGGAAGGCATCTACATGGATGATTTGCGCCCCGACATGGCCCGGCCCGATGTCTGGCGGCAATTCGCCCATGGCACGCGCGGCCGCGAAGTCGCCGACATGGGCGGCGTTCATGACCGCACGGCGCTTGGGCTGACGGCGGGCCGCATGAAACAGGACCCGATTTTCCGCGATGCCGCGCATCATTTCCTGCGCCTGTTCGACCGGATGTTTGCCGAATTCGAAGCCGAGGCGGGCGACGCGGATATCTCGGCACTCAGCGACACGCGCACGGCCCGCGCCTTCATGCTGCTGGGCCGGGTTGCCGGGACGTTCGACTGAAACCGCCGGCGCGCCCCGTCAGGACTTGCCCGCCTTGATCCCGGCCTGCATCCCGTAGAGAAACGCCTGAACCAGCGGCGGCGCGTCGCTGGCATCCGCCGGGGGCTCCGGAGGCGGTTGGTCGCTGTGCGTGGCTGGCCGGGGCGCCGGTTTGGCGATGGCAAAACCGATGACGATCAGGCCAAACCCGAGACAGGCCGTCCCGACGATCAGCGAGGCAAACGGCGCACCATATTGCAGCGACAGGTACAGCCACAGCGCCGCCACCAAGAACCCGATGCCCGCAAGCACCAGCAGCGCCCCTCCTCCGAGCAGCGCGGTCTGCAACGCGGCACGGGCCGCCCTGCGTTTCAGCTGATCCGCCACCATGCTAGCGGCGCGTCATCAGCAGGCCGATCAGAAACCCGATCCCCGCCGCAATGCCGAGCGCCGTTGCCGGCTGTGTCCGGATAAAGTCATTCGCCTGCGCGTGCAGATGCTCGGCCTGCGCCTTTGCTTCGGTCGCGGCCTCGTCGCCCTTCTGCTTCATCTTTTTCGCCCGGGCCTCGGCCTCTTCGCCCAGCCGCGCCGCCTGGGCCTTGCCCATTTCGGCCATCAGACCGGTCAGCTCTCCGATTTCTTTCTGAAGGGTTTCGATCTGCTTTGCCAGATCGCCCACCGTGGGTGCCTTGCCGGATCCGCCGGATGTAGATGTCGCCATGGAACGTCTCCTTTTCGTCTCTCATACAAAACATGAACCCGCCGCCGCTGCAAATGCCGGCCCACTGTGCGCATATAGGGCAGCGGGGTGTCACGTCACGCGGATCGAAAGGCGAAAAATTGCTCACTGGCGCGCCGCGCGGCTTTCCAATCGCGGGATTTGCGGCAAGGTTCGGACTATTGCGCTCATCGAGCCGGCCTCCGGGTCTTGCCGTGCCGGGGATCAGGCGAGCGACATGTCTGCAAACCCAATGTCGGGACGGGACCGCCAGCCATGCCATCATCGCGCGAACAGACCCCAGAACAGGCATTCCGGATCCTGCTGACCGCGCACGAGGCCTATCCCGAGTTCGAACGCCTGTGCCTGTCGGCGCGGACCGAAATCGTGATGTGTTTCCGGGTGTTCGACCCGATGACCCGCCTGCGCAGCCCCGCGGCGCGCAAGATCGGCGAAACCTGGATGGACCTGATCGAACACCTGTTGCGGCGCGGTGTCCGGATCGACCTGTCGATCAGCGATTTCGACCCCATCGCCGTGCCGGATGCCCACCGCGCCACGTGGTCGGCGCTGCGCGCACTGCACGCGGCGGCGGAATTGTCCGGGCGGCCCGGCCTGCTGACCGCGCGCGCAGCACTGCATCCCGCGCGGATCGGCTGGCTGCCGCGCATGCTGCTGTGGCCGCGCGCCTGTCAGGAGCTCGGACGCACCGCGACGCGCCTGAACGGATTGCCCCCGCCCCAATGCGACACTTACCTGCGCGAAGCCCCCGGCCTGCGCCGCAGCCTGCGGACCAGCGCCGCACGACTGGCCGCGCGCCTCTGGCCGGTGCCGCATCTCTATCCGGCCACCCATCACCAGAAACTGGCGGTGATCGACGGCGAGGCGCTTTATATCGGTGGTCTGGACCTGAATGAACGGCGCTATGACGACCCCGAGCACGCGCGGGCCGCAGAAGACACCTGGCATGACGTGCAGATCAGCCTGCGCGGCCCGCAAGCGGCTTCGGCCCTGCGCCACCTTCGGACCTTCCGGGACGTGGCCGACGGCGCGCCCCCGCCACCTCTGGACGGGATCGTCAGGACCCTGTCCCGCAAGCGCCGCTGGTCGTTTGCCCGGATGTCGCCCAAAACCGTGTTGCGCGAAATTGCCGATGCCCATGCGGGCAACGTCGCCAGCGCGCGGCGGCTGATCTATCTGGAAACCCAATATTTCCGCGATACCGCGCTGGCCCGCAAGCTTGCCCGGCGGGCGCGCGACAATCCGGAACTGGGCCTGATCCTGATCCTGCCCGCCGCGCCCGAAGAGGTGGCGTTTGAACACAACCCCGGCAGCGTCACCAGATACGGGGAATACCTTCAGGCGAAATGTATCCAGATGATCACCCAAGCCTTTGGTGACCGGGCGTTCATCGGCGCACCGGCACAAACCCGCAAGACCGGGGATAACGGGCGCGCCGCGCTCTATGGCGCGCCCATCATCTATGTGCATTCCAAGGTGTCCATCTTTGACGATGACCTTGCCATCGTGTCCTCGGCCAACCTGAACGGGCGCAGTCTCAGATGGGATACCGAGGCGGGGATTTGCCTGACCGAGCCGGAACATATCCGCGACTTGTGGGCGCGCTGCGCGACCCAGTGGCTGGGCCCCGATACCGGCGAGGATTGCCTCGATGCGGGCAATGCGGTTGCCGCGTGGCGGCTCAGGGCCCAGGCCAATGCGCGGATCGCACCCGAAGCGCGGACCGGCTTCCTGCTGCCCTATGCCTCGCGTCCGGCGCGACGGTTCGGCCGCACCCTGCCCGGCATTCCGGAAGAGATGGTCTGAGCGATCGCCCCTTGAATGCCGGCGCGATGCGCTGCACCCTTGGCACAGCGATTTCTCAGCCTATGGAACAGCCAATGACCGACCTCGCCGCCGCCCTCGCCGCCATTGACGCGGCCAACGCACATGACCCGGACACCAGCGAAGGCGCGCCCGCCGCGCAGCTCTATGGCCAGCGCATGACCCAGGAGCTGGCGCGGCTGTTCCCGAATGCGCCGGACCCGTTGCAGATCGCCGCCCGCGGCCAGCATATCGAACGCTGGACCATGAAGCGGGCGGACTATCCCGACGGGCGCGAAGGCTACCTGACCTGGCGTCGCGATCTTGCCAAGCACCATGCCGACCGCGTCGGCGCGATCATGCGCGATGCCGGCTATTCGCAGGAAGATGCCGAAGCGGCGGGCCGAATG
Organism: Microbulbifer sp. S227A; assembly: GCF_049800935.1. Lineage (NCBI taxonomy): Bacteria > Pseudomonadati > Pseudomonadota > Gammaproteobacteria > Cellvibrionales > Microbulbiferaceae > Microbulbifer > Microbulbifer sp. S227A. Next base: position 59,784 of record NZ_JBNAFZ010000003.1, on the reverse strand, counting down.
ATCCGCAAGGAAGGCATCAAGCGCAACGAAGATGTGCAGATGCTCGAGGATGTGATCTGTTTCGTATTCCTGAAATGGTATTTCGCACCGTTTTCCGAAACCCAGGAGCCCGGGAAAATGCAGCGCATTGTCGCCAAGACCGCCCGCAAGATGTCGGCTGATGCGCGCGCACGGGTGCTGCGGGAATTCGAACTGCCCGAAAACCTTGCCGACGCGTTCCGGACCTGAGCCGCCCGCCGCCGTGCCTTGGCCATGACCTCGCAACATTCTCACCCCGGTGCCATCATCGTCAGCCATGGCCAGCCCTCCGACCCGGATCCGGCCGAGGCGGCGCTGGCCGCGCTGGCCGGGCGGGTTGCGGCCTGTTTGCCCGGTTGCGCCGTGTACAGCGCGACACTCGCCAAGCCGGGTGCGCTCGAACTGGCCCTGCGCCAGTGCGGTGCGGATCCCCTTGTCTACCCGCTGTTCATGACCGATGGCTGGTTCACCCGGACCACCCTGCCCAGACGGCTGGGCCGGGCCGATGCCCGTATCCTGCCGCCGCTGGGCACCGATCCCGGCCTGCCCGCCCTGGCCGCCGGGATCATTCGGAGCGAACTTGGAAAACAGGGCTGGCGCGCCGGGGAAACCGGCCTTGTCATCGCCTCGCACGGGTCCGGCAAGAGCCGCAATGCCGCGCGGGACACCGAGACATTCCTCGCGGCCTTGACGCAACGGATGCCATTCAAACACGCCCGCGCGGGCTACATCGAAGAAGCGCCCTTTCTGAAGGACGCGGCGCTGCTTGAGACGGCGCAGGCGGTGTGCCTGCCCTTCTTTGCCGCACAAGGCGGGCATGTGATCGAGGATGTGCCACAGGCGCTGGACGAGGCGGGGTTCCGCGGTCTGCGCCTGGCTCCGATCGGAACGCATCCCGACATTGCCCGGATGATCGCCAGCGCCCTGGCGTCCCATGGTTCGCCCCCACCGGTACGGGAATAAACCCGAGCCCCGCCATTTTCATGACAGGGCCCACATCGATCAGGTTCCGTCGCCGCGAATTTGGGCGCTTAGTTGAACGTGGCCAGATAGGCGATGACGTTCTCGCTGTCCTCTGCCTTGCGCAGCCCGGCAAAGGTCATCTTGGTGCCCTTGAGGAAATCCTTGGGCTTGGTCAGGAAAGCCGTCAGCGATTCCTCGTCCCAGATCAACCCCTCTGCTGCCATTCCCGTCATCGCATCGGAATATTTGAAATCGGGATTCGCCGCCGCGGGCGCGCCCACGATGCCGTTCAGCATCGGGCCGACCTTGTTCTTGGCATCGTCGCCGACAGCATGGCACGCCTTGCACTTCTTGAATACTTTTTCACCTTTTTCGGCATCGCCATCGGCAAAGGCCGGTGCCGTCAAAGCCAAAAGCATCGCAGCCGTGCTGAGTATGGGTTTGATCATATGAAGCTCTCCTCTTCTTCCTGTGGCGGTATCTAACCCGGTTGCCAATATACTTCCAAGGGCCAGGACGGGTTCCCCGACCAAAGTCGGCATTGGCCAGACCAGCGCCCAAGGCGCCGTGGCTGCCGGATCGCGGTTCACATGATCGCCTGATGCGCCGCGGTGCCCCGGCTCAGCGGCTCAGGCCGCCATGCAGGGTCGGGATATCGAGCGAGGCGAATCCGTAATGCCGCAGCCAGCGCAGATCGGAATCAAAGAACGCCCGCAGATCGGGGATGCCATATTTCAGCATGGCAATCCGGTCGATCCCCATGCCAAAGGCAAAGCCCTGCCAGATATCGGGATCAACGCCGCCCGAACGCAGCACGTGTGGATGCACCATGCCGCTGCCCAGGACTTCCATCCAGCCGTCGCCCTCGCCGATGCGCAGCTGGCCATCGACCCAGGAACACTGGATGTCGACTTCGGCCGACGGTTCGGTGAACGGAAAATGCGAGGCGCGAAAGCGGGTCTTGATGCCGTCGATCTCGAAGAAGGCCGAAAAGAACTCCTCGAGCACCCATTTCAGGTTGGCCATGCTGATATCCTTGTCGATGGCAAGGCCTTCGACCTGGTGGAACATCGGCGTGTGGGTCTGGTCATAGTCGGCGCGATAGACGCCGCCGGGGCAGATGATACGCAGCGGCGCGCCGCGTTTTTCCATGGTGCGGATCTGCACCGGGCTGGTATGGGTGCGCAGCACGTGCGGCGGGCGGTTGTCGCCCTCGTCGCGATGCATGTAAAACGTGTCCATCTCGGCCCGCGCGGGGTGGTGGCCGGGAATGTTCAGCGCATCGAAATTGTACCAATCCGTGTCGATGCGCGGCCCTTCGGCCACGGAAAAGCCCATCTCGGCAAAGATCGCCGTCAGCTCTTCGGTCACCTGGCTGACCGGGTGGATCGTGCCGCGCTGGCGCGGGCGCGAGGGCAGCGTCACGTCCAGCCACTCGGTGCGCAGGCGTTCATCCAGCGCCGCATCGGCCAGCGCGGCGCGCTTGGCGGCGATAGCGGAATTGATCTCGTCCTTGAGCGCATTGAGCGCGGGGCCCGCAACCTGGCGTTCCTCGGGCGTCATCTTGCCCAGTTCGCGCATCTTGAGAGCGACCTCGCCCTTTTTGCCCACGGCGGCGACCCGGATGGTTTCCAGCGCGGATTCATCAGCGGCTTCGGCGATTTGCCCGAGATATTTTGCTTTCAGATCGTCCATCACGGCCCCCGGTTTTCTGTCCCGCCCTGCTAGCCGCACCGCCCCGCAATTGCAAGGCGGCGATGGACATAGGCCAATGCGGGGCGCTAGCGTGGCCCCGAAATCACCGGGAGGATATCATGAGCAATCTGCAAACCGTGCTGGATCAGGCCACTGCCGCACAGGACGTGCCCTTTGTCGTGGCGATGACCGCCAATTCCGGGGGCGTCACCTTCAGCGGCGCGGCCGGCAATGCCCGCGCCGGGCTGACGGCAAGCGAGGAAACCGCCTTTCGGATTTTTTCCATGACCAAGGCGGTGGGGTCGGTGGCGGCAATGATCCTGATCGATCGCGGCAAGATCAGCATGGATACCCCTGTGGCCGATGTGTTGCCCGCGTGGAACGATCTCGGGGTGCTGGACGGGTTCGACGGGGATGAGCCGATCCTGCGCGCCCCCAGGACCCAGGCAACCCTGCGCCACCTGGCCACCCACACCAGCGGCATGGAATACGAATTCTGGAACCCGGACGTGCCAAGATACATGGAACTGACCGGGCATCCCACGGTGCTTTCCGGGTTGAAATCGTCGCTGATGTACCCGCTGACCACCGATCCGGGCACCCGCTGGGGCTATGGTCCGTCCATCGACTGGCTCGGGCAGGTGGTCGAAGCGGTGGACGGGCGCCAGATCGATGCGTTTTGCCAGCAGGAAATCCTCGATCCGCTGGGCATGGGCGAAACCGCCTTTGAACCGGATGCGCTGAGCGATCGGCTCTGCGATGTGGCGCTGCGCGGCGAGGATGGCACATTCGCGCCGTTTGACCTCGCGCCCCCTGCCAATCCGGAATTCTATGGCATGGGCCACGCGCTTTATTCCACCGCGCCCGATTATCTGCGGTTCCTGCGCATGGTGCTGAACCGGGGGCAGCTTGACGGCAACCGGATCCTGTCGGAAGACGCGTTTGACGCGATGACCGCCGACCAGATGAACGGGCTGACCTTTCAGCCCATGCAAAGCGTCGCGCCCCCGGTCAGCGCCGATGTGGACATGCCCGAGGGCACCACGCACAGCTTTGCCTTTCTGCGCACCGAAACCGACATCCCCGGCATGCGCAGCGCCGGTTCCCTGAGCTGGGCGGGCGTGTGCAACACCCACTACTGGATCGACCCCACCCGCGATCTGGCGGCGGTGATCATGACGCAATCACTGCCCTTCCTTGAGCCGCGTTTTCTGAAGACCTACCAGGCCTATGAACAGGCGGTCTATGCCGGACTCTGACCGGCCCGCCGGTTGCACCCCATGAGCCGGGACCCCGCCCGCCCGTGGCTGGTGCTGTTTGGTCTGGCGCTTGGCATGTGCGTCACCAACAGTTTCGCGCGTTTCGCCTATGGGCTGATGCTGCCGGCGATGAAGGCCGAAATGGGCTGGACCTATGCCCAGGCCGGGTGGCTGAACACCGCCAATGCCATCGGCTATATCATCGGCTCGGTGCTGACCATGGCGCTGATCGGGCGGATCGGCGCGTCGCGCCTTTTTGCGTTTGGCATGGTCACGACGGCGGTGGCGCTGATGGCGACCGGCCTTGACGCGGCGATGTGGTGGCAAACCCTGTGGCGGCTGGCTGCCGGGCTGTTTGGTGCCATGTCCTTTGCCTCGTCGGGGACGCTTGCGGCGCAGCTCTTTCAGCATGACGCGCGCCGCAATGCGCTGGCCATCGCGTTGCTGTTCGGATTTGGCGGCGGGCTGGGTATCGCGCTCTCGGGCGCGGTGCTGCCTCTGCTGCTCGATGCGCATGGCCCCACCGCATGGCCGCGCGGCTGGCTGTTCATCGGGATGACGAGCCTCTGTTTCCTGCCGGCGGGTCTCTGGGCCGCGCGCCAGCTGCGCCCGCCAACCCACGAGCCCCCTGCCGCCGCCCGCCTGCCGGTGCGCCGGATGCTGTCGCTGTTTGCGGGGTATGGCAGCTTTGGGCTGGGCTATTTCGTCTACCTGACCTTTCTCTCGGCCTGGATGACCGAGCTACAGGCCGGCGCCGGGCTGATCGCGACGGTTTGGGTGATGCTGGGCCTGTGCCTGTGCCTGTCACCCTTTGCCTGGCGGCCGGTCTTTGCCCGTTTCAAATCGGGGGTACCGCTGACCATGATCCTGACCTGCATTTCGCTCGGCTCGGCCCTGCCGGTGCTGATGCCCGGGCCGGTCGGGCTCTTGCTCTCGGCGGCGATCTTTGGCCTGTCGGTCTTCATGTCGCCGGGGGCGGTCACCAATTTCATCCGCCACAACCTGCCCCTGCACAGCTGGGGCGCGGCGATCAGCCTGTTCACCGTGGTCTTTGCCGTGGCCCAGACCGTCGGCCCCTATGCCGCAGGCTGGCTGGGCGACCGCAGCTCCAGTATCGGAACCAGCCTGCTGGTGGCCGCCGCGGTGCTGCTGGCCGGGGCGGCGCTGGCGGCCACGCAGAAACCGCTGCACCCGGACTAATCCCCGATTGTCGCCAATGGATTGCCCTCGCCCCGACATGGCGCGATAACAGCGGCATCAACGAAGGGCCGGAACAGGCCGCGACAAACGGGAGGATAACACCATGACAGTTTTTTCACGCAGGGGCGTGCTTGGCCTGCTGGGCGGCGCCGCGACCCTGCCCATGCTGGGCGGCCCGGCGCTGGCCAATACCAAGATCAATGTCGGCGCGCTGCGCTTTACCAGCCACGCGCCCAGCTTTGTCGCCTTTGAACGCGGCTATTTCGCCGAAGAAGGGCTCGATGTCGAGTTCAAGTTCTTTCAGGCGGCGCAACCGATGGCCGTGGCAATCGCGTCGGGAGATGCGGATTACGCGGTCACCGCGATCTCGGGCGGGCTGGTGTCGCTGGCCGAAAAGGGCGCAACCAAGGTGATTGGCGGCGCGCTGAGCGAAGAGCCGGGCATTGACGGCCAGATGATCCTGGCCAGCAACGCCGCGTTCGAAGCCGGGCTGACCGAGGCGGCAATGCTGGACGGCAAGAGCTTTGCCACGACCCAGGCGGGATCGTCCTTTCACTATATGGGGTCCAAGATCGCCGGGGCCGAGAATGCCTCGGTCAGCTTCAAGCCGCTGCAAAAGGTCGGCGCGATCATCGGTGCGATGAAATCCGGACAGGTCGATGCCTGGACCATCGTGCCGCATATCGGCAAGGCACTGGCCGGGGCCGGCGCGGTTCAGCATATCGGCATGGTCTCCGACTACATCCCCGACTATCAGGTCACGACGGTGTTTACCTCTGCCGCCAATGCCGCCAACGAGCGCGCCAAAACCGAAGCCTTCCTGCGCGCGTTCAGCAAGGGCGCGGATGATTTCAACGCCGCGCTGGTGGACAAGACCGCCGGGGATGACGCCGCCGAAGAGATGGTCACGCTGATCCACAAATATGTCTATACCGACCGCCCCTATGACAAGGCCGCCCCGTCGATCCGCAACGGTGCGATGCGGATCAACAAGGGCGCGGCGCTGAACATGGGATCGGTCGAAGATCAACTGGGCTGGTTCAAATCCGAAGGGTTGATCAAGAACAGCATCACCACCGAGACGCTGGTCGATCCGTCTTATGTCGAGATGATGTAACCCCCGTGGAACTGACGGTCGAACATCTGACGCACCGGTATGGCGACGTGCCGGTGCTGGACGACATCACTCTGCAGATACCGGCAGGCGAGATCCTCTGCGTGATCGGACCCTCGGGCTGCGGGAAATCCACGTTGCTGCGCATGATCGGCGGGCTGGAACGCCCCGACTCGGGGCAGGTCGTGCAACGCGGCACCGCGCCGGCAGAGTGCCTGAACCCGCTGACCTTCGTGTTCCAGGATTTCGCCCTGCTGCCCTGGCGCAGCGTGGGCGGGAACATCTCGCTGGTGCTCGAGGATCATGGCATCCGCGGGCAGGCGGCGGACCGGATCATCGACGACGTGCTGGCCCGCACCAAGCTGGGCGATTTTCGCGATGCCCTGCCCCGGCAATTGTCGGGCGGCATGAAACAACGGGTTGCCATCGCGCGGGCGCTGGCGGTGAACCCGGCGGTGATGCTGCTGGACGAGCCGCTGTCGGCACTTGACGCACAAACCCGCGAGCTGCTGATGGACGACCTCATCGCCCTGTGGCAACGCCAGCCCTTCACCGCCATCTACGTCACCCACAACCTGGCCGAGGCGGTGCGCCTTGGCCATCGCATCGCGGTGCTGTCGCGCCGGCCGGGACAACTGCGCGAGGTGATCGAGGTGGATATGCCGCTCGGCGAACGAAACGCCGGTGACAGGCACCTGGACGCGCTGCAATCGCGCCTGTGGCAGATCATGAAGGATGAGGCGATGGCCGCCGACCAGGAGCTGCTCGATGCCTGATACCCCGCGCCCGGTTCCCTTTCGCGGCGGCGGTTTTCGCCCCGTTTCCAAGCGCGGCGCGGGTCTTGTCGTCTTTGCGCTGCTGCTCGGCCTCATCGAATGGGGCACCCGCGCCGGGTGGATTTCGCCCCTGACCCTGCCCCGGCCCAGCGACGTGGCCGCAACGCTCGTGGAACTGGCGCGCTCGGGCCAGTTGTGGACGCATCTTGCACCCTCGCTGGCGCGGTTGCTGGTCGGTTCGCTGCTGGGCGTGACGGCGGGCATTGGCGTCGGCATCCTGATCGGCCTTTTCAGCCATGTGCGCGCCGGGCTGATCCCGCTGGTGGCCGCCCTGTTCCCGATCCCCAAGATCGCGCTCCTGCCGCTCTTCGTGATCTGGTTCGGCATTGACGAGGGCAGCAAATACGCGCTGATCGCGCTTGGCACCTTTACCCCGACCGTGGTGGCGACCTATGGCGCGGTCGACAACGTGGACCGCACGCTGGTTCGGATGGGACAGAGTTTCGGGCTGAGCTGGCTGTCGATCGTGCGCAAGATCGTGCTGCCCGGTGCCCTGCCGGGCATCCTTTCCGGGCTGCGGGTGTCCATCGCCATCGGCATCATCCTGCTGGTGGCCGCCGAAATGCTGGGCGCGGAATACGGCATCGGAGCCTATATCCTGCAAGCCGGGTCGCTCTATGATCTGGAACGCCTGTTCGCCGGGGTGGTGATCCTGTCGACACTTGGCGTCGTGACCAGTTGGGCCATCGGACAGATCGAAGCACAGCTGCTGCGGTGGCGGGTGTGAACCAAAGGGATACGTTTCAGGTTGGATGCGCCCGAACCATCAAACCCTGCCGATACCTGACACGGGAATATACCTCATCTCGCTGGGCGGCATTCTCTGCCTGCATATGGCCGGTTTGCGCAACAGAGTCGGTTTGAGCCCAAAGCGGACGAGATTACTTAGGTCCGCTTTGACTAGGGTATTCGCAAGAACCAGAAAGATTTGACACTCCTAATGTTACCTCACATTCTGAATAAACAAGAGCTTTGATTATGGCAGGTAGATAAATGAGATCATATTCTGTGTTGGCGTTATCCATCACTATTTCTGCGGCGAACTTTGGAGCAGCAAAGGCGCAAGAGGTTAGTAATAATTGTCATGCGGTCAAAGTAGATATTGAGCGACTGGCCTGCTACGATGAGCAGACGGAATATCAGGCCCCAGAAAAGAAAGAGGTCTCCGAAGTTGCCGCGCCCACTGGACAGCAATGGAGGAAGTCAGAAGAGCGTAGTAGCCTGGATGGCCGAACCGATGCTTGGCTTTCTGTTGAGAGCAAGAACTCCCAACCAAATCAAATTGGTACCCCAGAGAGGGCACGTCTTTGGGTTCGCTGCATGAACAATAGCACAAACTTCTTCATCACCTTCAACGACTACACGCCTGACAATCAAAATGTTCGCTACAAGCTTGATGACAACTCCATCAAAAAAGTCTGGATGGTCCACATGCAAGGTGGAGAAGGTATCGGCATTTGGTCAGGAGGTTCAGCAATTCCCTTCATAAAGAAGATGTTTGACGCCGAAGATCTGGTAGTTGCTTACAAAAGCTACAGCAATCTGAACCTCGAGTTTACTTTTGACATTTCCGGTCTGCGCGCGCGCATCGATCCTCTTGCAAAAAGCTGCCAATGGAAGCCATAAAGGCTCGTGTGTGTCCACCGCGGGTTTCTTTCGACTTCCGAGAAGTCCGCATAACGGAAAAAGCCTTCTTTCAACTCCCCGCCAGCTTCAGGCCGCGAGTCCCTTGGAGCCCATGGCAAGGAACTTGTTGCGGCGGTCCGCGATCAGCGCTGCCCGGTCCTTGCCGTCCAGTTCATCAAGCATTGTCGCAATCGCCTTTTCCACCGCGCCGATGGCCGTGCCCTTGTCGCGATGCGCGCCGCCCTTGGGTTCGGGGATGATGCGATCGATCACGCCGAGCTTCTTGAGATCCGGTGCGGTCAGGCGCAGCGCCTCGGCGGCCTCGCGCATCTTTTCCGAGTTCTTCCACAGGATCGAGGCACAGCCCTCGGGCGAAATCACCGAATAGACCGCGTGTTCGAGCATCGCGATCCGGTTTGCCGTGGCAAAGGCGACCGCCCCGCCCGAACCGCCTTCGCCGATGATCACGCTGACCAGCGGCACGCCGATTTGCAGGCAGGCTTCGGTGGAACGCGCGATCGCCTCGGATTGGCCGCGCTCTTCCGCGCCCTTGCCGGGATAGGCCCCCGTGGTATCCACCAGCGCCACCACCGGCAGGTTGAAGCGGTCGGCAAGCTGCATCAGGCGCACCGCCTTGCGATAGCCCTCGGGGCGGGCCATGCCGAAATTATGTTCGATACGCGATTTGGTGTCGCTGCCCTTTTCGTGACCGATCACCATCACCGGCCGGTCGCGGAACCGCGCAAGGCCGCCCATCACCGCGAGGTCATCGGCAAAGTTCCGATCACCGGCCAGCGGCGTGAATTCGGTAAACAGCGCCTTGACGTAATCCTTGCAATGGGGCCGTTCGGGGTGGCGGGCCACCTGGCAGCGCCGCCACGGCGTCAGGTCGGCATAGAGATCGTCAAGCAGCTTGGCCGCTTTCTGATCCAGCGCCGCCGCCTCGTCCGCGACATCCATCTCTTCATTCGCGCGCGCCAGCGCACGCAGCTCTTCGGCCTTGCCTTCGATTTCGGCGAGGGGTTTTTCGAAATCCAGATACTGGGTCATAGTCGCGCTCCCGTGATTGATGCGTATATGGCCAATGGCGCGGGCGTTTGCAATTGCTGGCAATCACACAGTGCCGGTTTGCGGCATCCCGACCCATGATCCGCCCCCCAACCATGATCCGCCCCCGACCCATGATCCGCCCCGGCACATTCCCCGGTTCAGGGCCAGATCACCGGGTAGAGCGAGGCCACGAGCAGCGCCGCCATAGTCCAGTTGAACGCCACGAGCCGGGACCGGTTGGTAAGAACATGCGCCAGCTGCTGCCCCAGCAGCGTCCAACTCCCTACCGAAGGCAGGTTGATTGCGCCGAAAACCGCCCCCACCAGCAGGACCGAACCAAAGCTCTGCGTCGGGGTATAGGCGCTGATCGCGGTCAGGGCCATCGCCCAGGCCTTGGGATTGACCCATTGAAACGCCGCCGCCTGAAGAAAGGTCATCGGCCTGCCCACAGCCGCGCCCTCCTGTGCCGGTGCGGCGGTGGCGATCTTGTAGGCCAAAAACAGCAGGTAGACCACGCTGACCGCCTTGAGAATGTCATAGGCCACCGGAAACGCCTCGAACAACCCGACCAGCCCGGCCCCCAGCAGCAGGATCATCACCACGAAGCCCAGCCCCACGCCCAGCATGTGCGGGATCGTCCGGCGAAACCCGAAATTCGCACCCGAGGTCATCAACATCAGGTTGTTCGGCCCCGGCGTGATCGACGAGACAAAGGCAAAAAGCGCAAGCGCCAGGAAAAGGTCAATATCCATGACCATTCAATACACCAGAAAGCCCTGTGACGGCTATTCGTTTTTGTGCGCATCCCCATCACAGGGTTCGATCGGTCCGCCCCCGCCGCCATGCCGGAGCGGGTATCACGGCGCGGATTTCACGCGAGCGTGATCGCCGGGGATTTCTTGCCGAGCGCAGTCCTGCGCACTTTCAATGCCCCGATTGCCGGGCTATGATGCCGCAAAAATGGCGGGTTGCGCCAAAGCAGAGTGACCGGAAAACCGGCAAGGGCGCAAGCAACGCCTGTCTACAGGCAAGGAACTTGGCATGAACCGAATGAAACCTGGCCGCGGGCCGTCCTTTCGTTTGACCGGGGCCGTGTTGATCGCCACAGCCCTTGCGGCCTGTGGTGAAGACGGTCCGTGGATCAAGAATGCTGGCTCCGAAACCGACACCATCGCAACCGCAACCGAGGCAAAGGGCGCGCAGCGCGATGTCGAGGCCCCCGAGGTGTTTGACATCTCCGAAGCCGGTCTCTGGGATGGCCGCCCTTCGCTTGGCGGCATCTGGGTCGCGCATCCGGACGTGACCGAGCCGCATCGCGTCATCATCCGCAACACGTCGAATGACACATCGGTTGTCGGAGCCCTGTTCCGGCGCGAACGCGACATTCCCGGCCCGCGCATCCAGGCGTCTTCAGAAGCCGCCGAGGCGCTGGCGATGCTGCCCGGTGCGCCGGTCAACCTGCATGTCACCGCATTGCAGCGCGAAGCCGTTGCCGACGAACCCGCAACAGACACCGCCGAAGCCGCACCGCAGGACAATGGGGCCACCGATGCGGCAATCGCCGCCGGCGCAATCGCCGCGGTGGCCACGGATGCGCCCGCCCCCAAAGCGAAGAAATTCCGCTGGCCGTGGTCAAAATCCGAGGATGACGCGGCAATCGACAGCATGACCGCGCCGCTCGCCACGCCCGCCGACATATCCGAAACGCCGCTCGAGCCGGTTGAAGACTCTGCCGCCCTGTCGCAACGTCGCAGCGCGCCCGGGTGGCAAGCCGCGCAAACCGGGCTTGTCAACGCCAAGCCTTCCATCACCTGAGCAGGGAGACTTTCCCGTGAAACGCCTTGTCAAATCCGTTCTGACCGTCGCGCTGCTGCTGACGCAGCCGCTGGCGGCGCATGCCTTTGATACCTCGGCCACCGCCGCCTATGTGCTGGACCAGACCACCGGCACGGTATTGCTGTCAAAGAATGCCGATGAACCGTTGCCGCCGGCCTCGATGTCCAAGCTGATGACGCTCTACGTCGCCTTCGAGGCCATCCGCGACGGACGTCTGACGCTGGACGAAAAGCTCCCGGTCTCGACCCACGCGATGAGCTACAAGGGCTCGACCATGTTCCTGGATACCAATGACCGGGTGCGTGTCGAGGATCTGCTGCGCGGCATTATCGTGCTGTCGGGCAATGATGCCTGCGCGGTCATCGCCGAAGCCCTCAGCCCCGATGGCACCGAACCGGGTTTTGCCCGGTACATGACCGACCGCGCCCGGCAGATCGGCATGACCAGCTCGACCTTTACCAATTCGAACGGCTGGCCGCAGGCCGGGCACCGCATGTCGGTGCATGATCTTGCGGTTCTGGCCAATCGGCTGATCACCGATTTCCCAGAATTCTACCCGCTCTTTGCCGAGCGTGAGTTTGCCTTTGACGGGCGCGCACCGTCCAACACCCGCAACCGCAACCCCCTGCTGAGCCTCGATATCGGCGCGGACGGGCTCAAGACCGGGCATACCCAAGAGGCCGGGTACGGGCTTGTCGGCTCTGCCAAACAGGGCGATCGCCGGGTGATTTTCGTGATTTCCGGCCTCGACACCGAAGCCCGCCGCGCAGAGGAGGCCGAGGCCATCGTTAACTGGTCGTTTCGTCAATTTGCCGAAAAAACCATTGCCAAAACCGGGACCCCGGTCACCCAGGCCGAGGTCTGGATGGGCGGACAGCCCACGGTAGACCTGGTTCCCGCCCAGGACATGACCATCCTGCTGCCGGTGCTTGGCTCTGGCAACCTGAACGCCGAAGTGGTCTATACCGGCCCCATCAAGGCACCGATCGCCCAGGGGCAAGAGCTCGCCGAACTGGTGATTTCACCCGACGGCCTGCCGCAGACCCGCCTGCCGCTGGTGGCCGGGCACGCGGTGGGCAATGGCGGTTTTGTGGTCCGGGTCAAGACCGCCGCGCAATACCTGATCACCCAGTTCCTCAACGGCCCCCCGGCGGAGGCGATGTGATCGACCCACGGGCCGGGCGCGGCACTTTTCTGACCTTTGAAGGCATCGACGGCTCGGGCAAATCCACCCAGGCCCGGCTCCTCGCGGACCGGTTGCGCGCCGATGGGCGCGACGTGGTGCTGACCCGCGAACCGGGTGGTTCCACCGGGGCAGAAGAGATTCGCCGCCTTGTGCTCGAGGGCGACCCCGATCGCTGGTCGGCGGAAACCGAGATCCTGCTCTTTACCGCCGCCCGGCGCGATCACATGGAGCGCACCATCCTGCCCGCCCTTGCGGATGGCAAGGTGGTGATCTGCGACCGCTTCGCCGACAGCACCCGCATGTATCAGGGCCTGTCGCGCGGCGACCTGCGCGGTCTGGTCGACACGCTCCACACCCTGATGATCGGACGTGAACCCGACCTGACACTGCTGATCGACATGGATCCCGAAACCGGTCTGCGTCGCGCCCTGGGCCGCCAGGGCAGCGAAGAACGGTTCGAGGAATTCGGCCCGGAGCTTCAGCATCGCATGCGCGCGGGCTTTCTCGGGCTGGCCGATGAATTCGCCAACCGATTTCGCGTCATCGATGGCAACCGGCCCATCGAAACCGTTGCCGGTGACGTTCTTGCCACCACCGGCGCGCTGCTGACATGACCGACGCCCCGCCTCCCGCCGACCAGGTGCCCGGCGCGCCGCACCCGCGCGAATGCCCCCGCCTGATCGGGCAGGACGCGGCAGAAGCCACGTTTCTGCAAGCCTTTAGCGCCGGCCGCCTGCATCACGGCTGGCTGTTGACCGGGCCGCGCGGGGTTGGCAAGGCAACGCTGGCCTGGCGGATCGCGCGCTTTCTGCTGGCCACGCCAGCGACGGAGAGCGGCGGATTGTTCGATGCACCGCGCCCGCCTCAAACGCTGGATATCGATTCGGAACACCCGGTCGCCCGGCGGATCCGCGCGGGTGCCGATCCCGGCCTTGCCCTGATCACCCGCAGCATCAACGACAAGACAAACCGCATGCGCAACGAGATCGTGGTGGACGATATCCGCAATCTCAACCGGTTCTTCGGCCTGTCCTCGGCGGATGGCGGGCGACGCGTGGTGATTGTCGACGCCGCCGACGAGATGAACGTCCCGGCGGCCAACGCGTTGCTCAAGATGCTCGAAGAGCCCCCGGCCCGGACCACGCTGCTGCTGATTTCACACCAGCCCTCTGCCCTGCTCCCGACCATCCGCTCGCGGTGCCGGACGCTGCGGCTCACCCCGCTTGGCCCGTCTGACATGCAGCTGGCGCTGTCGCAGGCCGGGGCCGAGATCGCACCCGGATCGGATGTGGCAACGCGCCTCGCGGCGCTGGCCTCCGGCTCGGTGGGCGAGGCCTTGCGGCTGCTCACGCATGACGGGCTCGCCCTCTATGGCGAACTCTTCGCCATCCTCGACTCGCTGCCCCGGCTCGACCGCCAGCGAGCGCTGGCGCTTGCGGAACTTGCGGCGCAACGCGGCGCGGCCGAGCGGTTCGAACTGCTGCTGACGCTCATCGACACCGCCCTCGCCCGGCTCGCGCGCACCGGAGCCACCGGCACCGCCCCGCAACCCGAAGCCGCCCCGAACGAGGCCGCGATCCTGTCCCGGCTGTCCGGCGATGCCCGAAAAGCACGCGCCTGGGCCGAGATTGCCGCCACGATCACCCAACGCGCGCGCCATGGTCAGGCGGTCAACCTTGACCCTGCCGCGCTTGTCCTAGATACGGTTTTCAAGATGCAGGAAACCGCCGCGGGCTAGGCCCGAACCAGGGGCCATGACAGACATACCGCAAATCACCGACAGCCATTGTCACCTCGATTTCCCCGATTTCGACGGGCAGCTTGACAACATCATCGCCAATGCCGCCGCCGCCGGTGTCACCCGGATGGTGACCATCTGCACGAAACTGGCCAACGAACCGGCCGTGCGCGCCATTGCCGAGACCCATGCCCCGGTGTTTTACGCCGCCGGCACCCACCCGATGAGCGCCGCGGACGTGCCGCTTGTCACCGTCGACGAGCTGACCGCGCTCGCCCGGCATCCGAAATTCGTCGGCATCGGCGAGACCGGGCTTGATTATCACTACACCGCCGACAGCGCTGAGATACAGCAACACAGCCTGCGCATCCACATCGACGCGGCCCGCGATACCGGCCTGCCGCTGATCATCCACGCCCGTGCCGCAGATGACGACATGGCGCGCATCCTGACCGAAGAACACCAAAACGGCGCATTTCAATGCGTCATGCATTGTTTCTCTTCTTCCGCCGGGCTCGCCCGCGCCGCGCTCGACCTGGGCTTCTACCTGTCGATGTCCGGCATCGCCGCCTTCCCCAAGAGCCAGGAGCTGCGCAACATTTTCGCCGCCGCCCCGCTCGAACGGATCCTGGTGGAAACCGACGCGCCCTATCTCGCGCCGCCGCCACACCGGGGCAAACGCAACGAACCCGCCTATACCGCGCACACCGCCCGCAAGGGGGCCGAAATATTCGGGCTCGACTACCCCACCTTCGCGGCCCGCACCCAGGAAAATTTCGACCGCCTGTTCCCCAAGGTCGCGCAGTACAGGGCCGCCGCCTGATGGCCGAGATTCGCTACACGATCCTTGGCTGCGGCTCGTCCGGCGGCGTGCCCCGCCTTGGCGGCCACTGGGGCGACTGCGATCCCGCCAACCCAAAGAACCGCCGCCGCCGTTGCTCACTGCTGGTCGAACGGGACGGGCCCGACGGCACCACATCGGTGCTGATCGACACCTCCCCCGACCTGCGCAACCAACTCCTCGACAGCGAAACCGGGCGACTCGACGGCGTCGTCTATACCCATTCCCACGCCGATCACGTCCACGGAATCGACGATCTGCGGATGATCGTCTTCAACATGCGCACGCGCCTGCCGGTCTGGGCCGATGGCGACACCCAGAATGCCCTGCTCTCGCGGTTCGGCTATGCCTTCGTTCAGCCCGAAGGCTCGCCCTACCCGCCAATCCTCGACATGAAAACCATCGACGGCGCGTTTGAAATCGACGGCCCCGGCGGATCTATCCCCTTCCTGCCCTTCCGCGTCGGGCACGGCTCGATCGACTCGCTGGGCTTTCGCATCGGTGGCGTCGCCTACCTGCCCGATGTCGCAACCATCTATGATGACGCCTGGCCGGCACTGCACGGGCTCGACTGCTGGATCGTCGATGCCCTGCGGCGCGCGCCCCATCCCACGCACACGCATCTGGAACAATCGCTCGGCTGGATCGAACGTGTGGGAACCAAACAGGCGGTGCTGACCAACATGCATATCGACATGGACTACGACACCGTGATGGCCGAAACCCCCGACAATGTCATCGCCGCCCATGACGGGCTGACACTCCGTTTCCCGCTGTGAGCGACCCCATCTTCATCTTTGTCCAAATACTCCCGCCGGAGGCTCCCGCCCTCTGCCACGGCCACTACGCCCGCTCATGTTCCAGACCCTGATCACCGTCATCCTGCCGGTCTTCCTGGTGATCGGCGCCGGCTACCTGACCACCCGGCAACGGTATTTCTCGCTCACCCAGATGGAAGCCCTGATGCGTTTTGCACAGGCCTTCGCGATCCCCTGCCTGCTGTTTCGCGCCATCGCCACGCTCGATCTCTCCACCGGCTTTGACCCGGCCCTGCTGATCAGCTTCTACAGCGGCGCGGGCATCTGCTTCCTGCTCGGCATCTATGGTGCCCGCTTCCTCTTTCGCCGCGACTGGGAAGACTGCATCGCCATCGGCTTCTGCTGCCTGTTCTCGAACTCGGTCCTGCTTGGCCTGCCCATCACCGAACGCGCCTATGGCGCGGACAACCTCGCGGGAAACTATGCCATCCTCGCCTTTCACGCGCCCTTTTGCTATGGCCTGGGCATCACCGCGATGGAGATCGTCTCCAATCGCGGCGGCCGCGGCATCGACGCCGCGCGCGCGACACTCCGGGCGATGTTCAAGAACGTGCTGATTCTCGGCATCGCCCTCGGCTTCCTGTTCAACCTCAGCGGCCTCACCATCCCGGACGTCGCCGATGACGCCCTGTCAATCATCACCCGAGCCGCGCTGCCTTGCGCGCTCTTCGCCCTTGGCGGGCTGCTGGTGCAATACCGCCCCGAAGGCGACCTGCGCACCATCGCCTATGTCTGCGTCATCGCGCTCCTGATGCATCCTGCGCTGGTCTGGCTGTTCGGCCGGACCCTGTCGCTGCCGCAGGACATGTTCCGCTCGGGCGTGTTGAACGCCGCCATGGCACCGGGGGTCAACGCCTATATCTTTGCCAACATGTATGGCCGGGCAAAACGGGTCGCGGCCTCCTCTGTGCTGATCGCCACCGGCGCATCGCTGTTCAGTATCTGGATGTGGCTGACCCTGCTGGGCTAGCCCCGCACCGCCCGCGCGATCACCTTCGCCCTTCCCCATTGCCCGGCAACTTGCCATAATACCCAAAACAACAACAGAGCAGCGGTATGAACGATCTCCTGACGCCCTCGGGCTCCTCCGACTACGATGCCTCCTCGATCGAAGTGCTCGAAGGCCTGGAACCGGTCCGCAAACGGCCCGGCATGTATATCGGCGGCACCGATGAACGCGCGCTGCACCACCTGGTGGCCGAGGTGCTCGACAACTCGATGGACGAGGCCGTCGCCGGCCATGCCAACCGGATCGAGGTCGAACTGCACGAGGATTACGCCATCACCATCCGCGACAACGGGCGCGGCATTCCGATCGATCCGCACCCGAAATTCCCCGGAAAATCCGCGCTCGAGGTCATCCTCTGCACGTTGCACGCGGGCGGCAAATTCTCGGGCAAGGCCTATGAAACCTCGGGTGGCCTGCACGGGGTCGGCGCTTCGGTGGTCAACGCGCTGTCGGATTCGATGGTGGTTCAGGTCGCCCGCAACAAGGAACTGCACGAGCAACGTTTCTCGCGCGGCCTCCCGCTGGGGCCGGTGGCAAAGGTCGGCGCCGCCCCCAACCGGCGCGGCACCACCGTGACCTTTCACGCCGACGAAGAGATCTTCGGCCACCACCGCTTCAAACCCGCGCGCCTGTTCAAATCGATCCGCTCCAAGGCCTACCTGTTCTCGGGCGTCGAAATCCGCTGGAAATCCGCCATCGACGATGGCGAAACCCCGACCGAGGCCACCTTTCATTTTCCCGGCGGGCTGTCGGACTACCTGACCGAAACCCTCGGTACCGCCAGCACCTATGCCGACAAACCGTTTTCCGGCACCGTCGATTTCAAGGAAAAATTCGGCACCCCGGGCAAGGTCGAATGGGCGATCAACTGGACCCCTTCGCGCGACGGGTTCATCCAGTCCTACTGTAACACCGTCCCCACACCCGAAGGCGGCACCCATGTCGCGGGCTTCTGGGCGGCGATCCTCAAGGGGATCAAGGCCTATGGCGAGCTGGTCAGCAACAAGAAGGCCGGTCAGATCACCCGCGACGACCTGATCACCGGGGGCTGCGCGCTGGTCTCGTGCTTTATCCGCGAGCCGGAATTCGTCGGCCAGACCAAGGACCGCCTCGCCACGGTCGAGGCGCAACGGCTGGTGGAAAACTCGGTCCGCGACCATTTCGACAACTGGCTTGCCGCCGATACCAAATCCGCCGGGGCGATCCTCGATTTCCTTGTTCTGCGCGCCGAGGAACGCCTGCGCCGCCGTCAGGAAAAGGAAACCGCCCGCAAATCGGCGACCAAGAAACTGCGCCTGCCGGGCAAGCTGACCGACTGTTCCTCAAACAACCGGGAAGGCACGGAACTGTTCATCGTCGAAGGGGATTCGGCGGGCGGCTCCGCCAAGATGGCGCGCGACCGCAAGACCCAGGCACTCTTGCCCCTGCGCGGCAAGATCCTCAACGTGCTGGGTGCGGCCAGTTCCAAGCTGGGGTCAAACGCCGAGATCAACGACCTGACACAGGCGCTTGGCGTCGGGCTGGGCAGCAAGTTCAACGTGGACGACCTGCGCTATGACAAGGTCATCATCATGACCGACGCCGACGTGGACGGCGCGCATATCGCCAGCCTGCTGATGACCTTCTTCTTTACCCAGATGCGCCCGATGATCGACGCAGGCCACCTCTACCTCGCCTGCCCGCCGCTGTTCCGGCTGACCCAGGGGGCGAAACGCGTCTATTGCACCGACGAGACGGAAAAGAACGCGATGCTGGAACAGGGTCTGGGCGGCAAGGGCAAGATCGACGTCTCGCGCTTCAAGGGTCTGGGCGAAATGGACGCCAAGGATCTCAAGGAAACCACGATGGACCCGAATTCCCGCAAACTGATCCGCGTCACCATCGACGAAGACGAACCCGGCGAAACCGGCGACCTGGTGGAACGGCTGATGGGGAAAAAGCCGGAAATGCGGTTCCAGTATATCCAGGAGAACGCGCGGTTTGTGGAGGAGTTGGATGTTTGAGATGCACTACCCAGCACAGCAACAGTAGTTTGGTCCATAGCCTGTGTTCGTGTTTCCTGAAGGGTAGACATGTGTGGAAAAACCCAACTGAAATGGGTTTCCTGGGTCATCTACAAACGCCGGGGATTTATTATAGATATGAACGGCCCCAACATCTTGGCCTGGACGTCCAGTACCCAACATCTTAAAGCGGGGACAAAGTGACTGACACAGCTCGCTCGTATTAGAGCCGCTCGGAGCTTGTGCTCTTTCAACCGCCGCTACAGTAGTGTTTTTGGGGGCAATGGCAGTGCAAACTGCTTGCGCCTGTAGTTGAGCCAAAACACTATATGAAGCCCATCCTTCAGACAAGTCGACCTCCACCCTCCTTGTGACAGCTTCATCAACCAAAGTCGGAATGTCAGGAATTTTGTCTTCTACTGCTGCAAGGTCAATTGATGTCTGAGCTACGGCCCCTTCAACATCGACAACTTTGTTGGAAACTTGCGCAAAATTCGTTGAAAGGTACGATGCATAGCCCCCAACACCAATGCCTAGCAGTGCAAGGACCGACATTGCCGCAATCACTCGTGTTTTGTCGTGCTCCAGTTTTGATAAACGCTCTTCAATTCTCTCCGGCACAAAATTCTCCAATCCAATCGCTCAACAAATTTACCATAGTTTGCATCAGTTCTAAAGTCTCGGTACATATTTCGGAATCGAAACAATCCATTGAACATCCACTTGCATACTCCAACCAGCCACAACATTCGCACTCGACTCTCCCAACACGAGGGAGCACTATGTGCGCACTCGGCTCTGCGAACCCCTCCGGCCTCATTTGATCCATTGAAGTAATTGCACGACGGCCTCCGGCCCGAGGTCGGGCGCGGCTCTACTGTTTCGCCCTTAGCCGCTATGCCCGGGGCGTTGTCGTTCGACCGTGAAACATTCGCCGGGTCTCCAGGTTGCCCTCGCGTGACAACGACGCCAGACACAAACTGCAATCTTGCGTCCGGCGTTTTGCGACGTAAACTCCGCCGGATGAATTTTGTTCTGGATCATCAGCTTGCCCTGTTCCTTGCCTGCTTTGTCGCGGGCTGTGCCGGTGTTGCAACGATCTATCGCGCGCCGGCCGGGTCGCGGGCGTGGAAGCTGGCCGACCTGCTCTGGGTCGTTCTGGGCGGGCTGGGCGCGGTGACGGCGATTCTGGCGGGGATCTACAAATCCGACAGCAGCCAGCTCGACCGCCAGATCGGCATTGCCTATGCGCTGACCGATGCGTTTGACCGTGACGCGGCGCGATTCCGGCTGCGCTATTGCGAGACCGGGGCGCAGGCCGATCTGCGCGCGCTATGTGACAAGGTCGAGTTCCTGTCGGCGTCAACCGCGGGCAATGCCGACCTGCCGCTGTTCCTTGCGATCACCGACTCTACCAGCACGCTGCGCGGCCTGCCCTTGTTTGCCAAACCCGCAGCCCCCGCCCCGATGACCCCCGAGGCGTTTGACGAGGCGGCGTTCCTGGCCTTTGTCGCGCTGGACGACGACACCCGCCCGGCGCTGGAGCGGCTGCGTCTGCCGCGCCCGGCGATTGCCGCGGATTTCCAGATACTGGCCAGCACCTATGACGAGCTGATCGGCCAGGTGCGCAGCCTGATGGAGGAATGGGAATTCCTGCGCGCCAATGCCGCGATCCTCGTGTTGCAGACCCTCGCCCTGTGTCTCGTGTCTTTCGCCGCGCCCTTCCGGCTGGGCAAATCCGTGGCCGAGCTCAGATGATGCGCACCCGCGTTCTTCCCTCGCTGTTCACCGCCGCGCTGCTGGCGACCGGCGCACGGTCCGAACCGGTGGACTGGGCTAATGTCGACGGCTGGGACGTGGCCTATTACCCCGGCTCCAAAGGTTGCCAGGCCTTTGCCCTGTTTGACGAGGAAACCGCGTTTTTCATCGGCTTCGACGGCAAGGGCGACAATCCGGCGCTGGATGTCACGGTGTTGAATACCGGCTGGGACATGATCGAACATGGCAAGGAATATCCCGTGCGCCTGCGCTTTGGGGATCAGGCGGCGTGGACACTGAACATGGATGGGGTGGTGTTGAACGGCTATCCCGGCCTGCATATCCTGATCGACGCCGAAACTGCCTCGGCCCGGCAATTCACCCGCGAATTCAAGCGCGAGCGCGTGATGGCGTGGCAGCGGGCAGAGCAGGCGCTCGGGCAATTCCCGCTCTCCGGCTCGAACAACGCCTTTGCCGCCGTGCGCCAGTGTCACGAATTCCACCGCAAGGCGCGCGCGGCCCGTTCTGCCGCATCCCGCGAGCGCAGCCCCAAGGGGGACGATCCTTTTGTGAATTGAGGCCCGGCGTCAGGCCAGCCGGTGAAGCCCGACGCGCAGTGCGCCCTCAGAACGCCTTGAAGGTCATCGTGGTCAGCGACCGTTCGATCCCGGCAATGTCCAGCAGCTGGTCATTGATGTATTTGCCCACGTCTTCAGCCTCGGGAATATAAAGCTTCATCAGCAGGTCATAATCGCCGCTGGTAGAGTAGAGCTCGGAATGGATTTCCCGCAGGGCGATTTCTTCGGCCACCTTGTAGGTGGTGCCGGGTTTGCAACGGATCTGGACGTAGACACAGGTAGACATGGGCGGCCCTTGCATGTTGGTCGTCGCAGGCTGGCACGGGGTGCGGGCGGGCGCAATCCCTGATTGGGGGGCCCCGGCCAGCGAACCGGCCGGAGCGATATGCTCAGGTACACCGGAACCGGTAACGCCCCGTGGTGCGGAAGGTTCCGTCGGCCTGCCTCACCGTGCGCAGCCGGCCGATAAAGATCAGCCGCGGCGGGCAGTTGCGCGGGCAGACGAACCCGGCCAGCGCCATCGCGTTCTGCCGCGCCTTGCCGATCGCGCCGACCGGGGTCGGGTCATCGCCGATCGCCGTCACGGAAAAGATGTCGCCACAGCGCGTCTTGCCGTCACCGCCGCCGCCATCGCCGTCGCCGTCCTTGTAGCAGGGGCATTTCTTGCCATCGCCCTGCCCGGCCTCGTCGATGCGCAAAAGCACCACGATGATCGCGACCAGGGTCACGGACATGTCGGGCCGGGTGCGCAGAATCAGCACGAGGATGATCAGGATCAGGATCTTGATCGTCCCCGCCCCGCCATAATCGATCGCTTCGGTCGGCACACCCAGGTCCGACAGGCATTCGGCATAGGTCGTGCGGTCCGGTCCGGCCCATGGTCGCGATGCAATCAGCCGCCCCAGGTTCACCACCTGCTCTGGCGACTGGTCGAGCAACTCCATGCCGATTTCCAGATCGTTCTGGTGTGGCAACACCGCCACCCCCGCCGCCGCATCGCGGCAGAACCCGTCTGTCAGTTCCGCAAAGGCGTGGATCGCCGGCGCGGCCCCTTGCACCAGGTCACGCATCGATCCGGCCGGCATCTCCTTGCCCGGCGCGCGCGCCAGCGCATCGACCATCGCCGTGGTCAGCGCGGCAAACCGCGTGGCCTCGGCCGCCAGCGCAACGCCGCGATCATCGGCGAACACCATGCTCTGTACCGCGTGGGAAAAGCGCCGCGCCGTCTTTGCAAAAAACTCGATTTCCGCGGGAACGGTTTCATCTGTCTTGGAGGTCATGTTCAAAGTCCTTGTCAAAATGGTTTGGGTCAAATCAGAAGCGACTAATTTCGCATCTGCACACGTATTACGCGCAGACCCGCCCTCTGGATCAGTTTTTCGCGGCCCGGACCGGACGGTGACGGCTTTACCTGCCCTCTCCAACATCTATAAGTGCCGGGCAACCGGCAGCGAGGACCAAGAATGCGCAACGCGACCGTTACCCGGAAAACCGCGGAAACCGATATCTCGGTGACCATCGAGCTGGATGGATCGGGCAGCTATGACAACCAGACGGGTGTCGGCTTTTTCGATCACATGCTGGACCAGCTTGCCCGGCACTCGCTCGTCGATATGACGATCCGGGCCAAGGGCGACTACCACATCGACGATCACCACACGGTCGAGGATGTCGGCATCGCGCTCGGACAGGCGCTGAACGAGGCGCTTGGCGACAAGCGCGGCATCCGCCGCTATGGGTCCTGCCTGCTGCCGATGGATGACGCGCTGGTGCGTACGGCGCTGGACCTGTCCGCCCGCCCCTATCTGGTGTGGAATGTCGAGCTGCCCACCGCCAAGATCGGGTCCTTTGACACCGAACTGGTGCGCGAGTTCTTTCAGGCGTTCGCGACCCATGGCGGCATCACCCTGCATGTGGATGCGCTGCACGGGCTGAACAGCCACCACATCGCCGAAGCCGCCTTCAAATCCGTCGCCCGCGCCCTGCGCGAGGCGGTCGATACCGATCCGCGCAAGGCCGATGCCGTACCGTCCACAAAGGGCACGTTGTAACGCCATGCTCACCGCGATCATCGATTACGAATCCGGCAACCTGCATTCTGCCGAAAAGGCGTTTCAGCGGATGGCGCGCGAAGTTGGCGCCGGCACGGTTGTGGTCACGTCGGATGCGGATGTGGTGGCACGTGCCGACCGGGTGGTCCTGCCCGGTGACGGGGCGTTTCCCGCCTGTGCCGCCGCGTTGCGCGGGCAATCCGGCCTGTTTGACGCAATGGTCGAAACGGTCGAAAACCGTGGCCGGCCCTTTCTCGGCATCTGCGTTGGCATGCAGCTCATGGCCAGTTGGGGACGCGAATACGAAGATACGCAGGGCTTGGGCTGGGTCGACGGAGAGGTGGTCAGGATCACCCCTGATGATGCCGCCCTCAAGGTGCCGCATATGGGATGGAACGATCTGGTGATCGACACCGCACACCCGGTATTTGACGGTGTGGCAACCGGCGATCATGCCTATTTCGTGCATTCCTACCAGCTCCACGTGGCCCGGCCGGCCGAGCGGCTGGCGCATGTGGATTACGGTGGTGACGTGACCGCTGTCATCGGCAGGGGCACCATGCTGGGCATGCAATTCCACCCGGAAAAAAGCCAGGCCACCGGCCTGCGGCTGATCGCCAATTTCCTGCGCTGGCGACCCTAGACAGCAGGTCAGTTGACCCGGCTCCACGTCTGTTTCGAACAGATCAGACCGCCCGCGACACAGCCGCGCAGGGCCAGGGAATTGCCGTTCAGCTGCATCTTGCCGACATAGATCTTGTCGTTTGATGGCCGCCAGACCTTGCCTGCATAGGACCCGTCGCCGCCCGGCACCATATCGATCACCAGCGTCTTGCCGATATTGGGCGAGGCGTATTCACCGTCGCTGTTGAAGGTCCGCGCGATCACGCCACAGACCGCCGCGCCACACATGCGCATGTCGACATGGGCATAGGCACCATCATCCGCCTCGGTCTTCCATGTGCCTTCGGCGGGATCGGCCTGTGCCGCCCCGGCCATGCCAAGCGCGAACACCATGCCCACAAGCCGTTTCGTCATCGTACACTCCTCCTGTTTGCGGCCACTCTGGTCCAGCCCCGGCGCGTCTGGCAAGACTGACCTTGGGTCGCGTTGCATTCCCGCCCCGCCCCGTGCCATATCGCGCCGACTCCATAGCGAAAGGCCGCGACATGATCCTCTACCCCGCCATCGATCTCAAGGACGGACAGGCCGTGCGGCTGCTGCGCGGCGAGATGGACAAGGCCACCGTGTTCAATGACGACCCGGCGGCACAGGCCCGCGCCTTTGTCGAGGCCGGTTGCGAATGGCTGCACCTGGTGGATCTGAACGGCGCCTTTGCGGGCGAGCCGGTCAATGCCGCGCCGGTCGAGGCGATCCTTGCGGCCTGTAACGTGCCCGCGCAGTTGGGCGGCGGTATCCGCGACATGGCAACGATCGAGAGCTGGATCGACAAGGGGCTGGCGCGGGTCATCCTTGGCACGGTGGCCGTTGAAAACCCCGACCTCGTGCGCGAGGCCGCGCGCGCCTTTCCCGGCAAGGTCGCCGTGGGCATCGACGCCCGCAACGGCATGGTTGCGACCAAGGGCTGGGCCGAGGAAACCGATGTCGAGGTAACCGATCTGGCCAAATCCTTCGAAGATGCCGGTGTCGCCGCGATCATCTATACCGATATCAACCGCGATGGCGCGATGCAGGGGCCGAATATCGAGGCCACCGCCGCGCTTGCCCGCGCGGTGTCGATCCCGGTCATCGCCTCGGGCGGAGTCAGTTCGCTGGACGACATCATCGCCCTGCGCGATTGCGGTGCCAACCTGAACGGAGCGATTTCCGGGCGCGCGCTCTATGACGGGGCGCTGGATCTGCAAGAGGCGCTGGCGGCGCTCAGGGGCTGATGCTGTTTCGCTCTGTCGAGACCTGTCCGCTGCCGCAGGACAGTGCGCTCTGGGCGCTGCACCGCCCCGGCGATTTCATCGATGGCTATCGCGTCATGGCCCGCTATTCGCCCCGCCAGGCGGCTGAAATCGCGATGCAGTTCCCGGTCTGGGTCCATGCCCTGATGGCCCTGCGGCAGATCATCATGTGGCCCTTTGGCCTCAAGGGGGCAGGCACGAGCAAGGACAGCATCGCGATCTTTCCGGTCCGCAAGGAGACCGCGGATGAGCTGGTACTGGGTTTTGACGACAGGCACCTTGATTTCCGGATCAGTATCCTGTCGCGCGATGGGTACATCCACTGCGCGACATGGGTGCATCGCCACAACTGGCTTGGGCGGGCCTATCTGGCGGTGATCATGCCGTTTCACATTCTCATCACCAGGCACATGCTGGCGCGCGTCGCCCGGCACGCCAGATCGTCCCGCCCCTAGGCCACGCGTCAGGACCCGGCGGCCTTGCCCGTCAGCTTGGCCAACGCGCCCTGCATCATGCCAATGGCCGGCAGATCGTCGTCGATATCCAGATCATCGAGCATCTCCTCGGGGTCTTCATAGGCAAACCAGACCTGCCCGTCCGCATCCGCATAGGCCAGCACCTTGAGCGGCAGGAACAACCCGGCCAACGGATCGGCCTGCATCACCGGCGTGCCCAACTTGGGATTGCCAAAGATCAGCACTTGCGCCTCGCCCAGTTCCATCTCGACCTTTTGCGCCCCGGCGGCGTGGTCGACACGGGCAAAGACCGTCGCCCCGGCCCCCTCGACAGCGGCCTGAAGCGCATCCATCGCCGCGTCCACGGTCTTGTCGGTCTTGACCTTCACCAGATCGTCGGCCATCGCCTGCCCTGCGCCGGCCAGCGCAAGCGCCGCCGCCAGAATGATATGTCCCCGCATCTCGTTCCCTTTCTGTCGGTTCCTTTGCGCGCATGTCGTCACGATGCGGCGCAATGGTCCAATCACATCTCTGGTATCGGCGCGGCTTTGCCATTAGGACAGGGCAAAAAGGACCGGACATGCTCAAGACCCGCATCATACCCTGTCTCGACGTTGCCGATGGGCGCGTGGTCAAGGGGGTCAATTTCGTCGATCTCGTCGATGCCGGAGATCCCGTCGAATCCGCGCGCGCCTATGATGCCGCCGGGGCCGACGAGCTTTGCTTTCTCGACATTCACGCGACCCATGAAAACCGCGGCACCATGTTCGACGTGGTCCAGCGCACCGCCGAGCAATGCTATATCCCGCTGACCGTGGGAGGCGGCGTGCGCAGCCGCGAGGATGTGCGCGACCTGCTGCTCGCCGGGGCCGACAAGGTCAGCTTCAATTCCGCAGCCGTGGCCCGCCCCGACGTGGTGGCCGAGGCCGCCGACCGGTTCGGCAGCCAATGCATCGTTGTGGCCATTGACGCCAAGACCGTCAGCCCCGGCAAATGGGAAATCTTCACCCATGGCGGACGCAAGCCCACCGGCATCGACGCGGTGGAATTTGCCCGCACCGTGACCGCCAGGGGGGCGGGTGAGATCCTGTTGACCAGCATGGATCGCGACGGCACCCGCGCGGGTTTCAACCTGCCCCTGACCCGCGCCATCTCGGATGCGGTCGATGTGCCAGTGATCGCGTCCGGCGGGGTCGGAACGCTCGATCACCTGGTCGAAGGCGTGACCGAGGGCGGCGCTAGCGCCGTGCTCGCCGCGTCGATCTTTCACTTTGGCGACTATACCATCCGCGAGGCCAAACAGCACATGGCCGAAGCGGGCATTCCCATGAGGCTGACATGAGCGTTCTTGACGACCTCGCCGCGACCATCGCCGCCCGCAAGGGGGCCGACCCTGAAAGCAGCTGGACCGCCAAGCTGTTGTCCAGGGGCCCGGAGAAATGCGCCGAAAAATTCGGCGAAGAAGCCGTGGAAGCGATTATCGAAGCGGTGAAAGGCGACCGCGCCGCCCTGACCAGCGAGGCGGCGGATGTGTTGTTTCACCTGCTGGTGATGCTCGAGGCACGGGACGTGCCATTGTCCGACGTTCTGGCCGAACTTGCCCACCGGCAGGGCACCAGCGGCATTGCGGAAAAAGCGTCAAGACGACCCCACTAGCCACACAAGGCAAAAGGGCCATTGCGAGACACCCCGCAATGGCCCTTTCGATTTCAGGTTCCGACCGTGCGATCGGATCAGAAGCGGTAAGCCGCCTTGACGTAGATCGAATTCAGATCGACATCGCCGCCATTCGAACCGGCGCCGTCAAAAGTCTGGTACATGTATTCCGCACCGACGGTCCAGTTTTCGCCCACGCGCCAGTCATAGCCGATGCCGACCACATAGCTGTTGGAGTCGAAATCAAGCACCGAGTCCGGACTATCGAAATCCGCATAGGCGAAACCGGCGTTACCATAAAGCAGGCCATTGCCCAGCTCGTAGCCCGCGATCATTTTCAGACGCGCCACACCATCGAGCGACGTGGTGTTGCCGGTCCCGGCATCGGTGACCGAGATATCGGTGAAGTCATACTGGAATTCCGGACCCAGGTACCAGCCATTGCCGAGCGACCAGAGGTAACCGGCAGTGATACCGCCGATGACATTGTCTTCGTCGAAATTGCTGACGGTGTTGGAATCGATGTCAAAGTTGCTGAACGCATAGCCGACCTGGCCACCAAGGTAGAACCCTTCCCAGAACGGTGCCTCGACCACCGGTGCGGGCGTGGCGATCACCGGGTCTGCCGGTGCGGGTGCCGTGTTTCCTGCAACCGCAACTCCTGCGGCCGTGGTGGCGAGTAGCATTGCGAGTGCTGTGGTTCTGATCATTACTGTTTGCTCCTTCGGAGTAACGCTATTGCTTTTCAAACCGGCGGTTTTTCTTTGGTCTCAGCCGGTTCAATTCGCGTATTTAGAAGCCGTCAGGCCGCTTGCAAGAGGCCCCGGAAAAACAACGAACCGGCTAGGCCAAACCCGGCGCATCACCGCCGGTACGCGGACAAATCCGTGGCGGAAAGACGCCGTCCCCCACACCTTTGCGTGAGTGGATCTTGAAGGAACCAGGGCGAACGCCGCGCCGCCCCCCGCTGCCCCGATGTGCCTGTCGCAAGTGATCCATTGGGGCCTTGTTGCGCAATTCGGTTGAGGGTTTCACTGCGTGAAGCCCGCAAGATTGCTGATTGGCACGAGCAGTTGGTCATGTCCCACGGAGAAGCCTTACGGCGGGCAGCGCCCTTGAGGGCGCAAGCGCCGCTTGAACCGGAATTCAGCGCCCGACTGCATGAAGCCCCAACAGCGCCAGGTGCTTGCGTTGTGTGGAAAAGGAGCCGGTAATTTATTGTTATTAATTAACAATATTTGATAGTGAAAACACCACCCAGCATTTCAAACCTCACCATCGAGTGTATGGCCCGAAGCGAGCGGCGCTACCGTGATTTGTGTTACATCAAACCACGCGCTTTGATCTGTGTACGTTCCTGCCGCCCTCGGATGCATGGGTGGGCCGCGGCGCATGCGGTTGCGATCACCGGCAAACCCGTCTTCTGTCCTGTCATGGGGTCCTCAACAGTCGCTGGTAATCACATGGGCATCTACCCGCCGCCAGTGCCAGGGGTCGTCTGGCTTTCCCTTTTCCTCGGTCGGCTCCTGCATTAAACTCGCGCCACGGCGACGCGCCGTATGTGGGTTGGGTCTTGAGGGCTGAGTATTCAATGAAACCGGGATTCGCGCTTTCCCTGTCCCTTGAGGGCATCGCGCTGCTGCACAGGGCGGCGGATGGTTGGCGTGTGATTGGCGAGGTCAGCCTTGATGCCCCGGACCTGACATCGGTTCTGGAAACCCTGCGCCAGCGAGCGATCGAGATCGATCCGCGTGGCCCGCTCTGCAAGCTGGTGATCCCCAACGACCAAATCCGTTACCTTGATGTGCCGGCCACCGGCGCCGATGAGGACGCCAACCGCGACCTGGCCCTTGCCGCCCTGGCCACGGCCACGCCCTATGCGCTGGATGAACTGTGTTTCGATCTGAGGCTCGGGGCCGGGCGCACACAGGTTGCCGCGCTCGCCCGCGCGACGCTGGCCGAGGCCGAGCATTTTGCCATCGAACACGGGTTTGAACCGGTCAGCTATGTCGCCATCCCCGAGGCGGGAACATTTGACGGCGAACCGTTTTTTGGCGAGGCGGGCGGCCTTGCCCAAGGCGCAACGGTCGAGCGTGACCAAGAGCCCATCACGGTTGTCGGGATGTTCATCGAGCCGGTCCCGGAGGAATTGGCCAACGCGGATGACATCACCGCCGAGGTACAGCCTCCGGAACCCTCCTCCGACCCGGCGCATTTCGTCAGCCGTCGCGATCCGGCGGATGTTTCCTCTGCGGCCCCGCCCCTTGCCGGGGCGTCGCGCGGCGACACCGCCTCCCCCGCCCCGAGCGCCGATACGCCAGAGGCCGCCGAACCTGCCGCCACCCGGGAGCCATCCGAAACGCCGCCCGCCGACCTGCCGGCCAAACCGGTCATCATCCGACCCGCCGAAGACCCCGCGCCGGCCATTCCGGCTCCGCAGGCCGCGCCCCCAAAACCCGCACCCGAATCCGTGCCCGAACCGGTGCCGCAGCCCCGGAACGAGGCCGAGCGCCTGACGGTATTCGGTGCCCGTGACAAGGCCCCGGTCGGAGGCAAACCGCGCCATCTCGGCCTGATCCTGATGGCGGCGCTGCTGTTGTTCCTCGCCGGTGTCGCGGCCTGGGCGGCGCTGTTTCTTGACGAGGGGATCGCGGGGCTGTTCAACCGCGGATCAGAGGCCGAACAGACCGTTCTGGCGGCGCCGACGGCTCCGGTTGTGCCGGACAACGCACCGATCGATCCCGCCGCCGAGGCGCTCCCCGAGCCGCAGACCCTGGAAACCGCGCGGATCGAACCCGAAACGACACCGCCCGCGCCCGCCCTGCCACAAGAGGCTGATGCGCCTGACACCGCCGCCAAGCCCCCTGCGCCCAAAGCGGCGCAGGACCTGTTGCGAAACGCGCCGGCGGCGCCGGCCATGCCGGGCGCGGTTGATCTGAACAATCTCTACGAAGTCTCGATCGACCGGACCGATCTGGCGCAGGACGCGGTGGCGCTGCCCTCCATCGCCGAATTGGACACCGATCAGCCGCTGGACGCGGTCGCCGCCCCCGCCGCCGCCGGAACCACCTTTGCCATGGACGAGGACGGGTTGGTGATCCCGACGCCCGACGGCGCGCTGAGCCCGGAAGGCATCCGTGTCTACCGGGGCAAGCCACCCGTGGTGCCCCCCGCCCCCCCGACGCGGTTTGAGGCCGAGCCCGACCTTGACGCCGGGCTTGACCGGCTGGCCGGGCTGCGCCCGAAATCGCGGCCTTCCGACCTTGTGGAACAATCGGAACGGGCACGCCTTGGCGGCCTGACGCGCGCGGAACTGGGCAAGGCACGCCCCAGGATGCGACCCCAATCGCAAAAGCAGGAGGCCGAGCGCGACGAGACCCCGACCGCCCTCGCCGTGGTGGTCTCCAAAACCCCAAGGGTGCGGCCGCGCAATTTCGCCACCAAGGTCGAAACCGTCCGCAAACAGACCGCCGGCCCTTCGAGCCAGGTCGCCGCCGCAGCCGTGGCACCGCAAAGCGTAGCGCCGCAGAGCGTCAAGCCCCGCATTCCCTCGTCGGCCTCGGTCGCGCGTCGGGCGACGCTGGACAATGCGATCAACCTGCGCCGGATCAACCTGATCGGCGTCTATGGAACCCCGGCCAACCGGCGCGCGCTCGTCCGGTTGCCTAACGGGCGCTACAAGAAGGTCAAGGTCGGCGACCGGGTCGATGGCGGCAAGATCGTCGCGATTGGCGACAGCGAGTTGCGCTATCAGAAAAGCGGCCGCAACGTGACGCTCAAGATGCCGCGCGGATAACCCGCCGCACACCCGCGAAACGACAACACCGCAGGCCCGTCGGGGACTTGCGGTGTTGCAAGACCTGAAAGGCCGGGGGCCTTCCGATCCTGTTGCGCCTATTCGCCGACCAGCTCGCCGCTGTCGATCTGCTCTTGCTCGATGCTTTCGAACAGCGCCTTGAAGTTGCCTTCGCCGAACCCGTCATCGCCCTTGCGCTGGATGAATTCGAAAAAGATCGGGCCGATCACCGTCTTGCTGAAGATCTGCAACAGGATCTTGGTTTCGCCGCCATCCACGACACCCTCGCCATCGATCAGGATGCCGTGTTTCATCATCCGGTCCAGCGGCTCGTCATGGCCGACGACGCGATCCTTGCTGAGCGTGTAATAGGTTTCGGGCGGGCCCGGCATGAACTTGACACCCTTGTCGGCAATCGAGTCGGTGCTTTCATAGATGTCGTCCGACCCGACAGCGATGTGCTGGATGCCCTCGCCCTTGTATTTCTTGAGATAGGCCACGATCTGGCCGGTTTCGCCGCGATCCTCGTTGATCGGGATACGGATACGGCCACAGGGTGACGTCAGCGCACGGCTGAACAGCCCGGTATATTTGCCCTCGATGTCGAAAAAGCGGATTTCCTTGAAGTTGAACAGGTCGCCGTAAAAGCCGAACCACTTGTCCATGTTGCCCTTGAACACGTTGTGGGTCAGGTGATCGAGGTAAAAGAACCCGACGCCGCGCGGCTTGGACTGGGCCAGCCATTCGAATTCTTCGTTATAGGGGCTGGTTTCGTAATATTGGTCGATGAAATAGATCAGGCTGCCGCCGATGCCCTTGATCGCCGGGACATCCATGGTCTTGTCGTCGCCCTCATAGGGCTCGGCACCCTTGGACACCGCGTGATCAAACGCCTGCTGTGCATCCACAACGCGCCAGCCCATCGACGGGGCACAGGGGCCGTGTTCCTCGACGAACCGCGCGGCAAAGCTCTGGGGGTCGGCGTTCAGGATATAGGTGATGTCGCCCTGCTGCCAGAGTTCGATATCCTTGGACTTGTGCCGCCCCACGAGCGCATAGCCCATGCGCGTGAAGAGGTCACGCAGCTCGCCGGGCTCGGGATGCGCAAATTCGACGAATTCGAACCCGTCGGTGCCGGCCGGGTTTTCGTCGCTGATAACGGATTTCGGGGCGTTATGCGGAAATGGGCCCATCCTGAATGTCTCCTGTTGCTGATGCCGTTCGCTTTGATAGATATAAGACAGACCAAACGCGGATTCTGCGCAAACTTGGCCATTATTGCCGCAAATTGCGCGCAAATACCGCGCCAATTTCAAGAAGTACGAGGATGCCCCGCACATGCTTGATTCCACCGACACCCGACTTCTGGCCGCACTGCAAAAAGACGCCCACCTGACCGCGCAGCAGCTTGGCGAGATGCTGAACCTGTCGCCCAGCCAGGCCGGACGCCGCCGCCAGCGGCTGGAGAGCATGGGGTATATCCGGGGCTACTCGGCCCGGCTCGACCCGTTGCGCCTCGGGCTGACGGTGCAGGGGTTCATCCAGGTTCAGCTGGAAACCCATGGGCCGGAACAGTCAAAAGGCTTTGCAAGGCTGGTTCAGACCCGCCCCGAGATCACCAGCGCATGGACAATGACCGGCGATGCGGATTACCTGTTGCGGGTGTATTGTGAAGATTTGCCCGCGCTCAACGCGCTGATCCATGACGTGCTGCTGGCACATCCCGTTGTTGCGCGGGTGCAGAGCCAGATCGTGATGGATCAGTTGAAACGCGACGCGCCACTCCCCACCTGACCGGGAAAGGATTCTCGCCCATGGAAAATTTCCTGTACCAGGCCACGATCTATCTGGCCGCCGCGGTGATCGCCGTGCCCTTTGCCGCCCGTCTGGGGCTTGGCTCGGTGCTGGGCTATCTTGCCGCCGGCATCATCATCGGGCCGGTTCTGGGGCTGGTTGGCAGCGAAACCCAGGAGTTGCAGCATTTCGCCGAATTCGGCGTCGTGATGATGCTGTTCCTGATCGGGCTGGAACTCGAACCGCGCGCGCTCTGGGACATGCGGCACCGGCTGATCGGGCTGGGCGGGCTTCAGATCGCGGTCAGCACGCTGGCGCTTATGGCGGCGGCCATGTCAACCGGCCAGACCTGGTCGGTGTCCCTTGCCATCGGCCTCGCCCTGTCGCTCTCCTCGACCGCCATCGTGCTCCAGACCCTGTCGGAAAAGGGGCTGATGCAGACCGGCGGCGGACGCTCGGCCTTTTCGGTGCTGCTGACGCAGGATATCGCCGTGATCCCGATCCTTGCCCTGTTGCCGCTGCTTGCCAGCGCGCCGGTCATGTCGCTCAATGCCGACGGGTCGATCGAACGGGCGACCGAGGGCGATCACGGGCACGGAATCGGATTGTCGCTGGTCGATGGGCTGCCCGGCTGGGGCGTTACGCTGGTCACCATCGCGGCGGTCGCGGCGGTTGTCCTTGCGGGCATCTACCTGACGCGCCCGCTGTTTCGCTATATCCACTTGTCGCGCCTGCGCGAGATGTATACCGCGCTTGCCCTGGGCATCGTCGTTGGCATTTCGTTCCTGATGACGCTGGTCGGGCTGTCGCCGGCACTTGGCGCGTTCCTTGCCGGTGTGGTGCTCGCCAACAGCGAATTCCGCCACGAGCTGGAAAGCGACCTTGAGCCGTTCAAGGGGCTGTTGCTGGGGCTGTTTTTCATCACCGTCGGCGCCGGGATCAATTTCGGCCTGTTCTTTTCCGAACCCGCCGACCTGATCGGCCTTGCGCTGCTGGTGATCCTGGCCAAGGGCGTCGTGCTGTACGTGCTGGGCCGCACCTTCGGACTCAAGGGCCGCGACCGCTGGCTGTTCACACTCAGCCTGGCGCAGGCCGGTGAATTCGGCTTTGTGCTGATTGCCTTTTCGGTCAACCATCACGTCATCCAGACAGCGGTTTCCGAAAAGCTGCTGCTGATCATCGCCCTGTCGATGCTGATCACACCCCTGTTGTTCATCACCTACGATTTCATCTCGAGCCGGATGAAAGACAAGAGCCCCGGCCACGAGCCGGACTCGATCGACGAACAGGGCCCCGTGATCATCGCCGGGATCGGTCGCTTTGGGCAGATCGTCAACCGGTTGGTGCAGGCCAGCGGGTTCAAGACCATCGTTCTGGACAACAACATGGAAACCATCCAGTTGATGCGCCGCTTTGGATTCAAGGGCTTTCTCGGCGATCCGACGCGGCCCGAACTGCTCAAGGCGGCGGGGCTGGGCAAGGCGCGGGTTCTGGTCGCGGCGATGAATGATCGCCACGCGGTGACCCAGCTTGTGGCCTATGCGCGGCGCGAACGGCCCGACCTGCACATCGTGGCGCGGGCGCATGACCGCAACCATGTTTACGAACTCTACCGCGCGGGTGCCGACGACATCGTGCGCGAAATGTTCGACGCCAGCCTGCGCGCGGGGCGCTATGTGCTTGAGAATGTCGGCCTCAGCGAATTCGAAGCCGATGCGGCGGAACGGACCTTTTACGATCACGACCGCAAAGCGGTACAACAACTGGCCGAAGTATGGGACCCGAACATCCCGCCCACCGAGAACCTCGCCTATATCGAACGCGCACGCGAGCTGGAAAAGGAACTGGAGCTTGCCCTGACCAATCGAGCCAGCGAAGAGGATAAGAAATCGGCCTGATCCGGGTGGTTTGCGCCTATCCGGCGGCGACCCCGGCCTCGGCAAAGGTGGCCATGCCGCTGTGACAGGCCACCGCGCTCTTGACGATGTGAATGGCCAGCGCCGCCCCCGATCCCTCGCCCAGCCGCAGACCAAGCGACAGCAGCGGCTCCTTGCCCAGCCGCCCGAGCAAGGCATCATGCGCTCCCTCGGCGCTCAGATGACCGGCGATCGTGTGATCCAGCGCCCCGGCGTGAACCGCCTGCAAACAGGCAGCGGCGGCACAGCAGATAAAGCCGTCGAGCACGACCGGGATTCGCAGGGTGCGCGCGGCGGCAATTGCCCCCGCCATCGCCGCCACCTCGCGCCCACCCAGACAGCGCAGCACCTCGAGCCCGTCCGCCTGCGGATGCAACGCCACCGCTTGGGCCACAACCCGCGTCTTGTTGGCAAGGCCGGCTTCGTCCACCCCGGTGCCGCGCCCGGTCCAGTCCGCGGCCTCGCCCCCGAACAGGGCATGGCAGATCGCCGCCGCCGACGTGGTGTTGCCGATGCCCATTTCACCAACGACCAGCAGATCGGCCCGGGGATCGACCGCGTTCCACCCGGTCTGCAACGCCGCCAAACAGTCCTGCCCGGACATCGCCGGGCCCTGCGTGAAATCGGTGGTTGGCCGCTCAAGTTCGAGCGCGTGAACATGCATCGACGCTTCCGCCGCCTTGGCCAGCTGGTTGATCGCCGCGCCGCCATGTTCGAAATTCGCCACCATCTGCGCCGTGACATCGGCGGGAAAGGCCGAAACCCCCTGGGCCGTCACCCCGTGATTGCCTGCGAAAATGATGACCTGCGGCGATGCGATCACCGGGCGCGGATTGCCCCGCCATGCCGCGTACCACAACGCCAGATCCTCGAGCCGGCCCAACGCCCCCGGCGGTTTGGTCAGCTGACCATTGCGCTCGGCCGCGCCCCTGCGCGCCGCGTCGTCCTCTTGCGGTGCATCGGCAAGCAGGGCGCGCAGCGCGTTCAGATCGGTCAGGTCAGGTCGCATTCAAAGCCTCGTTGCATTGGGGTCCGCCCCCGTGTTTAACCATTGCGCAACCCGCGACAACACAGGAAAAGGCCAGCACATGCGCAAATCTGACATTCTCTGCGCGTGGGGGTTGAATGTCGGGACCGCCTTTGCCCTGCTCAGCCGTCTGCCCCTGCCCCGGTTGCCGGACACCGCCTTTGCACGTCAATCCGATGCGGTCTGGGCCTTTCCGCTGGTGGGATTGGTGATCGGCGGGATTTCCGGGCTTGCCGGGGGGATCGGCCTTGCCATCGGATTGCCCGCGCCGGTGGCGGCGGGGCTGGTGCTGGCGACGCAGATTGTCCTGACCGGTGCCATGCATGAAGACGGCCTTGCCGATACAGCGGACGGGCTGTGGGGCGGCTGGACTCGCGAACGCCGGCTCGAGATCATGAAAGACAGCGCCATCGGCAGCTATGGCGTGCTGGCGCTGATCCTGTCCGTCGGGCTGCGGTGGATGGCGTTGGCCGCGTTGCTGCCGCTGGGGACTGCACCGGTGATCGCGGCCGCCGTGCTGGCCCGCAGCTTTCTGCCGCTGATGATGTGCGGCCTGCCCCATGCCCGCGATGCCGGGCTGTCACGTGCGGTCGGCGCGCCATCGCGTGGCCCGGTTGCGCTGGCGGTCGGGCTGGGCATCGGCCTGGGCTGGCTCGCGGTTGGTCCGGCGATCATCGGCGGCTGGCTTTGTGCCGCGCTCCTTGTCCTGGCGCTCGCATTGCTTGCCCGCGCCCGGATCGGCGGGCAGACCGGCGATATCCTGGGCGCGGCGGAACAGATTGCGGAAATCGCCGTGTTGCTGGCGCTGCTGGCCATTGTCAGGGCGTGATCAGTCGGTGGTGCGCAAGCGCGACATCTGGATCAGAAAAATCGTAAGCACCGGCAGAACCAGCCCCAGCACCGCCACGGTGATCAACAGCCCGCCCAGCGCGCCATAATCCGCCGCGATCTCGATCGTTCCGCTTGCCCGGTCGCGCACTTCGCGCGTGACCAGAAAGATCTGGTTCAGGTATTTCGTGGCAAGAGCGCTGGCCGACAGGGCGAGATTGGTAAAGGAGGCCATGACCGCAAAGAATGTCGCCTTGAGATTGGACGGCGCATTGCGCGCGATCCAGGCCAGCATCGGGATCATCGCCACCTGCCCCAGCGGCGACTCTACCGCCGTATCGAGAATCGCGATGAACCGCGCATCGACCACCCCGCCGGTATGCGCCGCGGTCCAGTTCTGCACACCATAGAACAGCCCGATATTCGGCAGCGAAAGCACCGCCGCCGCGAGGGTCAGGAGCAGGATGATCCGGGTGATCGGGCGATTGGCCATCACCGGCCGCAACAGGATGATCCCCGCAAGCGTCAACACCGAGGTGATGAGGGCAAGCACCGAGAGGAATTGCTCGTCAAAGCCCAGCATGTCGATCTCGAACCAGGTCTGCCCCGGTCCGGGCAGGGGCACGGCGCGAAACACAAAGATGATGACCGCCGTCCCCACCAGCATCCGCGCCTTGGCCGGCTCCAGCACCGCGATCATCTGGCGCATCAGGAACAGCACGATGGCCATGGACCCGACAAACACGATCTCCTGCGCATAGGCGATGTCCGACAGGCCGATCACAAGCGTCAGGACCACGAAAATCGCGCCACCGGTGAAATACCAGTGATTGGGCGTCGCCTCGCCCTCTTCGCGCCCCTGGGCCGCGTCGATCTCGGCCGTGGTCCTGCCCAGCCGGCGCAGCCGGTGACGGTCTTGGCGGCGCTGGAACGCGGCAAGCCCGACACCGGATACCGACAGCACCGGTATGATCAGCGCCACAAGGTAAATCCGCGCATAAATCGCGGCCTTTTCGGATTGTGGCAGGTCTTCGGCCCCGGAAAACATCGCGATGTTCAACAGCGCCACCGCAACCGTGCCGCTGATCAAGGCGAACCGGCCAAGCGTCTGCATCGTGGTGTGCATCGCGCGCGATTGGTCTTGGGGGATCGGCTCGCCCGCATGATCCAGCCGGGGCACCGCCTCGACCGACATGGCATCCGCCACCGCGTCCTGGATGACATAGCCGCACGGGGCGAGCAGAACGCTGACCACATACCACGCGCTGATCGGCAGCAACGCCGCCATGCCTTCGGGGTCGGTGATCAGGAAATACATGATCGCAAGGCTTGACCCGATCAGCGCCGCCCCGAGATAGACCAGCCAGCCCTTGTATCGCCAGATCAGGTCGACCAGGTGGCCCAACGGCATCTTGAGCGCCCAGGGAATGCCTGCCCAGAACGCGATGCCGGACAGGAACGCGGCGGACAGGCCCAGGTAATCCTTGACGAAAAACGTGCCCACAATCGCCGTGAGCCCCGAGACGCCATAGGAAAAATAGATCATCAAGGGCGGCAGGAACGACCACCGCATCTGTCGCCCCAGATCGACAAAAACCCGCTCGAACCAGCCCGCGCTTCCCGTTTCGGCCAATGTCGTTTTCCTTGCCCTGCCTCATGAGCCTGCACGCTAGAACGCCAGATCGCGCTTGTCGATTCTCCGGGATGGGCAACGGCCCTTTGACCGATCCGCCCCATCAGAATCTGCACCATGACGTTTCGTCACCCCGATTGACGGGTGAAAATTGGTTCGGATATGAACTAATCCATGTCGCACCGACTCAAACTCTTTCACCGGATGCAGGTGGCCAGCAGCGCCCTGTTCCGCGCCGCCGATCAGCGGACCCGCGCAGAGTTCGACCTGACGACAACGCAACTGGCGGTGCTGTTCGTGCTGTCGCGGGATGACGGGCTGCCGATCAGCGAAATCGCCCGCACCCTGGCCATGGGGAAATCCAGCCTGACCGGGCTGGTCGACCGCATGTGCCACAAGGGGCTGGTGCGCCGCTGCCCTTCGCCCGAAGACGGGCGCATCACACTGGTGGTCCTGCAACCGGACGGACGCGCGCTGCTCGAGCGGGGCATCCGGGAAACCCGCAAGTTCAACCAGGCCCTGCTCGCGCCGTTCGACCGCGCCGAACAGGACATCATTCAACGCTTTCTGAGCCATCTCGCAGAGAACGCCCATGACATCATCAATGCCGACAGCATCGCCATGCGCGACACCGATGCCTGAACCGCAGCACGAGGCCAACGTGACCTTCGCGGCCCGGGATGGCTGGCGGCTGATGGGCGATATCTACCGGTCGCCCGATCCGCGCATGGGCATACTGATCTCGGCAGGCACCGGGTTTCCGCGCGGTTTCTATGACGCGGCGGCCCGATACTGGGCGGCGCGCGGCGCGGTTGTTCTGACCTATGATTATCGCGGCAT
Source organism: Microbulbifer sp. S227A (assembly GCF_049800935.1). Classification (NCBI taxonomy): domain Bacteria; kingdom Pseudomonadati; phylum Pseudomonadota; class Gammaproteobacteria; order Cellvibrionales; family Microbulbiferaceae; genus Microbulbifer; species Microbulbifer sp. S227A. Next base: position 20,350 of record NZ_JBNAFZ010000003.1, on the reverse strand, counting down.
CGGCGGGTCGGCGGCGGCGGATATTGCGCGCTCGGGCATCGATTACCCGGATTGGGGGCATCTTGACATGCCCGCCGCGCTGGACCGGCTCGGTTCGGCGGCCCCCGGCCTGCCCCTCGTCCACGTGGCGCACAGCGTCGGCGGCCATTTCCTAGGCCTCATGCCGAACCACCACATGATCACCCGTCACGCCTTTCTGTCCGTGGGCACCGGGTATTTCGGCGGGCACCAGCTGCGCAACCTGCCTGCCGAGTTCTATTTCTGGTGGGGTCTTGGGAGCTATGCCCTCGCCCGGCACCGGTATATCAAACCGATCGGCGGCTGGCAGGGCGAACCATTGCCGCCGAACCTGTTCCGGACCTGGCGACGCTGGAGCCACAGGCGGGCCTATTTCCGCCCGGATTATGACACGCTGCTCGCACCCCAGCATTATTCCGCGGTTACCGCGCCCATCCGGTCATGGGTATTCCGCGACGATCCCATCGCCACGCCACGGGCCGCCGCCGACCTGCTGGCCTGCTATCCGAATGCGCCAAGCAACATCCAGCAACGCAGTGCCGCCGATTTCGGACTGCGCCGCATCGGTCACGACGGCGCCTTTCGCAAGGGCCGCGAGGCGGTGTGGAACGAGGTCTGGGGCTGGCTCAGCGGTGACAGCACACAAGCCACCCGCCGCCGCCCGTCGACATCCCCCCATCAACAAGAGAAAGAACCGTCATGATCGAAGTCGAAACCCGGGGGCGTGTCACCACCCTGACCATCAACCGCCCGGACAAACGCAATGCCATCACCCAGGCGATGTATGGTACCATGGCCGATGCGCTGACCGCCTATGCCGATGACGATGCGGTGCGCGCGCTGATTGTGACCGGGGCCGAGGCATATTTCACCTCGGGCAATGACATCGGGGATTTCGCCCTTGGCAACACCACCGACGACACGCCACCGGTCATCCGCTTTCTCGATGCCATCGCAAGCTGTCCGAAACCCCTTGTGGCGGCGGTGAACGGGCCGGCGATTGGCGTTGGCGTCACCATGCTGCTGCATTGCGACGTGGTTGTTGCCGCCGACTCCGCCACCTTCAACACCCCCTTTGCCCAGCTCGGGCTGGTTCCCGAGGCGGCCTCGTCGCTGTTGCTGCCCCGGGCGGTGGGCACGGCGATTGCAAATGATATGCTGATGGCCAACCGCACGCTGACGGCCACCGAAGCGCTGCGTTTCGGGTTGATCTCGCGCATGTGTGCGGCGGCGGATCTGGAGGACGAGGCCCGGCGCGTGGCCAACGGGCTCGCAAATGCCGCCCCGCAGGCCATGCGCCACACCAAGGCCCTGATCCGGCAGGATCGCGATCAGGTCAAAGCCCGGATGCAGCAGGAATCCGTGCTGTTCAGCCAGCAATTGCAATCCGCCGAATTTGCCGAAGTGGTGGCCGCCAAGATGCAAAAGCGCGCACCGGTTTTCAAATAATACCCCGGAAACGCAAAACGGTGGCCACCATGGGCCACCGTTCACATCCATTGGCCCCGTCGGGGCAAACCGGCGGGTTTGTTACGCCGCGCGCGACATCAGCACATCGCCAACCTGCTTGGCCGCGACATCCTCGTCACCGCCACCAACGGCGGCGACTTCGCGGGTCAGACGCTCGAGCGCCGCTTCGTAAAGCTGGCGTTCGGAATAGCTCTGCTCGCGCTGGTCGTCGGTGCGGTGCAGATCGCGGACAACCTCGGCAATCGCGATCAGATCGCCGGAATTGATCTTTTGTTCGTATTCCTGCGCCCGGCGCGACCACATCGCGCGTTTGACCTTGGCCTTGCCCTTGAGGGTTGTCATCGCCTTGGTGATCACGTCCGGCGAGCTTAGCGAGCGCATGCCGATCTCGGTCGCCTTGTGGGTCGGCACCCGCAGGGTCATCTTGTCTTTTTCAAAGGAAATCACGAACAGCTCCAGCGTGATGCCGGCAACTTCCTGCTCCTCAACCGACACGATCTGCCCGACCCCATGCGCCGGATAGACGACGTATTCGTTGGGGCGGAAATCAAGCTTCTTCGATTTGGTCATTCAGATAGTCCTTACTTGCGACTGGTTCAGACAGCAAAAACCCGCAGCGGCGCATGACAATGCCCCGTCTGACGGCGTTCATTTACTTGACTGAGCCACTCCCGATGAGTGCGGAGGAGGGCATTTTCCCAGACTTTGATACCATTTGTACCAGTATCATAACACAGAATCACCATGTCCGGAAGCGGACGTGACGTCAACTCTTGGAGAATTGCCCGTTACATCGGTCAGATTGGCAGGATCTGACGCGGCTTCGCCGTGATCCCGCCGAGGAGATCACCCCCCCTCGCCCGGAGCCTCGGAGAAATATTTCTCCAGCTTGCCGCTCTCGCCGTCGCGCTCTTCGGCTTCGGGCAGCGGATCCTTCTTGGTGATGATCACCGGCCACATTTCCGAATACTTGCGGTTGAACTCGACCCATTTGTCCATGTCCGGCTCGGTATCGGGGCGAATGGCATCCGCGGGGCATTCCGGCTCGCAGACGCCGCAATCGATGCATTCATCCGGATGGATGACCAGCATGTTCTCGCCTTCGTAAAAGCAGTCCACGGGACACACCTCGACGCAATCGGTGTATTTGCAGGCGATGCAGGCGTCATTGACGATATAGGTCATGATGGGCTTTCCGGTTCACGTATTGGCGGTGTAGCTAATTCAGCGCCGCCGGTACTTCAAGTCGGCAATCCGCCACAGCAGCACCGCACAAGGCCGAATTCCGGCGTTTCGGGGCAATTGGCCAACCCGCGTTCTGCGGTTTGGCGAATGTTGGGCGCTGGTTCCGCGTTTGGCGCGAAATTCGGATCAGAAGTCGCCATCCTCCGCGGCACGCAGCGCGTCCAGCGCCCGCCGGTCCTTTTTCGTGGGCCGCTCCCCGACCCGTTCGGGCGGGGGCTGGCGGGGCTCGGGCGGGGCGAGATCCTCGTAGAGTTCCTGCGCCTCGCTGGCCGGGCCGCGCCGCGTGCCAAGGTGGACAATCCGCACGACCCGTGCCTGCCGCCCCTGCGCAAAGCTGAGCACATCGCCGACTGCGATACCATGGGCCGGTTTCAGCGTTCGCTCGCCATTCACCCGGACATTGCCACCGCCAACCTGTTTGGCGGCAAGGGTGCGGGTCTTGAAGAACCGCGCCTGCCACAACCACTTGTCCAGCCTCAGCTTGTCCGGCGACACGGCGCCCACCGGCCTAGCCGTTATCCTTGAGCCCCATCAGGGCCGCGGCAAAGGGATTGTCCGGATCGATCTGCTTTTCCTTGCGCGGCGGGCGTGCGGAGTAGGATTTGGAGCCCTTGTCCTTGCGATCGCCCTTGTCCTGCCCCTTGTTGCGGGGGCGGCCCTTGCCCTGCGGCTTGGTCCCCTGACGCTCGCGTTGACCAGCCTTGCCCCGCGACCGTTGCTGGTCACGGCGCGGCCTCGCCCAGGTGAAGGTATAAAAGACCTCCATCTCGGGCTCCTGCGCGTCCGATTCCGTAACGGCGGGTGCTTCGGTGACCGCCTGGGCGGGCTGCTCGGCGACGGCCGGGGTTTCGGCTGTGCTTTCGGCATCCGGCCCGGCAGCTGTGGTTACGGCGTCGGGCGTGCCCTCGGCCGCCATATCGGTCGTCGTTTCAGGGTCTGAATTTGGGGTCGGAGCGGGGTCCGAATTTGGAGCCGAAATTTCAGCAGGTGCCGGAGCAGGTTTGACCTTGATCCGCTCGCCGCGCTCACCCTTGTAACCCAGCCCCTGCATCAGGTCCGCAAACTGGTCCAGCGTGGTGCCGGTAATCGACAGCATATCGGGCTTGGCTTCGAAACCACCCCGGCTGTCCTCGGCGCGCAGCATGTCGGCCAGCCGCTCCAGCATGTCGATTCGCACCGACCGCTCTCCGGCGGCGCGATAGCCGCACATCGTGTGATAGCCCTCGGGCGCGTCCTGCACCGTCGGCACCGTCACCAGGCCCGGCGGCGGCGACTCGGGGAATTCCTGCAGACCCTTGGCCAGTGACCACAGCACCAGCCGCAGCCGTGTCGGCGCGGGCTTGAGTAGTAGCGGCATGAAGATGGTGAACTGGCCGAACCGGATGCCATGCTTGCGCAGCGCGCCGCGGGCATCCTGGTCGAGATCCTTCACCTCTTGCGTCACCTCGGCGCGGGGCAGGATGCCAAAAGCCTCGATCATCCGGAAGCCAAAGCCACGGGCCAGCCCCGACAGTTCCTCGTCGCGCTGCAGCGTCAGCACCGGCTCGAACAGCGCGGCGATCTTGCGGTCGATGAAATGCTGCAACCGGCGCGCGACCTTCTGGGCCACGTCCGGCCCGGCGGCGTCATCTACAAAAACCTCGACCTGCGGCTTGAGCGGTTCCGGACCGGCAACCAGCTTTCCGACCGCGTGCTCGCCCCACATCAGACCGCCCTGTTCGGTAAAGTCGATCTCGGTATCGGGGGCGTTGTAGAACCGGTCCGCGCGCAGGTGGAATTGCGGCGCCAGTGCCTGCATCGACGCGGCCTTGACCGCCTTTTCCTCGGCCCCTGCCGCCGCGGATTTGTCCGCGGAGAATCGAAACCCTTCCAACCGCCCGACGAATTCGCCCTCGACGGTCACTTCACCCTTATCGTTCACTTCGGCCAAAAGGGCCTCCTTTTGCTTGAGCCGGCGCAAAAGCACGGATGTGCGCCGGTCCACAAATCTCTGCGTCAGTCGCTCGTGCAGCGCGTCCGACACCCTGTCTTCTACAGCGCGCGTCACCCCGCGCCAATGGCTTTCATCGCCTGTCCAGCCCTTGCGCTGTGCGACATATGTCCATGTGCGGATAAATGCCAATCGCTTGCTCAGCGTGTCGATATCGCCATCGGTCCGGTCGATGCGCCTGATCTGGCGGGCCAGCCAATCGTCGGGCACCACGCCGCTCTGATGCAGATAGCCAAAGATCACCTCGAGCAGGGCCGAGTGTTCCGCATGGCTGATTCCCCGGAAATCGGGGATCCGGCAGACATCCCACAACAGGCGGATCGAGGCCGGGTCCGAAGCGCGCGCGAACACCTCGTCCACCTGCGCCAGCGATTTCAGCACCGCCAGATCGTCCGCCTCCCGCGCCTTGAGCAGGTTCTCATCCGTCGGGGCGACCTCGAGCGACCGGATCAGGTGATCGACCGAACCGAACTCCAGTGCCGCGCTGCGCCAGTTCAGCTTGTTCAGCGGCGTAAAGCGATGATCCATGATGGCCTGGGCCACCCCATCGTCCAGCGGACGCGCTTCGCCGGTAACGCCGAATGTCCCGTGCGACATGCCACGCCCCGCGCGACCGGCGATCTGGGCCAGCTCGTTCGGGGCCAGCGGGCGCATCCGGCGGCCGTCAAACTTGCTCAGCGCCGAAAACGCCACGTGGTCGATATCAAGATTCAGCCCCATGCCGATGGCATCGGTCGCCACCAGGTAATCCACGTCGCCATTCTGGTAGAGCGCGACCTGCGCGTTGCGGGTGCGCGGAGACAGCGCCCCCATGACCACCGCCGCCCCCCCCTTCTGGCGGCGGATCAGCTCGGCGATCGCATAGACCCCCTCGACCGAAAAGCCGACGATGGCGCTGCGCGCGGGCATGCGGCTGATCTTTTTTGCACCGGAATAGACCAGCTGCGACATCCGTTCGCGCCCCTGGAACTGCGCCTCGGGCACCAGCGCGCGGATCGGGCCGCGCATGGTATCACTGCCCATGAACAGGGTCTCCAGCTGCCCCCGCGCGCGCAACAGCCGGTCGGTAAACACATGGCCCCGTTCGGGATCGGCACAGAGCTGGATTTCGTCAATCGCGACAAAATCGGTGCCCATGCCCTCGGGCATCGCCTCGACCGTACAGACCCAGTATTGCGTGCGCGGCGGCACGATCCGCTCTTCGCCGGTAACAAGCGCCACCACCGACGGGCCGCGCACCGCGACGATCCGGTCATAGACCTCGCGCGCCAACAGCCGCAGCGGCAACCCCATGACCCCGGTGCGGTGCCCCAGCATCCGTTCGATGGCATAATGCGTCTTGCCGGTATTGGTCGGGCCCAGCACGGCCACAATACGCGATGACCCGGTCACCTGTCGCCCCCTGCCCCGTCAGGGCCTAAAGTGCCGCGCCCTCGATTCCCGGGCGCAGGCGGTCCAGGGCCTTGGTTACTTCCTCGTGATGGGGATGTATAGCCTTGGCCCGCCTATAGGCCTGATAGGCGCGCGTTTCGTCCCCGAACTCTTCCAACAAGGCGCCGAGGCCGATTATCGCGTTGTAATTGTTGGGATTAAGCGCAAGCGCATGCTCAAGATCCAACAATGCCGGCCCATAAAGTTCGGCATGGAAATAGGCCAGCGCGCGGGTGCTCCAGCCCTGCGCGAAATCCGGGGCGTGATCGGTCAGCGCCGTCAGGTGCTCGATCGCCGCGGCCATGTCCTCTTCTTCGAGCGCATCGCGCCCGCGTTGCAACAACAGGTCCATCGACGCCGAACCGCTGCGCGACCACAGTCGCTGCAACTGCCGGTCCAGGCGCCGCGCCTCGTCCGCATCCGCCCCGGCCAGCGCCTGCAACAACGCCTGCTCATCCTCGGAATCGGCGGTTTGCGCGATCAAAGGTATGGAATTCATTACTATGGCCAAAACTGCCGCGACGATAGTTTTGAACAAGGGATGGATAACGCTCATAACGTTGTTCAGTGTAACGCGATGCATGGGAAATTCCAGAGCCCCCTGCACCAAAATCATGAGAGTGAAAATGAGCGAATTCCTTGAAAAGGCTGCGGCCGAACTCAACTCGAAACTTGCGGCGGCCGATTTTGACGGCACCGCCAAGTTCGACATCGCCGATGAAGGCGCGATCATGCTCGACAGCGATGGCGCGCGCGTGTCGGATGACGATGCCGACGTGACCCTGAGCGCCGATGCCGAGACCTTTCAGGCGATTTTCGAAGGCGAGATGAACCCCACATCGGCGTTCATGACCGGCAAGCTGGCAGTGGATGGCGACATGGGCATGGCGATGAAACTGGCCTCGGTGCTGGCCTGATGGACCTGGTCTCCGCCCCCCTCCATGACGATATGGTCGGCGTGCCCGAGGGCGGGCGGGCCTATTGGGTGCAGACCGCGGATGACGTGCGCATCCGCGTCGGCGTGTGGCGGCCTCGGGGTGCCACACGCGGCACCGTCCTGATGCTGCCGGGCCGCACCGAGTATATCGAGAAATACGGCGACACCGCCGGGGAGCTGGGCCGGCGCGGCTTCGCAACGCTGGTGATCGACTGGCGTGGCCAGGGGCTGGCCGACCGGTTGCTGGATGACACGCGCCTCGGGCATGTGAACATCTTTACCGACTACCAGCAGGACCTGGCCGCCGCGATGACCCTGGCGCGTACGCTCGAGCTGCCCACGCCCTTTCACCTGATCGGGCATTCGATGGGTGGCGGCATCGGCCTGCGCGCCGTGATGGAAGGGCTGCCGGTGCAAAGCTGTGCCTTTACCGGGCCGATGTGGGGCATCTACATGTCGCCGATGATCAAGCCGTTCGGCTGGGCGCTGTCCCATGTCGCGCCGATGGTCGGAATGGGCACGCGCCTGCCCCCGAGCACCCGCCACGAAGGCTATGTCACCGCGCATCCGTTTGATGGCAACGCGCTGACCACGGAACCCAGCATGTACAAGATGATGCAGGAGCAGCTGGCCGCACATCCCGAACTGGGCATCGGCGGGCCGACGCTGGTCTGGCTGCGCGAGAGCCTGATGGAATGCCGCGCGCTGGCGCAACGGCCCTCGCCCGACCTGCCCTGTGTCACCTTCCTGGGCTCGGGAGAGCAGATCATCGATTGCGACGATGTGCGCCAGCGCATGGATCGCTGGCCAAACGGGCGGCTTGAAATCGTGCAGGGTGCACGGCACGAGGTGCTGATGGAAACCCCGGAAATCCGCGCCGACGTGTTCGATCAGCTCGAAGACCTGTTCAGCCAACCGCCAAGCAACACTCACAAGAGCGCGGCTTTCGCCTGATCCGGACTCCCGACCGCAAGAACACCGCCCGGCCCTCTGTGCCGGGCGGAATTTTTTCTAGCCACAGCTGCCGGTCAAACCCACCATGTCGCCGCGAATGCCGGTGACGGAAACGGTACAGCTTGTGCCGGCCACATCCACCGTGGCGGCGTCGCCAACCGCAACCACCTGGGTCGACAACCCGTTGATCGCCAGCCGCGCATTGCCGTTCACCACGCCCGAAACGAACACCCGCAGGGCACCATCCGCCAGCATTACGACCTCACCCGGAGCGCCCGCGGTCCCGTCCCCGGCCGCGGCGGGGGCATCACAATCCGAGGTGATGACCGCGCCATCGCCCGAAACCTGTGCCACGCCCACTCGGCAGGAACCATCCGCATAGCGCACAACCACGGCGTTTCCGGCGGCGATGGTCGAGGCCGCCCCGTTGATCGACACCACCGCGGTCTCGCCCGTCACGCGGCTGACAAAGGCGCGCACGCCGCCGTCGGCAAAGAGCGCGGTCTCGCCAACCCCCACGACCGGACCGGCATCCCCCGCCGCTACCGATGAGGCCGCCGCCTGCGCCGGGTTTTCGATCACTGCTGTTTCAGGCGGGCTTGCCGGTTCCAGCGCCGATCTGGTCCAGCCTTCGACCGATGCCGACATCTCGGCCAGCGCCGCCTTCAGGGCCTCCGCCTGGCTGCTGGCGGTGTCCGAGATCGTCCCGCCCAGCGTATCGCGCAGGCCTTCGATCTTGTCCCCGACCGACGCCGCCAGCGCCCCGGTTGCCGCCGCGCCATCCGCCACCGCCGCATCCAGCGCATCGAGCCGGGCCGACAGCGCCTCGAGCGTGCTGCCCTGGTCTTTTGCCGCCGCGTTCACCGGCGCGATTTCCTCGCGCACCAGCCTTGTCACGTCCTCGTCCAGCGTATCGTTGCCCACGAACAAACCCACCAGCAGCCCGATGACGGCCCCGCCGGCACCGGTTACTTTTGGATCACTGAATATTCCCACGCCAAGTCCTCCCTGTTGTTTGTTGCCGCCCCTGGCGGCGCGACCGGCCCGGCATATCCAAGGGCCTGCCGCGTTCAAGATTACCCACATATGATACAGGTTCGGAATTGCTTTGGTGGAATATTTCGCCGCATTTCGGCTGAGCCCTTGCATCTGCGCGCCACGGGGCACTAATTCCAAGGCAAAGCAGAAGGATTCCGCGATGACCATCAAACCGAATTTCGATGCCAACGCCTCGGCGGGCGGCAAGGATCTGGGCAACCTGCCGGAATGGGACCTGAGCGATCTCTACACGTCACAGGACGCGCCGGAACTGAAACGCGACCTGGACTGGCTGGAAACCGCCTGCACCTCTTTTGCCGCCGACTATGAAGGCAAGCTTGCCGATCTCGACGCCGCCGGATTGCTTGACTGCGTGCTGCGCAACGAACGCATCAGCGCGGTGGCCGGGCGCATCATGTCCTTTGCCGGGCTGCGCTATTACCAGCAGACCACCGATGCGGAGCGGGCAAAATTCATGTCCGACATGCAGGAAAAGATCACCAATTTCACGACACCTTTGGTGTTTTTCACGCTTGAACTGAACCGGCTGGATGACGGCGCGCTTGACGCGCATTTTGCCGCCAATGGGGAGCTGGCGCGCTATAAGCCGGTGTTCGACCGCATCCGCGCGATGAAACCCTATCAATTGTCGGACGAGCTGGAAAAATTCCTGCACGACATGGGCGTGGTCGGCGATGCGTGGGAAAAGCTGTTTGACGAAACCATCGCGGGGCTGGAATTCACCGTCAATGACGAGCCGCTGAACATCGAGGGCACGCTGAACCTGCTGACCGAACAGGACCGCGACACCCGCGAGGCCGCCGCGCGCGAACTGGCCGATGTCTTTGCCGACAACATCAAGACCTTTGCCCGCGTCCACAACACGCAAGCCAAGGAAAAAGAAGTGGTCGACCGCTGGCGCGGCATGCCGTCGCCGCAGACCGGCCGCCACCTGTCAAACGACGTGGAGCCCGAAGTGGTCGAGGCCCTGCGCGAGGCCGTCGTCGCCGCCTATCCCAAGCTCAGCCACCGCTATTACGAGCTGAAACGCAAATGGCTGGGGCTGGACAAGATGCAGGTCTGGGACCGCAACGCCCCCCTGCCCATGGAAGACAGCCGGGTTGTCGATTGGGCCAGCGCCGAGAAAACCGTGATGGATGCCTATAGCGCATTCGATCCGCGCATGGGCGAGATCGCCGCGCCGTTTTTCTCCAGGGGCTGGATCGACGCGGCGGTAAAGCCCGGCAAGGCACCCGGCGCCTTTGCCCACCCCACCGTGACTGAGGTTCACCCCTATGTGATGCTGAACTATCTGGGCAAGCCGCGCGACGTGATGACGCTGGCCCATGAACTCGGCCACGGCGTTCACCAGGTCCTGGCCGCCGATCAGGGCGAGATGCTGTCCTCGACCCCGCTGACCCTCGCGGAAACCGCCAGCGTGTTCGGCGAAATGCTGACCTTCCGCAAGATGCTGGATGGCGCGCAGACACAGGAACAGCGCAAGGTACTGCTCGCCGGTAAGGTCGAGGACATGATCAACACGGTGGTACGCCAGATCGCGTTCTACGATTTCGAATGCAAGCTGCACGATGCCCGCCGTGGTGGAGAACTCACACCCGACGATATCAACGCGCTGTGGATGAGCGTTCAGGCCGAGAGCCTTGGCCCCGCGTTCGAATTCATGGACGGGTATGAAACCTTCTGGGCCTATATCCCGCATTTCGTGCATTCGCCCTTTTATGTCTATGCCTATGCCTTTGGCGACGGCTTGGTGAACGCGCTCTACTCGGTCTATGCGGATGGCGATGCGGGCTTTGAGGACAAGTATTTCGACATGCTCCGCGCGGGTGGCTCCAAACACCACAAGGACCTGTTGGCCCCCTTCGGGCTCGATGCGTCCGATCCGCGGTTCTGGGACAAGGGGCTCGACATGATTTCGGGCTTTATCGACGAGCTTGAGGCGATGGAAAACTGATCCGTCTGGCGGCGCGGCCTGCCACATACCCGGGCCGCCCCCCCCGCCGCGCCCCCCC